>JAJYUB010000025.1 GCA_021792795.1 Acidobacteriota bacterium | reverse complement strand
TCCGCTACGCTCCGAAGCGGCCAACGCAGCGGAAGAAGAACCCTGCTGATGATGGTTCAAGGGGCTTACCAAGATGAGATTTCCTTCTCCGCCCTACAGTAATTGTCCAGGGGGTACTTGTCTCACTCATGTTGGCACAGAGGGGACGATTCAGGTTGCGTTCGACGTAAAAAACACTGGCCCTGTTGCGGGCGCGGAAGTCGCGCAGGTGTATGTCGGTGACCCTTCGGCGACCGTGAAACGTCCAAAGATGGAGTTGAAGGAATTTTCGAGGGTGATGCTGCAGCCGGGAGAAGTTCGCCATGTGGCGGCCACGCTCGACAAACGCTCGCTTGCCTACTGGGACGCGAACACCCATGCGTGGAAGGTCGATCCAGGAAGGTTTGTGGCGTATGTTGGGGACTCGTCAGAGAATGTTCCGCTGCAACAAGACTTTACCGTACAGTAGACCGATTGTAGAATAGACTAGCAATCGCGAAACCGGATGCAAGTTCCGTTTGACTGTTATAGCCCGAGTTTCTTTACTTCTTCCTGATAATACTTGCGGTAGAGGATTTCCCATTCCTGGCTGCCTTCAGGAATGTTTTTCTTGTGGGAGGAGACCTTCAGGCGCGCGGCCTGGTCGATCTTCAGTTCCTCGGCAAACAACTTTTCCAGCATCTTGCGCGATTCCTGACGGATGGTATTGCGGTCTTCGTGGAATTCGCATTCGTCGGTTTCGGCAAGCGTGTCGGCAATGACGTGGGCCAGCTTGTTGAGCTTGTCGTGGGAAACTCTCATAGCACCGCCTTGTATTTGCGGGCCAGTTCCTGCTTGATTTTCTTGAACATTTCCTGGTAGCTGGCGCCGGTGCGGCGCATCTCTTCCTGGTAGGCCTCCAGGATGAGCCGAACCTCGTCATTGATGCGGTCTTCCAGCATCAGCTCGTCGATCAGGGCAGCCTGCACGCGGGTATTCAAGACCTCGACTTTCTCGGTCTGGATCATCTTGACATCGATCAGATGCTTGATCGTGCGTCGGCCTAAGTATCCAACATAATCTCTCGAAAAATTCATTGTTCCCCTCGGAATATAGCACAGCCAGCGGCCCCAGATTTCAGCCGCAACGGGTTTCAGGTCTTGGAAGGCCGGTGTTCGCAGGCTTCCGTGTGGATACAGGCATCGGGCAGCACCAGTCTTTCCAGCGGGCGGCCGGCAACCAGGTGCGATGCAACAATCTCGGCCACATCCGCTGTACTGACGTGCCCATACCAGACCGCTTCGGGATAGACCACAACGTTTGGCCCATGTTCACACTGGTCCAGGCAGCCAGCCTTGTTGACGCGGACCGTCCCCTTCAGGCCGGCGGCGTCGACAGCCTGCTTCAACTGAGCGTGCAATTGCGATGTGCCATTGGCGTTGCAGCTGGGACGCGCGCTGCCGGGTTCGCGCTGGTTGGTGCAGACAAACACGTGCCGCCGATATTTGGCCAAGAAGACCTCTCCCCAAAAAATCCTGCCGATACCTTTTATCATAAAGCGTCCGCTGCTCTAGGATGGAAAGGATGGATTCCAACAACCTGACTTCGCTGAAAGACGACATGATCGCGTTTATCGAAGGTCATGGCATGCGCCATTTTCCCGCACTGATCCCGGAGGACACTCCGCGTGTGTGGTGGCACGACCAGGAAACAGCCGACGACGCTGCCCAGAGCGCCAAGGAGAGCTGGAAGGACTTTGTGGAAATGGCGAAGACCGCCAGCGCGCCGCTGGTCTGCATTGGCGAGGATTCCGTCGACCGGGCCACGCTGGAGCTGCTGGTCAGCGAACTCCAGGACATTTCCAGTCCAGAAGTGTCCGGTCCGGAAATGGACAAACTGAATCGAATGTTCCTTGAAATCGGCAAGGTCGGCCATCTTGAGCTGGCTTTCGCTCACCAGGGGATTCTGTTTGTGCATGAGACCCAGACGGAATGGTATCGCGAGTATCGAGCGATGGTGAACACCATCGACGGCCTGCAGGAGCTGATCGAAGATGCGCTCGATGAAGACGATGAGGAAGACGAGTGAGCGACGACCGCGCAGCCTTGGCAGTGGAGGCTTGCATTTCGGAACCTCGCCGCAGCGAACCGCCTGCCGAGATTGTTCCGGCGGAGAACGACGAAGCGCCGTGGAAACTGCCTCGAAAAATCCTTCTTGAGCGACCGTGCAACGCGGTTGTGCGCGATGCCTACCTGAATGCCGGCATCGCTCCAGCCATCGCAAATTTCCTGGGCAAGCGTCTGGATCGCTTCATCGGCTTGGAATCACTGACTGCCGCAAGACTGTCAGACATCGTCGATCCCGGTGCGATTCCGTCGATGGATCGCGCCGTGGAACGTATCGTGCGCGCCATCGTGCAGGGCGAGCGCATTGCGCTGACGTGCGATCACGATATGGACGGCACCGCATCGGCGGCTGTCCTATGGACCGCGATGGTCGAATGCTTTGGAGTTGCACACGACCGGATCTGCGTCATCACCAGCCATCGACTGACCGAAGGCTACGGCATTGGCGATGGCGTGGTTGCGCGCATTCGGGCCTTCGACGCGCAACTGGTCATCTCCGCCGACAAAGGCAGCAGCGACGAGCCGAGGATTGCCACGCTGGCCGCCAGGAGAATTGACGTTGTGGTGACCGATCACCATGTGATCCCGCCGGAAGGACCGCCACGGTCTGCCTATGCCGTCGTCAATCCGTCGCGGCTGGATTCGGAGTACGACAAGCATGTGTGCGGCGCGGGAGTCGCGTTCCTGGTGATGGCAAAGGTGCGAAGCGCGTTGCTGGAGCAGGGCGTGTTTGCGCAATTGCCTTCGCTGGCCAGTCTGTTGGATTTTGTCGCCGTTGCGACCGTCGCGGATTGTGTCTCTTTGTCTCCTGGCGCCAGCCTGATCAATCGCGCGTTCCTTCGTCGCGGCCTGAATCTGGTCCGCTCGGGATGCCGACCCTGCTGGAAGATTTTTTCGGCGGACGTTCCGGGCGAGATTGACGCCGAAACGATTGCCTTTCGGCTGGTGCCCGCTATCGCAGCCTCTGGAAGGCTGGATTGGGCGGAGGTGGGCTTTCGGTTTCTTATCGCAAAAACGGAAGTGGACGCCGCAACCTGTTGGAGCGAACTGAAGCGCGATAACGCCGAGCGCCAGGCAATTGAACGCAGATTGCGCGCGCAGGCCTTTCCGCAAGCGGCCCGGGTCAAGGAACCGGCCATCGTTCTGTTTCTGGAAGACGGACACTCCGGCGTGCATGGCATTACCGCGAGCCGCGTTGTCGAGGCCTTTGGAAAGCCGTGCGCCATCTTTGCGCCGCAGGGGCAAGGAGCGCGCCCTACAGCACCGGCGCTGGCGACTGGATCGGCCACGGGTCTTGCGGCCGGTCTGGCCAGCGGATCGTTTCGCTCGGTGCCGGGCATCGATGTGCAACGCGCACTGAAGGAGATTGCGCATTCACATCCGGACCTGCTGGTGGCGTACGGCGGGCACCATGCTGCGGCGGGCGCAACCATCCGCGTGACCGACATGGAGCGCTTTCGACAAACTTTTTCCTTCGCGGTTGCGGAGCAAACCGGAGGAACGGTGGCAACCGGTCCAACCCTTTGGACCGATGGCGAACTCGATGCTAACTCGCACGACCTGAGAAGCATTCATGCTCTCGACGCGATGGGCCCGTTTGGACGAGGCTTCGAGGCGCCGCTGTACTCTGGAACCTTTCGCGTGGCCATGTATCGGACGCTGACGAACGGACGGCATGGCCGCTTGCGCCTCGAACGCGAAGCACTGACCCTGGAAGCCGTCTGGTTTTCGATTGACTCCGCACTGGACCGGCCGCCCGAGGTGGGCGACACGATGCAAATTGCCTATCGGCTGACGCGACACGAATTTCGAGGGCATGTGGAAGTGCAGGCCACGATTGTGGCTGGAACGCTACAATAGGCAGATTTTCTATCGGGGTAGGCGAAGCTGGCGGGATAGATCGGCCTTTTTTGAAAACCGCGCCCATGCGTTACCTTGCGTTGCCGATGGTGTGTTGCAGATAAGCCTTTTGCATCACGAAATAGGCCTGTTTTTTCTGGCCCTGGTCGGAGATGAGACCTTTGCGGTTGTAGAAGTCCTGAATGCCAGGGAGTTCGCGGAGCGGGGAGCGGAAATCGACCAGCAGCCATGGACAGATGCCGCGCAGATTTTTCACGCCACGAAGCATCGTCAACTGCTGGCGGTAGACGTTCGCCTGGAATTCCTCGCTCCAGCGGGTCTGGGCATCGGCGTGGAAGCCGGCCTTCGCGCCCGCGCCGAACTCGCTTAACAGCAGCGGCTTTTGGTAGATAGAGGTGATCTTGATGTTGACGACATCTTGCGGCGTGCCTTGATACCATCCCGCATATTCGTTGAAGCTCACCACATCGAGATACGCCCCCAGCGGATCATTCACTTGGATTTCATTTCCGTGCCGCGAAGATAACAAGGCCGCGGTGACCAGGCGCGTACTGTCCTGCGCCCGCGCCGAGGAGATCATCGCTTGAAGAAATGTATTGCGGGCCGGAGTCACTGGGATTTCGTTGGCGACGGACCAGAAGATGACGGATGCTTTGTCACGGTCGCGCTGGATGATTTCCGCGAGCTGCCGCTGCGCCTTGGCCAGCACCTGCGGATTGTCAAACTCGATGGCCCAGTAGACGGGAACTTCTTCCCACGCCAGAAGGCCGATGCGGTCCGCCATGCGCAACATGCGAGCGCCCTGCGGGTAGTGCGGCAGACGCACAAAATTTGCGCCCATTTCCTTTGCCCATCGTAGAAGCGTCTCGTCGTCCTGGTTGCTGGTGGAGCGGCCGCCGCGGATGGGAGCTTCGCCATGGATGGAAACACCGCGGAGGAAAATTGGGGTACCGTTCAGCAGAATTTCCGTGCCGCGCACTTCAATGGTGCGAAAGCCGATGTCGTCGGTCAGCACATCATGGTCCGATCCGCTACCGGCCTGGATTTCGACGCGGTAGAGCTTGGGATGCCCGGGCGACCAAAGCTCCAATCCAGGCGCATGGAATGAAATCTGCGCGCGTCCGGAGGCGTCGGTCGTGGCCTGCCGCACTATGCCCGCCTGCGGGATGCGCACCTCAACCGGCTCCCCGACGCCCGCGCCCTGCACATGGACGTAGCCCGCAATTTCTGTTGTCGTGCCGCGCTGCAAATGCAGGTCGTAGTCGTCGATGTACTTCTCCGGCACCTGGATCAGCGAAACATCGCGCGTCAGCCCGCCATAGTTCCACCAATCTGTCTTCAGCGTGGGCACGCCATCCCGCAGACGGGTGTTGTCGACTGCTATCACGGCAAAGTTATTGCCGCTGTGCAGCACGCTGGTCGCGTCACAATCGAACGGCGTGAAGCCTCCCTCATGCTGGCAAATCTTAGTTCCGTTCACGAAGACATAGGCGCGATAATTCGCCGCCCCGATATGCAGAAACACACGCGTATTCGGTTTGGGAATGTAGGTGAAATCCTTTTCATACCAGACGACGCCTTCGTAGAACAATAGGTCTTTGCGCTGAGTATTCCAATCCCCGGGGACCTGGAGCGTGGCGCTCTTTGCGAAGCTGTATTCGACCAGATCGCTTTTTGATTTCGCATGGCGGTTTTCGCCATAGCCGTGCAGATTGATACTACCGTCCGCGTTATAAAGCCCGTTGCCATAGGGGTCGATTATGGCGTGCCATGGCCCATCCAGACTGGTCGCGGCGCGGTGGTCCACATCGACCAACATCTGGGTGGATTGCGCAAAGAGATGACCTGCCAGCAGCAACATCGCCGCCAGCGTTCCCCCATAGCCGATGAAACGCGAAAGAGGCAATAACCGTTTGCTCATTCATTTCTCCGCGAACGTCCAGCAAAAACGCCGCCACCGTAGATGGGCAGCGGCATCTTCGGCAATCGAGAAATATCATCTTTACTTCTTCGCTTGCGCCGGCAACGGCTGCAGAATCTGGTCCAGAATGTCGGGCTTCGAGTCGACGCGCTGCAAATGCGGATAGCGTTCGCCGCCATGATAATCGAGCTTCACCACGCGGTAGTAGCCGGTGTTCTCGACGATCAGCTCCATCGGCGTCTGCGTGGTTTTGGAATTGCGAACTGCGTCGTGCATCAGAGCATCTGTATAGGCGCGCCCGTTGACCGCGACGATCTTCATTCCTGGGCCCAGACCCGCCTTGTATGCCGGCGAATAGAACAGCACATCTCTCAATACTCCCTGGTGGGAGAGATGAAGGCCGAGCGAATACCAGGCATCGACTCCGCGCAGCGTCTCCAGCGATTCCTCCATGGGGTTCGCCGTATCCGTATAGACCAGCCGATAACCGCCGTTCTCGATTCCGCCCAGCGGCGCGCGATCTACCTTGGTTGTCAGCCGCTCGGTCAAAAATCCGGCCCAATCATAGGGCTGCACCGCGTTCAGATTGCTCACCACATCCTGAAACGTATAGGGCACGGTGATCGGTCCGGTATCGCCGTCGAGACCAAGAAAGCGCGCACAAAAATCGTTCAGCGATTTCTTGCCATGGCTTTGCTGGCGAATCATCGTGTCCACTTGCAGCCAGAGCAGTTCGCCTTCAGGATAATAGTCGACACTGCGACGCCAGTTGCCCCACTGACCGCTGGTTTCATACAAAGTTTGCGCGGCGGTGGCCGTGTCCTGCAGGTCGCGCCAGGTGCGGCCCGGCCGATTGTCGAGCATCGCCGCGGAATTCGCCAACGCTTCGCGATATTGATCGTCCGTCCACAGACCGCTGCGCGCGGTGAGCATGTCGCCAAGATACTCCGTCAGCCCCTCATACACCCACAGCAGATTGCCCTTCATCGGCGACTGGAAATCCGGCGACAGCAGTCCTTCAGGGCGCCGATATTTTCCATTCCACGAATGGGTGAATTCATGCGGCAGCAAGCCAGCCTCCAGCACGTCCAGATTCGGATCGAGGAAGGTCTTCTCCGGCACGCGGTCGTCGTTCGACTGATGATGCTCCAGTCCGAAGTGCGCGACCTGATCGCTGAGCGTCATTAAAAAGTGGTAGCTGCCGTAATGATGCGACTGGTAAAGCGCGCTGGCTTGGCGGACCAGATCGTTGAATCCCGCCAGCATTTGCGCAGGAACTTCCAGGTCTTCCGGACCGTCGGCGGCAAGATCGAGATAATGCTTGGGAGAAATCTCCGGCGCTAAGGGAATTTCCTTGAAGTAGCGGCCGGAGAGCACGGGCGAGTCGACAAGTTCATTCAGCGGGACGGTGGCGAAGTGCGTGGTCGTGCCTTGGCTACCTGCTGAAGTTAGAGCGGTGGCAAACTTCCAATCTTCCGGCAGCGTCACGCTAGGTGCCACCAGCACATCCTTCGCGGAGGCCACCTGCGGCCACAGCATCACCTCATTCCAACTGATCATCGCGAGATTTTCGCTGGTGGAAGCGCCAGCAGAAAAGCCGACGGGCCCGACGGTCGCCAGAAAGTCGTCATGCACATGCAATTCCGTCACACCCTGGGGCACATGCACGTGGAACTCAAACATGTTGATACTGTCGCGCACCCAGGGAAGTGTCTGACCGTTGGCCTGGATGACGATGCCGGTCAGGTCGCCAATGGGACCGGACGCTTCGTGCTCGCCAGGAATCCACTTTGCGTACACCAGGGTCAAATCGCCGGGCTGGACCGGGATTGCAAGGTCCGCGTGCAGCATTTTGCGTGGCGCATCGCTGGCATCGACAGTAATCGTTATGGGAGCCGCGGAGGCTGGCTGGGTTGGCGCCGCGGCAGCGGCTTGTGCGACGCTGCTGCGTGGAAATGCCGCAGCCAGGACAAAGGACGCCAAGGCGATAGAAATGTTTAGACGCATAGAACTCCTGAGATTTACAACGTGCGGACGAAGCAACAGTGTAATGCAGTGCGCACAGAAAAGGCAGAAATGCGGCTACCTCTGGCTGGCTTCGCGCGCGAGCACCTTTGCGTTGAACTCCGCGGACTTTCCTTTCGGGACGGTGAGCGAAGTCCATTGGGTATGCTGGAAATGTTTGGCCAGCAGAACAATCTGGCCGCAATGGTAGGAGTAATGCGCGACCTGCCGGTTGATGGCCTGCATGACGGAATGGGCCTCGCCGCGAATGGGAACGGAGCGGTCCAAATCCGCATCCGTCAAGGATTCAAGAGCCTGGAACATGCAGTCCCAGCCCTCATCCCAAAGCTGCATCAGGGCCACCCTGGTGGCGGGCGGCTGCTCGAATTCGCTGTCGCGATTGCGCCACGGTTTTTCGCCGTCCTCCGACAAAAAGTTCGTCCAGCGGGATTTCATGTTGCCCGACATATGCTGCATAACGATGGCGATAGAGTTCGCATCCTCATCAAGCAGTTGGTACATCTGCGGCCCTGTCGCTTGCGAGATGGCGCGCTCCGCAAGTTTCTTGTAGTAGCGCAGCAGATGGATTGAATCTTCGAGATAGGAAGTGGTGAATTGCAGTGCCATGGGACGATTCTCTCAGATATGATCGACGGCAGACAGCTTCCCCGCATCCACATCGAACGCAGTGGTACACTCCCGCCATGCCGCGCGGTTTTTTTATTACCTTCGAAGGGTTGGACGGTTCGGGAAAATCCACCCAGCTTCGGCTGTTGGCTCGCACCTTGCAGGCGCAGGGTCGAGCGGTCACGGTGACCCGGCAGCCCGGAGGCACGGAACTGGGCGACCAGATTCGCGCGGTGCTGCTGCACTCCGCGACGCAGAATGTAGCGCCGCTGGCGGAGATGGCGCTGATGTTTGCCGACCGCGCGCAATCCATTCATCAGATTATTCAGCCGGCGTTGGCGGAAGGAAAGATTGTCCTGTGCGATCGATTCACCGACTCGACGGAAGCCTACCAGGGTGGCGGCCGCAATCTGGGCAGCGAGCCAGTGCTTGCATTGCATCGAGCCGTGTGCGGCAATCTGTGGCCGGACCTGACAATCTTGCTGCTGCCGAGCCTGGACGCATCTCTGGCGCGGGCGCGCAGGCGGAATGGCCGGCAAATGGCCCAGGGCACGGATGAAAATCGATTCGAAGCCGAGGGGCTGGCCTTCTACGAGCGCGTGTTTTTGAAGTATCGGGAAATTGCGGCACGCGATAGTTTGCGGATGGTCACCATCGCGGAAGATGCACCGGTGGAGACGATAGAAAAGCGTATCGTGGAAATTGTCGAGGAGCGACTGGCACGGTTCGCCGCCTCCGGTTGATTGAACCCGCACGCGCAGTTTCCACTTCCCTTCATGGCCACCCCATCCCCATCTGCAACGTCGGCACAGAACGATCCCGAGCGCGAGTCAGAGCCATTTCGTTTTCCGCCCGGCCTTCAGCGGAACTTGCCGCTCTATTTGTTTCGGCGTTTTTTTCGGCCTGGAAATCCGATCCTGCTGTTTGAACACCTGGCGAAAACTTTCGGCCCGGTGTCGCACTACAAGCTGGGCAGCAGCAACATTGTGTTCATTAACGATCCGGACTTGATTCGCGAGATTCTCGTCACGCAAGCTTCCTCCTTCATCAAAGAGCGCACGCAGAACCGCATGAAAATCCTGCTGGGCGACGGGTTGATTACCAGTGAGGGCGAATTCCACATGCGGCAGCGCCGAATTGCCGCGCCAGCGTTTCATCGCCAGCGCATCCAGGCCTACGCGGGGATGATGGTGGAACGCGCCGCAGCCATGCGCACAGGCTGGCAGTCGGGGCAGACCTTCGACATGTCCGCCGCCATGATGGAATTGACGCTGGAAATAGTTGCTCGCACGCTGTTCGCCACGGACGTGACAGCGGCCATTCGCGAGATCAACGACGAGGTGAACGTGATCATGCGCCTGTACAACTATCTGATCGCGCTGCCGAGAGCGGAGAGCTATCTACACTGGCCTATCCCAGGGCTGGTGCGGTTTCGCAAGGCGCGGGCGCGGCTGGATGCCCAGGTCTATCGCATGATTGCAGAGCGGCGTGCCTCCAATGAAGATCGCGGCGATCTGCTCTCCATGTTGATGGCGGCGCGAGATGAGGACGAAGCGACCGCCGACGCTGGCCGCAAAGACGCCGCGCCGCAGACAGGGATGAGCGATCGGCAACTGCGCGATGAAGTCATCACCATCTTTCTCGCAGGATATGAGACGGTCGCGAACGCGATGACCTGGACGTGGTATTTGCTGTCGGAAAATCCGGCGGCCGCGGAACGAATGCAGCGCGAGATTGACGATGCGCTCGAAGGCAGACTGCCAACGCTGGACGACTTGCCCCGCTTACGCTACACGGAGATGGTGTTCGCGGAATCGATGCGGCTCTATCCGCCGGCGTGGGCCATGGGACGGCAATCCACGCAGATCGTCGAACTCGGCCCGTACCGGCTACCAGCGGGGACGTATTTTTTCTTCAGCCAATACATTCTGCAGCGCAGCGAGCAATTTTACCCCGATCCGTTGCGGTTCGATCCCGAGCGATTCACGCCGGAGCAGAAAGCGACGCGGCCGCGGTTTGCGTATTTTCCCTTCGGCGGCGGTTCCCGCCAGTGCATTGGCGAGGCGTTCGCCTGGATGGAAGGCGTGCTGATTCTGGCGACGCTGGCGCAGCGCTGGAATTTTGGTATGGTCCCCGGCCAGACGGTCGACGTGCAGCCGAAAATTACGTTGCGACCGAAATATCCGATGATGATGGTCGCCAAGGAACGCGGAGCCAATTCTGCTAGGCTCAAAATGTGAACTTTCGCAGCTTTCTCGGCAATGAGGCGACGGCGCGGCAACTGCAGGAATCGGCTGCATCGGGGCGGCTGCCTCATGCCATTTTGCTGTCCGGGCCGCGTGGCTCGGGCAAATATTCGCTGGCGATTGCGCTGGCGCAAACACAGAACTGCCTCGATCCGCAGACATTCAACGGACTGCCAGACGCCTGCGACGTCTGCCACAACTGCACCCGGATTGCCGCCGCGCTCGACCTGGACGCGCGCGTCGCCGAGGCCGTCGAGGCGCGTGAAGACCTGCGCGATGCCGACCGCAAAGACACCCGCATTCTGATCCAGACCCATCCCGATGTCCTGGTGGTGCCACCCGACCCGCCGCAGATGCTGGTGAAGGTGGGACAAGTTCGCTCCCTGATCCACAACGTGCAACGGGCCCCGGCAGAAGGCAAAGGCAAAATCTACATCTTCCCAACCGCAAAGTTCATGAGCGAAGCTGCCAATTCCCTGCTAAAAGTGTTGGAGGAGCCGCCGGAATATGCGCACCTGTTGCTGCTGGCGGAAAATCCATCGGACCTGCTGCCGACCATCCGCTCCCGGTGCAGCCAGATGCGTCTGCATGCCGTGCCGATGGACAGGCTGGAAGAAATCCTGGCGCAGCATCACCCGGAATGGCCACCCGCTCGCCGAACCCTGGTGGCGCGCTTGGCGGAAGGAGCGGTTGGGCGGACAGTCTCGTTCGACGCCGACACGTACCTTGCCAGCCGCAAGGACGCCTTGCTGCTGTTGCGGACGGCCACTGTTGAACCAGACCACTCGGCGCTGTTTCACATGACCGAAACCTATCGCGCCGGGGCCGAAGGCCAGCAGAAGACCCAGGACTTGTTGCGCAGCCTGTACTTGCTGCTGGAAGACATGATGTTGTTGCAGGCTGGGCAGCCGGATATGGCGCGCAACATCGACATTTTGCCGGAACTTCGCCGTCTGGCCGAAAATGTCCCCTTCGACTGGATCGAACGAGCAGTGCGGCGGATCGCCGAGGTGGAATCTGGCATGCGGCGCAACCTGCTGCGCTCACTCTCTTTGGACGCTCTGACGGCTGGCCTGCAGCAACGGTAGTGCCTCGATCCTGTCGGCCCGCTAAACAAAAGAAAACTCCAGTTGGAAAACGTTCGGTCTTCGTCTAGCATCGTATTCATTCAGCAGAATCAAGTTGCTTTAGGATCTGTCCTTCATCCGGGTTGCCGGATACGGAAAGGCTTGACTTTGCGATCCATGCGGACGAAACCCATGCCCTTGCCCAAGCCCAAACCTATCGAGCACGCCGCCATGGTGGTTGCGGCCCCCGCGCCGACGACGGACAGCGACTTTTCCGGGCAGCGGCGTCTCATCCGTCCCAGCCTCCCCTTGCGCTCGGTTGCCGCACGTCAGCCGGCAATTTTTGGCCATGGTTCCGCGTTGACCTCCCGCGCCATGTCAGACGGTACAGTCGAGGACAGTTCCCATGCCGAAGTCTTCTACTTCCAGAAACAGATCCAGGCGCAGACCCGGATGATCGTGATGCTGGAGAACGGCGATGAGCTGGAGGGCTCGATTGAATGGTATGACCGTTATGCCATTAAATTGCGGAATGTGGGCCGCGGCGGCTTGCGGAATGGCGCCCGTTCCCGTGTACTGGTCTATAAAGACAGCATCCGCTACATCTACAAAGCCGGCGAAAACCTGCCCCAGACCATGTCGTAGCTCCGATCGAACCCAAGCAGTCTATTGCGGGCGGGCGGCCTTCAGCAGGCGATCTCGGATGGCCGCACCCAAACCGGAGTCGGGCGGCAACGGACACAGAATGACATCCGCCGCCATGGCATCCAGCGTTCGTAGACCGGCAAAGAGCCGCTGGGCCAGTTCCCGATCATCTTCCCAGTTTCCCCAGGCAAAATGGATGCCTGCAAATCCCTCCGGCAGCAGCCATTCCGTGGGAAGCAGAATACCGAGTTTCCGCGCGTTTTGGGATTGCTCGCGCACCGCCCGCAGCCATTTTGCTTGCACGTCAGTTTCCGTGTTCCCATTGATCTCAAGCGGAATCACGCGCGCGTTCGGTGCGTAGTGGCGGATGTCCACTCCCGGAGAGGGTAAAGATTCCGGCTGTTCTGGCGATCCAAGCTCTGTTGTCGGCGGCTGATAGCGGACCACTGGTCCGCTGACCGCCTCGATTTCCTCTGCCGTAATTGCGCCGGGACGATAGAGAATCGTCTCGCGCTCGCGAACCTCAATCACAGTTGACTCAACACCGCACCAGGCCGGCCCGGCATCGAGCACCATGTCAATTCGACCGTCCAGGTCCTCCAGCACGTGCTGCGCGGTGGTGGGGCTGGCGTGGCCGAACCGATTGGCGCTGGGTGCCGCAATGGGGACCTTCGCCAGAGCAATCAAGGCAAGCGCCATCGGATGCGCGGGGATGCGGACGCCGACGAGTGCGCGGCCGGCGGTAACAATGGACGGCACCGCCGGTTGCTTGGGCAACAGGAGCGTCAAGGGACCCGGCCAGAATTTTTCCATGAGGGCTTCCAATTTGTCGAGCACTTGCCCCGTCGCGCCCGGAACACGGACGGCGACCTGATCGAACATCGTCCGGTCGGCGATATGCACGATCATGGGGTCCCAGGCGGGCCGCTGCTTCGCGAGAAAAATGCCTTCCACCGCGGTTGCATCGAGCGCGTTCGCTCCCAGACCGTATACGGTCTCAGTGGGAAACGCCACCGTACCGCCGGAGCGAATCACCTCGGCAGCCTGAGCCAGAACGCTTTGTGCCGCTGCGGACGAGATGCAATCGGCGGAAATCGCCAGCCGGACTGTATGTTTTGCGGTCATCTGGGTGCGCGGATGCCTCTTGCGCAAGGCAAGCCATCCGTCCTTCATCCTAATCTGTCTGCCGGGATTCTTCCGGTTTCCGCTAAGCCGGCCGCATCTGCGAAACTAGTGGCATGACCGGGGAAATTGCGCCAGGCAAGATGGAAACGGAAATTAAAGTTCGACTGACGGACCTTCCTGCCTTTACCATACGGCTGCCCACGCTGGGGTTTCATCTGCTGACTGCGGAGACCATGGAGCGCAATATGTTGTTCGACACGCCCGACGGACAGTTGCGGCAGCGCGGGGAATTGCTGCGCATTCGACAATACGGCGACCGCTGGATCCTGACCCACAAAGCGCCCGTGGAAAACTCCGCGGCAAGCGCGCATAAGGTACGCGCGGAAATGGAAACGGAGGTCGAGGACGGTCGCCCGCTGGCTGCCATTTTTGAGCGGCTTGGGTATGCCCCGATCTTTGTCTATGAAAAGCTTCGGACCGAATGGGCCGATAACGAGGGTCACGTGGTGGTGGACGTAACTCCTATTGGAGATTTCGCCGAATTGGAAGGCGAATCCGCATGGATCGATCGCATGGCCGCGAGGCTTGGGATTGCTCCGGTGAACTATCTGAAGGCGAGCTACGGGCAGCTATTTCAGGATTGGAAGCGCGCAACAGGCCACCCAGCGGGGAACATGACCTTTGCCGAGATCAATCACCAGGAAGCCAAGCCAGCCTCGCGATAGAAAACTGGCCCGATTTCCTCAACTTTTTTTGTCACGCGGGCAAGTTTGGTTTATGGTCTCATGTGGAACGGATGTTCCGCCGATACTGGTTGGAGAGATTCCGACCGAGACGAACACCCCGAAAGGAACTGGATGCGAACTGGGCAGAAAACACAGTTGAAGACGGCGGCGAAAGAACAGCGCGGAAAAGATAAAAGTAAAACCCACAAGCATCCAATCTCCGACAAAAAGCTTGCGACTCGCGAGAAAGCCGTTCTTGCCACTGCAAAACCTGTCGTATCCAAATCCGTTTCTAGCGGTCCCGCGCTGAACGGAAACGGGAATGGCAAAGTTGCCCTGATTTCATCCAAGCTGGCGTATCAAGGGCCGCTGTTCGATGTGTACACGGATTATGTGCGAGAGCCCGAGGGAGACACAGCGCGGCGGGATGTCATCCGCCACTCCGGTTCCGTGGTCATTCTGGCCGTGGACGATACCCTCAATCCAGCCGATCCGCTGATTGTTGTCGAGCGCCAGTATCGCCATGCCGCCGGACAATATATGTGGGAGATTCCGGCCGGGCGCAAAGAGCCGGAGGAAGCGCCGTTGCCCGGCGCGAAACGCGAGTTGCTGGAAGAGACCGGTTACATCGCCAAACGCTGGACCAAGATCGCGCGGTTCTACGTAAGCCCTGGATTTCTCGGCGAGTGGATGCAGGTCTACCTGGCAGAGGGATTGAGCTGCGGACAATCCGCGCCGGATGAGGATGAATACATTCAGCACCGGCAAATTCCGCTGTCACAAGCGCTCCAGTGGATCGAAAGCGGAAAGATGATCGACGCCAAATCCATCATCGCCATTCTGATGTATGTGCGCCGCCGCGCCGCCGGAATTTTGTAGAACGATTCATCCGGCAGAGGATTATCGTAGAGCATCTCCGCTCTTACTTTGTGCGGCGGCGATCTATGGATCGCCACGAGAACGTATTTTTATCAATAAGCGTTTCGCCATTTCTTCTGTCCACGACTCATTATTTTCGAATTCTCCGCATAACAATTCCTTCCAGCCTGCGTCTATATCGGCAGGATCCCCTTGCGGTTTCCGATCTGTAGATTAAGAGGTGCGTGTTCCGTGTCTCACCATAAAGGCAAAGTGAAATGGTTCAATAATGCAAAAGGGTTCGGATTCATTGGGCGCGACGATGGCCCCGATGTGTTCGTGCATTACACGGCGATTCAAACCGAAGGGTACAAGAGCCTGAAGGAAGGCGACCCTGTCGAGTTCGACATCGTCCAGGGAGAGAAAGGGCCGCAAGCAGACCAGGTGCTACGGTTGGAAGGCGCCCTGCAAAGTCAATAGAGATACTCGCGAAGAATACCCTCGAATTGACGGCCTTCGCAAGCGATTGATTTCGTGTGTTCTTCTGCGTCTCCTTATCGATCAAGACGCGCGACACCGCTGATTTACTTGCGCGCGATTGCACCCTATGCCTTTTCCCCAACCCGGCCGCTGCGCCGGGTTTTCATTTTTGCCCGCGGAGTGCGATGATGCCTTCGAGGGAGCGGAATTTTCGCCCCATCGATTGCCATGGAAAATTGTCAGATTGCACAAATCCTTTCGGAGACGGCCGATCTGCTGGAAGTCGGCGCGGCTGACTCGTTTCGGATTCGCTCTTACCGGCGCGCAGCGGAAGTGGTGGAGCAGAGCACGGTTTCTGTGGGCGCGTTGGCGGCGGAGCCGAAAAAATTGTTGGAGCTTCCCGGCATTGGCAAGGGAATGGCGGCAAACATTGTCGAGTTGGAGCAGACCGGCACGCTGGGTCTGCATCGGGAATTGCTGGCCAAGTACAAGCCTTCGATGCTGGAACTATTAAAGCTGCCTGGCATGGGACCGAAGACGGTGGCGCTGTTCTGGGATGCGGCGCAGATTTCGAGTGTCGACGAACTGGAAGCCGCGTGTAAGGAAGGCAGGCTGAATCACCTGCCGCGATGCGGCCCCAAACAGATCGCAAAACTGTTGCAGGGCATCGCCGAGCACCGCAAGAACATTGGACGGTTCCACCTGGATGACGCTGAGTTGGCGGCAGAAAAGCTGACGGAATATCTGCGCAGTTTCCCTGGCATCGACCGAGTGACGCCGGCGGGCTCGTTGCGGCGGGGCCGCGAAACGGTCGGCGATCTGGATTTTCTGGTCGCCGGCCCAGCCTGCGAGAAAGACAAAGTGGCTGATCTGGTGGAACATGTGGCCGCGTATCCTCCCATTGCCGACATCCTTGGCAAGGGCCAGAACAAGGTGAGTTTTCGGCTGCGCCAGGGCCTGCAGGTGGATGTGCGCCTGCTGCCGGAAAAGAGCTATGGCGCCGCCCTGCAATACTTTACCGGCTCCAAGCTGCACAATGTGGCGCTGCGGCAGCGCGCGCTGAAAATGGGCTACACCCTGAACGAGTACGCATTGACTCGATTGGACGATGGCAGCGCGCTTCCCAGCGGCACAGAAGAAGAAATTTATGCGGCGCTCGGTCTGGACTGGATTCCGCCGGAACTGCGCGAGGATCTGGGAGAGATTGAGGCCGCCGCCGAACATCGGCTTCCAGTGCTGATCGAGCAGTCCGACATCCGCGGCGATCTGCATATGCACACGAACGCTACCGATGGAAAAAACACGATTCGCGAAATGGCGGAGGCGGCGCTGGCGCGCGGCTATGGCTACATCGCGATCACCGACCACTCGAAAAATCTAGCCATGACGAATGGGCTGGACGATGCTCGCGCGCTGGAGCATATCGAACGCATTCGCGCCGTAGACCGGGAGATGGCGGGCCAGATACGTATTTTCCCCGGCATTGAAGTCGATATTCTCGTCGACGGAGCGCTTGACCTTTCCGACGACGTTCTGTCACGGATGGAGGTCGTCGTGGCCAGCGTGCATTCCTATTTCAGCCAGCCGTCGGAACAGATGACGGAACGCATCCTGCGCGCCATCGCGAACCCTTTCGTGCGTATCCTGGGGCATCCAACCGGGCGCTTGCTGCTACGACGGGAGGCATACGCGCTCGACCTCGATGCTGTCCTGCGACGCTGTGCGGACTTGGGGGTGGCCGTAGAGCACAATGCCTATCCCGACCGCCTGGACCTGAACGATCGCAATTTGCGTCGCGCCAAGGAGCTGGGGTGCAAGATCGCCGTAAACACGGACGCCCATCACACTTCGCATCTCGGGAAAATCCGCTACGGCATCCGTCAACTGCGCCGAGCTGGCCTGCGGGCGGAAGACGTTTTGAATACCAGATCGGCCGAGGACGTGCTGCGGGAATTTCGTCCACGAATTCTCTAAACTTTGTCTCCTGATTTTGCTTGATTCCGAGTAAACTGCTTGCAACTATGATTACCCCGGAACCCCCAACGCCGTCCGATTTGCCAAAGGTATCCGATTCGAGTTCCCTCAATGTCGGTGGGCTCGAGATGGATGAGATTGAGCCCACCGAACCTTGGCGCCCCCTCGTCGTTCCTGCGATTGTCGTCGTCGTGGGACTCGCCATTGCGTGGGCGCTGTTCGCGCATTTCGGCCGACCGAGACCGGACGCTTCCGCCACGTTGCTGCGACAGTTTGTCTACCCGGTGTTAGTGGATTCCGGCGAATCGCCGCAAGGGCCAGGAATGCCAGGGACTCTCCCGGAGCAGAATGAGACTGTGATCCTGGTGCAGGCTCGGGTCACCAATATCAGCAAACAGCCGCTGACCGTTTTCGATCTTGTGTCCGATGTGAAACTCGGCGGCGAGGCGTTCGGCAGTCAAAGCTCGGCAGCGTTGCCTGCGGACATTGACAAGTTCATGCAGCGCTTTCCAGAATTGGCGTCCATGAACATGCCACCGTTGACACGCCACACGATGATTGCACCGGGAGGTTCAGCGGAAGGTCTGATGGTCTTCGCCTATCCGTGGACGAAGAACCAGTGGAATCAGCACAAGGAAGCTCACGTCATCATCAGTTTTGCGCGCGGACGTTCCGTGATGCTTCCGCTGCAATAGGCGGCCATTTTATTGCATGAAAGCTGCTGCGGCGACCGACCGAAAAATCTGCGCATTCAGGGAGTTGCGCAGGACTTTCTACTGGCGCTACTCGATTGCCCGCTTCCACTCCACCTCAAGAAAATCCCCTCTATGGGATGAAGGACTTGGGTGCGTTTTTGGGTGCCGACAAATAGCCGGAAACTTGATTCTTGCCGATTCGGTTGACGACCACTTCAAACAGCATCGGCGGCTTGCCCGTGTAGAACTGCAACGGCTCGTCGATGTCGCGGTCCTTCTTCTCAATCCGCTTGTCATTGGAAAAAATCACCAGCGTATAGCGCGAATGTTTGGTATCGGCCTTCCGCAATTGCAGTTTCACGATGGAAACCAAGGACGGCGGCTGGCCTTTGCGCAGGGTGAACTCAATGTAGTCGCGATCTCCCAGGTGCTTCAGGTAATTCATCTGGTCGGTATTGGTCGCGATCAGGCCACTCTGCACACCCAGGTCTCCGACAACGGCATGGAGTTGCTGTTCCGTGCTGGCCAACTCTTGCCGGGTGGTGACGACATCTTGCTTGACGCCTCCCACATCGGTCTGTACGTTGGACACGGCATGGGAAACGTCGGTCATTTTCTGGCGGGTGGCTGCTTCCTGACTGGCGATACGTGCATCTGAAAGCTGCTGTTGATGCAGTATGTTTTGCGCGCGAAGTTCAATTTGCTGCTGCGTGATGCCCAGTTTGGCCCCAAATTCGTCATTCGTCGCGCGCATCTGACGCCATACCTCCGCATTCTGGGCAGAGAGATGCTCGATATGTTCCTGCGTCTGGTTCAGCTTTGCTTCTGTTGCATCCAGCCGATTCTGCAAGAAATAGCTCCACGCCAGCGCGCCAACCGCCAGCAAAAAGGAGAGTCCTGCAATCAAAATCAGGAGGCCGGGAGAATTTCTCTGTTCCCCAAACAAATCGTCGTCTTCAGGCATTTCGAAAGAACTCCTCGCATCCTGCGATGCGGCTGCAGCGAGACATGCGATTCAGAACAGGTTGCGCGCAGTCAAACGGCACGCCCTAGGTTTTCACAAAAACAAGGCCTGCACAAATGAACAACTGTTGGTGAAAAGCCGCCTTTGTGCGGTAATCAGGATGGCACGGTATGGACGCTGAGGGCCAAATCGACCCGCTGGGACTTGTGGAGTGGGAATGGAAACCGCCCGCCTGCATGACGAACCTCCGGCTTGCATTGTAGTATCGAAACAGTGGTGTAGAGCGGACTGACACCGGACCCCACACAAGAGAAAGTAGCCTGGAGAACATGAATATGGCGATGACTGCCGCGGCACGTGGGCTGGAAGATATCGTTGCTTCCGACTCTGCAATTTGTTTGATCGATGGAGACGCAGGCATCCTGGCCTACCGCGGCATGGACATTCATGAACTGGCGGAGAAGTCGACGTTCCCGGAAACGGCCTATCTGTTGTGGTTTGGGCGCCTGCCTGCAGCCGCGGAGCTGGCGGAGTTCAATCGACATCTGACAAATAGCCGGACCTTGCCGCCGGAGGTCGTCCGGCTGATGGAAGCGTTGCCGAAGGATGCGTTGCCGATGGCGGTCCTGCGCACCGCGGTCTCCGCGCTCAGCATGTACGACCCCGATCAGGAAAGTATGACGCACGAGGCCAACGTTCGCAAAGCCTTCCGTCTGACCGCGCAAATCCCGATGATTATCGCGACGTTTGACCGCGTTCGCAAAGGAAAATCGATCGTTCCGCCCGACCCTTCGCTGAGCCATGCCGGCAACTTTCTATGGATGTTGAATGGCGAGAAGCCTTCGCCGACGGCAGAGCGCGCGCTGGATGTCGCGCTGATTCTGCACGCCGACCATGAATTTAACGCCTCCACCTTTGCCGCCCGCGTCATCATCGCCACGCTGTCGGACATGCATTCGGCCATCACCGGCGCCATTGGCGCGTTGAAGGGATCGCTGCACGGCGGCGCGAACGAGGCCGTGATGCGCATCCTGTTCGCAATCGACAAGGCAGGCGCGGACCCGGTGGAATATGTGCGGCAGATGCTGGCCGACAAAAAGAAGGTCCCTGGCTTCGGACATCGCGTCTACCACACGGAAGACCCGCGCGCGACGCATTTGCGCCGCATGTCGCAGGACCTGGGACGCGCCGATGGCAATCCCAAATGGTTCGACATGTCGCGCAGAATTGAGCTGTTTGTAAAAGAGGAAAAGAAGCTGAACGCCAACGTGGATTTTTATTCGGCTTCAACCTACACAACGCTGGGAATCGACGTCGATTTGTTCACGCCGATCTTCGCTGTCAGCCGCATTGCCGGCTGGTCCGCACATGTGATTGAGCAATTCGAGGACAACCGTCTCATCCGTCCCCGCGCCGAATATATTGGCCCCGCCTATCCGAACAAGTACGTAGCGATTGAAAACCGATAACTATTGCAGTGCCGGTCACTTCTTCTTCTGTGACATGGCATGTGGATATTGCGCCAGCAAAAGTCGAGCTTCATCGATATTGATCGGGCCAAGAAGAATGCCAAGCCCGTTCGGCAGATCGGGCATGCGCGCACGAAAGAAATACGTCTGATCTGGCTTTGCTTCGAACGCATAAAGAGAAGTTGTTGAATGAGGTGGCGCCAAAAAGCCCGGTTGCCAGCTAACGCATAGGTGGTGTTCGCCTGGATCTACTGTAAAGAATAAATAGGAATCTCCTTGATCCGCGCCCATCCATCGGCCGTCCATTCCTACGCGGATGATTGGCGTGCCTGGCCCTGCGGATACTCCCAATGGCACCCAGTCCTCGATGAGGTACACCTGCGCCTTACCAACTGACGCCGGCGCTAACGGATGTTGTGCCCCGCTGGTCTTCACATCAAATTTCACGTCGAATGGGCCGCAAGCAGATTCGGCCTGTTTGACCGTGGGTGCATTTTGCGCGGCGGCGAATGGAGCTAGAGCAAGGCAGGCGAAGAAGTAGCATATCCATTTCATTGAAATTCCCTCGATATTTTCCGCTTCCAATTGATTCGAGCGGACCGTCACTTCGCGTTGTTGGACGTTGTGACACAATAGAAGGTTTGGTCGAGGCACCTTTCCTATGAGTATGAACCCCCTACGCTCTGCGTTGATTGCGCTGTCGCAGAACAAGTCCTTGCGGTCTTTTGCGGAGCAGTCCCGCATGGGGCAAAAAATGTCTGGCCGATTTATCGCCGGCATGCAGGTCTCCGACGCCTTGCGTGTCGCCGAGACGCTGAACCGGGAAGGCATACCGGTTTCGCTCGACAGCCTGGGGGAAAATGTCTCCACCGAAGCGGAGGCGCAGCGGGCCGCCCACATCTACCACCAGTTGCTGGATGAGATCCAGCAGCGCCAGCTTCAGGCCAACGTCAGCGTGAAGCTGACCCAGATGGGGATGAACATCAGCCCCGCCATTGCGCGCCAGATCACCAGCGAACTGGTCGACCATGCGGCCGCCGCCGACAGCTTTCTCCGCGTGGACATGGAAGGCACAGACCTGACCCAGGCAACGCTCGACATGACCCGCGAATTGCATGCCATGCCCAGCCACGCCGGGCGCGTCGGGGCTGTATTGCAGTCGTACCTGCGCCGCTGTGAAGAAGACGTTCGCGTGCTGCTGGCCGACCGCATTCGCATCCGGCTATGTAAAGGCGCATACAAAGAGCCGCCGACCGTGGCCTTCCCGGACAAGAAGGACGTGGATGCCAACTACGTGAAGTTGATGAAGATTTTGCTGACCAGCGGCGTCTATCACGGCCTGGCCACGCACGATGAAACCATCATCCGCGCGACCAAAAAATTTGTGGAAGAAGAGGGCATCGACAAACGCAGCTTTGAGTTCCAGATGCTCTACGGCATTCGCCACGACCTGCAAAGCTCGCTGGTCAAGGAAGGCTACGGCATGCGCGTCTACGTGCCGTTCGGCACGGAATGGTACCCATATTTCATGCGCCGTCTGGCGGAACGTCCGGCAAACGTTCTTTTCATCGCAAAAAATCTCTTGAAGTAGGCCTGCAGCGTGGAAATGCCGGGAACGTATTCAATTCATCCGAATGCAAGCAAGCATGCGGCCCTACTCTTCGTCGTACCTGCGGGTCCGGCGATCGCCGCGACGGTCTCCGCCCCCGCGCAGCAGATCCAGGGCGGTGCGGATGGTGTTCATCCATCCGCCAATCTGCCGCAACGGCGCCATGATATTGTCCTGGATCGTGCGCGTACCGCGGGCGATGACATCCAGCGTGTCCGTCACCATGCCGTCGACGCGGGAAACCTGGTGGCGCGTCTTTCCAGTAATGTCTGTCACGACGCCATCGATATGGTCCACCTGTTGGCGCAAGACCTCACTGGCTTTTTGCACATTCTCCGTGATGGCGCGAACGCGCGGCGTTAGATCGTCGAGCGTTTCCATCAAGCCCGCGGTGGACTCGACGATGGTATGCACCTCGGCTTGCAGCCGTTCGGCCTGTTCCATGATTTTGGCTTGGGCCACCTTGGCCGCAACTGCAAACACAACCAAAACAATCGTTTGCAAGACCACTGCAAACGTAACTACTCCAGTAAATACAAGGAAGAGCGTCGATCCGGTTGGCATGAAGCCCCCTCATTACGAAATTTGCACTAGCAGACTCTTGAGCCGACCCGTGGCCCAGACCCCATGGGCGAAATCCGCTAAAAGGGAGCCGAAGTCAGTGGCCTGAGCACAAATTTAGAACCACCCGCTGCGGCGGGCACCTCGAAACCCACTGCGGCAGGAATCGCATGGTGCGTCTGCCCGTGAGATGCGCTAAAAGCGATTTTCGGCTGCACCGCCGCGAAATGGTTCCTCGACGTCGTGGGAACTGTGTTCGGCCTCGCTCCTGCTGCCGGAGACACGGTCCACAATGCCGCTCCAGCGTTCGCGGCCCTTTTCGGCGGCTTCCTTGCCGCGCTCAGCAAACTCGTTGACCTGTTCTCGGCCTCTGTCTACCACGGAGTTGATCTGTTCACGCGCCTCTCGGCTGCGGGCGGTCACATAATCTTTTTTATCCTTCGCGCTAGTCATCAGGCCTTCGCGAAGTTCTTTGCCTGCCTTGGGCGCAAACAAGATGCCTAGCAACGCGCCCAGACCAAGGCCTGCGATAAACCACCCAATTCCTGTCGTTTCCTGTTCTGACATTCGCTTATCTCCTTCGCGTAATGGAGGAATTACGCGATCATCTGGATAGTAGCAAAAGGACATTGGCGCGGCAATGCGCAGTTGGGTTCCCCGAGGGTTTCCAGCGGCGGCGGCAAGGGCCGCGGCAGGAGCGGTCGAGTTCCTAGTCGTTCTGCCTACGATTCTCCCTCCGCCGACGAACAGGGCACGCGAATCCAGCGACGATGCCTGTTCAGGAGCCGGTCCTTACCAGAATTTTATGCAGCCCGGATATAGTAAAAATAGGGTCTGCATTTGTCTCGACCAAGATCGCAGATGTCCGGGGCGATCGTCCGGCAGTCAGGGCGCCTGATTTCTCGTTCTTCCCCCATCTGCATCTAACGTAAGGTTAAAAGGGGAATTCATGATCGATACGTCTCACGAACGCCCTTGTGCGTATTTGACGTTCACTTTGCATGCGCATCTGCCGTATGTGGTGAATCATGGGACGTGGCCGCATGGTTTGGAGTGGTTGCTGGAAGCCGCCGCGGAGACATACCTGCCCCTGCAGCGCGTCATCGCCAATCTGGAGCGCGATGGAGTTGCCTTGCGCGCCAATCTGAACCTCTCTCCCATTCTGCTGGAGCAGTTGGCGCACCCGGTCTTTCGCGCGGAATTCCCCCAGTATCTGAAGCGCAAGATCACGGCCGCGAATGAGGATGAAGCCTATTTCAATCAAAATGGCGAACCGCACCTGGCCGAGATCGCCCGGTACTGGCGCGCCTATTTCCAACAGGCGTTGGAGCAGTTTGAAGCTCTCGGCGGAGATATCATCCGCGGATTTCGCGAGGCCGCCGAGCGCGGGTTGATCGACATTATTACCTGCGGCGCGACGCATGGCTATTTTCCTCTGCTGGGGACCGACGAGTCGATCCGCGCCCAGGTGCAGACCGGTGTGGCCACGCATGAACGGCATATTGGCCGGCATCCCCGCGGCATCTGGCTGCCAGAATGCGCCTATCGTCCGGCCGGCATGTGGAGTTATCCGGTCACTCCCCACGGCAGCAGCCAGCCTTGGCGTCCGTTTGACCGCAAAGGCGTGGAAGAGCCCTTGGAAGATGCCGAGATCGACTACTTCTTTGTCGATACCCACCTGGTGGAGGAATCTGTCCTGTTCACGCCGTATGAACTGCGGGCAGGTGGAGCTGTGGGCGTCGGCGCATCGCTGGCCGTTGAAACCTGCGAACCGCATCACTCCCTGTACAAGCCGTATTATGTGGAGGGTCCTCGCGCGCACCGCAGGCCAGTGACGATTTTCCCGCGCGATCCTCGCACCGGGCTGCAGGTCTGGAGCGGAGACGCCGGATACCCGGGCGACAGCAACTATCTCGACTTCCACAAGAAACGTTTCCCCGGCGGACATCGTTACTGGCAGGTGACCGGCTCGAAAATCGACATGGAGTACAAAACGCCGTACTACCCGGAAAAGGCTGCGGCGCGGACCAAATCGCACGCAGAACATTACGTCAGCCTGGTGGTGGATTCCCTGAAGACTGGCTTCAAAGGCCCGGTGACGGCAATCTTGACTTCTCCGTTCGATGCCGAGCTGTTCGGTCACTGGTGGTTTGAAGGCCCCATGTGGCTGGAGCACGTAGCGCGCATCATGGCGCGCGCGGAAATTCCGGTTGCGCTGACCAGTTGCGCCGCGTATCTCGATCGCCATCCGCCGGACAGCTTTCTTGCCCTGCCGGAAGGCTCCTGGGGGAAAAACGGCACCCACGAAGTCTGGCTGAGCCCGGATACGCGCTGGACGTGGGAGTATTTATATCCGGCGGAAGTCGCGGTGCGCGATGCCGCCAGTTCCGATCGCTGGAAAGGCAATCCGCAGGGAGAACGCATCCTGAAACAGTTGTGTCGCGAGTTGCTGCTGCTGGAGTCTTCCGACTGGCAATTTCTGATTACGACGGAAGCGGCACGGGACTATGCAGAAGACCGCTTCAATGAGCACCTTGCCTCATTCCGCGCAATTGAGAAGATGTGGCAGTTGCATTTCGGCGGAGGCACGCTCGGTTCCGATGAAGAGACGGCGTTACGCAAGATCGAAGTGCAGGACAGTGTGTTTCCCCACGTCGATCCGAGCCTGTGGGTGGCGATGGACTAGCGCAAATTCCGCCTATTCCTCGGCAGCCAGTCGCGCGACATGGCCGGCGATCACGCGGTCTTCATCCGCAGGGAGAACATAGACGGCAATCTTCGATTCCTTCTGACTGATGGTCTTCGGCCCGGCGTGCGCGGGACCATTTTCCTCCGGATTCAGCGTCAGCCCAAACGCATCCATTCCGGCGCAGACCTGGGCGCGAGTCATCGGATCGCGTTCGCCAATGCCCCCGGAAAAAACCAGCGCATCCAGGCCTCCCATCAGCGCAACGTAGCCGCCGATCATCTTCTTTACCGATAGCGCGAACGCCTCAATCGCCAGCGCGGCCTGCCGGTCCCCATTCTTTGCGGCATCGCGCAGAATGCGCATGTCATTGGAAAGTCCGGAGAGCGCCAGCATACCCGAGCGCTTGTTCAGCAACTGCTCCACAGCGTCCGTCGCATTCGCCGCGCTGCCCGCGTGCATACGCAGCAAATAGAAGACCAGTCCAGGATCGAGATCGCCGGGACGAGTGCCCATGATGACCCCTCCGCACGGCGTAAAACCCAGCGAGACATCGATGGCTTTGCCATCGCGGATGGCGGTGACGCTGGCCCCGCTGCCCAGATGCACATAGATCAGCCGCTCTGGAACCTTGTTCGGTGGAAACAGGTCCGGCACCCTTCCATTCTGAAACTGTTGCACGATCGATTCGCATGATAGACCGTGAAAGCCATAGCGGTGCACACCCTGTTCGCGAATTTCCTTGGGCAGCGGATAAATCGATGCCACCTCCGGCAAATCCTGGTCGAAGATGGTATCGAAGCAGGCGTAATTGTCCACGCCAGGAAAGCTCTCTTTCGCTTCTTGAATAATTTCAAGCCCGATCGGCTGATGCAGTGGGGCAAAACTTGTCGCCATTTCAATTTCCAGCAACACGGCCGATGTAATCCGTTGATGCGCGTGCAGGTTCGGCCCAGTATGGACGATGCGATGGCCGATGGCTGCCGGGCGCGTCAGCCCTGGTTGCTGCAGCAGAGCGGCAATCTTGCGCACTGCGTCGCGAATTGAGCCAAGGCCCCTGGGTTCAGACTCCGACACCAGAGTTTCGCGCTTTCCATCTCGAAAGACATAGAAGCTAAACTGCGGCTTGGGAGTGCCGATGCCGCCAGCCTCGCCCTCGTTCAGCCGAATGAGTTTCGTGCCCTCTGCAATGAAGATGGAAAACTTGATCGACGAAGAGCCGCCGTTAAGAACAAGGATTGGCAAGTGTTGCAGGTCCGGTCTCATCCCAGGGGCCACGTCCACTCTCGAATTTCCTTTCTGTCGATGCCGTTTTCATGCGCGTAGTCGATCGCGTCTGCGATTTGGTCTTTCAGCCATTCTTTAGTATGCGCCCCGATCGCTCGCAGTTTCGGTACGCGGTCAATCACATCGATCGCCAGGTTGAATCTGTCGACCTGGTTCAAAATAGCGAGTTCCAGGGGCGTGTTGATGTTCCCTTTTTCCTTGTATCCGCGCACATGCATATTGTCGTGATTGGCGCGTCGATACGTCAGTTTATGGATCAGCGATGGATAGCCGTGAAAATTGAAAATGACCGGCTTGTCCAGCGTAAACAACGAATCGAAGTCGCGGTCCGACAATCCGTGCGGATGTTCGGTGTCCGGCTCCAACTTGAACAGGTCGACCACGTTGACAAAACGGATATTCAGCTCTGGAAAATGTTCGCGCAGAATTGCCACGGCCGCGAGCGATTCCATGGTGGCGATATCGCCGGCCGTCGCCATCACCACATCCGGTTCAGCATCCTGGTCATTGCTCGCCCAATCCCAAATGCCAATGCCCTTGGTGCAGTGTCGAACCGCTTCTTCAATGTCCATGTACTGCAAGTGTGGCTGCTTGTCCGCAACAATCACGTTAACGTAATTGGTACTGCGCAAGCAGTGATCGCCGACACTTAACAGACAATTGGCATCGGGCGGCAGATAAATGCGCGTAATGGCGGCGCTTTTGTTGGTGACGACATCGAGAAACCCTGGGTCCTGATGGGTGAATCCGTTATGGTCCTGGCGCCAGACAAGCGAGGTAATCAGGATGTTCAACGACGATATGGGAACACGCCATTTCACTTCTGAGATGCATTTCTCCAGCCATTTCGCATGTTGATTGAACATGGAGTCGATGACGTGGACAAACGCCTCATAGCTGGCGAAAAGACCGTGCCGTCCGGTCAGGACATATCCCTCAAACCATCCCTCCAGCGTGTGCTCGCTCAGCATCTCCATGACGCGGCCATCGGTTGAAAGCTCGCCGCCATCCGAATCCTCCGGCTTGAATTCCGCCAGCCACGTTTTCTTGCTGGCCTCGTAAATCGCCTGCAACTTGTTGGAGGCGGTTTCGTCCGGGCCGAAGACGCGAAAACTGCTCATGTTCCTGCGCATGGTTTCAGCCAGGAAATGTGCCAGGACTTCTGTGGGTCCTACTTCGGTTGTACCCGGCTTTGTTACCGGAAACGCGAAGTCTCGAAACTCCGGCAGCCGCAACGCCTTGCGCAGCACGCCGCCGTTGGCATGGGGATTGGCGCTGAGGCGGCGATTGCCTTTGGGCGGCAACTCCTTCAGCTCCGGCATCAGCGCGCCGGCTGCATCGAACAATTCCTCCGGCTTGTAGCTTTTCATCCACTCTTCCAGCAGCCGCATGTGCGCTGGATTGGTGGTGACGTCGAGGATAGGAATCTGGTGCGCCCGCCAGAATCCCTCTACCTTGTGCCCGTCCAACTCCTTCGGTCCTGTCCACCCCTTTGGGGTTCGTAGAATCACCATCGGCCACCTGGGCCGGTCAGCGGTGTTCGTGCTGCGCGCATGTTTCTGGAAGGCGCGAATCTCCTGCACGCAATGCTCCAGCGTGGCGGCCATCTGCTGGTGCATGGTGTGGGGATCGGCGCCTTCCACAACATAAGGCGTCCATCCATAGCCGCGAAACAACTGCTCCAACTCCTCTGAAGAAATGCGCGCCAAGACCGTCGGATTGGCGATCTTGTATCCATTCAGGTGCAGGATGGGAAGCACCGCGCCATCACGAATGGGATTGAGAAACTTATTGGAATGCCACGAAGTCGCCAGTGGGCCGGTTTCCGCTTCACCATCTCCAACTACAACGGTGGCGATCAGGTTGGGATTGTCGAACGTCGCTCCAAACGCGTGCGAAATGCTATAGCCAAGCTCGCCGCCTTCATGGATCGAGCCGGGTGTTTCCGGAGTGCAATGGCTTCCAATTCCCCCAGGGAAAGAAAATTGCTTGAAGAAGTTCAGCAGCCCTTCTTCATCCTGACTCTTGTCTGGATAGACCTCGGAATATGTGCCCTCCAGGTAGGCATTGGAAAGAGTGGCGGGCGCGCCGTGGCCGGGACCGGAAATATAGATCATGTCCAGGTCATATTTCTTGATGAGCCGGTTCAGGTGGACCCAGGTAAACGTCTGGCCGGGGTCGGATCCCCAATGACCGAGTAGGCGCTGTTTGATGTGCTCCGGCTGGAGCGGCTGTTTCAGCAGCGGGTTCTCCAGCAGATAGAGCATCCCCACGCAGAGATAATTACAGGCGCGCCAGTAGGCATCCATCTTGCGCAACTCTTCTGCGGCAAGCGGCTTGCGCGAACTGACCTTGGCGGCGATAGCGATGGAACGACGGGCGGAAGCGGTGCGGCTGTCAGAACTCACGAAATCCCCTCATTCGGCGTTGCACTTACTTAGATGACGATTTCCAGCAGGCAAGGTCACCATGGAAGGCAGAGATTGACGGCAACTTCACATTGCTGCAGCCGATTCATCGCCGTTCAATCCCCATGGGATTCCGCGGTTGCAACCACTTTGCCTCGAAACATGCGATAGACAAAGACAAAATATCCAATGGCCAGCAAAATTCCGAGGGCCCACCAGACAAGACCGACCGCCAGTCCATGATGACCGGCGAGCGCATTCGAGATGGTGATGTCCTGGGCCGCATTCCGGCTGGACGGCAGCAGGACGGGACACAGACCCACGGCCGCCCCACCCAGCATCAGCGCCAGATACAAACAGGAGCTAAGAAACGCCGGGAAATCTCTGCCTTTGCGAGAGTAGAGCAAAATGCCGAAGAGGCTGGCAACCACACCCGCGGGAACAAGAAACGCGACCGGATAATGCAGATAACTCAGCAGGACCGCAGGTCGAACCACCATGGTGGTCGTCAGACTGACGATCGTGAGCAGCAGCAGAACGATCCACGAGCGCTGCGCCAGTTGGCGCGCCCGCTGCTGCAGCTCTCCGCTGGTTTTCACCGCCAGATACAGACAGCCGTGAATGCCGAGCGCAACCAGCGCAAGCACGCCGCCAATGACCGTATACCAATCGAGAATGCCGGGGTTGGGGCCGACGCGCCAGTTCGTCCACAACGGAGCGAAGAAATAACCGTCGGCGTTCAGCGGAACTCCGCGGATGACGTTGGCCAACGCAGCGCCAAGAAAAATTGCAAGCAGAATACTGGAGATGGCAAACGATCCATCGAAGAACCCGCGCCACACCACGGTGCCGAAGTGCGACCGCAGCTCAACGCCAATGCCGCGCAAGATCAGCAGCCACAACACGATCATCAGCGGCAGATAGAATCCGCTGAACGACGAAGCGTAGAGCAGCGGAAAGGCAAAGTACAGTGTGCCGCCGCCGGCCAGCAGCCAGACTTCATTGCCGTCCCAAACCGGACCGATGGTGCGAAGGATGGTGTCGCGGTCCTGGTCCGATCGACCGACCAGAAAATGCGCGATGCCCACTCCAATATCGAAGCCATCGAGCACCACATACGCCACCAGCATCAATGCGACAATCCAGAACCAGATCAAGCCCATCACGGTATCTCCTGCGCCTTTGCCTATGCGGCGCTGACCGGCGCTCCTGTATGGATGCCGGCTGCGGGTGTGCGCTGTGGCCCGCGGGCGAGTTCGGCATAAATCAGGAAGACGAACAGGATCGACAGGACGGCGTACAGTCCCATGAATCCCAACAAGGTAAACAGCGTGTTCCCCGCCGATACGTATTGGGAGTATCCCTGGGTGGTATGCATCAGGCCGTACACCAGCCAGGGTTGCCTGCCCACCTCAGCCGTCATCCAGCCGGCAATGTTTGCTACGTATGGAAGTGGGAAGCTCAACATCAGCGGCCACAGCAGCCACTTCGCCTGGAACAACTTCCCGCGCCACAGCCATACGACGGCCAGCGCCATCAGCGCGACGAAATAGGTGCCCAGGCCAGCCATGATGTGATACGCGAAGAACAGCAGCGGAATGTTCGTCGGCCACCGGTCCCGGGGAAAATTGTTCAGCCCTTTCACTTCCGCCATGCTGGTGCCATAGATCAAAAAGCTGAGCACCTTATTGACGACCAGCGGATTGTCGATCTGTTGCCGCGAGACGTTCGGCTGGCCCATCAGGACCATGGGCGCGCCCGTCTCTGAATTGAAAAGCCCTTCCATCGCGGCGGTGGTTGCTGGCTGATGGTGCGCCATATATTTGCCGTGCAGATCGCCGCTGGGAAAAATCTGGAAGATGCAGGCAATCACGCCGCCGACGACGCCCACGCGCAGAAATACACGGGCATAGTCGGAGAACTTGTCTTCCAGCAGATAGAACGCGCCAACGGAACACATGACGAAAGCGCCCGTAATGACGGCCCCGCTCATATTGTGGGCATACTGCAGCAGCGCCCAATGATTCAGCAACAGTTTCCAGAAACTTGTTATCTCATAGGTGCCGTTGGTCAGCACGCGATAGGCGACCGGATGCTGCATCCAGGCATCGGTGACGATGATGAAAAATCCTGAGATCCACGAGCCGAGGAAGACCAGGAATGCCGCCGTCCAGTGCTGCCACCGGGACAAGCGTTTTTCTCCGTAGAGGAACATGCCGAGAAATGCCGACTCCAGAAAGAAGGAAAACACCCCTTCCATGGCCAGCGGCTGGCCAATCACGCCTCCGGTCATGCGCGAAAACTGGGCCCAGTTGGTACCGAACTGGAACTCCATCGGAATCCCAGTGACCACGCCCATGATGAAATTGATCCCGAAAATGCGCGCCCAAAACCGGGCTGCGTCGTCGTAGACGGGATCATTCTTGCGAATGGCGATCATCTTCAGAATGACGATCAACAACGCCAACCCCATGGTGAGCTGGGGAAACAGGTAGTGATACGTGATCGTAAAGGCGAAATGCAGGCGATGGAGCAATAGCGCGTCAGACATGCGGCCCCTCTTCACCACAATAGTAATGCCCCGGTCGAACAGCGGTGACGACTGTCACGGATGTGTCAAGGATTGAAGGACTGGGGCGGGCTATACGAGGAGTTCGAGCGCGGCTTTGCGAAGAATGGTCACAGAAGTGCCTTTGATGGAAATGATCTCTTTCCGCTTCAATTCACTTAAAACGCGTGTGATCGATTCGCGTGTCGTGCCCAGCATGGTGGCCAGCTCTTCATGCGTCAGCGACATAGTGAAGCGGGGCTTTGCGTCCCGAACGCCAGATGTCATCTCCAGCAGGAGCCGGGCGACCCTTCCGGCGATCGACATGGAAAGCGCGAGGCGGGTAGCGTCGCCCAATGCATCGCGATACTCCTTGTTGATCATTTTCGTCGCGTGCATACTGCCTTCCAGGTGGTGTTCGATGAAGTGGAGAAAGTCCTGGCGCTGAAAAGACTTCACCTGCACCGGCTCAATGGCCTGCGCAGTGATCTCGTACGATGTACCGGAGATGGCAGCGCTCAAGCCCAGCACATCCCCCGGCTTGGCGATTCGCACTAGCAGAGTTTTTCCATCTTTTGAGGAGGTTGTCAGCTTCACATGGCCGCTGCACAATATGTACACGCTGCGAGCGGTCTGCGCTTCAAAGAAAAGCGTGCTGCCCGCGGGCACGGTCATCTGCATGCCGAGAGATTCAAATTCCACCAACGCTTGCGGAGATAGATTGCAGAACCAGTCGGTGTGCCTCTCCTTGCACATGAAACAGCCTTCGTTTTCCATCCGGTTCGCACAGTTGTCCGCCATGGTCGCACCCTGTCACTTCCAGCATAGACTAGTATGGTTTTCCCGGCTGCAATCGTTTGTGACGCAAGTCACAGATGTCTCTTTGAGGCTCCTCTACAGTGAAGTTGGAAGGTGAGGATGTCCCCAATATCCGAGACCGAAGTCCTGCAGCATCCCCTACCCGGCAATTCCTCCGCCCCGCCTCCAGCCGACGACCACAAAAGCCCCAGCCCAACGGCTCGCCGATCTGTCAAGAAGCTGATTCGGCGCCAGGTTCAGGACCGTTCTCAGTGGTTTCGCCATGGCGTTCAGGCCGCATTTGCAATGCTGAACCTCTGGCTGGGGATTCAGTTCATTCTGTGGGTGCGCTACTACGAATCCGCAGGGCGAACATTGTACGTAAGCCGGCCTGCTGGCGTAGAAGGCTGGTTACCCATTGCCGGAACGATGAATACGAAATTCCTGGTTGAAACGCGCAGCATTCCACGGATTCATCCGGCCGCGATGTTTCTGTTCCTCGCGTTTCTTCTCTCCAGCCTGCTGTTGAAAAAAGCCTTTTGCTCCTGGCTTTGCCCGATCGGCACACTCTCAGAACTGTTATGGAAAACTGGCGAGAAGTTTTTCGGCAAGAGCTTCCAACTTCCAAAATGGCTTGATCTTCCGCTGCGCGGATTGAAATATGTTCTGCTGGGATTTTTCGCGTTTGTGATTGGGAGCATGTCGGCCGCAGCGTTGGCGGATTTTTTACATTCGCCGTACGGCATGGTGGCGGATGTCAAAATGCTGAATTTCTTTCGCGACCTGGGCCAGACCGGAATCATCGTCTTGGTCGTGCTTCTTGCGCTTTCTTTCTTCATACGAAATTTCTGGTGCCGTTATTTGTGCCCGTACGGCGCGTTGATGGGGTTGGCGTCCCTGCTAAGCCCGGCGAAGATTCGCCGCGACGCGGCTGCATGTATTGACTGCGGCAAGTGTGCGCGCGCCTGCTCTGCCAACTTGCCAGTGGATCGCCTGATACAGATTCGCTCTGTTGAATGCGCAGCCTGCATGGAATGTATTGCCGTGTGCCCGGCGCAGAACGCATTGCAGTTCTCGCTGCCACCACGTCGCGCGACGGAAGTCAATGATCGCTGGCGCAATCTTGTGCTGACTCCCATGGCCGTCACTATTGTGCTGGCGTGCATGTTTTTCGGTTTCGTCGGCTATGCCAAGGCGACCGGCCACTGGAAAACAAACCTGCCACGGTCGCTTTATCTGGAACTGGTGCCGAACGCAAACCAGCTTTCCCATCCGGGAATGTGACGGCGCCATCGTTGTGTCTGGTCTAAAAGCGCGCCCCGCTCAGATGCCTTCGCCCATGCTGACGTAGTCCGACCGCGGATACTGCTGGCTGCGGTAGCGCTCACGTTCTTCTTCTTCCACCGCGAGCGCGCTCTCCGGCTCCACCAGGCGCGACTGCTGCAGTTCGCCATCCAGCCGCTCGACGCGGGCTTTCAGACGCTTCACTTCGTCACACAGGGCGACGATGACATCGGAAAGCGGATCGTTGATTTCTCGAGGATCGGTAATCAGTACGCGTTTGCCGCCCTGGTACACGATGTGCGCTGGAACACCCACGACGGTCGAGTCCGGAGGCACGTCGCGCAGAACCACAGAGCCCGCGCCGACACGAGAGTGTTCTCCAATGGTGATATCGCCCAAAATGTTGGCATTGTTGCCGACAAAGACGCCGTCGCGCAGGGTGGGATGCCGTTTGCCGCTGCCCTTTCCGGTACCTCCAAGCGTCACGCCCTGGTACAGCGTCACGTCATTGCCAATGATCGAGGTCTGCCCGATGACCACGCCGATTCCGTGATCGATAAACAATCGTCGACCGATTTGCGCCTCTGGATGGATTTCAATCCCCGTCCAGAAGCGCGTAATCTGCGACAGCACACGCGCCAGCAGCTTCAACTTTCTCGACCAAAGCCAATGGTGAATGCGATGGGACCACACCGCGTGCAGGCCCGGATAGCACAGCAGCACCATGGCCTTCGACGTGGCCGCGGGGTCGCGCTCGAACACGCATCGGATATCTTCGCGAATCAGTCGGACCAGGTTCATAGAAGCGGTCTCATCTATGCTCGCCGCGGCGAGCCGGTTCGGGTCGCTGCGGAGACAGCCCCGCTAAGTAGGCGGGTCTCTTATAACGATCTACTTCAGGCTTATGAGACCGCTTCATACCGTCACGGCGGACGTCTTCGTCTCCATGGCCTCTTTGCGCAACTCATCGAACAAGACAGTTGAGAGATACCGCTCGCCGGCGCTGGGAATGATCACGACGATCAGTTTGCCAGCATGCTTTGGGTTGCGCGCCAACTGTAGCGCGGCATGGACCGCCGCTCCTGAAGAAATGCCGACCAGCAGGCCCTCCTCTTTCGGCAGCCGCCGCGCCATGGCGATGGCGTCGTCATTCGTCACAGCGACGATCTCGTCGATCAACTCCGTCTTCAGGATCTTGGGTACGAACCCGGCGCCGAGCCCCTGAATCTTGTGCGGCCCCGGTTTGCCTCCGGAGAGCACGGCGCTGTCCGCGGGTTCTACTGCAACCGACCAAAAACCGGGCTTTCTGGCCTTGATGTATTCGCTCACTCCGGTCAGCGTGCCGCCGGTACCAATGCCCGACACCAGAATGTCCGCCATGCCGTCGGTATCGTTCCAGATTTCCGGCCCAGTGGTGTCCAGGTGAATCTTCGGGTTGGCCGGGTTGTTGAACTGCTGCAACATGTAGCCATTTGGCGTCTCACGCAACAGCTCCTCTGCCTTGGCAATCGATCCCTTGACGCCATTGGGTCCAGGTGTCAGCACAATTTTGGCCCCAAAGGCCAGCAATAGGATGCGGCGCTCGAGGCTCATCGTTTCCGGCATGGTCAGAATAATGTCGTAGCCCTTCACCGCAGCCACAAAAGCCAGCGCAATGCCAGTGTTGCCGCTGGTCGGCTCAATCAGCACTGTTTTGCCCGGCTTGATCTTGCCTTCGCGCTCGGCCGCCTCAATCATGGCCATGCCGATGCGGTCTTTGACGCTGCTCAACGGGTTCGCACTTTCCAGCTTGGCCACGACCCTCGCCTGGCAACCCTTCGTCACGCGATGCAACTCCACCAGTGGAGTCCGTCCAATCAGGTCCGTTACGCTTGCGGCAATATTCATGGGTAGGTCCTTTCTAAAATCCCAGATACCGAAAGCATACCGTCTTTTGCCTTCTTTAAGAACGGCCTGTCCTATTTATCCGCGGTAGCTTGCTCGGCTGTGACCTCCCAACTCCCTTCGTCCACAAATCCTTTGTCCGCAAAGGAGTGGCCCGTCACCAGACCCAGCAGGAACCAACAGAAGACGACCATTCCGAAGGCGAACAATGTATCGCCCGGAATCCGCATCCAGCGCAGATCGTTCATCAGGCCAGTCTGTAGAAACTGGGACGAGCGCGCATACCAAGTCCCGTATTGCACCGAGGCCCATGCTTGCAGAATGCCAATGGGCAGCAAACTTAGCAGGACCATCAGTGAAAGGCCTATGTTGATCGACCAGAAGGAGATGGCCAGCGGTCGGTCCTTCCATGCTCTGCCGGGGCGCAGCGCGCGCAGGCAAAACAACATCAGCCCCAGGCCAAGCATTCCGTACACGCCAAACAACGCGGTATGGCCATGAACAGCAGTCGTGTTGAGGCCTTGCATGTAGTAGAGCGCGACCGGCGGATTGATCAAAAATCCAAACAGTCCAGCTCCCACAAAGTTCCAGAAGGCGACGGCAACGAAGAACCAGATGGGCCACTTGTAGGCGGCGATCCACACCGCTTTCGAGCGTTGCTGCCCAAGACGGATGTTGTCCCATGCCTCAAATCCGATCAGCACCAGCGGCACTACTTCCAATGCGCTGAACACAGAGCCAAGCGCGATGACTGCCGCGCCCGTCCCGCTGAAGTACAAATGGTGAAAGGTGCCAACGATGCCACCGGACAAAAAGATGATCGTTGAGAACAGCACTGCTCTTGTCGCTGTTTGCACTCGGAGCAGATTCAGTCGGGTAAACAGGAACGCTATCACCACTGTGGCGAAGACCTCAAAGAACCCTTCCACCCACAGATGCACCACCCACCAGCGCCAATACTCCGCAGTGACCAGGTTGCTGCGTTGTCCGTACATCAGTCCCGCGCCATAGAAAAGCGGAATGGCGATACTGCTGATGAGAAACAGCACCAACAAGTGCCGGCCTTCCGATGGAACAGCCAGCGCAGGCCGCAATGCTCGCCACATCAGCCACAGCCAGAAGACCAGCCCAACAAACAGAAGAATCTGCCAGAACCGTCCCAGGTCCACATACTCGTATCCCTGGCTGCCGAACCAGAACCACAGGTTGCCCAGCTTCTGCTCAATCCCCATCCATTCCCCTGCCAGCGAGCCGGCGACGACCAGCACCAATGCACCAAACAGGAGATTCACGGCCAGCCGCTGCCCTTTGGGTTCATGACCGCTGACTGCGGGAGCGACATACAATCCCGTCGCAAGCCATGAGGTTGCAATCCAGAAGATGCCCAGTTGCAGGTGCCAGGTGCGCGATACAGCGTAAGGGAACCACTTGGCCAGCGGAATGCCATAGAAATGAGACCCCTCGACGCCATAGTGCGCGGTGATGATTCCGCAGGCGATCTGCACCAGCGCCATGGCCGCCGCAACAAAAAAATACTTCATGGTGGCGCGTTGCGACGGCGTCGGATGCAGTCCGAGCAAGGGATCGTGCGACGGCGGCAGGTCACGGATCGGATCCACCTCGCGGGCCGCGAAATACCAGACCATCGCACCCACAGCGGCCAGCAGGAAAACGAAGCTGAGGACGCTCCACACGATGGCCCCCGGCGTCGGCTGATTGCCTACCAGCGGCTCATGCGGCCAGTTGTTGGTATAGGTCACGTCCTCACCGGGTCGGTCGGTGGCCGCCGCCCAGGATGTCCACCAAAAGAATGCCGCCATTTGCCGTTGCTTCACCGGATCGCTCAGGGTGTCGCGCGGAATGGCGTAGTTGTCGCGACCATTGCCAAAGATGTTGGAGTAATACCTTTCCAGCGATTCGAACGCCTCCGCGCGTACCGGCAGGATGACGATGTTGCCCGTCGCTGGATCGTAGGTGTTGCGCCGCAGCGAATCGCGCAGCCGGGCATCGAGCGCGGCCTTTTGCTCATCGGAAAGCGTCGCGTAGGAAACCGCTCCCTGCTGGCGCGCCCAGGTGTCCAGCGTGAAAATAGATTCGCGATGCAGCCAGTCGGCCGTCCAGTCGGGCGCGACATACGCACCGTGGCCCCAGACCGTGCCAATCTCCTGGCCGCCGATCGACTGCCAGACTCCCTGGCCATCGGTGATGTCGGTCCCTGTAAACAGCGCCTTTCCGTCGGTGGTGACCACCTGGTTGGGAATCGGCGGCGCATGGCTGATAATGTGGCGCCCCACGGCGCCAAGGATGATGAAAGAGCCAAAGACAACAATGGACAATGCAATCCAAAGACGTTTATAGGAGTTCAAGCAGCACCTCGTGTGGGCAATGGAGAATGAATTTAAGGGCGAAGATGGGCGGGTGGATGCAACAGCGTGCCGATGATATTTATGGCGAACAGGACAACCGCGGTCAATTCGACGAATGCGGAGTACGGCAACAGCTTCCATGCAAACATCCAATAGCTCTCATATGCCAGCGGCTCCAGTGTGACGCGCAGCGCACAACCGACATGCAACAACAACAGCGACCAGAACATCAGCCGCGTACTCCAAAGTATTCGCATACCGCAGAAGGCAGGCAGAACTCGCTGGCCGATGGCGAAGACCATGCCCGCGATGAAGCCTACGGTGAGCGCGTGGCGGCTGGCTCCCCAGATACCCCCAGCATGGTCGTTGCGAACTGCGAGGGCATCCAATGCGCACGACACCACCAGCCAGACATACGCGACGCGGATAAAAAACGGAAATGTTTTGTGGACATGCAAGAGCTTGGCAGGCTGGACGGCTGGCTGCCACACGTGCAGCGCATCGATCGCCAATAAAGCCGCCAACAGAAATAGGACGGCAGCAATGGGCAGCCATTGCAGGAAGACCGCAACCACACTGGCAACGATGAGTCCATACGCCACCAGCAGACGAATGCCGTCGGGCTTCTTGAATCCGGCAAATACCGGCAGCCAGCGCGCATTGAATCCCCAGATGGTCGGCACCAGCACGCCCCAGACTGCCAATACCACGAGCTGCTGATCGAAAACATGCGGCAGTGCGGGCGATGTTCCATAGAGCGCCAGATGCGTCATGGCGAAAAAATTCACCGTCACTGCAACCAGAAACGCGATGGTTGCCGCGATCACAATCACCATCCAGGCTTCCCGCCGCGGCGGATGGTGCGCCGGGTCCGCGGGACGATGCCGCCGCACCGAGCGATAGAACAGCAGGCAGGCAATCAGTTGCAGCACGCCGGAAAGCGGCAGCAGGATTCTCCATTGCCAGCCTGTAACGCCGCCGGTCCAGCGCATCGCAATCCCCAGCGTCCACAGCGTCCATGAAGTCCATGCCGCGCACACCGGAAAGCTCAGGGTGCTCTGCATCTTGGTCAGGGAATAGAATCCAATCCCCAGAATGAACGAGCCGACCCAACCATAGATTTGTGCCTGCCCGTGCGCCTGCAACCATGCCGCGGACAGGCTGTTGAGCGTGCGTTGCTGGGAGATGCCGATCAGGTTCCATACCCCCAGAAACGTCCCCGGCAGCAACATGAACAGCATCCCGCTGGCAATAAAGGCGGTCACCAGCCGCTGGCTGTGCCGTTCCATCGATACCCGCGCCATATTCCCCGGTTGCTCCGGCGAAGGAAGCGGCGCACTCACGCCGTCCCCTTCGCTTGCGCCAAAGCGCGCGGGAACAGGATGTTGTTCTCCAGATGAATGTGCTGGTGCAGGTCCTGTTCCAGGTCTTCGAGGGCGCGATAGAGGGCGCGCCAGGTGGGGCAGGCGGCGGTTGGCGGCGTGTAATTGCCGGTCAGACCGCGCAGTTCTCGCAGCTCCGCGCCGGCCTGGTCGTGGTCCGCCATCATGCGCGCGATGGGCTGCTCCACGCTGCCGAACATGGGTGGTAAGGCCGCTTGCTGACCACCACCCAACTTGCCTATATACGGGAACAGGATGGTTTCTTCGCAAATAAAGTGGTGCGCCAACTCGGCGCTGACCACGGCAAAGACCTTGCCGATCTGCGGGACTACCGTATGATCGGCCCCATGGCGCGCCTCTACCTTCGTCATCAGGCCGGCAATCAACTGGATCTGCTCCCGCGTAAAGACATGATGCCTGCTGACGATGTAGTCGGCCAGCTCTTTCAATGGGGCTTTCTGCCAGTGTGCCTCGGGGGCACCCGTTTTCCGTTGCTGACGCTCCAGTTCCTCCAGCACGGGAACAACGTCTACATCCCGCTGCGTGCAGGCTTCCGCCAATGTATGCTTTCCACCGCAGCAAAAATCGATGCCGAAACGCTCCAGCACCGGGATGGCGGTTGGATATTCGACGGCAATGTCGCAAACTTGTGTTTCCGTTGTGATGATCATGATTGCATCTCCCAGTTCCGACAGTAGTGACCGGGCGTGCCCAACTCAGTGACTTAAATCACCCGGCTGTCGCACATGACTTTCTGCCGGAATGCAACCGCCGATTGCCAAACTGGAGATACATGCGGCAACATTGCGTCATGCCCCTCCAGCGCCGCATGGATGTTCTGGCCAAGTCCGCCTGGTTTGAAGACCTTCCTGCGAAGGCATTGGCAGAACTGGCGGCGCAAGGCCGGGAACGCAAGCTTTCACGCGGCCAGGTACTGTTTACCGCCAACCAACCGGCGGAGGGGATGTATATGGTGCTCTCCGGCTCCGTGCGCGCCTTCCGTGAAAACATCGATGGACGCGAGCAGACGATCCATGTGGAGGGCGTGGGCGGCATGCTCGCCGAGGTGTCCGTTTTCGACGGCGGGGCCTATCCTTCCACCACCATGGCGGAAGAAGATTCAGAGTTGTTGTTTCTGGCGAAAGAAGATGTCCGCAGTTTCCTGCTGCAGCATCCAGAGGCGGCCCTCGCCGCGCTGGCGATTCTAGCAAAGAAACTGCGCGCGGTCGCGTCCCTGGCCGAGCAACTCTCGTTGAAAGATGTGACCCAGCGGTTGGCGACGCTGCTGCTGGAGGAAGCCCGCCGAAAAAATCCGAAGCTGCAGGATGGCGTCTCCTTTTCCATGCCGCTGTCGCACCTGCAGCTCGCATCCCGGCTTGGTTCCGTGCGCGAGGTGGTCACACGCAGCCTGCAGAAGCTGGTGCAGCAGGAAGTCGTGGCCATTCATGGCCATCGCGTCGTGATCCTGGACCTGCAGGCGCTCCGCGCACAGACAGATCCGCATTCCAAAGTCTCGCCAGCAAGCGCAGCCCGGCGCTAGGTCCAATTGAATCTCAGAGCTTATCGATGTGCCTCCAGGACACTCGCCAGTGCGCGGAATTGTCATGCCACAGTAATGTGATGTGCGTCACAGAGGAATGCTCCCAGGGATGAGACCGTATTCCTGAGTGGCTGTCTTCGGAGGTTGGGCATGACATATCTCGACGCAGGGCATATCGAGGCCCTTTCCCCGGAAGCTTTTCGTGCGCGGCACCCCTATCCGTGGATCAGCATTCCGGGGGCGCTGACGGACGAGGGTTTTGAGCGCCTTCGCAACACCATGCCGGACGTGGAAAAGTTCGATCGCAAGGTTGGCGTCAAACGAGGATACGGGCAAGCCCCGCACGATCGCTACATTCTGCATTACAGACCGGGCATCGAGTTGCCGGAACCGTGGCGGGAATTCGTCGCGGAGCTGGAGGGAGACGCCTATCAGTCCTTGCTGCGCAGGATGCTGGGACCGCAAAAATTCATCCTCACGATGGAGTGGTATTACGCCTGGCAGGGGTGTTCGGTTTCTCCCCACTGCGATGCCCGGCGCAAGCTGGCAACACACATCTTTTACTTCAACACGGAAGAGGATTGGGAAACGAGCTGGGGGGGGCAGATCCTGATAATGGACGACGAAGGCCGCTTCAAGCCGCATTCTGCTCCGGCGTTCGACGATTTGAAAGTCGCCGCTGCTCTGGTGCCGCGCGGCAATGAGAGCCTGTTTTTTCAGCGCACGGAACACTCCTGGCACGGCGTGCGGCCACTTGAGTGCCCATCCGGCAGATTGCGGAAACTGTTTATCGTCACCGTCAACGTACCCACATTCCAGGTATGGTGGCGGCGCGTTCGCGGCAAAGATCCGGACGGGTATCGTATCCGCGCCGCATAAGCAACAAGGCAGCGGGTGCCGTCCACTCGCTGCGTCAGGTAGAAGAAAACTCCATCGATGGCCTTACGGCCGCCGATGAACTCTGGAATTAAAATCGAAGAAGGTGGTACTTCATGTCTCCAACAGAAACGATCGTTGCCTCTACCGAAACCCATACTCCGGTCTGCAAAAAAGCCATCACCGAACCGCGGGTGCTGAACGAGGCCTACGAATACGCGAAACCGTCGTCGTTCTCGCGTGGACTGCGGCTGGACATTAAAGGCGTCACCATTCTGATGATCTCTGGCACCGCCAGCATCGACGAACATGGAAAAACCGTCCACGTAGGGGACTTTCGCGCACAAATGGCAAGGACGCTGCATAACATTACCGGCCTGCTGGCCGCGGAAGGCGCCACCTGGAAGGATGTTGTCCGGACGACCTGCTATCTGCGCGACATTGAGCGCGACTACGACGAATTCAACCAAGTGCGCACGCAGTTCTTCAAGGAACGCGGACTCGACCCGCTGCCAGCCTCGACCGGGATTCAGGCGATCCTGTGCCGCCCGGACCTGCTGATTGAAATTGAAGCGATGGCCATGTTCGAGAGCGATCGCGGGAGCAAATGACCCGCGGCGGTATGCGGTTTACGGTCAGCCCGGGCCACGAACCTCACCGATAGGACAGGATGGCGCGGTCAAGATCGGCGAGCAAATCTTCCTCATCCTCGATGCCGACAGAAATGCGCACCAGGTCCTTCGGCAGGTCGCGTTGCGCCAGCAATTCCGCCGGAACGCTGGCGTGCGACATGTTTCCCGGCACGCTGATCGATGAGTTGACGCTTCCGAAACTGACGGTGATGCGAAACAGCTTGGTATTTTCCGCAATGGCTTTTGAGAGCGCGACGGAACCGGTCGTGAAGCTCAAGACAGCGCCCGCGCCGCGCGCCTGAGAACGCTGCAACTCATATCCGCGATCATTTTTCAGGCCGGGATAACAGACGCGCTGGATCGCTTTATGTTGGGCAAGATACTCCGCGATAGCCTGCGCGTTTTTTTGCTGGCAATCGAGGCGCAGTTTCAGCGTCTTCATACCGCGCAGCAGAAGATAGCAATCGAACGGCGCGAGCGCATTGCCCTCTGCGTTCTGCACAAAATAAATTTGTTCGGCAAGTGCCTTGTCCTTGACCACGATGGTTCCAGCCGTCACGTCATGGTGGCCGCCAAGAAATTTTGTTCCGGAGTGCAGCACAACATCCGCTCCCAGATCAAGCGGGTTCTGCAAATACGGCGACATGGTACTGTTGTCCACGCAGAGCAGCGCACCATGGGCATGGGCCATTGCAGCCAGCTTCCGCAAGTCCACTACACGCAGCAATGGATTGGTTGGCGACTCCACGTAAATCAATTTTGTCTTCGCCGTGATCTGTCGCTCGAAATTTTCAAGATCGCACGCGTCCGCGTATTTCGCGGAGATGCCGGTGCGCTTGAGCACTTTGGTGAACAGTCGGCAGGTGCCACCATACAAATCGTTGTCGGCGAGAATCTCTTCGTCGTTCTGCAGCAACTTGGTCGCGGTAGTGATGGCGGCCATGCCACTGGAAAAACAATAGCCGTGCGTGCCGTTTTCCAGCGATGCAATCTGCTTTTCCAGCACCGCGCGGGTCGGATTTCCGCTGCGGGAATAATCGTATTCGCCAAACTGGTCGGCAAATTCCTGCTCAAACGTCGCGGTCTGATAGATCGGAGTGGAGATGGGGCGGAAGCGATCTCCGGGAGCGGGATCGAAACTTACCAAGCGGCTAGCGAGCTTCATGGTCAACCTCTTTCGCTTCGGCATCGCATCCGGCCGCCGCGAATGCCTGCTCCAAATCGCGGATGATATCTTGCGGAGCTTCAAGTCCGATCGAAAGTCGAACCAAACCATCCGTGATGCCGAGGGTATGCCGCAACTCTGGACCAAGGTCGGCGTGGGTTGTCGAAGCTGGGTGCGTAATCAGAGTTTCCAATCCTCCCAAACTTTCCGCGCGCGAGCAAAGCTGCACGCTGTTCAACATGCGAATGGTGGCGTCGTAGCCAGCCTTTAACTCGAAGGCAATCATGCCGCCGGCCGCGTCCTGTTGTTTTTCCGCCAAGGCTTTTTGCGGACAGGAAGCGAGTCCCGGAAAATAAACCCGCGCAACCGCTGGATTGTTCTCGAGCCACTGCGCGATGGCCTCTGCATTTTCGCAGTGGAGTTTCAATCGCGCAGGCAACGTCTTCATCCCTTGCAATGTGAGCCAGGCCTCGAATGGCGCCTGCGTGGTGCCGATGGTCTTGCGAATCAGCCGGAACCGCTCCAGCAGTGTCTCGTCCTGCGTGGCCAACGAGCCACCGACGGTTGCGTTATGGCCGTCAATGTACTTCGTTGTCGACAACAGAGAAATGTCCGCGCCCAGTTGCAGAACATTCTGCAGAACTGGCGTCAGAAACGTATTGTCGACCCCCAGCAAAATCGAATGGCGTCGAGTAATCTCCGCGACCGCGGCAATGTCCGTCAGCTTCAGCGTCGGATTGCCCGGCGTCTCCAGAAAAACAATACGCGTCGTTGGCTTGATGGCAGCTTCAACGTTGGCTGGATCGGAAGTGTCCACGAACGATGCGGTGATGCCGAGATGGTCCAGCACTTCGCGAAACAGGCGCATAGTGCCGCCATATACGACGTCGGTCAGCACCGCGTGATCGCCCGCTTTCAATACGGAAAGAAACAGCGTAGTCACTGCGGCCATGCCGGTCCGAAAGCAAACGGCCGGAGGCGTACCTTCCAGCGCTCCAATTGCTTTTTCCAGCGCGTCCACAGTTGGGTTGGACACCCGCGAGTAGCTAAATCCCTTGTCGACGCCGACCGCGTCGTGTACGAAAGTGCTGGTCTGGTAGAGAGGAAACAGGATCGAACTGGCGTGAGAGTCCAGCGATCGGCCGCCATGAATCGCGACGGTAGAAATATCTAAATCGGGTGCGCTCAAAACACTCTCTCCATTCAGGCTGGTGCAATGGTTCCGGGGAAGAAACTGGCCGTGGCGGGAATTCCCCAGGCGGCTGCCAGAATGAAGATTGAGCGGGACAACTCAGACTTCTGAAGCTGGCCTGCGACCGCCTGGGGCGCGCATGGCCATATACATTCGAGAAAGTTGAATCATCGTCACTCGGCAGAACTCCACTACCAAAGAAGTTGCTAAATTGTAGCATAGGAAGAATGCGATTCCGATGGCCGAACTCCACGTCCGATCGGAAGAATTGCAGGGAAAATGCTGCTCAAGATCGTTCAAGTTGGACATCCCGTGTTGCGGCAAACACCGTGTGCGATCGCGCCGAAAGACATTTGCAGCCCTGCGATCCAGGACTTGATTGAGCATATGCGCGAGACGCTGCGAGACGCGCCTGGAGTTGGATTGGCAGCGCCGCAGATTGGTCAACCTCTGAACCTGGCCGTGATTGAAGATCGGGCGGAATATCACAAGGCGGCGACGGAAGCCGAGTTGAAGGAAAGAGAACGCGTGCCCGTCGACTTCCACGTGCTGATCAATCCGCAGATTGAACTGCTTTCGGATTCGCAGGTTTCCTTTTTTGAAGGCTGCCTCAGCCTGCCGGGATTTATGGCGGAGGTTCCACGGTCGCGCTCGGTTCGCGTCACCTGTCTCGATCACCATGGCAAGCCCCGAGTCATCGAAGCGAAGGGATGGTATGCGCGCATTCTGCAGCATGAGATCGATCATCTGCATGGAAAAATCTACATCAATCGCATGCAGAGCCAGACGTTTTCAACGCTGGAAAACTATCAGCGCCACTGGAAAAATCGCGCATCTGGAGGCTGATACACTTCAAACCCGACGACGGTGAATTACCGTTGCAGAGAGAAATGTGGCTGCGCAAAATGAGTTTCTCCGCAACAGTTTTTCGTCTGCTGGAATCGACAAGAGCACCGCTGGTGTAGTGTCTAGGGCATTTCTCCTGATGCTGTAGAGTGGCGGAGATGGTTTCGCGCAACCTTTCTTTAAGGAAAGGCTGCGTGGAGCTTCTTTTTCCACGCTATACACCTTCAGGAGAAATTCTTTATCGCGCTGGCCTGCATTAACAAGACACACGAATTAATCGGCACATTATGATGCGGCTCGCTATTCGTGGAAGATCCATCCCGCAAAGGCAGAACGGGCCGAGCGAGTATGCGATGGCCGTGTCAAAGGGCGTCGTAGTCGGAGTGTTAGAGGCAGACGAATGGCCCCCGTCAGTAAGATCCATTTCCATGAAGTCCCACCCAGACATGTCAATTGGCACAAGCAAGGAAAGCGCTTCGGCTTTGTAGGGCATTCAGACTCGAAAGACATTGAGCAACTCTACCTTGGTAAGTGCTCGCCGCAAGTCTTGCGGATTCAGAGGAGACCCAACTCGATACGCCAACTTTTAGAAAGTGTGGGTAGCGCTTGTGTGCTTCTCGTCGGCCCATGCCCTGATATGGAGTGACCCTGTCAACTCCTGCAAACAGCCGAAGAGGTTTATTTGCGTCGGCCTTGCTCGCGCTGCCATTCTCGATAAACTTCGCTTTTCGACACTCCGCGATCGCGGGCGACACGTTTCAGAGCGGCTTGCTCGTCCAACCCTTGTCCACGATAAACAGCCATGGCATCGCGAAGATCGCTCGCGGGCGCTGCTCCGGCGGCTGCGAACTCAGCCGGATTGGCCCCGGCCACCAGCAACGTCATCTCTCCCCGCATTAAGTCACGGCCCGCGCAACTGACATCCAGATCCCGCAACGTGCCGCGCAAAAATTCTTCATGGATCTTGGTGATCTCGCGGGCCAGCACCGCCCTTCGCTCTGGCCCAAAAATTCGCACCGCATCCCGCAGCGATTCCACTACCCTGTGCGGAGCTTCGTAGAAAATCAGTGTCGCTCGCTCGGCGCGAAGTGTTTCAAAGAAACTGCGCCGTTCTCCGGGGCGTGGGGGCGGAAATCCAACAAACAGAAACGATGTTGTGTCGAGGCCCGATGCAGCCAACGCCGATACCACGGCCGACGCGCCGGGAATCGGGATCACCGGAATTCCCGCAGCCGCCGCCTGCGCCACCAGATGCGCTCCTGGATCGGAAATACACGGCATTCCAGCATCCGAAACCAACGCGATGCGTGCCCCGCCCTCTAATTCCGCGATCAATTCTTCCGCGCGTTGGCGTTCATTATGGGCGTGGCAACTTACCGTCGGCACGGCAATGCCAAAATGCGAAAGCAGTTTTTGTGCCTGGCGCGTATCTTCGCACGCAATCCAGTCGACGCTGCGCAAAACGCGCAACGCCCGGAATGTAATGTCTTCCAGGTTTCCAATCGGCGTAGCAACAATATAGAGTCCAGGCGGAAGCGGCTTTGCCGTCCCACCCTCCGTTGTCGAAGATAGTTCCTTCGCGCCCTGCTTGCCTCTTGCCATTAGGATTTCAAGAGGACTGCTGTTGCAGTCGTCGGCTTTCCGCCAGCAATCCCATGCTGTGCATCAGGTTCTGCAGGGTCACGATGCCGACAATCTGCTCGCCGTCGACCACGGGAACCAGCGAAAGCCCGCGTCCCGCATTGATGCGGCGAAAGGTGGCTCCGAGCGAATCTTCCGGCTGCGCCACCTGGAACCCGCGCGACATAATGGACTGAACATAGCCATTGCCGTCGATCTGTAAGGTCTCCAGTATCCGCTGCCGCGAAACCACTCCAACTAGCAACCCGCCGCGCAGCACCGGAAAGTCGTCCTGCAGATTGTGGATGGATTTGCAGATCGCATCCTCCAGCGTGTCGGAGGCCGAAAGGCACGCAAAATCCGTCAACATAATATCGCGCATCCGCACCGTATCGACGACAGATTGAAAGACCAGGCCCTGGTCTTCCAACTGCGCGCCCACAAAAATGAAAAAGCCCGCCAGCAGCAGCCAAGGACTTTGCATGACCACGCCTGCGACGAACAATGCCAGCGCAATCGCCTGGCCCACACCGGAGGCGGCGCGGGTGCCTTTGAGCGCTCCCTGTGAACGCGAAAAATTGCCGCGCATCAACCGGCCCGCATCCAGCGGGTACGCAGGCAACAGATTCACCCCAGCGAGGAAAATGTTCAGCCAGAAAGCGCTACGTAGCAGATGCTCGGCGCTCACCCACGGTTTTGCCAGCACCGAGACGCTGGGTGAAACTCCCACAATAAAGCCCAGCAACACGAACGCCGCCACAAAATTTGTGATTGGCCCCGCCATCGCCAGCGCAAGCTGGGCGCTTCCTTCAGAGGCATGTTCGACTGACTCCGGCGTTGCGTAGGAAGGTAGCCCACCGATTGGAAGCAGCAGCACGCTGCGTATTTCCAGCCCATGGTAGGCACACGCGATGGCGCGGGCCAGTTCACGCAATCCAACAATCCCCAGCAGCAACAGCCACAGCGAGACGCCGCGAATTGCTGCCATACCGCTCATCCCCGTGTACAACAAGGAGAGACCCAGCAATAGCGCGAAGAAAAAGTGCAGGCGAATCTCCACGCCCAGCAAACGCCCCATCGGGATGGACCAACCGCGCATGTCGAAGCCTCTCCAGTATTGTAGATGCAGTTGCCCTGCGCTTCCCGAGACAAAGGAACTATGTAAGAAAAAGCATGTACGGGCGTGGGCAAAATCCGTTCAGTGCCAGAAATAATGGGCAGGGTCGCCGAAATAAATGCGCGTCATCGCAGGCAAATTCCGTTCGCAGCCGCTCGACTCCCCAAAAGGGAGAAACACTCGTCCCACCAGTGATCGGCTGCGTGAAACGCTGTTCAATATCATCGCTCCCCACATTCAGGACGCCGTCTTTGCAGACTTGTTTGCCGGCACTGGGGCGGTCGGAATCGAGGCTTTGAGCCGCGGAGCGCGCCAGGTGTACTTCGCGGAAAACGCCAAAGTGCCGCTTGAAATCTTGCGCAGCAACCTCGACCGGCTTCAAATTCGCGAGCAGGCGACTGTCGACCCCGCAGGCACAATGCCTCTCCTCCGGAAGCTGTTGCGGCAGAAAATCAACCTGGATCTGATATTCTTTGACCCCCCTTATAAAGATCAGCTAGCGTATCGGACAGTCCTGGGTTTTCTCGCAGAGCACCCGATTCTCCCTGCCGGCGCCCTTGTGATCGTGGAACATTCTCGACGTTTCTGCCTGCCAGAGGTTGGCTCAAAGCTACTGCCCTATCGCATGATCGAACAAGGCGAAGCGTCTCTAACCTTCTTTCGTTGCAATATAAACGCGGAATCTCGCCGCAGTTTGGGGGGCAATTGAAGAACTTTTGAAGAACTTTCGTACGGCCCTTGTTCCCATTCTAGAACCTGTCAATTACTTGGGTTACCTTAGCATAACTAAAGTGCGGTGACCGAATTCCTTGTTATGGTGTAAGTAGCCAGCTACCTTAGGTTCACTCCAACGAAACGTTGGTCGAGGCTAGATGACGAGGGTTGATCAGATGAAAATTCACTTTCTGCGCGGTATTGCGGTTTCGGCGGTTCCGTTCTTATGCGCTGTATCCATGACGGCAACCCAGGCGGCTGCTCTGCAGGCCCGTGGATGGTCGACGGGGCATGTCCGGACCGTTGTCTTCGACGGCTCTACGCAGGCCGGATGGTATTCGTTCCCCGGTCAGAGCCCCAAGCTCCACTTCAAGGGCAATCAAGTGCGAATCAAATCGCGCAAACGCAGCACGGTGTTGTTGAGCCGCGATGCGGACGCTTCGGGCACGACCGCCGAAGTTCTGCTGACCCGCGCGCCGATGAGCACTTCTTCCATCTCAGGTCTGGGCCTGGTGGGCGATGCGCAGCATGCGATGGTCATCGGTCTCGGGGATGGCAGCATCGTCCTTTGGCAGATGGAACCGAACTCCGCCAGAGTCTTGGCTCGTCAACCCGTCAATACCGACTCCCAGTTCGAATTTCGAGTGTCGGGCGGCGATGCGGCCGACGTACGCTTCTTCTGGCGCCATCAGGGAGACAGCGCATGGCACCCCCTGGGGAATTCCGCGGCGAATCGGGTGCTGACCAACTGGCAGGAACCGCTGCGCTTCGGACTGCTTTTGGATGGTCCGCAGGGTAGCGAAGTGGTCTTCAGCAACTATCGGGCATCGCTCGCCAATGAGGCCAGAGCCTCGCTGCGCGCCGGCCAGTAGTTTTCGTTGTCTGTGCGGCTTGAGCCATTTCGCGCTTGCGCCGCCTTTTTTATTCCCGACCAGTTCCACCCTCTCTTCCAGCGGCTGGCCCCGCGCCTCCGATATGTTGCCCTGTCGTCAGATCCACCGTAAATGGAACCTCGGCATCGGAATCCAGGTCCCATCCGAAACCTTGCAATTGTTGACCATTGATTCCCGTCACACGCAACCCTTCCCACGTCAGTCGAGATGTTTCCCATGCTTTGCCCGCAACACCTAAGGCCCAGAAACGGTGAAAGCTGGCGAACAGGAGAAGTTCCTGTTCCGGCGCCGCGTGGACCCAGGTGACAGGCCGGTACGGTATCTGCATCCACTGCTCTGGGCTATCGGCGTTGACGATGTAGGCGTATCCCCCGGCTATCGCGCTTAGTTGCTGCGGGCTCGGACAACTCCAGATACCATGCGGCAGAGATGGATCGGCAAACCCAAGAGCGAAGGTCGCCATCGCCGGCGCAGCCCTTGGTCGAGGCCGGAGAAGAATCTGCAATGCCCCCCGCTCCACTTCCTCCACGACCTTGGGGTAGACATATTGCCGAGCGGGCGCAATCGGCGGCGGCCCTTCCAGGAATTCCACTTGCCAGTTGTAGGGAAAGGTCGTGTCGAAAGTGCAGGGTCTTCCGCTCATAAGGCTTGTTTGGTCATCCTGAATCGAGCCGCGCTTGCTTCGGCTCACAACTAGTGTATGTCTCGCGCGGTACTATACTATACAGTTGAGCGTAAACCTGCTCTGCATGTAGCGTGGTGGGAATCGGCGCGGCTTTGATGGTAGCGCCGGACGGACAATCGCGGTCGGCCGTGGCACGACGACACGCGCCTGGTGCTGACTGGGGTGTTCTAGGTGTGTGTCGGGCATAGCATTTTGCCAAGGGCGATGCAGCGATTCGCAAAGCTGGTGTTCGTATTGGGGAGCGCAGGCAGTATCCCGTTGGTAGCTTATAGCAAGCTTTCTGGGCCGTTTCGGATTCAACGGGCCTCATTCCCCGCCGTTTTATGCCATTTCCAAAACCCCGCCGGCCCGGAACAGCTTCAGCAGGTTGCTGACCGCGCACGCCAGCTTCCACTCGCGGCTGACATTCTCTTTGCCACGCAAGCTGAAGCGGCGAAAACCGCGCTGTTCCTTGATCTGTCCGAAGACCGGCTCGACGATCGCCTTGCGCATCTTGTACACGGCGCGGCCAGCCTCGGTTCGCAACTTTTCCCGCATCGCCTCTTTCGGCCACGCGCCGGGAGACG
>JAJYUB010000098.1 GCA_021792795.1 Acidobacteriota bacterium | reverse complement strand
AAGACAGGACGAAGACGCTTGCGATTGAGTTTGAAAGAACGTTGAAGGGAACGGCCCGTTATGAAGAACTCAGGGAGGTTTTCAACGCGGAGCAGAGCACCGATACCGTCTTATATCTGACTCCCAATCCTGAGATCCTCTATGTCCTGGCCGTCGAAATGAGGAATGTCGGCAAGCGAATTGGCATCGCGATCAGCAAGACATTCCAGTCGGATCTTCTCGATGCGAGGATCCTGACCAACTCTTCGTCGAGCGACGTTCTCTCCTTCCGACAATTTCTCGTGCCTGATTTGCTTCTGTATTCCGGTGCTTCACGCTGAACTGGGCGCTGCGGATTTGAGTGCTCCTTGGCCGCGTATGGTGTACAATCTTCCAGATCTCTTGTCGTTGTCGCGCGATTCATTTCCGACACTGTGTATTGCCTCCCCATCATGAACCGTTTGCGTTCCTGCACTGATCGTATTGCCTTCCTGTTACCACGCGATTGAACTGATCCACAGGGTCATATCTCCCCAGGAACCTTAAAGATGCATTCTGACTATCTCCCTGTGTGTACGTGTGATTGCGATGGTTTAGCGAATGTAATTTGAAAAGGCTGAAAATACACGGCCAAGTAACCGCAATTGATGGATGCTGACGCTGAATTTTTGACAGGTGAAAGCACGCAAGCATGCGCACCGCGGTGCATAGGAAGCGACGGATGACTCATGCGTCGTGCTAGAACTCCGGGATGCGATGGCGAACCAGACAGCGGCGACTCCGCTTTGTTTGCAGATCCGAAGCCGGAGTGAAGATGTCTCGCTCGTCGCTCATCGAGAGATGGAATTTTAATTTCAACAGAATCAGGAGAAAAGAAAATGGCAATGACCGCTGCTCAGAAACGCGACCGTACGCGGTCGAGTTTATTTTGAATGGGCGGAGAGATACCTCCAGCAACAAGATCTCAGGAACGCACGCAGCACTGCGGAAGAAGATGTCCGGTTACCCTGTGACCGTTTTACATCGCCGCGTGTGACCAATTGCATGACCTGTTGGAGGTCATCAACGGCAAGGAAGCGTTTGGAGTCATAAGACAGTCTCTCGTCCATAACCGCTGCACAACACCCACCAACCGAAGCAGTGACCGCAGGGCAGTGTCACTTCTCTGCGAAAATTTTGCCATTTTGTTTCCCATTCAAGGGCCCTTGCCACGTCGCTGGAGGTCCTCCGTGCCAAGAAGTAAATCGCACTCACATGCCACGAGTTCCCACCTACTGAACAGTGATCGGAGATCTGACCGCCGGTTTCCGTAGCGTTCATCCCGCCGAATTGTCCTGCCAACCATCCCACCCGACCGCTGCCTTCAGGCAGTCCCTCCTCCGGTTTCGGGAGTTGAGCCACCCCATTCAGCTCCCATAATTTCGCCCGTTTTCATGCCCGGCGGGGATTCCGCTCGCTGTCCTGACACCCTCTGACCGTTAAATCAACCCATATCTGGTCGGAGTAGGGATCATGATCGCTCACAACCCCCTCCACAGATCCGGACGAGCGGATTTCCCGCATCCGGCTCCTACCTCAGGTGATGACGCCCATGCGGCGCAGAGGAAAAGGATGATACACGCGCACAGGAGGCAGCCAGTGGTCGATCAAGCGTCGCATTCTGTTCCATCGGAGACGTCCGTTCTGGCTGCGGCGCGAGAGCGCCCGATGCCAGAGCCAGCCGATCCGATGCCGGAACAGAGACAGCGCGGCGCTGTTCATGGGCACTCCGTAATAGCGGAAGTGTCCGCTCACCACCGACCGCAACCATTTACCTGTGTCCTGGATGGGAGCGTGCATGCGCAGCCGCAACTCGGATTTCACCGCGTTCAGCTTCGCTTGCAGCCGTTTACGAATCGTTTGCCGCAATACCGTGTAGTAGCCGTTGCTCCTCTTCTTCCCGCAGATATGCGTGAAGCCGAGGAAGTCGAACGTCTCCGGTTTCCCTTCTCCGTGCCGCTTCCGGTTTCGGGCCGCGAACGGTCCGAACTCAATAAGCCGCGTCTTGTCAGGATGCAGTTCCAGGCTGAACTTCCGAAACCGCTCGGCGAGTTCTGCCCGGAACTGATCGGCATCCGCCTTGCTCTGGAACCCAACCACGATGTCGTCGGCATACCGCACGGCGATTACATCGCCCTGCGCCTGCTTGCGACGCCATGCCTGAGCCCACAGATCGAAGGCGTAATGGAGATAGATATTCGCCAGCAGCGGCGATGCACTGCCGCCCTGAGGAGTCCCTTCCTCCATGCGGATTCGTTTCCCATCCTCCAGCACGCCCGCATTCAGCCATTTCTGGATGAGCCGCACGACGCGCCGGTCCGCGATGCGATGCTCGATGAACTTCACCAGCCATTCGTGCGAAATCGCATCGAAAAAGCCGCGTATGTCCAGATCGAGTACCCAGTTCACCTTCTTCGTCAGCAGTCCCGTGTAAAGCGCGTCCAGCGCATTATGCTGGCTTCGCTTCGGACGGAACCCGTACGAAAATCCGAGGAAGTCCGTTTCGTAGATCGCGTTCATCACCTCGACCGCCGCGCGCTGAACGATCTTGTCCTCCAGCGCAGTAACTCCGAGCGGTCGCAACCGCCCGTCGGCCTTGGGGATGTACACCCTACGCACAGGCATGGCCCGGTACGCTCCCAGTTTCAGCCTATGGGAGAGATCCTGGAGGTTGGTCTCAAGGTCCTCGCCGTAGTGCCGCCACGTCTCGCCATCCACCCCAGGCGCAGCTTCTCTCTTCAAGCAGAGATAGGCCGCGCGCAGGGCTTCCGGGGCGTAGATGTGGTGAAAGAGCGCGGTGAACCGCATCTCTTTATTCTTGCTTGCTGTCTGACGTATCCGCTCCAGCGCACTGGGCGCGTTGCTCCGGCTCAGAGTCCGGGACGCGTTTTGCTGTCGCGGATTTCCCTTGGTCAAACCTCTTCCCTCCATCCCCTCCGCCACCGGTTGCCCGGCCTTGTTCGAGGACTTCACAGGTACTACAGGTCTGTCCGACTTCCCGCGTTCGTTCATCATCGGCGTGTGTCCTCAGACTTCCCGATGCGTCCCAGAGCGTGTTTTGCGCTGGGAGAACGCGGGACCTCCCGGTTCCCGAGCGAGGTGTTTCGATACGTGCTCGGGGTCTTTGACCGCGCGGGACTCGACTGCACCTCGCGATTGCGGTGCATCCGATGGTGCCTTCCGCTTCCTCCTACAGCGTCGGCGTCCCGGAGTGTGATTCTTTCGCGGCTGAATACCCGGCCCGCACCTTCCCCTGTCAACGCTTCGACGCCGCCCTCACGGACGGCTCCGCATGACTCGGGGCCAGTGTGGTTCGCTAGTCCTTCACCGTATGAAACTTGCATTCACTACACCTCGCCGGTTTTTACCGGCGCACAGGAAGAGAAGTGGCATGACAAAAACTGCACGAAACACCTATCAGAATGGTTGTTTGCAACGAGAGGCGCGGAAGAAGGGACCCGACGTCTGGGTCTTCCGCTACCGGGAGGACGGAAACTTGAAGTATCGCGTTCTTGGAGCCGTGCTCCAGTACAAAACGAAGGCCGCGGCGCAACTGGCGTTGGGGGATGTGAAAGCCAACATCAACCATCGTCTGGACGCGGCGACGTTCGGGGACCTGTGCGACCGCTATTTGCTCGAGGGACTTCCTGAACGCCACGCTACGGCCTCGGCCATGCGCTCGATGGTGAGGTATCGGATCAAGCCGGATTGGAAAGACGTTCTGGTTTGCGAGATGGCTGCCGATCCGATGGCTGTCGAGCAGTGGATCAAGAACCTCCACACCGCACCACGAAAGAAGGGGGAGAAGCCTCGGCCTCTCGCTCCCAAGACGAAGGGACACACGAAGGCCGTGTTCCATCGGCTGTTTGAATGCGCCATGCGCTGGCGGTATCTGACCATCCAGCGCAATCCCATGAGCCTGATCGAGATTCCGGGCGTCTCGAAGAGAACCCGGAAAATCGTTCTGGTCTCAGCCGCGCAGTACCATGCGCTGCTTCCGAAGCTCCCGCATCATTGCCGGGTGATGGTTACGCTGGCGATGTGCCTGGGTTTGCGGATCAGCGAAATCCTGGGACTGCAGTGGGAGGATGTCGACCTGGAAACCGGCAAGCTCCAGATTCGGCGTTCGGCGGTGAACGGCCATGTGGAGAGCACCAAGACCCTCGCCAGCGAAGATGAGCTGCCGCTTCATCCCGAGCTGGTAAAGGTGCTTCAGAAATGGAAAGAGGTAGAGATGCCTGTCAACGGCTGGCTTTTTGGCAATATCGACACTGGCAAGCCGTATCACGCCGACACCATGCGGCAGCGGCATCTCAACAAGGCTGCGGCCAGTCCGGAAATCGGCCTGCCGAAACTCGGCTGGCATGCCTTCCGGCACACGTATCGGGCGAACCTGTCCGAATCGGGGCTGCCGCTGGAAGTTCAACAGAAGCTGATGCGGCACGCCGACATCGCCATGACAACGAAATATGGGCGCAGCTCAATGCTGAACGTGACCCGTCCGGCAAACGCCAAAATTGTCGAAATGGTAATGGAAGGGGGCAAAAAAACAATAACCGAATCAGCGGCCTGACGCGACAGGCCAAACTGTTCAGTTATTGTTCAGTCGAAATCTCGTAAGTGGTTGCGGGGGTAGGATTTGAACCTACGACCTTTGGGTTATGAGGCGTTAACTTGTTGCAACTACAAGACATCGCACAGAGCGGCTGGCAGCCAAAGAGAGCGTTTGGGAGTGAGATGGATTGCATATCGTGGGGTCACAGTGGGGTTACATTTATTAAGCTGTCGCCTGCCCGATTAGGTCGATCCACGCCTCACTGGAGGAATTCAACAGCACGATTCGGTCAGTGCTGAATTGAAACCCATTCTTAATTCAGCTTACTTGTGTTTACGCAAAATACTTGCTGGGCCAGGTGGTAGCACTACGGCGTATAACTCCACAGGTCGTTGAGTAATCCGGGGGCTCCTGTCGAATCGTGGCCGTTGCCCCCGAAGAGCCAGAGATTGCCACTCGGGTCGACCCATGTTGCCGCGCCGTCGCGTCCTCCGGGCGTGTTGGTGGCCGCCGCTGTTCCCTCTGTTCCGTACACTCCGGATGGGCCCCCGGTCCCGCCTTGCGGTGCGCCCACGGAATTGCTTCCGTTTTGCCACGTCCACGTCTTGCTCGTCGCACTGAACTCCCATAGATCGTTCAGAGATCCGGTGGTTCCGCTGGCGTCACAACCCAGTCCGCCAAACAGCCAGAGATTGCCGCTGGCATCGATCCAGGAGTTCGCGGAGTTGCGTCCACCGGGAACATTCGCGGCGGCGGCGGTTCCCTCCGTGCCATAAACTCCCGGTACGCAAGTTGCAACTCCCGGAGCCACCGTGCTGACAGCGCTAGTTCCGCTCATCCAGGTCCATTCCTTGCTCGATGGACTGAACTCCCACAGATCGTTTAGATCATATTCCGATGCCGCCGGGCCCCCCGTCGAATCGGACCCATATCCTCCAAAGAGCCAGAGATTCCCGCTGCTGTCCGTCCAGGAAACCGCACTTTCCCGAGCCCCGGGGACATTCGCTGCAGAGCCTGAGCCAAGTGTGCCGTATACCCCATTGGCGTTGACCGTATTGCTCCCGCTAACCCATGTCCATTGCTTATTGGAAGGACTAAATTCCCACAAATCGTTGAAGTTGCCAAGATTACCGTTTGCGTCAAACCCACCGCCGCCAAACAGCCAGAAATTGCCGCTGCGGTCCGTCCACGAAACCGCGCCGCTCCTGGCACCGGGAACATTGGCCGCCGCTGCTACTCCTTGCGTGCCATAGACGGCGTTGCCGTTTCGTACGTTGCTTCCGCCCATCCACGTCCACTGCTTTGAGGTCGGACTAAATTCCCAAAGGTCATTCAGGATGCCCTGATTTCCTGCCGAATCATAGCCCCCGCCGCCGAACAGCCAAAGATTGTTACTGCTATCGATCCAGGAAACGCCGCCGCTCCGGCCACCTGGGACATTGGTCGCCGCTGCTGTGCCTTCTGTCCCATAGATTCCCAACTGGTTGCCGGGTACAGTGCTGCTGCCGCTGATCCATGTCCATTCTTTCGATGCCGGGGTGTACTCCCACAGATCGTTGCGCGGTCCTAGGTTCCCAATTGGATCGACCCTGCCGCCGCCAAACAGCCAAAAATTGCCGCTACTATCCGTCCAGGAGACGGCTGCGTCCCGTCCTCCAGGAATGTTCGATGCGGATGCAACACCCTCGGTACCGTACACGCTGGATGGAATGCTGGATCGCATTTCGCTGCCGCCCACCCACGTCCATTCCTTGGCGTTTGCGGGGGGCGGCGTGCCTCCTCCTCCTCCGCCGGAATAACTGCTGCCGCTGCCGCACCCAGTGCAAAGTGCGAGCAGAAGCATCGTGAAAAGCGCAGGTACCGTCCGTAGGCAGATTGAAGATCGCGTCTGTAATTTCATCGGTCACCCGTTGCAACATCATTTCAGCAGAACCATTCTATTCCTGCGTTTTTGGCGCAGGTAAACTCGGGTCGGCTTTGTAGAGTTCTTTGAGGAACTGCTGATACTCAGCGCGTCCGCGCTTGAGCTTGCTGTAGTCCACATCCTGATAGTACTGGCTGATGTAGTTGAAGGCATACGCCGCGTACCAAGGAATCTCCTTGTCCGGGTGCTTGGAGTAGATCATCGGATTGTTCACCGGTTTCCCCTGCGCTACCGCCCATGCGAATGGGGCTTCCCGGATGTCGTAGCCAGCCAAATACATTTGACGGATGCCGATGCGGAGGAGTTGTTCATCTCTGAATACGATGTCGAAATATGGCCCGGAGGGAAGGTTATATATTCCGCCAAAGTATTGATGAGACCGGATTGTTACGAGCAATTGACGCTGCAGCACCTGCGTAATCGCAAACGACAAAATGCTTGCTAGTTGCGCGTTGCTACGGAGCCTCGCTAGGGTAGAGTCGGGAATGGCGATCAATCCATCGGGCATGGCTATCGCTGCATCATCAAAGCTTGGTCGTGTGATGCCGTATGTCCATCCCTTACTGGCGTTCATCGCATATCCTAGAGATGGGTCGGCGCTTCGAATAACAACAAATCTGAACTGCGGCCTACTTGGATCTGATCCAGGACAAACTTGAGCATACTTGGGAATAAGTTTCATTCCTAGCCCCGCAATATTCTCCTGCAATAGCCGATCCGGAATAATTTCCAGATGCCCATGTCTATGCATCTTGATGGACCCAGGAGTGTTAAGCCTGTAATCAGGAAGCTTTACGGCAAAGTTATTTTTTGGCGTCGGGCTCTCAGCCGTTTGGCTTCGCCAGAGACACATGTGCGTCGAGATAATTTTCCCATCTGATCGGCGAAGAGCGTCGTAAAGTACCGAGGTGTTTTCTTTAAATAATTCTGCGGGTGCATTTTGGCCAACGCAACTATCTGCCGGCCTAATTCCAAATTCAGGGCCACTACGGGGCGATCCAAAGTAGCCGAACGTCATTTGACTCCCCGTCGGCGCTATCCCGAAAGAAGTATAGGTTGTTAAGCCGAGTGGGTAACCGTCGACCCAGAGACTGCCGGACAATTTGTGTTCTAGGTTTAGCCTAGGGCGCTCCTCGAGTACGGCTCCTCCTTGAATTCTCCCGGGTTCTCGCATTTTGCCAAATATTCTCATGCCATGCACTGTGTAGATGGAAACGTGCGTTGCCAAAAATATTCCGGAGGCATCGGTATCACCCGACGCAAGTATTCGCGTTCCTACATGTACATTGAGACCGTGGCATGGAATGGAGTGCATATTTGCAGAAAGTGGAAAGGTGTCAAAGGAAAAATGTATGTTTGCGCGAACGACTTCATGGACTCGCCGTTCTCCGTTAACTTGGTAGTCAACCGATTGGATGTCGCACTTTGTAGTGCGATTGAAAGCGATACTAATCGCACCAACATCAAACGAGTGCAAAGTCTTCACATTTGTAACGAACCCGTCAATGTTCTCTGCAAACGGCACTTGAGCCGTTCCCATCAACAAGATGCATAACGGGTATATCTTTAGCCGAGATTTGCGGAGGGGCCTGATGATTCTCATTGGATAAACATTCCAGGAGATGGAATCACCCCATGTGACGATTGTCCCAATATCCCCGGAGTACTCAGATTTTGATTCGGAATCCCGATCGGCGATGTACCCAAACCGCCTAGCGCGGACGGGCGTGGAAGCAGGCTGCCCGTGAATTGTGCTGGGCCATTGAAGAGATCGTTGAAGAATGAATAAAGTGCGTTCGCGATGTTGTATACCACGAATCCATCGCACACTGGATTTGTTAGCCCTCCCATGGAACAGGAAATGGCGGTAGCGACTGCAACACCGTCCCCTGCTGCCTTTCCCCAGTCACCCGGTATTAGCGCAGTGATTCCGGACGGCCCGCAGGCAGATGTACTGTTATCGATGCTGCAGCCTATGGTAATCGCTGCCGCGATAAATGGAACTATCTGTCCGATCGACACATTCGTTGCAAAGCTTGTACCAAAGACTGCATTCACGCCTTGGACGGCCTCGTCCGCTAAGGGCACAAGCAGGGGAGAAAGCGCATAAGTAATCACCGATGCAAATGGATTGCAGTAATTGAACCCCTGAGGAGATAAGCTATCGTTACCTGATAGCCCAAATGCCTTATTGGCTGCTGTGCATGGACTGCCTCCAATTCCGGTAGCCCACCCGTCTACCAACCCAGTCGGGTCGGTAAACCCGAGCGGGCTGCCGTTGACGTACATGTAGCGGTTGAAGCTCTGGGGATTGTTGAGGTCGTAGCTGCCGTTATAGGGGTCCGGGGTCAGCCAGCGGCTTTGCTCGGTGGAGTAGTTCCTGTACCAGGCATCGTCGCCGCCATACTCCGTGTCCTGATAGAGGCCCGCAAACGCATACGGGTCGCTGGTGTTGGAGGACAATGTTTCGCCGTAGGGCATCATCAGGTTGGTCCCGGTCACGTTGCCCGAGCCGTCCGTGGTCGCCACCAACGAGCCTTCATGGTCCAGCAATCGGTAGACCGGCGTCGCCGTCTGGCTGCCTGGCACCTCGGCCAGCATGTTACTGCCTGCCCAGATCAGGTCCGTCCACGCTCCGCTAGTTGCATTGAGCAGCGCCATGGGATGCCCGTTGAAATAGACGACTTCCGTCGGATTGCTGCCGCCGGTCTTTTCCACCCGCTGCTGCAACGCATCGTACACGTATTGCGCACTGTTGGTGGCCGTCAGCATCCCTTCGCCGTCGTAGGCGTAGGTATTCATGCCGTCGCCCAACAGGTCTCCCGCCGCGTCGTAGCTGTAGCCGTTGATCTGGTTGTTAGCTGGATTGTACGACTGCTGGAAATTGAAGTTGCCGGACTCCTGCTGGTTGCCCCAGGGATCGACCGTGTAGGTCTCATTGAGCACGTCCGCCCCGGAATACACCGCGTTGACGCCGCCCGTCATGTCCGCGCCTGAGGCCGACGCGCTGAACGACGGCCCGGTGAAGTACTTCGACCAATAGCTGCCGGAGGAGGCCGTCAACGGGTAATCCGAGATCGTCCCGGTCGCCTTCGATGTCAGATACACCGTCGCTCCCGAAG
>JAJYUB010000097.1 GCA_021792795.1 Acidobacteriota bacterium | reverse complement strand
TGGAACTTAGAAATCCATTGCGGATGGGATGCCGGACAGACCTGCTGCTGTCAGCGGGAAAGGATGGGTATGTCCTTTGAAATCAACTGCGCGCCTGCGACAAAAACGCTGTCTTGGACAAGAGTGAACTGCCAGAGGAGGTTGGGAGTGGCGTCAATGGTCGCGTAGAGGCGATCTAAAGCGCCTGCCGGAGCTTCATCGTCCATCACGTCCGTCATGGAGGCGCAGAAGACGCGATCCTTGCGATTCGCTTTGGCGGCATCGCGGTCCCAGAGAAGCGGCTCGTTCCAATGTTTGTCGCCGAATTCGCGGCGCGGCTGCCCTTTTCCAAAATGCGAGCCGCCCACGCGGCGGTCAAACTTCTCGGCGTAGCAGTTGTCGCACCCAGGGGAGACTGCAGTACAGCCCCACCAAGGATTGCAACCTTCCTTCTGAAGAACGGGCGCCCTCTCATAATGGATACGCTTTGCGCGGGCAAGGTCACTGCGCGAGGTTCCCGCCCAAGGGCATCTCGACAGGGTATACTATCCAGTATTTCCCAACAGTGTAGATTCCTCCGGTCCTCCGTTCGGATCGGAAGAACATCTGCATGTCGGGATGGCCTCCTGAGATGAACCGACCTCTGCTCTAAATTCCGGCATTGAAAGAGTACTTGAGATGGAGTTCGTCGCGGTTGACGTGGAAACAGCGAACCACTCGCCTGCGAGCATTTGCCAGATAGGGATAGCTTGCTTTCGAAATGGCCTCCCGACTGAGACTTGGGGTGTACTCGTCAACCCTGAAGCTCCCTTTTTGTCATTCAATACGCGAATCCATGGGATCGGCCCACAGGATGTCTCAGGCGCGCCGACCTGGCCCGAACTGCGGCCAAAGCTCCGCTCTCTGCTTGAAGATCGAACCATTGCCAGTCACACCTACTTCGATCGTACGGCCATGAACGGTGCCGACATGCGCTACGGCTTGTCCGCCATCCCAGTTGCGGGTTGGTTGGATACGTGTGGAATCGCTCGCCGGGTCTGGCCGCGCCTTGCAAACCACAAACTCACGAGTCTCGCCCAAAATTTTGGTCTATCGTATCGAGCGCATGACGCAATTGACGATGCTCGCTGTGCGGGGCAAGTACTACTGCTGGCCGGGCACGCATCGGCTCTTGATCTTGCAGAGATGCTGTATCCCGCGCCGACCGGAGGAAGCCGTCGCCGATACCGGCCGTCAGATGAGAACGCCACGAAATCAAACTAGCTGTCAGCTGGACTCCTATGCAGCCCGGCGGAATGTCTACCTTCACAAGCGGGAAGAGAAACGGAACATGGTCGAAAATCAAGCTCGATATAGACACCCATGGGGCAAGATTGATAGGAACACTGGCGAGTTCCATCACCTTGCTCATCATTGTGCGGACGTGGCGGCCTGCTTCGAAGTGATTTCATCCTTGCCTGCCTTCCGCGCTCGCTTGGAACGAGCAGCAGGCGAGCTTTTGGCACCGGTGGTGCTGGAGCGATTGGCGGTAATTTGCTTTCTGCACGATGTTGGTAAGCTGCATCCGGGGTTTCAGGCCAAGGGATGGCCAGCGGCCACCTGGCGACCGCCTCTGCACGGACACGTGCAGGAGGGAGCGACCATCTACTCTGCTGATGCGCCGCCGAATCTCGCCACGCACCTGTGCCTCGATGACTTAATCCGCTGGGGCTTGGAATTCGATTTGCTGTATGCGGCACTCTCGCATCATGGCCGCCCGCTCGCGGTGAGCAGCATGGCGGCGGACAGATGGAATCGCGTGCGGACGCCTCAGGTTGATTATGACCCGGCCGCAGCCGCTGCTGATATTGGAGCAGTGCTTCGAGATTGGTTTCCGCTGGCGTTTTCCTCAGAGGTTAAGGCTTTGCCAAGCCGAGCAGAATTTCAACACCTGTTCTGTGGTATGGTGTCGCTTGCTGACTGGTTGGGATCAGACCGAGGATTCTTCAACTATGCGGGCAAACTCGATCCTGATTATATTCATCGAGCGCGGCAACAGGCCCGGAGTGCGGCTTGTACGATTGGGCTCGATGTGAGATCGCTCCAATCCCGCACCGCAAAAAGCATGAATCTCTCCACCGTCATCGGATTTACGTCGCCAAACGCCACACAAAGAATCGTAGATAGATTTCCAGTCGAAGAGCAGCTCATCATTCTGGAAGCGGAGACGGGCTCTGGCAAGACAGAGGCAGCGTTCTGGCGTTTTGCCCGCCTCTTTGAGGCGGGCAAAGTGGAGGGACTCTACTTTGCCTTGCCAACGCGGACGTCTGCGGTTCAACTGCACGGCCGCGTAAATCAAATGCTCAAGCGACTATTTGGAGAGCCCGCGCCGGAAGCGATTTTGGCCGTGCCGGGTTACATGAAATCTGGTGAGGTGGAGGGTGTAGCGCTGCCCGGCTGGAAGGTCCTTTGGGAGGATGCGGACAGTGTTTCGGATGAGATTCTGGAGGCTCGCTGGGCGGCTGAAAGCAGCAAGCGCTACCTGGCGGCGACGGTTGCCGTAGGCACTGTCGATCAAGCCATGTTGGCCGGATTGCAGGTCAAGCATGCCCATCTGCGCGGCGCGGCTCTGTCGCGCAGCTTGCTGGTGATTGATGAAGTCCACGCCAGCGACAGCTACATGGCCGAGGTTCTGCATAACCTGCTGCGTATCCACATGGGCTGCGGCGGTCATGCTTTGCTGATGTCCGCTACGCTTGGATCGCGCGCACGTAGCAAGTGGCTCGGCACGGCCGCAACCGCATTTGATGCGGAGAAGATGATTCCATATCCGGCGGTATGGGGAAGGAGTAGTAAGGAACCGCTGAGTGCATCATCTGCGGAGAGGCAAAAGTCCGTTGAACTGAATCTGGTTCCAAGTATGGAGTCTGCGGAATGTGCGCATATGGCTATGCGTGCAGCTCAGTGTGGGGCGCGAGTACTGATCATTCGGAACACAGTGACCGCAGCCGTGGATGCATGGCAGGCAGTCCGTCTCGGTGGTGGTGAGAGCCTCTTGCTCCGCGTCTCCGGCGGCCCGGCACTGCACCACGGTAGATTTGCACCGGAAGACCGCAAACTTCTGGATCGCGCGGTGGAAGCGGCGCTGTCGCCGAAGACTCGCGGCGATCGTGGGGTGATCGTGATCGGAACGCAAACTCTCGAGCAGAGCTTGGACATAGATGCGGATCTGCTGATTACCGACCTGTGTCCGGTCGATGTTTTGCTGCAGCGCATTGGCCGTCTTCACCGGCATGCATCTGTCGCGCGACCTGTTGGCTTCGAGACGCCACGCTGTCATGTATTGACTCCGTCAAGAGGATTAGAGCCTCTACTGGCGCCTGCGTTTGAGAATGGCCTTGGGGCGTGGAGAGAAAGGAAAGGCCACAGCGGGATCTATCGCGATCTGTCCATGCTGGAGTTGACTCGGAGACTGGTTGTTGAACATCCGGTATGGACGTTGCCCGCCATGAATCGCCTGCTGGTGGAGAGCGCCACCCACGAGGAACGGATCGACGAACTGCATAGCGAACTCGGGCGGACATGGAGCGACTACCGCAACGAAGTGGTAGGCAGCGAGATTGCCGATCGCGGCGCGGCCAAGAATGTGTCTCTGCACACGGAGGTTTCATTCGCCGACCCCGCGGTGCTGTTTGCTCAGGATGAAGAATCCATTCGTACTCGTTTGGGTGAAGAAGGGGCCCGCATAACCTTTGTGGAGACTGTTCGCGGCCCCTTCGGGGTCAATATTAGCGGACTCACTCTTCCTGCTCACTGGTCACAAGGGCTGGATTCGCGGGAAGCTGTACGGCCAATGCAAGCTGAAGGCTTGCTGACCGTCGAGCTAGGCAATAGGATGTTCCTTTACAATCGCAGCGGCCTTTCGAGAGGAAGCAAGTGACTGAGTGCGCACTTAATCTATTGACTACTCCGCTTCTGCACGCATTACCCAATGAGCCTGTCACTCTCCCGGGGTTGCTCGCCTTGCTGATTCGAGACGAGGTGGAGAGTTACCCAGCGCTTCGCCCGCATCAGGTACCGGCCTGGCACATGTTTCTAGTGCAATTGGCCGCATTAGCGCTGCATCGGGCGGGTGTGAGTAATATGCCTGACACGGAGGCTGCGTGGGCGCAAGCCCTGCGCGGGCTGACGCCAGAATTTGCCGACGATGAGCCATGGTGCCTGGTGGTGAAGGACAAGAGCAAACCTGCCTTTATGCAACCACCTGTGCCGGAGGGCATCAGTCTTGGCAATTACACGGCTACTCCGGACGCGCTTGATCTGCTGATCAACTCTCGCAATCATGACCTCAAACAGGCCGTAGCGCTTCAGGCAGAGGCGCAGGATTGGGTCTTTGCGTTGGTGTCGCTACAAACCAGCGAAGGATTCGGTGGAGCGAAGAACTATGGAATCGTGCGCATGAATGGCGGCTCTTCCTCGCGTCCGATGTTGAGCCTCGCACCGCTCGCGAAAGATCACGCCAAATCCAATGAGCCAAGTCCAGGGTCCTGGTTTCGCCGGGATGTCTCCACTATGGTAGCCACGCGCGCAGAGGAAGGCGCGAAATACGGACATGTTGGCTATCCGCAACAAGGCGGACTAGGTTTGGTCTGGATCGCGCCGTGGCCCGAAGGAGAGCAGCTTCCGTTGCAGGCGTTGGACCTTTGGTTCATAGAAATTTGCCGTCGTGTGCGGCTCTCAATGCAGCAAGGATGCATTGCGTGTGTTCGTGGCACATCGAGTACACCGCGCATTGAGGCCAAGAATATGAATGGAGCGTTAGGCGACCCTTGGGCTCCGGTTCACAAGACCGCCAATAAAAGCTTCACTTTGTCGAGCGGCAACTTCGATTATTCCAAGCTTGTGGAGCTGTTGTTTTCTGGTGATTGGAATCTACCCCTCTTGGCTCGCCCCGCCTCGTTTGAAGCAGAAGGTGGAACCGTGGCGCTTGTAGCGCAGGCGCTCTCGCGTGGAAACAGCAAGACGGAGGGGTTCAAGTCACGGATTTTGCCGATTGGGGGCAGGATTTCGCGAGCCTTGGGACCGAGACGCCAGGAACTGCACGAGTTGGCCAAGAAACAAATGGAAGAGATCAGCAGGTTTGATGCCGCCCTTCGCCTGGCATTGACACTGGTGGCGGCCGGGGGTGATGCGGACAAGCGACGGAAAGAACATTACGCATTAACCGACGGTGCTCGTACAACTCTGGACCATGCAGCGGATGCGATCTTTTTCGAGCGTCTCTGGGCGCGTTTTGAGGCGCAGGAGGCTGGTCGAAAGGCTCTGCAATCAGAAGACCTTCGCTTTGTAAGTGAGCTGCACAGGAAGGCGGAAGAAATCTTCGAGGCAGCGTTGCCGTCGATACCGTGTGCGCGGCTGTTTCGACCGCGCGCCGAGGCCCGCGCACGCAGTGCCTTCCGAAGTTCGATCCAACGCGCTTTTCCCGAACTGTTTTGCGACCGTGAAAGCGAGAATCTAAGCCATGCCAATGCTTGAGGAAACGATCGAATCAATCTCAGCCAAACTGTTGAGTCTAGACTCTGGCCCGCTCGCTGACTTGCGGCGCATGGAACCCGACGGCCCCGGAACCCCCATCTTCTGGCGCATGGTGGCGCAGTACGAATTGCGCGACTGCGACTTGAATGCGTGGAAGCAGATCATCCGCATGATGGCTTTGTTGACGCCCTGTGGCCATCGCGGTGCCGACGTGCGCCTCCATGACAGGAGGCAGCACCTTGGGGCTATTTTGTGCGACGGCGGCACGCCGACTTGGCCGCCGCCAGGGACTGAGCCAAAGCCGGTTTATTCCGAGGCAAGACTGGCCCGGTTTCTCGCCACGCCCGCGGCACAGCGGGGAGAGGCACTGGAGCGCATGGCGCGTCTGTTGGCGCGGAGCCGAAGCCCGCAGAACGGAGTGAACTGCATAGAAGTTGCGCGTCTGCTGTTAAGGCAGGACGAAGCTTACCCACTTCAGGATGTAGCCAAACATTACTACGCAAGACTTGACCGTGCGGCATACCAAACCAAACAAGAGGAAGGAATCGCCTGATGTCAGACCCGCGCTTTTTACAAATCCATACGCTCCACTCTTACACCGCCGCGCTGCTTAACCGGGATGACAGCGGTCTTGCCAAGCGATTGCCGTACGGCGGCACATTGCGCACGCGGATCTCTTCGCAGTGCCTGAAACGGCATTGGCGCATGGCCGACGATCCACACTCATTGCATATAATCCCTGGCGCCGAGTTGTCTTATCGTTCCCGTGAGTTGGTGACAAAGCTGGTGATCGATCCGCTTCGAACCAAGGTCGCTGCCGAAATACTCGAAGCGCTGGAGCCGGAGTTCCAAAAAGCGGTGTACGGCGACAAGGCTGACAAGGGCAAGCAGAGCCGCCAGACGCTACTCTTTGGTGCTCCTGAGATTCGCTGGCTCGCATCGGAAGCCGAACGTCTGGCGACATCGTCGGAGAGCGCCGCCGCAGCTAAAACTGCGGTCGCGGAATGGGCGAAGGCATTCAAGGACAACATTAAAGTTCTGCGTGAGTCTGCAACTTTACCGGGTGGATTGACCTCAGCCCTTTTTGGTCGCATGGTGACCTCCGATCCGGCCGCCAATATCGACGCTCCGGTCCACGTCGCTCATGCTTTCACGGTTCATGCGGCGGAGACGGAGAGTGACTACTTCACGGCGATGGACGACCTGAAAGAGGACGCGGACGATGCCGGCGCCGACACGATTCAGGAGACGGAACTCACCTCGGGCCTGTTTTACGGCTACGTGGTGATCGACCTCCCCGGTCTGATCGCCAACTGTAGTGGCGACAAGACGCTCGCAGCTCGTGTGGTGCACAATCTCGTGTACCTGATTGCCGAGGTCTCTCCTGGGGCCAAGCTGGGCTCGACGGCACCTTATGAGAGGGCCAGTCTTCTGCTATTGGAGGCGGGGGATCGCCAGCCGCGCAGCCTGGCCGGAGCCTATCGCAAGGCCGTCGCGCCCGATCTAGAATTGGCGATCGAGGAGCTCGGCAAGCATTTGGCCAACCTGGATGCGACCTACGCGACGGGGGAGCAGCGCAGCTATCTGAGCTTAGCCGACGCGACACTGCCTGGGATAGAAAAGGGCTCACTGCCCGATCTGGCGGCATGGGCTGCGGAGCGGCTGGGAGAGGGGATATGACCCAGGAACATCGCTGGGTGATCTTGCGCCTGGAGGCTCCGCTGCTGGCCTTCGGCGGTGTGGCCATCGACCAGGTGGGCGTGACGCGCGATTTTCCCGCCGCATCCATGCTGACGGGGTTGATCGCCAATGCTTTGGGCTGGGAACGCACCGATTGGGCCGCCCATCAGCAGTTGCAGGATAGGCTGGTTTTTGCCGTTCGGCGAGATCGTGAGAATCCCCTCGGATTGCTGATCGACATGCAAAATGCGCGACTGGAAAAGAACGATAAGGGCTGGACGACCCTGGGTGTGCCGGAAGGGCGCGACGGCGCCAGTTATGGCGCTCCTCATCGCCGTCAACGCTTTTATCACGCCGACGCCTGCGTGACTGTGGCTCTGCGTCTTCTCTCCGCTGAAGTGCAGCCTGACCTGAGTGCGGTAGCGCGTGCTCTTCAATCTCCGGCCCGGCCGCTTTTCATCGGCCGCAAGCCATGCCTCCCTTCGACACCGATTTTTTATGGTGAAGTTCAAGTGGCAACAGCCTACGAGGCGCTGCAACGTGTACCGCTGATTGAGGAGGGAAGGCAACCTATGCGGGCCATTTGGCCCCCCGCGGAAGGCCCTGAGAGCGGGGCGGTAGTTCATCGCGTTCTGGCTTTGCCTGATCTGCGCAATTGGAAGACCGGACTGCATGGCGGCTCGCGCACGGTTGTGGAAGGGGAACTGATTGTGACGGAGGCGAGTCAATGAGCACACTTCATCTGGTGCGAATGACCGTCTCGCTGCCACCCCTGGCACGCTGGGCGGCTGCACGCAACTACGGTTGGACCACCCGCCGCGACCAAAACGGAAGAGAACAGGACGCCGACTTCGATGAGGGCCGCGCTCTGCATCACTTGCTGGTGGAGAGTTTCGGCGCGGGCGTGCTGTCGCCGTTTCGGTTGCTGGTGGCACCTCGCTCAATGCAGGGGCACCTCTACGCTTACAGTAGGTCGGATCAGGTTATGCTGCGCGATGCGGCGCAGACTTACGCCTTGCCCGAGGTCGCGTCCGTTTGTGATTGGACACATCTAGACGCCAAGCCTTTGCCCGAGAGTTGGCGCTCAGGACGGCGTGTCGGCTTTGAGGTGCGCATCAAGCCAGTCAGCCGCATTGCCAGTCCCTTGCCAAATTCCAGCGGTGCGGCCTTCGCAAAAGGTGCGGAGATGGACGCTTTTCTGATCGAGGCGCTCCGTCGCTTTCCCCAGACTAACGGGGAGCACGAGCAGCAAATGACCCTGGCGGGGCGCTCGCGCCAAGCCGTCTATGTGGACTGGCTGGCGGAGCGGCTCAGAGGGACGGCCACGTTGGAGCAGGACGTGCGTCTGGCGCACTTTCAGCGTCATCGCGCAGCTCGTAAGGACTTTGCCCCCGAAGGGCCGGACGCCACGCTGCACGGCAATCTGGTGATTGTTGACCCGGCACGATTCCAAGAGTTGCTGGCAAAAGGTGTTGGCCGCCACAAAGCCTATGGCTTTGGCATGTTGCTCCTGCGCCCGCCAAGGAGCCACTAAATGCTGGCAGGTCGGCTCGGACTGGAAAAAGCGCGGATCCCTCATGCCGACCGGCACGGACTGGTCTGGCTGGATCGTGGACGGCTTGAGGTCGAAGACGGCTGTCTGCGCTTTATCACGGCCGGCGATGGCGAGCTGCAGGCGGGCGACTACCAGATTCCCCATCAGTCGGTTTCCATCTTCCTACTGGGGCCGGGGTCAAGCGTCACGCATGATGCTTTGCGTCTGCTGGCGCGACACGGCTGCGCTCTGGCTGCCGTCGGCGAAGGCGCGGTGCGCTTCTATACCGCTCCGCCGTTGTTGCCTGACAGCTCGTCCGCAGCTCGTTCTCAGGTTTCGCTCTGGGCCAATCCCAAAAGCCGTATGGAAGTCGCACGAGCTATGTACGCGATTCGCTTCGGCGAATTTGTTCTGACGCGCGACATTGAAGTTCTGCGCGGACAAGAAGGCGCCCGCATCAAGCGCAGCTATCAGATCGCTGCCGAGCGCTTTTCCATTCCATGGCATGGCCGCAGCTACGACCGCGCCAATCCCAACGCAACCGATGCGCCCAACATGGCCATCAATCATGCCGCCACCGCCATGAACGCCGCTGCCGCCGTGGCCGTCGCCTCACTCGGCGCCATTCCCCAGCTTGGTTTCATTCACGAGGACTCCGGGCAGGCTTTTGTCCTGGACATCGCCGATCTCTATCGGCACGACATTACCCTTGAGATCGCCTTCGGGGCGGTTAAAGAATCCATCGCCGCCGCCCAGCCTCTGGAACGAGTGGTGCGCCAGCGGGCGGCCAAATTCTTCCGCCAGAAGTCGGTCATTCCCTCTATGATTGATCGAATCAAAACGCTGTTGCACCGTATGCGTAAGGGCAACCACACCTATTCAGGGATGCATGGCTGTGATGAACTGTAAGGTCTGTTCCAGCCGCGCGGTTGAAAATTACTGATGGTTGGCGGCCCAGGCGGTAGGTGTAAGTT
>JAJYUB010000096.1 GCA_021792795.1 Acidobacteriota bacterium | reverse complement strand
AAATCCTTACCCGCAGATCGTCCGAATAGGCTCGTCCCATCGTCGGCTTCGCGGTCACTTCGCCAGAGAAACCCAGGATTACACGTATGACCGCTCCTGGGTATAGCTACCTTGATTCTGCTCTAGATCTGAAGCAGAAACCCAAAAGAAGCAGGAAGCCTCCGGGCTTCCTGCTTCTTTTGGGTCAATAGCAACTTTCCTTTGGTGCAGAGTGCAGGTTCCAGACGACCCATCATCCTGAGGTCGCCGCGAGAACCGAAGGACATGGGCATTTGCCTTTTCCTTTCAAATACATGAGATCCTTCACTGCGGTCGTCCGCCGAGGCAGATTGACCTGCGTTCAGAATGACTCCGTTCGGCACTTAACTGCCCTGATTGTCAATCTGCTCTAATTGGCTTCCAGTGCGACAGCAATTCGTGTTCCGTGATCAAGTTTGATGTCGCCATGGCTGGAGGTCAGGGTTCCCGCAGCCTTGTCCGGCGGAGACGCCAGCGTGACATTTTTCAGGTTGCTGCCCATGGCGACCGTTTCGCCAGCGCTGGGCGTATTGTCCATGCTTTGCCCGGTTTCCCCGGCCGTCATCATCGGATTTTTGGTGGATCCCGTTGGCAGGTTGGAGGCGCTGGGGCCTCTGTCGGACAAATAGGGCTTGGGGGCCACGCCGATCAGGACACCGTGAATGGCAATTGGAGAAGCTTTTTTGCCGGGAGCGACCTGGTCGAAGGTAATCATTACGGAGGCCGTCCCGCCACCAGAAGACTTGGACTGTACCGCAGTCACTTTTCCTCGGAGAATCGCGCCCCTGGGAACGGTCGTGCCGTTTTCAAGCGTTGTCTCCGCAATGGTTTTCGCTGTAACTGCCTCTCCCACCGTGGCATTTTTTGTGTCCAGCTTACTGGTTACCTCAGCCGATAGAGGGCTGCCTGCCGTGGGATAGGCCGTGCTGTTGCCTTGCAGGGCAAAGGCCGGTGTGGCGAACAGACCCACTCCAACCACGGTGGGTGCGATCAAGGCCAGGAGTCGATAGTTTCTCATGTCAGTCCCTCGGAGTTTTCATTCTCAAGTTGAGACGGATTCATGTTTCCCCTTGAGTATCCTGCACAGTATTGCGACTGTCAAAGAGGTTTCCTTGCGCGCGCGTCCGCCCTGCGTGGCCAAGCCTGACTTCGCCGCTCGCGGGTGACCTTTCTACTTGACACTCGCGCAACGACAGGTATCTGATGTTGGCTGCACCATCCCCCGAATAGGCGGGATTGCTGATTGGGACAACTATGAGACCTCTTGTAGCGCTGTTAGCAGCGATCAGTTTTGCCAACCTGCAGATGGGCGCTGCAGCGGCAGGAACGAGTACCGCTCCCAAACCCGTTCTCGTGGAACTGTTTACTTCAGAGGGATGTTCCACCTGCCCGCCGGCTGAGGCATATCTGCAGCAGTTGGACGAGCACCAACCCATCCCCAATGCGCAGCTCATTGTTCTGAGCGAGCATGTTGACTACTACAACCAGGACGGATGGATGGACCCCTACTCCGCAGCAAGATACACGGGTCGGCAGGATGCTTACGCGCGTGTGCATGGGTTGGTCGAACGCTACACTCCGGAGATCGTGGTGGATGGAACTTACGACATCTGGACGAAGACTCCGCAACAGATGGAAGCTGCACTGAACCGCGCGGCCTTAGCGCCGAAAATTCCCGTTCAAGTTCTTTCTGCTTCTGTGAACCGCGGGATTCCTGAGCTGCAGGCGGAAATTGATGTCGACGGCACGCAACTGCGACACAATGCCGACATTTATGCGGTAGTCGCCCTGGACCACGCAGCATCGAATGTCCTGCGAGGAGAAAATGGCGGCCAACACCTTACGCACGTAGCAGTAGCGGAGATATTGAAACCGGTGGGAAAAGTGAAAAAGGGAGCCAAGGTCCATACTCAGGTAGGCCTGAAACTCGACCCAGACATCGCTTCGAAGAACCTGAGGCTGATAATTTTTGTGCAGGAATCAGGATTGGGAAAGGTAGTGGGCGCCGCGCTGAAGAAGAACATCCGGTAATCGAACGTCCTGGTTCATCCTACATTGTGCCGGCAAGCGGGCCTATCTTCCTCCTCTTTAGGGTCTTTGTCCCGGTGTCATTGCGATTTTCGTGTTTTTCTCGGGGCTTTCTTGACGGCCTTCTTCAGTAGGATTTTTTTCGTCGAAGTTTTTCTGGCAGCTTTCTTCACAGCCTTCTTGGCGGCGATCTTTTTTGTGGGCGTTTTTTTCGCTCCGACCTTTTTGGCGGCCTGCTTTTTGCGGACGGCTGAGACGCGCTTGGTCAGCGAAGCTTTCATCTGCTCCAGGTCGAGGGTAGTCGCGGTCTTGCGCAGCCGTTCAATGTTGTAGAAGTCGCGCTTCTCTTCCAAAAAGATGTGGACGACAAAGTCGACATAGTCGAGGAGAATCCATTCACCCTGGCGATAGCCTTCCATGGAGTTGGGCCGAGTGCCGAAATCGCGTTCCATCCGCTCCTCAACTGCCGTGGCGATGGCCTGGTTCTGCCGGTCGTTGCTGCCGCTGCAGATCAGAAAATAGTCGGTGAAGCCGGAGTCCGCTGGATCCAGTTCGAGGATGCGAATCTGCTCGGCTTTCTTCTCTTCACAAGCGGCGGCTGCAGCGGCGACCATGCGGCGGATTTCTGTTTTTGTCATGCGATCGTACGATCTCCCAGGGGCGATTTGAATTGTGCCAGTCCTCCCATCCTAGTCCGTTGCAAGCGGGCATGCCAAGAAGTAGAAGCATCTGATTTGCGCGGAGGAAACGCGTCGGGACTGGCCTTGCCTCAGCGCAGCGAACGCTCCTGCGTGACCGAGCAATAGATTCCTGTCTTGGCAATATAGTCCGAGACGGGCGCGGGCAGGAGTTCTCGATCGATCTGGCCTCGATCGAGCGCGGCGCGTAGATCCGTCGCGGAAATATCTTCGTTGAGGTGCGGAAGAAACCACACGCGAGTTGTGGCGGCATCGGCATGGTGCAGGGTCAGGTCGCAGGCTGGAAGGACACCGGAGGAATGGTTCGCGGCGGCGTGGGTTGCGGGGTTGTTCGCGCTCGGGCCACGCTCGACCTTCACTTCTGGGGGCAACGCAGCTTCGGCGCTGGCCAGCGAAAAGCCGGGCCGCGCGGCAACAATCCAATCGGTAAGCGCCAGTAGGCGAGCGGCCTGGAACCAGCGCCCAATATCGAGCCAACTGTCCGCGCCCAGCAGCGTAAAGAGTGTCGTCGGCTCCGGTTCCGCAGCCAGCAAGGCACGCAGCCGCGCCAGGGTTTCTACGGTGTAGTTGGGGCGCGTGTCATCCGTGCCATTCCTTTGCGGCGCGTCCAGCAGCGAAGGAAGAAAGCGCGGATCGGCCTGGGCGGCGAGCGCCGTCATCGTATAGCGATGCAGAAAATCTGTCGCCGGACATTTTCCCTTCAAGGGCTGGCGGCCAGCCGGGGCGAACAAGACCCGATTGAGCGCGAGGCGGTCCGCAGCCGCAGTGGCGATGGCGAGATGTCCCCGGTGCGGAGGATCGAAGCTGCCGCCGAAAAAAGCAATGCGCCGCATACAGTTCCTTCGGATGGAATAAATTCCCACCCAAGTCTTCTGGATTCTTCGCTGCGCTCAGAATGACGGGCGCATTTACATTCTCACATTTTCAGAAGCGCTTCAGCCGACTTCCGGCAAGGGAAGACGCAGGGCACGGACCCGTTCCGCCAGCGCATATTTCAGTGCGTCGATTCCCTCGCCTGCAACGGCGGAAATTGCGTAGAATGGCAACTTCCGGCGCTTGGCCATCGATTGTAGCTTCTTCAGTTTGTCCGGATTCGCCACATCGCACTTGCTGGCAATGACGACGCGCGGCTTCTCTTCCAGGCCGTGGCCGAAGTTCTTCAGTTCGGCCTCGATCACGTTGAAATCTTCGACAGGATCGGGGCGGGCGCTGCCATCGGAGACGTCGACAATGTGCGCCAGCAGGCGGGTCCGCTCAATATGACGGAGAAACTGCGCGCCCAGGCCCGCGCCGAGGTGCGCGCCTTCAATCAAGCCGGGAATATCGGCGACGACAAAGCTCTCTTCATTCGGCCACTCGCCAACGGTGACGACGCCGAGATTCGGCTCCAGGGTGGTAAAGGGATAATCGGCAATTTTGGGCCGCGCCGCGGAGATGCGCGCAATCAGGGTGGATTTGCCGACATTGGGATGACCCACCAGGCCGACATCGGCGAGCAGCTTCAACTCCATTCGAATCAGGCGCTCCTCGCCCGCGTGGCCCAGTTCATGCTCGCGCGGCGCTTGATGCGTCGAAGTCGCGAAATGCTGGTTCCCTCGCCCGCCGCGTCCGCCCTTGGCCAGCACCATGCGCTCGTCGGGATGCTGAAAGTCATGGATCAGCTCGCCGGTGGTGTCGTCGTAGATAACGGTGCCGACCGGAACCTTGAGGACAGTGTCCTCGCCGTCGCGACCGGAGCAATTGGAGCCCTCGCCGTGGCGGCCGCGCTCGGCCTTATGCTCGGGATTGAAACGGAAATGAATCAGCGTGTTGTGGCTCTGGCTGGCTTCCAGGATGACATCGCCGCCGCGCCCGCCATCGCCGCCGGAAGGGCCGCCGCGAGGTACAAATTTTTCGCGCCGGAAAGCCATGCAGCCGTTGCCGCCGTCGCCCGCCTTCACCTTGATTCTTGCTTCATCGATAAACATGCGCGTAAATAGTCTTCCTGCCGCTTGGGAATCGCGTTACTCTGAGTGTAACGCTCAATACCATCGTTTCCGTCCCGCGTTGTCCGCGACCGAAGCGGAGTTTCAACCTTCGCCCTGCGATCCGCAGGGAAGGGATTCCGTTCAACGCGAAGCGGAGCACGCACGGCGGAAACAAGGAGAACTTGGCACGAACTCGGCGATGACCGAGCTACGGCTTCCACTGCATCGCTTTCAGTGTCGTCCGCGCAGGCATCGTGTATTCGCCGAAACGGGCATAAAAGGTTTTGGGAGATTGTCATGCTGCGCTTGCCTCCCCCACGCGCTTTCCGCGCGTTTTGCCTGGCGTTGTTTTTCCTGCTGCCGTTGGCCTGGCTCCATGGTCAGTCGACCACAGGCGTGATTGGCGGCACCGTCTACGATCCGCAACATGCGGTGGTGCGAAATGCGCGCATTGTTGCGTTGAACGAGACGACCGGCGCGGAGTTCATCGCCTATACCGACAAGAGCGGCAACTATACGTTGGCGGATTTGCCGACGGGCACATATTCGGTCGACATCAGTGGGGACGCTTTTACGGCCTTCACCGCGCTGCATGTCGTAGTGGAGCTGGGCCGACGAACTCCGTTGAATACAACGCTGCAGGTTGGGGCAACCGCGAGCACGATCCACGTAGGAACCATCGTGCCGTTTCAGGCGACGTATCCGTCGGTCGCGACGAACGTCACGCAATCCCAACTGCAGGACCTGCCTTCCAACAGCCGCCGCTGGAGCAGTTTTGCGCTGTTGACGCCGGGAGTGGTGAGCGATCCGGCCGGACACGGGCTGTTGAGTTTTCGCGGGATCAGCGGGCTGTTGAACAACAACACCATCGACGGCGCGGACAATAACCAGGCCTTCTTCTCTGAGGAGCGCGGACGTACCAAAGCGCCGTATTCCATCAGCATGGCGGCGGTGGAGCAATTCCAGGTGAACACGGCGGATTACTCCGCCGAATATGGACGCGCGGCCGGCGGCGTCATCAATACGGTGACCAAAAGCGGCACCAACCAAACCCATGGCGAAGCATTTTTCTTTGAGCGCAACAGCAGCCTAGCCGCATTGAACGCATACACGACCCTGACGCAATTCAACAACACCGAAAACAATTTCGTCACCAGCCCGTACCAGCCGACGGACGTGCGCCGGCAAATGGGATTTGCTGTGGGCGGGCCGATTGTTCGAGACAAGCTGTTCTGGTTTTATTCATTCGACTACCAGACCCGCAATTTTCCATCGGTATCGAGGGTCGGCTATCCTACCGCGATTTATGCGCAGCCGATTCCGGCGATCCCAGCCGGCAATTATCTGGGCTTTCGGATTACCTGCGCCAACCTGCCGCCCTACAACGCCAGTAGCGGCATCTATGCCAGCGTGTTTCAATTTGAAGCGACGCAGGGCGCGTGCGAGCTATATGACAAACTCGATCTGCCTTCCTACGACGCGAGTGTCACGCAGTATCGGCAGGGCCTGCAGTTGATCGACACGCTGACGGGAACGGCCCCGCGCACCGGCGATCAGACGCTGAGCTTTCCTAAGTTGGACTGGCAGGTGAACGACCGCAACCACGCCACGGTTTCCTATAACAGGATGCGGTGGAGTTCGCCCAATGGAGTGCAAACGCAAAGTTCCACGCAATATGGCGTGAACAGCTTGGGCAACGACTACGTGAGTGTGGACTGGGGCATTGTCCATTTGACAACCTTTGTGACGGAAAATATCGGCAATGAACTTCGGCTGCAACTGGGGCGCGAGCTGGATCGAGAAACCAGTCCCACGCCAGCGGGCGCGGAGGTTCCACTGGGGCAAAATCAATTCGGCCTGGCGCCGGAAATCAACATCGCCGGCGGATCGTCCGGCGAGGGCATGGTGCTAGGCAATCCAGCGAAACTGCCGCGTCCGGAATATCCGGATGAACGCCGCGCGGAAGTCTCCGATACTGTCTCCTGGGTGCTGGGCAATCATACGTTGAAATTCGGCGCAGACTGGGACCGCAACGAAGACCTGCTGGACAACCTGTATGACGGCGTGGGGCGATATAACTACACATCGTTTGGCAGCTTTTTGGCGGATTATTATCACGCCGTCTCTAGCCTGGGACCGCCCGAGATATATTTCGTGAACACCTATGCGGGTTTTTCGCAAACTTTCGGGCCAGCCGGATTTTTTATCACGACCAATGACTTTGCCGGTTTCGCCGATGACCAATGGAGAACGTTTTCTCGCCTGACGGTGACTGCCGGCGTGCGCTATGAATATGAACGCGTGCCGCGACCATTTCTCGTGAATCCGCAACTGCCGCAAACGGCAAACTATCCGGATGACCGCAATAATATTGCTCCGCGCGCAGGCGTGGCGTGGGACCTGTTCGGCAACGGGCGGACGGTCCTTCGGGCGGGATATGGAATGTTCTATGGGCGGATCGTGAATGACACGCTGCATTCCGCGCTGACCTCTTCCGGATCGCCCGCGTCGCAGAGGACCTATCGCTATTCCGTTTCGACGGAGTACGGAGCGCCGCAATTTCCCAGCATCTTCTTCAGCGTGCCAACCGGCGCGGCGCGCGGTGCGCTGCCCAGCGCGTACTATTTTGCGGCAAACTATCAGGCCCCGGAAACCATGCAGGGGGAGCTGACGCTGGAGCAGAATGTCGGCTGGAATACGGTGGTATCGATGAGCTACATGAGCAGCCAGGGCCGCGACTTGCCGAATTTCATCGATACCAATATCGACAATGCAACCGTCGGCCAACTGAACTACACGATCGATATTCCCGGACCGCCTTTGGGAAAGAAAAGTCCGCTGCCGCAAGGCGCGAAATACACAACGCCGCTCTATACTTCTGTGCGACCGAATTACCTGTACGGAAATATCACAGAGTTACTCAGCAACGTGAACTCGAATTACAACGCGGGCGTCTTGGCGATCACCCACCGCACCTCGAACGGCATTCGTTTTGGAGTGGACTATACCTTTGCTCATGCGCTGGACTTCAATCAGAATGAATTTCTGTATAAGTCGCCTACGAACATTCTGGAGCCGAATAACATGGCCCTGGAATACGGCAATTCCAATACGGATGTACGCCAGCGCTTGGTGGCACATGCCAGCTTATTCACAACCTGGCACAAGCGCGGCCGGCGGGGGAAACTGCTGAACGATTGGGGGTTTGCGCCTATCGTCGCATGGCAAACAGGCTTGCCGTATACATTAGGCGTTGGCGGAAGCGCGCCGGGAGGGGCTTTCTTTGGCATCAATGGCGAGGGCGGGCCGTCGCGCCTGAATATTCTGCAACGCAACAGCTATCGCTTTCCTTCGACGCAGACGACAAGTTTACGGTTGACGCGGCGCATTCCGCTGCGCAACCGCGCCTACCTGGAATTGATGGCGGAAACGTACAACCTTACGAACACGGAAAATGTAACTGCCGTAGATACACTTGGCTACAATGCCTGCTCGACACCCCTGACGCAGGGCTGCCCGTCAGATTCGACCGCTGCGCATCCCTATCTCGAATTCAACCCGACCTACGGAGTGACGACGAACGCAAATAGCAGCAATACATATACGCCGCGGGAGTTTCAGCTGGCAGCGCGGTTCAAATTCTGAGCGAACTTATTTCTGGAGCGCCGGCACAATTGCACTTCCAGGGCCACCGACAGCCTGCAGGCGAGGGATCCTGTCCTCCACAGGCGGCAACGCGGGGAAAGCGGCGTGCGGCTCGGCCTGATACCAGTAGGCAACGGAATAATAATTGTCGGAGCGGGCGTTGGCATGGCCATGCTCAATGGTCGCTTTAAAGGATTGGGCGAAGGGAATCGGTGAATCGAGGTGGAAGCGATACACGCTCGACCGGCTGCCAGCCAGCTCTTTGCCGACGACTGGCGCGCCATAGAGCTGGTAGGAGAAAGGCTTGCCGCCAAAGTCCCATGCGCCCAGAAAGTAGTCCTCCGAGCCGGTCCCGGCAATTGAGGGCAGCTTGGCTCCATCGACAAAAAACATGTCATCTCCTTCGCCCCACCAGCCATTCTGATTTTGCAGGACCGACATAGTGACGCCCACATATTGACCGTGGCCGACGGCGGTCATCCACACATAGTTGTCCTTGCCGTCGAGATTGACTTTATCGTTTGCCAACGGATCGCCATTGCTGGTCCACTTGTTCGTCCAGCCAGGATTGGGCTGGGCCTGCCGGTATTGCGCGTGGAAATAGATGGTGTTCTCCGGAAGCGGATGAGAATACTTTTGATAGTCGATGTTGAAGTAGAGCGAGTCGATCGGCTGCTTGCCTTGGTTGGTCACTGTGATGCGGGCATGTTTGGCAAACGGCATGGGGAAAAAGCAATTCAGCGCTTTGATGCTGCCCACCGATAGGTACTGCGACTGCCAGGCGTGGTATTCTCCGAGACCCAATCCAAAGAAATCGCCGATGGGCGCTTCCACGCTGGGAGATGTTTCATTGTCCCAATAGATGCGGAGGACGATGCGCTTCAGGTTGTACGGCTCATCGTCCGCAATGGTAAACCAGATGTGCGAAATCATCGCCGGACCATCGGCATCGAGAACGGTGTAGGTCGAACCGGGGGCGACCGGGCGAGCATCCGCATTTCTCCCCGTCGGATCTGAGCTGGAGACCCGGACCACCATATAGGTCTGCTGCTGCGTCAAGGGCGGTTGCGAGGGCAACGCCTGGCTGCGGGCAACCATGCTGGCCACCATTAACACACAGAATGCAGTGATCGGTTTTCGCATCGTCCAGGGAACCGCGTTTCTTATGGATTCAGGACCGTAACCGGCTAGCTAACGCAAATCGTAACGCAAGCGAGCTGAAGAAGGAAAACCCCGCGGTGCAAGAAATAACCCAATCGCTTCGCTTTTTCAGAATATACTAATTCTAAGTAGCGTTCATGATGATACTAATAACTGATATGATGAACGCATGTCAAGGCCGCGCCGGATCGATCCCGAACTCGTTGCCCAAGCCCGCATGGTTGTCGTCGAGACCGGCGACGTG
>JAJYUB010000095.1 GCA_021792795.1 Acidobacteriota bacterium | reverse complement strand
GGGGGAAACAGCAGCGTCTGGTTGACCGTGTCAGCAATGAAGTTCTGGCCCATGCTTCGAACTTAAAACAGAACCTGCTGCCCACGCTATACCCTCCGTCACAAATCTATGCCCGACACACACCTAGTGGGCGATTCTTCCGGCAGGCACCAAGCGCCTCCAGATTTGCGGAACTTCAGCGAGGCAATCGAAATTCCGAGCAGTGCGCCGCACGCGAATCCCAGTTGGGGGTCCGTGAGACCCAACATGCGATTCAGCAGAAAAAGTGCTGGGATCAACGCAGCGCAGCTTCCTGGCACTACTGCCAGAATCCGATTGGCCCGAGGCGATGCGCGTAACTTCCTTCCCCAACTTGGACCGTTCCAGTTCGCCCTGCCCGTTTTTCGCAGGTACATCAGGATCGTTCCTGACAGGAGTAGCCCTGCCGCGAGGAATTCAAGCATAAGGTGGAAAGGTCCTTTTGGAAACACGATCAGCGTCAAGGACGACAGGATGCAGGCCAACAAAATCAGTCGAAAATGGAATGGATAACGTGTCATGTTTTGCTCCTGAGAATGCGATCAGTCCCTTGAAGTAATGTTAAGGTTACTTTACATGCCTCTCGTATGGGATGTCAAGCGTGCTTTACTTTGGAAACGCGACTTTTTATAGGCCACGTTGCCAGTCGGATTGCTGGATGCGATAGAGGACATGGCGCTGCAAGGGATGGCCAGTTGGGAGCCTGGGATGGTCGAAGTCGTCGTCGGGATTGCGGGTCATGCGGAGTTTCTCCATCACTCGGCGCGACGGCAGATTCACTGGAATCGTGAACGCGACGACTTCCGGCAGATGAAATTGCTCGAAGGCAAGGTCGAGGCAGGCTCGCGCGCCTTCGGTGGCCAGGCCTTTTCCCCAGCTTTTTTCGTTGAGCCGCCAACCGATTTCCACCGCGTAAACAGAACGCCCCGGCAATAGAAAACTCATACGTTGAATGCCGATCAAGCCGATAAATTCAGCAGTGGCGCGCAACTCCGTAGCGAAGAAGCCGTAGCCGTCGAGGGCATACATTTCTTGAAACCTGGCAACGGAAGCATCACTCTCTTCACGGGTCAGCAGAGATGGGAAAAATTGCCGGACCCGCGGGTCCGCGTTCATTTTCGCGAAGACAGGCAAGTCTCGATCCTGCCACGGCCGTAAACGAAGTCTCGCTGTCTCGATCATGCCTGCCCCGGACAAGGGAATTGTATCTGAGGCGGCGCGTCGCCAGTGTTTCTAGGCCGGGCAGGGGACAGAGGTTTTTTCCAGGGACAGCGGGGCGCCGCTCCTCACGATGTACTCAATCAATGGGCGAACGTTGCTGACCTCGGCGAGGAAGGCATCGTGGCCGTGGTCGCCGTGCAGCTCAATGTAATTGCACACGGCGTGTGCGTTTTGAATGCGCTCCGCCAGCGCGTGGACATCGGCTGCCGGGAACAGCCAGTCGGAGGAAATCCCTACAACCAGCAAGCGGGCGCGGATGCGACGCAGGGCTTCGGATTCACTCGCGTATCCGTGGGACAGGTCAAACGTGTCCATGGCGCGCGAGATGACCAGGTAGCTGTTGGCGTCAAAGCGCTCGTTGAAGATTCGTCCCTGGTAATCGAGATAGCCAGCAGCATCGTAGCGCGCGGCGTGGGACTGGAGCGGGTCTTCGCCGGAGCGATCGGGCTTGCGGCCGAAACGCTCGTCAAAAAGCGCGGGTGATTTGTAGGTACAGACCGCCAGGCCTCGCGCTAAGGCCAAGCCCCTTGTTGGCGGGTTGGCGGAGGTGTAGTTTCCCGCATTCCACGCTGGGTCGAGCCGGATGATTTCGCGCTGCAGGTGGTTCAGCGCCAACCCCATGGCGGAAAGAGGGGCCGCGCCGACCGAGAAACATCCGGCGACTCGCTCGGGGAAATCGACGGTCCATTGCAGGGCCTGCATGCCGCCGATGGAGCCGCCAAGGATTGCGCGCAGTTGACGAATGCCGAGATGCTGGATCAGTTCGGCTTGGGCGCGTACCATATCGCGGATGCCGACAACGGGGAATTCTGCGCCGTAGGGTTTGCCGGTGGTTGGGTTGATGGAAGTGGGTCCGGTAGAGCCATAACAGGAGCCGAGGACGTTGATGCCGATGACGCAATGTTTGTCGGCATCGAGCGGATGGCGATCGTGAAACAGGTCCTGCCACCAGTCCGCCACACGCGCGGAGCCGGTGAGCGCATGACAGGCGAGGACGGCGTTATCGCGGGCCTCATTCAATTTGCCATAGATGGCATAGCGCAGCGATGCCTGCGGTAACACGGCGCCGGAATCGAGCGGGAACGGCGCGCCATTGTTGAGTAGGAAGTCGCCTTCAAAATCGGGTTGCAGGGGCTGCTGCTGCTTCATCGTATCCGCCTTACGCAGTGACTGGGGTTTGCTTGGAGGACTGCACGGTTGCGAATGCTTGTTCAAGATCGGCGATGAGGTCGGCAACATCTTCAATGCCAACAGAAAGCCGAACCAGGTTTGGGGTGACGCCGGTCGATTTCTGCTCTTCACTAGTGAGCTGCTGATGCGTGGTGGAAGCTGGATGGATGACCAGAGACTTTGAGTCGCCAAGGTTCGCCAGCAGGCTGAAGAGATGTAGCGAGTCGATGAATTGCTTGCCCGCATCGTAGCCTCCGCGAATGCCAAACGTCACGATGGAGCTGGAGCCGTTGGGAAGATATTTTTTCGCCAAGGTGTTGTACTTGCTGCTGGCAAGGCCGGGGTAGTTGACCCACTCGACACCCGGGTGCGTTTCCAGAAGCTTCGCGATGGCGAGCGCGTTCTGCGAATGGCGCTGCATGCGCAGGTGCAGGGTCTCAATTCCCTGCAGAATAAGAAAGGCGTTGAAGGGAGAGAGGCAGGCACCGGTGTCGCGCAGTCCCTGCACGCGCGCCTTCAGGATAAAGGCGAGGTTGGCGAACGCTCCGGTGTAGGAAAGGCCGTGGTAGGAAGGGTCGGGTTCGACAAAATCGCGGAATCGCCCGGATTTGGCCCAATCGAATTTTCCGCTGTCGACGATGACGCCGGCGATGCTGTTGCCGTGTCCGCCGAGAAACTTTGTGGCCGAATGAATCACGATGTCCGCGCCCCACTGGATGGGGCTGCACAGGATGGGAGAGGGAACTGTGTTGTCGACAATCAGAGGAAGGCCATGCTCATGCGCGATGGACGCGAGCTTTTCAAGATCGACAACATCGAGCTTGGGATTGCCGAGCGATTCGGTATAGACGGCGCGGGTGCGATCGTTGATAGCTTTGCGAAGTCCGTCATAGTCGTCGGCTTCGACAAAGCGGATTTTGATCCCAAGCTTGGGCAGGGTGTAGTGGAACAGGTTGTAGGTGCCGCCGTAGAGCGATGTGGTGGAGACAATCTCGTCGCCAGCATTTGCCAGCGTCAGGATGGTAAGGGTTTCCGCAGCCTGGCCGGAGGCGGTCGCGAGGGCCGCCGCTCCTCCTTCGAGCGCCGCAACGCGTTTCTCCAACACATCGTTGGTCGGATTCATGATGCGGCTGTAGATGTTGCCGAACTGTTGCAAACCGAACAGGGCGGCGGCATGGTCGGCATTCTCAAACACGTAGGAAGTCGTCTGATAGATGGGGACGGCGCGCGATCCGGTGGTGGGGTCGACGACTTGGCCGGCGTGAACGGCGAGGGTGGCGGGTCGGTGCTGGTTCGGTTCGGACATCGTATTTCTCCTAAGAGCGGCGGTGAGTTTGCGATGCGCAAAAAGAAAAACCCGCGAGCGGAACGCTGCGGGTGACTACATCTTCTGATTAGAGGTAGATTAACGGATCATTTGCCTCTCCAGAAATAGCTGCCCGCAAACGCAGATTGGCATTCGCATGGGCATACACATGTTTTGGAGACAGAGATTCATAACTTGCTATGCAGATTAGCCGATTGCCGAAATGATTGTCAAGTTGTTGGCCTTTAAATTTTTAGACGGACAGGCATCCTGAGCACTGGAATCGTATTCCATTTTTAGCTTTCATACGGGCTGGCGTGGTTTTCTCGGCGACATATGATCGCGGTCCGTCGTAAAGTCTTCCTATGACCAATTCTGAAGCGGCACAGAGGGACCCTTCGGTCCTGGGCGATTCGAAAGCCACATATAACCGATTTCTTCTTCTAGTTGCGGGGCTCGGTGGCCTGCTGTACGGAGTGGACGTAGGCATTATCGGCGGAGCATTGCCCTATCTGGAGGCCACGTCGCACCTGAACGCGGGACAGCTTTCGATTATTGTGGCGGCGGTCCTGCTGGGCAGCGTCATTTCAACCTTGTTCGCAGGGCTTCTTGCCGACTGGATGGGACGCAAGCCGCTGATGGTGGTCAGCGGGCTCTTGTTTGTGTTGAGCATTCCGGTGATTGCGCTCTCGCACGGCTATAGCCCACTATTTTTTGGCCGATTGTTGCAGGGAATCAGCGGCGGTTTCATCGGGATTGTGGTGCCGCTGTATCTGGCGGAGTGTCTCAAGGCCTCGACGCGAGGCAAGGGAACTGGCGTTTTCCAGTGGCTGCTGACGCTCGGCGTGGTTTCGGCAGCGCTGATTGGGATTTATTACAGCTATCGCGTCGCGGCGGTGGAAAGTGTGGCCAGTCCCGCAGCTATTTTCGCGTTCAAAAACCAGGCATGGCGGCGGATTTTCTGGGTGTCGCTGCCGCCGGGACTCTTGTTTGTCCTGGGCAGTTTCTTTCTGGCCGAATCCCCGCGGTGGTTGTTCAAGCGCGGGAAAAAAGAGCTGGCGTATGCGGCGCTGCTCCGCTCGCGGACCGAAGAACAAGCGGATGTCGAGTTGAGCGAGATGGAGGAAACGGCGCACGCAGCGCATGCGCAAGCCACTTCCGCAAGAGGAGAGAAGGCGAAAGATTCACTGCTGCGGCGCAAGTATGTGGTCCCATTCTTGCTTGCCTGCGCCATTCTGCTGGTGAACCAGGCCACCGGAATCAACTCGCTGATTGCGTACAACACGGGCATTCTGCTGCAGAGCGGGCTTTCCGACGTGAGCGCCCATTGGGGATATGTCATTTTCACCTTCGTCAATTTTCTGGTGACGATTGTCGGCATGACGCTGGTGGACAACAAGGGCAGGAAATTTCTGTTCATTCTTGGCACCTCTGGAATCATCGCGTCGATGGTTGGAGTGGGATTGCTGTTTATCCATACCGAAAGCGCGAACCTGGACTGCCGGAATGCAATTCAGTCGATGGTCCAGCCGGACCAGACGCTGACGTTGCCATTCGATTCAGCGGTCGCGAAGAACCTGCTGTCGGCGAATGGGTACACCGGGAACGCAATCCAGCCTGACCGGGCATCGCTGGAGGTGATTTACTCCTATGGAGGGTTTACCGCAGCCACCAGCTTCATCCGGTCGGATGAAAAAGGAGCTGCGCCGATTCACATCACGCGGGAAGCCGCCATACCCAACAGCAAGTTTGAGGCGCTGCTGAAAAATCCCTTTGCCGATATTGAAGCTGCGCGGACGGCGCCGCTGAGAATTCAGAAGGCCGTCGTTGGCCAGGTCCCTAACGCGGGGCATGGCTGGTTGGTGGCGCTGGGACTCTACATGTTTATGGCGTTCTATGCGCTTGGCCCGGGCGTATGCGTGTGGCTTGCGCTGTCGGAACTGATGCCGACACGGATTCGCTCGAACGGCATGAGTATCGCGCTGGTGCTGAACCAGATGGTGTCAACGGTCCTGGCCGGCATTTTTCTGCCGTTTGTCAGCAAGTACGGGTATTCGAGGATCTTCTTTCTGTTCGCAGGATGCACCGTGTTCTATCTGCTGATCGTGGCGATATTCCTGCCGGAAACCAAGGGCAAGACGCTGGAGGAGATTGAAGAATATTTCGACAAGCCGAAGCGGCGCGGAGCTTTGGCAAGTTGAGCCTTGGGTTCGGGCTGAAGCCAAAGAGAAATGCAGGCCCCTCCACTCCGGTGGCTGCGGCGGCCTTCGGTTGGGATGACAGCTTTCTCTCAATCCCACTCAAGCCAAAGGACGGCTTGAATGGGGCACCCGGCATTTGGCCCCCTTTACAAAATATTTTGCCGCGTTCGAGATACTTTTCTTGAGTTCGCGAGTCTTAGTTGATAAAGAGAAGTTCAGAAAACACTCAAGCGAGGGTGGAACGCTGATTTTTTCAGATGTGGTTTTCATGCGCAAGGCAAACGTCTCCTCCGATTTGTTTCGCCGTGTCCTGTATGTCCACTACCGTCAAAAGGAGAGCTTCAGATGGCAACACGGGCGGCTCCTTTCCATATCCAGATCGTACAGGCCGCAGGCAAGCCGGCGGCAAACGCATCCATCGCAACGTAACCAGCGAAAGGGTCTTTGAATGAATTCAGTGGGCACAATCCGGCAGATGCTTTTGAAGGACGATTTTATCGTTGCGCCCGGCGCATTTGATTGCCTTTCCGCCAAGTCCGCGGAGTTGGCCGGCTTTTCCGCCATATATATGACCGGCATGGGGACCTCCGCGAGCCGCCTGGGTCTGCCGGACTACGGCCTGGCGACCATGTCGGAGATGGTGGCCAATGCGTCGGCCATGGCTGCGACGGTGAAGATTCCGATCATTGCCGACGCCGATACAGGCTATGGGAATGAACTCAACATGGCGCGGACCGTCCATGAATATGAGCGGCATGGGGCAGCTGGAATTCACATTGAAGACCAGGTGTTTCCAAAGAAATGCGGGCACCTGGACAAAAAACAGGTCATTCCGAGACAGGAATATGTCAGCAAGATCCGCGCTGCCGTGGGTGCGCGAGAGAGTCCGGACTTCATTATTATTGCGCGGACGGACTGCAACTCCGTGTTGGGGTTTGAGGAAGCGATTGCGCGCGCAAATGCCGGCCTGGACGCGGGGGCCGATCTGGCATTGGTGGAAGCGCCGGAGTCGATCGCGCAGATTGAAAAAGTCCCGCAGCTTGTGCAGGGGCCGTGCGTTTTGAATATGCTGCTGGGAGGGAAAAGCCCGGTGCTCTCGCTGGATGACGTGAGAGACCTGGGGTATCGTGTGGTCCTGCTGTCGGATGTGTTGCTGTGCGCCGCCATTCGCGCGTACGATTCGGCGCTTGCCACGGTTCGGGCCTCGCGCGATCCGCTGTATTTTCCAAATACCATGGCCGTCAAAGAGATTTTTCAGCGGCTGGGGGCGGAGAAGTGGGACAAATTGCGGGTCGAGCAGGAAGTGGCAATCTCATAATCGGGTGCGTAAGCGCGCGGGGCAGGAACAGGGCGCAGCCATCAGTCCAGGGTTTCCGCGTGATGACGGCCCCCAGTCTTGACCACGGGGCTGGTGGTGCTGGCCAACTCCAGCAGGCTGCCGACGAAGGCGAACAGGAGCAGGTGACAGGTGACGGCACCGCACATGTCGAGCAGCACATCGAAGGGCGATCCGGTGCGCCTGGGCAGGAAACTCTGGTGAAATTCATCGGCGCTGGAAACTGCCAGAGTGGACAGCAGCGCGACGGCCGCGGCGCGCAGGGAAGCCGTCACCGCGGAGTAGGCGCGGCTCAAACGAAACGTCATGCGCCAGGCGCGGAAAAAGACCACGCTGACAAAGCCGTAGCCGAAGAAGTGCCCGGTTTTGCGAACGTCGTAGAGGAGCCTGACCCAAACAGCATTGCCGACGGGGCCGAAAATATCCTGAAACCAAGGGCGAAAGACGCTGCTGGTGTTGTCTGCGGAAAAAGCGTCGGAGGACGAGATTGCGATCATCGCCACGCAGATGGCCGCGGGAATCCAGGCGCTCAGCAGCACCTTGCGGCGATCATTCAACATGATAGTTGGGCGCTTCGCGGGTGATGATCACATCGTGTACATGGCTCTCGCGCAGGCCGGCGTTGGAGATGCGAATGAATCGCGAGTTCTTTTGCAATTCCTCGATACTGCCGCAGCCCAGGTAGCCCATGCCGGAGCGCAGGCCGCCGACCAACTGATAGACCATGGCTTCGAGAGGTCCGCGATACGGGACTCGGCCTTCGATGCCTTCGGGGACAAATTTCCCCAGCCGGTTTTGGGCGCTGCCTTCGCGGGAAATAACGGCAGCAGAAGCCTCTTCCTGATCTCCCAAATCGCGCGAGCTTTGGAAGTAGCGTTCGCCCGAGCCCTGGGCCATGGCAGAGATGGAACCCATGCCGCGATAGGTCTTGAACGAGCGGCCCTGAAAGAGGATCGTCTCGCCGGGACTTTCATCGACGCCGGCAAACAGGGAGCCAATCATGACCGTGCTGGCACCCGCGGCGATGGCTTTAGTCACGTCGCCCGAATACTTTACGCCTCCATCCGCGATGACGGGGACATTGAGAGGCCCGGCGGCGCGATACGCCTCGGAAATCGCGGTGATCTGCGGCATGCCCGCGCCGGTCACCATGCGCGTGGTGCAAATCGATCCTGGGCCAATGCCTACCTTGATAGCATCCGCGCCCGCTTCGATGAGCGCTTTCGCGCCTTCGTAGGTGGCGATGTTGCCGGCCATCAGGTCGATGTCAGGGAAATTCTTTTTCACGAGCCGGATCGCGTCCAGGACGCGCGAGGAATGGCCGTGGGCGGAATCGATGGCGAGAGCGTCGACGCGATTGCGGATCATCTCGCCGGCGCGCTCCAGAAAATCTCCAGTCGCTCCGATGGCCGCAGCGACGCGCAGACGGCCTTGCGTATCTTTCGCGGCGTTGGGATACTTCAATTTTTTCTGAATGTCCTTGACGGTGATCAGTCCCTTCAATTCGTACTGATCGTTGACGACCAGCAGCTTTTCAATGCGATGCTGGTGCAGAATCTGCTCCGCCTCTTGCAGCGTTGTGCCGACGGCAACCGTGACCAGATTGTCTTTTGTCATCACCTCGCCGACGGGGATGTCGGTGCGGGTTTCAAAGCGCAGATCGCGATTGGTGAGGATGCCGACCAGCTTTTTGTTCTTGGTGACGGGAACGCCGGAAATCTTGTAGCGTCGCATCACCTCCAGCGCTTCTGAAATCAACTGCTCGGGCGCGATGGTCACTGGATCGACGATCATGCCGCTTTCCGAGCGCTTTACCTTGTCGATTTCCGCGGCCTGCTGCTCGATGGAGAGGTTGCGATGGACCACTCCAATACCGCCCTGCTGCGCCATGGCGATGGCCAGCCGCGATTCCGTCACGGTATCCATGGCGGCGCTGAGCAGCGGAATATTCAGCGTGATATTACGGGTGACGCGGGTTTGCGTGCCCACCTGGGTTGGCACCACTTCACTGTATGCCGGAACGAGTAGGACATCGTCGAACGTGAGGGCTTCAGGGACCGGGAGTTGAATCATAGGGCACAGGCCAGGATGGGAAGGCGGGACTGGCGGAATCGATTCCGCGTTGCAGAGTGGTGGGTCGGAGGTTGCATACCTGATTGTAATGTTCCGAATACCTTAGGGCAACAGCCGCATGTATTTGTTGTAGACAAAATACTAAGCCCGCGAGGATACTTCCTATTTGGGAGATTGTCTCGATGAGAATTGCATCAACTCTTGCCTTTGTTCTCTTGCTTGTTGGCGGCGCGCTCGCTGCGACGCTGACACCACCCGAGCCGGCCATCTACATTGTTCCAGCGGCCGGTTTCCAGACCTCGCTGATGGCTGCAATGCAAAAAAAGCATGTTCCGTTTCGCTCTTATTGACTTCTGCATAAATAATGCAATGGCCTAGCGCAAAGAAAAGCTCAGTTCGGATTGTGCGATGCAGCCACGCAGTTTTTGCTGTGAGTTGCGAATGCCGTCGATGGAACCGAGAATGTCTT
>JAJYUB010000094.1 GCA_021792795.1 Acidobacteriota bacterium | reverse complement strand
ACCAGTTGCTCGACTTCCTCACGATTGCGACGACCACGAACCGCTACTCCCGACTCTGTGTCCATACTCAGAGTCCATCACAGCCCAAACCCTTTTTACAGGTGCGGTTGCCCTTACGCATACGCTGTTTAGAATCCCAGGCGAGTCACCCGGCGAATTGAAACTGATCCGCAATTGAGGCCCGGGTGCAGGGTTTCGCGGGCTGGTAGCATCCAGAGTGTGATTGCACTCGACACTCCCATTCAGTTTGTGAAAGGCGTCGGCCCGCGCGTGGCCGAAAAACTGAAGGAGAAGAACATCCTTGTCGTCGAGGACTTGCTGTACCACTTGCCCTTTCGCTATGAAGACCGGCTGAACCCGCGCGCATTGAACGAATTGGTTCCGGGTGAAATGGCGAGCGTCATCGCCGAGGTGCGGGGTACAGTTCTGCTGCGCACGAAACGCATGCCGATCTTTGAAATGACGGTGGGGCAGGGACCCACCTCCATGAAATGCATGTGGTTTCACGGAACGTATTTGAAGGACAAGTTTCAGCCGGGGCAGATGCTGGCGCTGTACGGCAAGGTGGAACCGTCGCGCAGCCGCGCCGGGGCGTTCAAGATGATCCAGCCCCAGATTGAGGTGCTGCCGGGGCCGAACGACCCGGAGGAAACACTGCTGGAAGTGGGCCGCATTGTGCCTGTGTATGAGTCGCTAGGGGGCGCGCAGTTGAGTTCGCGATGGCTGCGGCGGGTGATTTATCGGCTGCTGGAGGACCTGGGCGGCGTGCTGCCGGAAACGCTGCCGGTGGAGTTGTGCGAGCGGATGCAATTACCGTCGCGGGCGGAGGCGTTGCGGCAGGCGCATTTTCCTCCGGCGGGGACGGGCCTGCGATCGCTGCAGGCGGCGGCTACGCCGGCGCATCAGCGGCTCATTTTTGAAGAACTGTTTTTTCTGGAGCTGGGGCTGGAGCTGAAACGGCGGCGGATGCGGGAGCGGCTGGGACCGGCGTTCACCGCCGATCCTCGCGTGCGCGAGGCGCTGAAGCAGGTGCTGCCGTTCCATCCGACTGCGGCGCAGAAGCGCGTGTTATCGGAGATAGTCCAGGATCTGCGCCAGCCCACGCCCATGCGACGGCTGCTGCAGGGGGATGTCGGATCCGGCAAAACGATTGTGGCGCTGCAGGCCGCCTTTATCGCCATTGAGAACGGCTACCAGGCGGCGCTGATGGCCCCCACGGAAATTCTGGCGACGCAGCATTTTCTGGCGGCGAGGCGACTGCTGGAACGGTCGCAGCGGCAGCCGCCGTATCATGTGGTGTTGCTAACGGGCTCGCTCGATGAAGATCGTAAGCGGACGAATCGTGGTCGCATCGTGCGCGGTGAAGCCGACCTGGTGATCGGCACGCACGCGTTGATTGAGGAGAAAGTGGAGTTCGCGAACCTTGGTCTGGTGGTGGTGGATGAGCAGCATCGTTTTGGCGTGATGCAACGATTCCGCCTGATGAAGAAGCCGAATACCGCCGAGCCGCACGTGCTGGTGATGACGGCCACGCCCATTCCGCGCACGCTGGCGTTGACGCTGTACGGCGATCTGGATGTGAGCGTGTTGAACGAGCTGCCGCCGGGGCGCACGCCGATTGTGACGCGGCGGGTAGTGGATGAACGGGCCGAAGAAGTGTGGGGATTTGTTCGCAAGCAGGTGGCGGCGGGCCATCAGGCATACATTGTTTATCCGGTGATTGAAGGCAGCAAGGACGATCAGCCCGAACTGGATTTCGCGCACGATCCGGAGGGGGAGGCTGGTTCGGTTGAGGCATCTTCGGCGGCGAAGCGAACGAAGGGAGGCCCGGCGGCGGGAAAAAGGACAGGGACAAAGTCGCGGGCGAAGACCGGGTCGCTGTTTGAGAAGCCGGCGTTGAAGTCCGCGGTGGCGATGTGCGAGGAATTGCGGGCAACGCATCTGGCGGGCTTGCGGCTGGGATTGCTGCACGGTCGGTTGAGCGCGGAGGAAAAGGAAGTTGCGATGCGCCGGTTTCAACGCGGCGAATTGGATGTGCTGGTGGCGACCACCGTGATTGAAGTCGGCGTGGATGTGCCGAATGCCACGGTGATGGCGATTGAGCATGCGGAACGTTTTGGACTGGCGCAGTTGCACCAGTTGCGGGGTCGCGTGGGTCGTGGGGCGGCGCGGTCGTATTGCATTTTGATGACGGCGGGACGAGTGACGCCGCAGGCGGAGGAACGCCTGGACGCGATGGTGCGCACGCAGGACGGGTTCGAGTTGGCGGAGCTGGACTTGACGCTGCGGGGGCCGGGAGAGTTTTTCGGAACGCGGCAGGCGGGGCTGCCGGATTTTCGCGTGGCCAATTTGCTGCGAGATCGAAAACTGCTGGAGCTGGCGCGGCAGGAGGCGGCGCGGTTTGTCGAGCGGGGCGAGAAAGAAATGTCGCGCACCTCGGTGGAGATTGTGTGGGCGTATCTGAAGGCGCATTGGCAGCGGCATTACGGATTGGTGGAAGCGGGATGAGCTCTGTTATGGCGATTTACAGAGGGTGTAGTTACGTGTCGAACAGAGTCATTCTGGACCCTCGACTTCGCTCGGCGCAGGCTCCGCATCGCGCAGTGAAGAATCCAGATCATATTCAAATGGATTTGCTCTGCGGTACTCCTCTGGATTCTTCGCTTCGCTCAGAATGACTCTTCTCATTTTTTTGAATACAGTATCCGTAACCCGCCATCGGCGGCGCCGTGTGAAATGGGTGGCTGCAAGAAGGTCTGGATCGGGCAGATGCCGCCGAGAATGTGATACCGTGCAGCCATGATTGTCGGCAGCGGCGTGGACGTGATTGAAATTGCGCGGATTGAGGAGGTGCTGGCGCGCTATGGGGACCGGTTCTGCCAGCGCATCTATCTGCCCGGGGAAATTCTCTACTGCCGCAGCAAACGGAACGGGGCGGAGAGTTTTGCTGCGCGATTTGCCGCCAAGGAGGCGGCTGCCAAGGCGTTAGGCACAGGGATTCATTTCGGTGTCTCGTGGCGCGATATTGAAGTGGTCCGCGCAGCCAGCGGACGACCTACCCTGGTATTTCACGGGCGCGCTGCCGCGATTGCGCAGAAACTCGGCGTTCGGAATGCAGCCATTTCGCTGACTCATTCCCGTACCGAGGCGCTGGCGCAGGTTGTGTTGGAAGATTAGACCATTTCCACCGTTCCTCTGACGCGTGTTTCATGCTATCCAGCCCTTTGTGCAAACGGCGCGCACAGCAAATCTGTGCCTTGACAAAGCCTTCGTCCGTATCGAGGGGCATCCGGCATCGCCGGCAAAAAGTAGGGCACCGACAACGATTTTCGCAGCCGACTTGAAAAGAACCGCATCGATATCCATTGTGGACCGGTCGTCGCGCACGGGCGTCACTCCCGGATGGAGGGAGTCCTCTGCTATGCTCGACGTATCCAGATTCGCGATGGCGGCGGTAGCGCACGTCCAAACAGGCCCGCTCTAACCAGGAGAAGTTGTGCCAAATCAGCACGAGGTCCGTTGGTCACAATTGAAGGTGGGCGTGCTGGTCATTGTCGCGCTTTCCGCGCTGACGCTGCTGATTTCTCTTATGTCGGGAAGCTCCGGCGGCATCTTCAGCCGCCGCATCGTCGTGCATTCCTTTTTTCAAAACGCTTCGGGATTGAAGCCGGGCGCTCCGGTCAACCTGCAGGGCGTCACCATCGGTTCGGTCAAGAAGATCATCATTGTTCCTCGCCGGAAGCTGACTCCCGTGGAAGTCATCATGAGCCTGGGGCTGAACTACAAGGACGCGCTGCACGCGGACACGACCGCTTCCCTGGAAACAGCAGGGGTATTGGGAGACACCTTTGTCGATCTGGATAGCTCCCACGCCACCGGTCCGCAGTTGACGAACGGCGGTGAAGTGCCAATACTGCAGACCCCGAGCCTGTCCGATGTGATCGTGTCGAGCCAGAGCACGATTCAGCAGGCCAACGTGATCCTGGCGAAACTGAACACTCTGGCCGATGCGCTGAGTACCAGCAAGGGGTCGCTGGGCAAGTTCATCAACAATCCCGACCTGTACAACCACGCGGTCGGGTCTCTGACCCAGTTGCAGGACATGATTGCGGCGGTCAACCAAGGCCAGGGCACGCTGGGGAAACTGGTGACGGATGAAACGCTCTACAAGCGCGCCAACGATACCATCACGCGGCTGCAGGACATCGTGGACCAGATCGATGCCGGCAAAGGCACGGCGGGGCGGCTGGTGAAAGACGACGCGCTGTACAACAACCTGAATCGGACCGCATTGAAAGCCAGCAATCTGATGACCCAGATCGACGAAGGCAAGGGCACGCTGGGGATGCTGGCGAAGGACCAGGCATTCCGAAATAAAGTCAGCTTGACGGTCTCCGATTTGCAGTCGATTTTGCAGCGCGCGGATGAAGGCCAGGGGACGATGGGCAAGCTGTTGCACGATCCTTCCTTGTACAACAACAGCGATCAGGCGGTGGTGGAGATGCGGAACCTTCTCCAGGCCGTTCGCGCCAATCCCAAAAAATATCTCGCGATCCGGTTGCACATCTTTTAGAGGACTGCCTCGCGGTCCGATTTCCCTCTCGATTCGGGTACTCGAGCGCGATTCCGAAGCAATGCTGGAACAGTTTCCGCGTGCTACAATTCGCCGCGCACGCAAAACAGAGACCTTACAGGGCACGAAAGTCTTCCATACGGCTTTGGCGCTATGCGCAACCGGAGGGAATCCATGCACAAACGGAATGTTACACTCGCCCTGCTTCTCTTTGCCGGTACCGTCTTTGCGCAGCAATCCGCGCAACCATCGATGACCCCAGGCCAGGTTACCCCGGACCGCACCCAGGTTTGGATGGCCGACACGACCAGTGGCGGCGCTCCCTCCGCGCCCCCAGCTCCGCGCAGTTTCGATCTGGACGCAATCGATACGACCTCCAACCCCTGCGTCGATTTTTACCAGTTCGCCTGCGGCAACTGGGTCAAGACCCACACCATCCCGCCTGACCAGACGCGCTGGGGCCGCTTCAACGAACTGGCTGAGTACAATCGTTATCTTCTCTATCAGGACCTGGAAGCGGCCGCCAAAGACCCCAAGACCCCGCTACAGAAGAAGTATGGCGAATTCTACGCCGCCTGCATGAACAAGACCGCCGCCGATCAGGCAGGCCATCGGCCGATTCAGCCTCTGCTGCGCAAGGTGGACGCGCTCACCGCCAAGAGCCAGCTTCCTTCCTTGATGGCGCAGTTGCAGTCCCAGGATGCCACCGCCTCTCTGTTTCGCTTCGGATCGCAACAGGATGATAAGGACGCCACCCGTCGAATTGCCAGGGCCACCCAGGGCGGCCTCGGCCTGCCCGACCGCTCCTACTATCTCGAAGACGATCCGCACACGTTGAAGATTCGTCAGGCCTACGTGGCCCACGTGACCGCCATGTTTCAACTCGTCGGCGACAGCCCGCAAGCGGCGCAGACAGAAGCGGCCAACGTCATGACGATCGAGACTGCTCTGGCTCGCAGCTCCACGCCCCGCACCGACATGCGCGACCCGGAAAACGTCTACCATCTGCTGCGCCTGGCCCAGTTGCAGGCGCTCACCCCGGCTTTTGATTGGGACAGCTATCTCCAGGGTGTCGGGGTCGGCAGCCTGCCCACGCTTAACGTCGCCACGCCGGTATTTTTCCTGGGGATGAATACGCTGATCGAAAATCAGGGTCTGGACGTATGGAAGAGTTATCTACGCTGGAACGTGGTCCATTCCGCGGCGCCGTATCTTTCCACCGCATTCGTCGATGCCAGCTTTGACTTTTACGGCAAGACCCTGTTCGGGCAAAAAGAAAATCAGGCCCGCTGGAAACGCTGCACCACCTTGACCGATCGCAGCATAGGCGAGGCGGTCGGACAGGACTGGGTTGCGCAGCACTTTCCCCCCACTTCCAAACAAAGCGTCGAGAAAATGGTGGTCGCGTTGGAATCCGCCATGAAGCAGGATATCGCCGGCCTGCCGTGGATGACCGAAGCCACACAGCAACAGGCGGAACTCAAGCTGGCCGCGATCCGCAATAAAATCGGCTACCCGTCGAAATGGCGCGACTATTCCAAATTGACAGTCGAACCCAACGAATTGGTACCCAACGTCCAGCGCGCCGGAGCCTTCGAGTTACGCCGCGAACTGAATAAAATCGGCAAGCCGGTCAATGAAAAAGAATGGGGCATGACCCCGGCCACGGTGAACGCCTATTACAACCCAAGCATGAATGACATCAATTTCCCCGCCGGGATTTTGCAGCCGCCGTTCTTCGATCCCACGAAGGATGCGGCCGTCAACTACGGCGGCATCGGCGTCGTCATCGGGCATGAAATGACCCACGGCTTTGACGACGAAGGCAGCCAGTACGACGGCAAAGGCAACCTCCGCATGTGGTGGACGGCGGCGGACCGCAAGGCATTCGACCAGCGCACCGATTGCGAGGTGAAGGAATACAGCGGATTTGAAACAGCGCCCGGAACCCATCTGAACGGGAAGCTGACGCTTGGCGAAAATACAGCCGACAACGGCGGCCTGCGGCTCGCCTATCAGGCGCTGATGGAGGCATTGCAGAAGGAAGGCCCGCAGGCGATGGATCGGAAAGTCGACGGCTATACAGCGGCCCAGCAATTCTTCATCTCGTACGGACAGGTCTGGTGCTCCGGACAAACCGACGCGTCCATGCGCGTGTCGGCCAAGGTGGATCCGCACTCGACGGGCAAATGGCGCGTCGATGGAGCCGTGCGGAACACGGACGCCTTCGGCAAGGCCTTCGGCTGTACAAAGGGCCAGCCGATGATGCCCGCCGACGCATGCCGGGTCTGGTAAATGGACTGCCGATGGATCCTCCACCCAGGCCGGAGAGGCGTCCGTCGGTTCTTGGACTTGTCCTCGCCGCGATTCTTAAAAGATCGCCCCGGTTGGCACAAACAGGCTGGGGCTTTTACAATTGGAGAGCAAGCAATCCAGACATCAAATTCTGCTTTGGCAGTCCTCTGCGTCGCACCCAAGACCAAGAGGTTGAAGGATACACATGAAGTTTTGGAAGTATAGCCGTGTCGCTCTGGCGTTGATGGGTTCAGTGGCCCTGGGACTGAGCATCACTTGCTGCGGCGTCTACACCTCCGGTTACATGTACGTGACGGGAGCGCAGTTCAATCAGATCGGCGCGTATAAGATCGACCACGACTTCGGTTACCTGACGCCCGTGACGGGCTCGCCGTTTGCCAATGCCGGCGGGACCCCAGTCGGGGCAGCGATCCTTCCGGGCGGACGCTTTCTGGCGGTGGTGAGCCAGGGAACGCCGGGCGTCGCAGGATCCGGCAGCGTTTCCATGTACACGATTGGCGGCGGCGGCGTGATTGCTTTTCAGCAGACCTATTTCACTTCCGGCATCAACCCCGTGGCCATTGCACTGGCCCCAGCGGGAGGGTATCTGTATGTTCTGGATCAAATTGCTCCCCCGGATTACATCAACGGCGTGGACCAAAATGCGGGCCGCGGCGACATCACGGTCTTTCAAATCAACTCCAGCGATGGCAAGCTGACGCTGATTACCAACCAGAACACATTCAATACGAACGGGACGCAACTGCCATACTTCACAGTGAATTACAATCCGGTGCGACTGGTGACTGAATCCGGTTACGTGTATGTGCTGGACAATGCGTACAGCCCCAACACCGCTCCGCCCGCTTGCGTCAACGCGCAGCCGACCTCGTCCTGCTTCACGCCGGACGTTTTCCTGTATGCAGCCAACTCATCCAACGGACAGTTGACTCTGACCCAGAACGCGCCATTGACGTTAGGCATTCAGGCGGGAGCAGCGAGCACCATCTCGGCGCCGGGTGGGCCCTACATCTATATTACGGACAACGATCTGGGCCAGAGCCCCGGACGGATTCTCCCGTTCACCGTGGGACCCGGCGGCGTGCTGCAAAGTATTGTTGGCGGTCCGACCCCTAACATCCCAAACGCTCTCTATCCGGATTGCGTTGTGGCGAACTCCAACAACCAATTTTTGTACGTGGCCAACTACGGCCCAAGTTCAATTTTTCAGGCGAACAGTTCGATTTCCGCCTTTACGATCAGCACCACGAATGGGCAATTGCAACGGCTTCCCGTTTCTGGCGGCAGCAATCCGTTTCCAACCGGATCGGGACCCATCTGGATGGTGATCGATCCGACCAACCAGTATTTGTATACGGCCGACCACAACAGCAATACGATTACCGGACACATCATGGGCGCTACCAACGGCCAGTTGTCCAATATGTTCAAGGGCACCACATTTCCCACGGTTGGGCAGCCAACCTTCGTAGTGGTCACGAGCCGGACGTACTAAAAGGATGGATGAAAGATTGTTTGGGCCTCTGCGAGGGAGGCCCTTTCCGCTTCTTTCCAGGGAGAATGCAAGGGTTGCCATGTTCCAAGCGCTGCCGGAGAAAGCAATTTGCAAGTCGCCGCCTTTTGCGGCGAGGCGCTAGCAGAAAGCCGGTTGGCGCTTTTACAATACAAATGGGAACAACCCTACAAGCAAGATGGTTGCAAGGAATCTACCCCGCTGCTGAATCCAAAGCCGGGGACAAAGGAATCGCATGAAGTGGAGTCAATACGGCCGGCTTACATTGGCCCTGGTTGCATCTCTGGCCCTTGGATTGAGCATTACGGCCTGTAATCCAAGTTTCACGCTCGGGTTTGTGTACACTCTCAACACCAAGGGCAATCCTGGCTCGATCAGCGCGTATACGATCGATAGCGTATCGGGGGCCATTACACAGACGGCGAATTCGCCCTTTCCGTCGGGTGGTCAGTTCCCTGTGGCCGTTTCCTCCAGCAACAACAGCCAATGGCTGTACGTCGTACATGAAATTGACAACACGGTGGTCCAATTCAACATCGGGACCGATGGCAAGATTTACCAGGCACACACCTACAACACCCCCGGCACGTATCCGATTGCGATGACGATCGATACCGGCAGCAGGTATTTGTTTGTAGTGGACAGCTATGCGCCGGGATTCAACGGTGTTGCTCCGCCCAATGTCAACCCGCTGGCAACCAACACTGTTCCCACGCAGGGCTGCGTGGTGGTGTATCCGATCAGTCAAACGGACGGGTCGCTGGGCACTCCCGTCGCAGGAAACGATGGAAACTGCTTTACGATAGGAGCGCCTGTCCTCGGCTCGCAACCCATCGGCGTGACGGCGACTGCGTTCGTCAATTATCTTTATGTCGCGGACCAGGGCACGCATTCGATTTACGCGTATTCCGTGGACTACACGACCGGCACGCTGACGCCGCTGGCCGCCAACAATTTTCAGGCGGGCGTAAAACCGAGCGCGATCATCGGCGATCCCACGGGCCGATTCGTCTACGTGACGGACGAGTATCAAAATCTGATCCTTGCCTATAACGTTCTGACGACGGGAGCGCTGCAATCGCAGGTAAATGGGCCCTTCCCGACGGACCTATTTCCCTATGGGATGATCGTCGATCCGCGCGGTAAATTTCTTTACGTTACCAACTACAACTCCAACGACTTGCGGGCCTATAACATTCAGGCGTCGACCGGCAATCCCCTGGCGACGGCGGGCGCCGCGTACGGGACCGGCACTGGCCCCACTTGCGTCGCGCTGGAACCGGCGTATGGGCGCTTTCTGTACACGGCCAACAATCTGGACAATTCCGTAACAGGATTCGAGTTGAATCCACATACCGGCGTGTTGGTGACTGTGCTGGACAGCCCGTTTCCAGCGGGCGGGTTGCCGGACTGCGTTGCCGCAGTAGCCAATGGCACGCACCCGGTCCAGCAAATTACTCCATAGCGTCGAACATGCGGAATGTGAGATGGTGTTGCAACAGAAAAGGTCCGCGAATGCGGGCCTTTTCCGTTGCAGCGGCTTGGCGTCGATGCCGGTCGCGGCGATGGGCGCATGTTTTCGACCAAATTATTCTTTATGTGAGCGTTATGCAAAGCCCATCTTGTGCGGCGCCGCCGGTGGTAGCACTCTTATGCAATGAGCCGGCGTCGAGCGGAGGAGTGGGCAAAGTGGCGTGGTTTGGTTTCCGAGCAGGGGCAGAGCGGT
>JAJYUB010000093.1 GCA_021792795.1 Acidobacteriota bacterium | reverse complement strand
AAAAATCGTGCCTTTTCCTTCATGACCGGTTCCTCTCCGCTTGTGGCTCTGAACTGCGCTTCTGTCCTGAATCGCAGCCTAACCCACGGTCAGCGCAGTGGACCGGCCACTCCATTTTGACTAGGCAGAATGATTTGTACGGGTAAGAACTTCCTCCGCAGCAGCATTCAGGCGGTCCCAGATGGGATCGATCCAAGACAGATGCTCGGGCTTCATGAGCACAGAACGAAGGCATTGCACATGGGTGGGGCTTTGAGGACTTGCGACTGTTGTTGGCCAGGTGTTTTTCGGGAAACAGGATCGAGGGAGAAGGACCAGAGCGAGGTGCAAATCCCTGCCGGCGGCGGCGTCGAAGACCGCACGCGCACGAGCAGAACTTTCTTCCACAGTGGCGCCGTTTACCGCCCACACGACGATATCCAACTGGGGGCGAATGGGCGCGATAAACATGGCTGAAGCGCTGAGGCGAAGATAGAGTTCGAGGGCAGCCGAGCGGCAGGATTGCAGCATTCCGGCGAATTCGCCGCCCAGGATTAACGGCAATGCGCGTTGCGTCGCCCAAAGGGCCACGGCTGAGGCGCCGGCGCGAGAACATTCCAGAGTAATTTCGCCAAGATGCAGATGGTCCGACGTGAAGTAGGTATAGGGGGAATCGTGTTTGTAAAACCGGCCAACCGAGGAGTCTTGAAATAAAATGCAGCCGCAACCGTAGGGTTGAAGGCCGTGTTTGTGCGGATCGACGACGATGGAGTCGACTGCGGGCAGGGCGGCAAACGATTCCGCCGCTTCCGCGTCTAAATTTGCAGCTAGGGTGAAATACCCGCCGTATGCGGCGTCCGCATGGATGCGAAATCCAAAGCGGTCGCGCAAGGCCAAGATTTCTGGCAGTGGATCGACGGCGCCGAGAGCGGTGGTTCCAAGAGTCACGACTACCATGCCGATGTCGCCCTTTTGGAGTCTGGATTCGAGAACGTTCAGGTCGAGTCTGCCTCGCGGGTCAGTCGCGACAGAATCGAAGGGCAGTTGCAAGACGCCGCTGATGCGGCGATGCGTATAGTGCGCCTGGTCAGAGGCGAGGATCGTTTTGCGGGGATGGATCTGTCCGGCGATCCAGAGCGCTTCCAGGTTGGCGAAGGTACCGCCGCCGGTGAGATGGCCGAGGTGGGTTGTCCAACCGAACATGGCCGCGAGAGCCTGAACGGCCTCGAATTCCATTTTGGAGCTGGCACGACCGCCATCGAGGGCGTGATTATTGGGATTGATCCATGTTGCGAGCGCGTAGGCTGCACGTGCAATAGGATGGGGCGGCTTGAGCATCTGCCCGGCATAGAGGGGGTGGAAATAGGGATAATTTTCGCGGAGCCGGATCGCAGTTTCCTGGAGTGCAGCCATCATTAAGGCGTGGTCGAGCGGAGCGGGGGAGTTCGGAGGCAGCGAGGAAAAGCCCTCCGCCAAGGTAGGAAGGATGTTTTCGAGCCAGACGAGCGATTCCTCTTCAAATGTCATGCCGTTAGCTAGCATAACGCATGAGGGCTGAGGGAGTTGGGGGGAGCGGAGCGGGGCCGGAAGTGTTCAAAAGGATGGCGCGGTTGCTAACCTGCATTTTTTTCTTGTATTTGGCGAAAATCTGGTACACTGAGTATGCGTTCGAATAGAACCGGGCAGTTGTAGACTTTGCCCCAAAGCACAAGATTCTGCTAGTAGTCGCTCCGATTCCCTTCAGCGTAATTCAAATCGATTAGGAAATAAGATTCAAATGGAACAAGGAACAGTAAAGTGGTTTAACGACGCGAAGGGCTTCGGCTTTATCTCGCGCCAGAATGGCGAAGATGTTTTTGTGCATTACTCTGCGATCAATTCAAACGGATTTAAGAGTTTGCAAGAAGGCCAGGCCGTGCAGTTCAACGTTGTGAAGGGACCGAAGGGCTGGCAGGCTGCTGATGTTCAGCCGCTGTAGGGCGAGCGCTAGGTTTTAGACAAGAAAGGCAGAGGGGAAGTCCTCTGCCTTTCTTGTTTCACAGCAAATATTTCGATTGCACCGACATTCCGCGCACTCTCTCTGCAAGAAATTGATTGCAGTTGCGCGCCGGTAGCAGTATGTTCCGATTCATGCATTCGGTGCGATCTCTACTGCCCTCCATCTTTGTTTCACTGTGCCCGCTGGCCGCTCTGCCAGTGCTCGGCCAGACCTCGACTCAACCTGTATCGACTACGGTCACATTTCTCCGTTGCGGAGCCATTTTTACCGGCGCGAGCGACCAATTGCGCCAAGGTGGAGTGATTGCCGTGGTGGGCGGAAAAATCCACGGCATTTTGGATGCGGCGCCTGCTCGGACCCCTGCTGCTGAGATTGTGGATTTGAGCCACGATACTTGCTTGCCGGGGCTGATCGATGCGCACACGCATGTGTTGCTGCAAGGCGACATCACCGCTGCCGACTATGACAAGCAATTGCTGAAGGAGTCGCAGGCGTATCGCGCGATTGTTGGCGCGCAGTCGGCGAAAAAAGCATTGATGTACGGTTTTACGACGATCCGTGACCTGGAGACGGAAGGCGCGGGCTATGCCGATGTTGACATTAAACATGCGATTGAAGGCGGCATTGTTCCCGGACCGCGGATGCGGGTGGCGACGCGCGCCCTGGATGTGACTGGGGCCTATCCTCTGCAAGGCTATGTACCGGGGCTGGCGGTCCCTCATGGAGTGCAATTGGTGGATGGGCCCGATGAGTGTCGCAAAGCGGTCCGGGAGCAGATCAGCTATGGCGCCGACTGGATCAAAGTCTATGTAGACCGTGGATATTTTGTGCGTCCCGACGGTGTGCTGGATGATATTCCGACCTTTACGCCGGAAGAACTGGCGGCGATGGTCGATGAAGCGCATCGTGAAGGCCATCCAATTGCGGCCCATGCTATAGGGCTCCATGGCGTCCACAACGCGGTGGTGGCGGGCGTCGATTCTGTCGAGCATGGCAACTATATTGCGCCGGAAGACATGAGGATGATGGTCGCAAAGGGCATCTATTACGTCCCTACAATATATGTGGGGGAGTATGTGGCCAAGGGCCGCGCGGCGGACGGTGCTCCGGTGTGGCTGAAGATGATCGACATCCACGAAGAGACGTTTCGACGCGCCATGGCAGCGGGAGTGAAGATTGCATTCGGCACGGATGTGGGAGGGTTTGACTGGAACATCGATCCGGCAATCGAGTTTGGCGAGATGGTGAAGTTTGGCATGACGCCGGCGCAGGCGATCCATGCGGCGACGACTTCCGCCGCGCGGTTGCTGCGAATGCAGAACGAGATTGGCACTCTCGAAAGCGGCAAAGATGCAGATGTTGTAGCTGTGCCTGGAAATCCTCTTCAGGACTTGAAGGTGCTCGAAAGAGTGAATTTCGTGATGAAGGGCGGCACGGTTTATAAGCAGCCTTAGGGCGATCCTTGGTTCGGCGGGCAAATGCGAAAGAGGGCCGTTCTGAACGCAGGTCACCGCGCGACCGGAGTGAAGAATCCAGACAATTTCGACTGAATGGACTGAGCAAACATTGTCCGATTCTTCGCTACGCTTCGCAGGCGATGACTTCGATTTCGACCAAGGCATCTTTGGGCAGCCGGGCTACCTCCACCGTGGAGCGCGCCGGAGCGGGAACATCTTCGGACTGGAAATATTCGGCGTAAATTTTGTTCATTGCAGCGAAGTCATTCATGTCTTTGAGAAAGACGATTGTTTTGACGACGCGGGAGAAGTCCAGTCCTGCGGCGGCGAGGACGGCTTGCAGATTCTGCAGGACGCGGTGAGATTGGGCTTCGATGCCGCCTGCAACCAACTGCCCGGTCGCTGGGTCGATGGCGACCTGGCCGGAGGTAAAAACGAAGTTGTCAATGCGAATTGCCTGGGAGTAGGGCCCGATGGCGGCAGGCGCCTGAGAGGTTTGGATTGCAGTTTTGACTTCGCTCATATTTTCCCATTGTAGCGGCCCATTTCCCAGATGGAAGACAGGGATGCGCGAGGAACCGGACACACGTTTCCTACGTACCCTATGACCATAGCTTGCACTTCAAGTCTACTGAAATTGAGGATTGATGAAATGAAGCATCCCTTCCGCAACTGGCTGAAGATGGCCGGTGTTTTGATTTTTGGCGTTACTTCTACAGTTGGGTGGGCACAGACTGGCAAACATCCTGCGATACAGGAGCAGGGCGGTAAGGTACTTCAGCCGGTTGCGACCAAAATTGATTGGAACGCACCGTTGCCCTCCGCGGCAGAGTTGAAGCAGCGGGTGCTGGAGAACTTGAAGAAGTCCCAGGCAGAACAGGAGCGGTACGTCTGCAAGACGACGAGCGAAAGCGACCAGACAGATAAAAACGGCACGGTAAAACACCGGGATGTTAAAGAGTACGACATGTTTTTTGTAAGTGGCCAGGAAATTGATGAAGTTACAAGCAAAGACGGGAAGGCGCTGACGGAAGCCCAGAAAAATAAGGAGTCGGAACGCGTTCAGAAGCAGATCAAGAAGGACTCCGATGAGAAGTATGTTGCCAAGCAGAATGCCGAAGACGAAAAAATGTACGACACCGCGTTGCGCATGTTGCACTATACCAACGGACACCGGATCGACGCGCAAGGACGTCCGACCCTTATTTACGATTTGAGCGGCGATCCGAACGTACATCCCAAGGGGTTACAGGAAACGTTTTTACACGACATGACCGGAACGATCCAGGTGGATGAACTCAGCGGACAATTGGTTGACCTGAACGTGCGCCTAGACCGCGATTTGAAGGTGGGTGGCGGATTGCTCGCAAGCCTGCACAAAGGGTTTTGGATTCACTTACGACAACAGCGTTATCCAGATGGCGTGTGGCTGATGGAGTTGGTGGAAGGCAATGGAGACGTGCGCGCGGCGCTGTTTTTTCATCCGTACTTCAAGTTCAGGCAGACGATGAATGGCTGCGCATTGACGACGGTGACGACCAGTCAAGGGGCGTCTTCCATTGCGAAGTAAACGCTTGGCGATGAACCTCGACCCGGAATTGAGCGATGGCGCGGCGGGTTGGAGCTAAAGTTTTTGCTGGCGCTGGACGTCGCGAACGCCGGGCAGGCGGCGAAGGCCATTCATCAGTCGAATCAAATGTCCTACATCGTAAGCGTCAACCACAAACTCCACGACGGCTTCCGCTTCCGTGCCTCCTTTCGTCTCGACGGCGCGGATGTTGGTTCCGTCGTCTGAAATGACGGCAGTCATCTCACGAAGCATGCCGGCGCGGTCGTCGCAATACACGGTCAACTTGACGGGGTAGGTGGCGCGCTGGGGGGAACCTTCCTCGTCCTTGATGTGCGCCCATTCAACAGCAATTCTGCGGTCCGACTCATAGAGCAGGTTCTGCACGTTGGGGCAACTGCGAGCATGAACCGCGACACCTTTGCCGCGGGTGACGTAGCCAACAATTTCTTCTCCGCGAATGGGATTGCAACAGCGGGCGCGATAGACGAGCAGGTCGTTCTGACCTTCTACAGTAAGCGAATCGGACCCTTTGCCGAAGAAAACGCGCTTGACGGCGTCGGACATTCCAGGAGCGGATTCCGTCTCTGGCTGCTGCGTGCTTGTCGCGCCGGGCACAAGCCGATTGAGAGCTTGGCGGGCGGAAAACTTTCCAAATCCTATGCCTGCCAGCAGGTCGACCGGGTTCGCCAGCCCGTAATCCGCTGCAGCCCTGGCATGGTCGGCGTCGGTGAGTTGCGCAATCGAGATCTTATATTTGCGGGCTTCGCGATCGAGCAGTTTGCGGCCGATTTCAATGGCGCGCTCACGTTGATGCTCATTCAACCAGTGTTTGATCTTGTTGCGAGCGCGCGAACTCTTTGCAAATGTCAGCCAATCGCGGCTGGGCGTATGGCCGTTTTGGGTGAGAATTTCGACGATATCGCCGTTGCGCAGACGCGATCTGAGAGGCACCATTCGTCCGTTGACTTTCGCGCCAGTACACGTATTTCCCACTTCGGTATGGATGGAGTAGGCGAAATCGATAGGCGTGGCTTCCTTAGGAAGGACAACCACCTTGCCCTTGGGCGTGAAGGTATACACCTCTTCCGGATACAGATCGATTTTGAGAGTAGAGAGGAACTCATTTGGATCGGTCATGTCGCGCTGCCACTCGACAATTTGCCGGACCCAGGCGAGACGTTGCTCATCTTTTGCGTTTACCGGCGAGCCGCCAGCTTTGTATTTCCAGTGGGCAGCGATGCCTTCTTCGGCGACGCGGTGCATTTCCTCGGTGCGAATCTGTACCTCAAATTGATGCCCCCCCTCTGCCATCACGGTAGTGTGCAGCGATTGGTAGAGGTTGGGCCGCGGCATGGCGATGAAGTCCTTGATTCGACCTGGGACGGGGCGCCAAATGCTGTGAATCAAACCGAAGACAGCGTAACAATCCTGTACGGACTGCGTGATGACGCGGACCGCCAGAAGGTCGTATACCTGGTCAACGGTAATGCGTTGCCGCTGGAGCTTTTGATAGATGGAATAAAGGCGTTTGATGCGCCAGTCAACGCGAGCGGAGATGTTATGTTCGACGAGGCGTTCGTGCAGAATGGCATCGATATTGCGGAGAAATTGCTCGCCCTGCTGACGGTGCGCTTCGACTGCGGAACTAATCTGATCGTGGCCGACAGGATCGACATAGCGAAAGGACAGATCCTCGAGTTCGCTGCGAACCTTGCCCATGCCGAGGCGATGCGCGAGGGGAGCGTAGATGTCGAGAGTCTCTCGAGCGATGGCCTGTTGGCGTTCGGGCTGGAGGTGTTCCAAGGTGCGCATGTTGTGGAGACGATCCGCGAGTTTGATGAGCACGACACGAACGTCCGACACCATGGCCAGCAGCATTTTCCGGACATTTTCCGCTTGGCGATCCTCACGATTGGCGAATTGAATCTTGTCGATCTTGGTGACGCCGTCGACGATGTGGGCGACCTGTTCACCGAAAATTTCAGAAATCTGCCGGCTGGTGACAGACGTATCTTCGACCGCATCGTGGAGGAGGCCAGCGGCGATGGCGGTGGAGTCGAGCTTCATTTCAGCTAAAACACGAGCTACTTCAAGAGGATGCAGCGCGAACGGTTCACCGGAAGCGCGTTTCTGACCGGCGTGATGTTTCAAGCAAAACTCGTATGCCTGTTGGATGATGGCACTGTCGTCGCCAGGCCGATTTTGGCGCACGGTCGTGAGCAACATCTCGAAAGTCTGAGCAAGTTGCTGTTTGTCGGCATCTGGGGATGCCGCAGCGGTGTGCGCGGTGGCCATAATTGATTTTATGGTATGTGAGCGGATTTCCGGCGCGGGAAGTGTTTACGAGGACGATGATGCGGCCTGGAATGTGCGAAGATGGCCACTCAGGAATGAAAGCGTTGAGAGGAAGCATGGGGCAAAAGCAAAGTAAAACGAAGGTTTCTGGCAACGGAGGAGGACAATCCATGAAGCTGGGGGAATGTTTGGCAGTCCCTTCTGGACTTCCAGGGAATACTGGGTCGAATTTTGAAGCAAACCATGCGCCGGTTGCCAAGATCAGCCGACGGGCCGCCAATCGAGTGCGGGGCGGGCATCCGTGGGTCTACCGATCGGATGTGGAAGCCATGATTGCGGAACCAGGCAAGGATGGTGTCACGCGGGGCTCGTTGGTCAGGGTGATGGATGAAAAAGGTTCCCTGCTAGGCACAGCCATGTACAGCGATGCTTCGCTCATCACCCTGCGGATGGTGACGGAGGATGCGATTCAGTCTCGCGACGAATTTCTGGAGCTGGTGCGCGGCCGACTAAGACGGGCCGTGCGGATGCGTCTCGATAGGCAGCAGAAGGTCAAGGGCACGAATGCGTGTCGGTTGGTGTTTGGAGAAGCCGATGAGATGCCTGGCATTGTTGCGGACTGCTATGGAGATCTGGTGATTTTGCAGTTGCTGACGCAAGGTACGCATGTTGAGGACGTGCGTGGGGTAGCGGTAGATGTCTTCCGAGAGATGCTGGAACCGGAGACGATCCTGGAACGACCCGATGCGCGCATTCGGGAACTGGAGCAGCTATCGGCGCCGTCGACGGAACCCCTCTATGCAAGGAGCATTGAAAGGCCAAAGTTGGCGACAGTTTTTGAGTTGAATGGACTTTGTTTTCACTTCGACGCGAACGCGGGGCAAAAAACTGGCGCATTTCTAGATCAGCGAGAGAATTACCTGGCCGTGGAGTCCTATGCGCGCGGGCGGGCGCTCGACATTTGCACCTATCAGGGTGGGTTTGCGCTGCACTTAGCGCGGCGTTGTGCGAATGTAACCGGCATTGACGCGTCGCGGGCAGCATTGGAAGTGGCCGAGGAAAATCTGAATGAAAACCGCGCTCAACTAGCGGAGCAGGGACGCGGAGTGGAATGGATCGAGGCGAATGCATTTGAACTCCTGCGAGACTGGAGCGATGCCGGCGAGATGTTCGACACGATCGTGCTGGATCCGCCAGCGTTTGCGAAGTCAAAACGGGCGGTGGAAGGTGCGCTGAGAGGCTATAAAGAGATGAACTTGCGAGCGCTGAAGATGTTGCGACCTGGAGGGCGGTTGGTGACCTGTTCGTGCTCCCATCACGTACCCTTGGCGGAATTTCAGGCTGCGGTGGCGGCTGCGGCGAGCGATGCCGGCAAGCGGGTTCGTGTGCTGGAAACTCGAGGCGCGGCACTCGATCATCCAGCGATCCTGACGATCCCTGAAACGCAGTATTTGAAATGCATGATTTGTGAAGTCTAAGCGAGGCCGGCACGCGATTGATGGGCCCGGATCGAGGCGCTGATATCCAGGGCAACAGCGAGAGCGGCGCGGCCATCCTGCGCTGTAACCTCGGGGATGGTACGTTCTCGAACGGCACGCAGAAAGGATTCCAACTCGAGCCGCAACGGCTCACCGGAGGGCACCTCGAGCTTGCGCAGTGCGAATCCCGGTATTGGATGAGGCGCTTGTACAGACTGGAAATGGACCGCTGCAATATCTGGCGAGACGGGTTGGCGCAATCCTGAAGCCTGCAGAGCGGGTACGTCGATGCAAAGCACATCCTGGCGGGCGTAATCGACGGAAATATACTGGTGTGGCTGGAAGAACCGGACCTTGCGAACGCGCTCTGTGCTGACACGGCTGGCGGTAAAGTTTGCGACACAACCGGATGCAAATTCGATGCGAACATTCGCGATGTCGACTTTTGAGGAAAGGATTGGCAGGCCGACCGCGTGGATCTCGCGAATGGGTGATTGGGTCCAGCTAAGAACGATGTCGAGGTCGTGGATCATGAGATCGAGGACGACGTCAACGTCGAGTGCTCGAGGGGTAAAGATACTAAGCCGGTGCACCTCAAAAAAAAGCGGGTGATGGAGAATGGAGCGAACTGCTCGAACAGCTGGATTGAAGCGTTCGAGGTGGCCGACCTGAAGGATGCGCTTGTGACGCTGCGCCAGGGCGATGAGATCGTCTGCCTGCTGGATGGTAGCGGCGATGGGCTTTTCTAGGAGGACATCGATCCCGGCCGACAGGAACTCCGAGGCGACAGTCGCATGGTCTGACGTTGGAACGGCAACCGATGCTGCATCGGGGGGCTCCGTTGAACGAAGTAGTTCCGATGTTGAGGCATAGACGGGAACGCGATACTCCGCGGCAAGATTGGTCGCAGCGGAGGAATTTGGTTCGACGATTCCAACGAGACGGACTGGAGCCCCTGCATCTTCGAGTGCTCGCCAGATGCGCAGGTGATTCCGACCAAATACTCCAGCGCCGACCACCACAACTCGAGATGAGGGCAGATCGGACAAGCGGGTCGGCTACTTTCCTTCGACGGCGCGAAGACAGCGGGTATAGAGCTCCAGCAATTGACTGACCTGGTCTTCAGCCTTGGTGTTGCCAGCGGCAACAAACCCGGCTGTTACAGAGGTGGGACGTCCGACACTGGCGGTGACGGCGACAAACTTCAAGAGATCTAACGCGATGTCCTCATTCCGACGGGCACCCATACCAACGGGGAGTTGTTCCATATGCAATGATCCCTCCAAAAGGCGATGCTAGCAGATCGCGTGGAAGGATGAGAGGGGGCGGGGGGATTCGCCAGGGCAATCGCATGAAGGAGCGCCTCAAGTGAGGCCGAAAAGTTCGGCACGGTAGTTATCGCTTGTGGCGGCGATCAGCCGTCTGGCCTTGATGCCGCCCTTTCGTTTCACAGGATCCATGCGG
>JAJYUB010000002.1 GCA_021792795.1 Acidobacteriota bacterium | reverse complement strand
CTGCATCCAGCAACACCAAAGCTCGTCTGCGCCGGTCCTCCAGAAGATCGGCGCTCCCCTTCAATCTCGGCATAGGTATTTTGCTCCTCAATACCTATTATTGCATTATTTATGCAGAGAACAATAGCGTAGCTAGGGTGGGATAGGGCGATCCTCGCATCACGGTAACTGTGAAAATGAATTCAGTCTACGAACGCCGACTTCGGCGCGCGAAATACCTCAATCAACAATAAACCCGCGCCAATCACGATGCAGGAATCCGCAATGTTGAAGTCGGGATAGTGATAGCCGAAAAAATTGAACGACAGAAAATCGATCACGTAGCGATACGCCAGCCGATCGTACAGGTTGCCGATCGCCCCGCCCAATACCAGCGCCAGCGCAATGCTGGTCAGGTTCGCGCGCCGCCCTGCTTTCAGGAACACCGCCAGCACGATCGCGATGGCGATCAACGAAAAGCCGATCAGCATCCAGCGGACTTTCTCCGGCGATGGCGTATCGGAAAACAGGCTGAAGGCCGCGCCGTTGTTGTAGACGTGCGACAGATGAAAAAAATGCGGAATGATGGTGGTTTCCTGCCCGGAATAAATGTGGTGCAGGATCCACGTCTTGCTCAACCGGTCGGCGATGAAGACCGCGACGGAAATAAGAAGAAGTTTCAGGCGAGGATCGCGCCTGCCTGTGAAACGAGAAGCTCCGCTCATTGCTCGTCTTTCTTCGCGCCACCCACTGTCGCGGCGCTGGTCTCGGCGGGCATAGTGGGCGCGCCAATGGCTTCCAATGCTGCTATGCAGCGTTCGCACGCGGTCGGCCATTTCCGGCTTTCGCCCACATGCACAGAATAATTCCAGCAGCGCTCGCACTTGGTCCCATCCGCCGGCAGCGTCGTCACCTGCAGTATTCCCGATCCATTCGGCTCGGCGGCAGCACTCAGTTCCACTTGCGATACATTGAACAATTCTTTCAAGCTCGACCCATACTTTCGCAACAACGAATTCAGCCCGGCGGGAACTTGCAGCCGCACCTTGGCTTCCAGTGCTTTGCCGATGCGCTTCTCTTTCCGCGCCTCTTCCAGGCTTTTCAGCACGTCGTCGCGCACCGCCAAAAGTTGTTTCCAGTCGCCCAGCAAGTCTGCCGCGGAGGCAGGTGCGATATCTTGCGGCCGCGGAAAGAGCGCTAAATGAACACTCGGTTCGCGGCCGCTTTTTGTTGGGGGACCCGGGTAATGCTGCCGCGAATTGAGTGCTTGCTGCACACTCGGTTCGCGGCCTTTCACTGCGGGCAGATATTGCCATACCTCCTCGGCAGTGAAGCTTAGGTAGGGCGCGGTCAGCAGAACCAGCGCCTCTGCGATGCGGCCAATGGCGGTCTGCGCGGAACGGCGCGCGGGGTCGTTGGGCGCAAAGGTGTACATCCTGTCCTTCAGCACATCAAGATACATCGCGCTCAGGTCGGCTGTACAGAATTCGTTGATGGCCTGGTAGACGCGATGAAATTCCATCTCGTCGTACCAGCGAAGAACTTTCGTCGTCAGCTCCGCGGTCCGCGCCAGCATGTACTGGTCGATCGGCAGCAACTGCTCGAACGGCAAAGCATCGGTGTCCGGATGAAAATCTCCCAGATTCCCCAGCAGAAAACGGAACGTGTTGCGCAGCTTGCGATAAATATCTTCCGCCAACCGCTTTAGCAGCGGAATCGTCGCCACCACATCCTCGCGGAAATCCACCGACGCCACCCACAGGCGAATAATGTCCGCGCCAAGCTGGTCGGCAACTTCATTGGGGCCAATGTCGTTTCCGCGTGATTTCGACAAGGCGCGCCCCTGGTCGTCCAGCGTCCATCCGCACGTGGCCACGCGCCGATAGGGCGCGGCATTCCTGGTGCCCACGCTGCACAGCAGGGAAGTGTGGAACCATCCGCGATGCTGGTCGCCGCCTTCCAGATACAGGTCCGCCGGCCAGGTCAATCCAAAGCCGGCCTTTTCTCCCAGCACCGCCGCATGGCTGGCCCCCGATTCAAACCATACATCCAGAATGTCCATCTCTTTCCTGAACGCCTGGCTGCCGCAACCCGCTGTCCGGCAGGTTGTTCCCGGCGGAAGAATCTCTTCCGTCGAATGCGTATGCCAGGCGTCCGCGCCTTCCTCTTCAAACAGCTCCACTACGCGGCGAAAGATGGCAGGGTCCTTCAGCGGCGCATGGCATGTCTCACACAGAAATACGGCAATCGGCACGCCCCAGATGCGCTGGCGAGAAATGCACCAGTCGGGCCGCGTCGCAATCATGTTGGAGATGCGCTCTTCTCCCCAGCTCGGGTCCCAGCGCACTTTCTTGATCTCATCCAAGGCTCGTGCCCGAAATGTGGTCGCCGAGCCATCGCGATTTTCCATCGGCGTTTCCATGCCGATGAACCACTGTTCCGTGGCGCGAAAAATCACTGGATGATGGCAGCGCCAACAGTGCGGATAGGAGTGTTCAATATCGATGCGGGCCAGCAACGCGCCCCGCGCTTTCAGCAACTCGATGATCGGCTCGTTCGCCGCGAAAACCTTTTTGCCATCATACTCCGGCAATCCATGGTGCAATCGTCCCGCTCCATCCACGTTGCAGGTCGGGTCCAGCCCATAGCGCGCGCCAGTATAAAAATCGTCCGCGCCGTGCGCTGGAGCGGTATGGACCGCGCCGGTGCCGGTGTCCGCCGTCACGTAGTCCGCAAGCACGCCCAGAATGCTGCGGTCCAGGAATGGATGCTGAAACGTCGCGCGCTCCAATTTTCGTCCAGAAAAACGCGCAATCTCTTTCGCGTCTTTGAACCCAATCGCCTCGGCAACGGCTTTCGCCAGCGATTCCGCGACGATATACGCTTGCCCGTCGGATTCCATTGCGACATACTCGAAATCCGGATGAAAGGCCACCGCCAGCGACGCGGGCAGCGTCCACGGGGTCGTCGTCCAGATGATCGTGCTCGCCTGCTTGCCGCTCAGCGCCGCATCCAGCGCGCCCGGATCGCTCGTCATCCGGTAGCGCGCATACACGCTGGGACTGATGTGCATCTCATATTCCACTTCCGCTTCGGCCAGCGCCGTGCGATCGTGGATGCACCAGTACACCGGCCGCAATCCCTTGTAGACGAATCCCGCCTCGAAAAATTCAAAAAACGTCTCCAGCACCCGCGCTTCATACCGTTTCGACATGGTCGAATACGGGCGGTCGAACTGCCCGAAGACCCCCAGCCGTAAAAATTGCTCGCGCTGCAAGTCGACATATTTTTGCGCGTATTCGCGGCAGGCGCGCAGCACCTCAATGGCGGGAAGTTCCAGCTTCTTGCGCCCAAGCTGCTCATCCACCTTGATCTCGATCGGCAGGCCGTGGCAGTCCCACCCCGGAACATACGGAGCATCGAAGCCCGCCATGGTCTTCGTCTTCACCACAAAATCCTTCAGGCATTTGTTCATCGCGTGGCCCAGATGGATGGGGCCATTCGCGTACGGGGGGCCATCGTGCAGCAAATACACCGGCGCGCCCTTCCGTGCCGCTCGAATCTGCGCGTACAACTGCGAGTCTTCCCAGACGGCCAGTCGTTTCGGCTCATTCTGCGGAAGATTGGCCTTCATCGGGAAATCGGTGTACGGCAGGTTCAGGGTTGCCTTTAAATCGGGCCCAGCGGGCATATCTTCTCCGAAGCAAATGTTGTCGTACTCCCTTATGATAAATGCATGCCTCGCATCGTCCGGCTTTGGGGCGGAAACGGATTGGCTGGCGAAGCGTCTATATCATTATCGTTATCGATATCCGTATCGTTCTCGATAACCTGAGGATTATTTTGGCTTTTTGGCCCTTGCAAGTTGGCCATAACACTGGATCGAATGCCTTGGAAACGACAAAGGATTTCGATTAAGACGACAAATCAAGCCTGCGTCCCGCATAATAAAGGCAGGCAGTTCGCCGCCGCGACCGGGCGTCCCCACCCGCGAGCAGTCGAAAATGGGTAATGGATGTCGAATCAGCTTCTGATACCACCTGAGATCGAAAGAAACCATCCACGAGATCTCCAGCAACCGGCCCTTTGGAGCACGGTCGAGGGAGAGCCCTCGTTTTGGACCTCTTTGACGGAAAATCTGCGCGCCAGGTTTTTCCCCCGGCCCCAACCGGCGCTCCAGCTCAAATCGAAGCCCATTCCTGTCGTCGATCCTTTCTATCGGGAACCCATCTGGGTCGGCATCTTGGAAGATTTTCGCGAACTGTTCTTCCCGCGCAAGCTGCCTCCACTACAGTTGGAATCTCATGCCATCGCGGTCTCCGATCCTCTGGCGCGGCCGCGGGACCGCAAGTCCAGTCTTCTGTCCGTCGGAATTCATGCGCTGGTGCTCGCCATCATCCTCGCGGTCATCTTCTGGCATCCCAAGCGCCCGATGGTTGCCCAAGTCGTCCCTCCCCCGAACTTCAACATCACTCCATTTATGCCCCTGGATGCCAATGCAAAAGTGATGGGCGGCGGCGGCGGCGGTGGCGATCGCGATCTCCTGCAGGCCCCTGTCGGCAAGCTGCCCACCATCGCCAAGGTCCAGTTCGTTCCTCCGGATGAGGTCATCCGCAATCCCAAGCCCAAGCTCGCCGTCGAGCCCACCGTGGTCATGCCCGCAAACATCCAGTTGCCCAACAGCGCCATGCCGAACCTGGGCGATCCCTTGACCGCCGTGCGCGGGCCCGCCTCGAATGGCACCGGCAACGCCAGCGGCATCGGATCGGGCAACAGCGGCGGCGTCGGTACCGGCTCAGGCGCCGGTGTCGGCCCCGGACAGGGCGGCGGCTATGGCGGCGGCATCTACCAGGTTGGCGGCGGTGTCCGCCCGCCTGTGGTCATCTATGCGCCCGAACCGGAATTTTCCGAGCAGGCCCGCATGGCGAAATACCAGGGATTGTGCGTTCTGGAAATCGTCGTGGATGCCAAAGGGATGCCACGCGATCCAAAAGTGATTCAGCATCTCGGCATGGGCCTGGACGAGAAGGCCCTGGAATCGGTCAAGCAATATCGCTTCAAACCCGCCACTCTGGCCGGCAAACCGGTCGCCGTCCGCATGGATATCTCCATCGACTTCCACATCTACTAGCCTCTACCAGGACATCTGGGTGCTCCAGGTCTCGATTCTGAGACCTGGGATTCTGCAATTCCCAAGCCGTCCGTTGATGTCATTGCCGAGATAGTTTACGGGCGGTTGTTTTCACTTCGACATGCTCCCTCACAAACCGCGTCAACCCATCGCTGGTATATCCAGGCGTCTCTAAAAAGAACTGCGGCTTGCTCTGCGCCAGTTGCAGCAAGGCCGCCTGGGTGCCCCATCCTTCGCGCTCTTGCGAAGGGTGGGATGGAATCCCTGTACGCCAAGCGCTCGCCTGGATTCCGCGACCGCTCCACAACACCGCATCCGCCCGGTCCAAAAAATATTGCGCCGACGGCTTGAAGTCGGCAACCGCCGGATCGAGCACCGTCAAATACAGGTCCGGCTTCAAAAACCTCACAATGCTGTTCGACTCCAGAATTGCGTTCTTCGCCCGCGCCAGCTCTTTTCGCACTCGCGGCATCGCTTCCGCCAGTCGCCCCTGCCGGGTCCGCACCCAGAAGGAACGCGCCGCGCCCGCCGCCAGAAATCGCGCGCTGTCCGTTCCGCCGTTCGCGAAATGTTCTTCGGTCACCGCGACCGTATGAGCGTCGGTCTCGCAATCGCACGGTCCGCCGTTCGCCGAGCAGGTTCCGTGGCCGAATTGCGTCACCTTGAACGCCGTCCATTCGAACTCCGGCAGCGCCGCGATCAACCCAGCCACCACCGACGTTTTGCCGATGTTGCGCGTATGTCCGCCGACCACGACAATCGCCACCGCGCCCACTCCCTCATCATTCACGCCGGGTGCCCCATCCTAGCGGAGCTAGGGTGGGATAGAACAATGCCCACATCGCAGGGACAATGAAAATCCTTTATTCCTTCTCTTTCCGCGGCAAGCGCGTCAGCCTGGCCAGCGTCGCCAGGCCCTTCAGGTATTCGCGCAATGGCTGCGCCGGTCGCCCCCAGAAGACAATTCCCGCGCCGCGCAGTTTCTTCTTGCTCAACACGCCCGCGCCGCCGCCCAGAATCACGCCTTCGCCAATCTCGGCATGTTCGCCAATGCCAACCTGCCCCCCCAGTACCGCTCCATCGCCCACCGTGCTGCTGCCGGAAATGCCGGTCTGCGCCGCCATCACCACGTTGCGTCCCACCCGCACATTGTGGCCAATGTGGACTAGGTTATCCAGCTTCGTCCCGCGCGCAATCCGCGTCTCCTCCAGCGCGCCCCGGTCGATGGTCGTATTGGCCCCAATCTCGACGTCGTCCTCGATCGCCAACCTGCCCTGCTGCGGAAATTGCGTGTACGCGCCCGTCTCCGCGTCACGCACGTAGCCAAAGCCGTCCGAACCCAGCACGCATCCGGCGTGGACTTGCACCCGTTGCTGCAATTCGACCCCGGCATACACCACCACTCGCGGATGCAGTATGCAGTCCGCGCCAATCTTGACTCCATCCGCTAGCACGCAGCCCGGGCCGATCCGGCTCCGCGCCCCAATCGCGACATGTTCGCCCAGCACGGCATACGGCCCGATGGAAACGTCCTCGGCAAGTTTTACGCTGGAAGCAAGAATGGCCGTGCGATGTACGCCCGTGCTCGACTGCGCGGCGCGCAAGTACTGTGCCGCCTGCGCAAACGCCAGCCGAGGTTGCGCAACCACCAACAAAGGCTTTGCCAGCGGCTGCGCCTCGAAGAGGAAAGCCTTGGCAACTTGCGGCGTCGCCAGCACGGCGGCTGCCGCCGACCCCAGCGCCTCCTGCAACGTCGCCTCGCTCTCGGCAAAAGTCAGGGAAGTCCCGGTCGCATTGCGCGCGCTGGCCACGCGATCCACGCATTCTGCCGCCGAGAAATTTTTTTCGCCGGCTGGCCTCGATCGCGGCACGTACTCCGCCTGCAGGGCCTCCGCGAGTTGCCGCAACAAGAGCATAGCGTTATGGTAGACGAGCACAGCCGATCCGGCAGAAGAACATGCGCCGGGTGCCCCACATCTCGCGTTTGAGATGTGGGATTGCCGCGGTGCTACAAATGATAGCCCAGCCAACCTAACCCGGTATGTTCAGTAGATCGCCTTTTCCCCCGGAGGCCGCGTCTTCCACCGCCGATGCACCCACAGCCATTGTTCCGGATGTTGCCGAATCACATTCTCCAGTGCGGTTGTAAACGTCTGCGTGTTTGTAATCGCGTCGAGCTCCGCATCTCCCGTGTCTACTAATTTCAGCTCTGGCAAAAAATGCAGCACGTACTTTTTCTCTGCCGGCTCCCACGCCAGAAAGCCCGGCAGCACCGCCGCTCCGGTCCGCAGCGCCACCCGCGCCACGCCACACGCCGTACATGCCGCGTGTCCGAAGAAATCCACAAACACCCCCTGCGGCGGCGTCATGTTCGTGTCCATCAGGACGCCGACAGTTTCTCCCGCTCGCATTGCCGCGATCAATCCGCGCGCAAAATCGTCCTTGGGCAGCACGCGATTTCCGTGTTGCGTGCGAACGTCATTCACCAGCCGGTCGATCCAGGGATTGTCCAGCCGCCGAATCACCATGCCCATCGGATGGCCTGCCAGCGAATGATAGAAGCTCGACAGCTCCCACGCCCCCAGATGTCCCGTCAGCACCAGCACGCCGTGGCCGCGCCGCTGCGCCGCCAGATAGTTCTCCAGCCCTTCATAGCGGATAAACTGGTTGGCCCGCTCCAGCGTGTGACCCGGCATGCGGCAAAACTCCGCCAGTTGCCATCCCAGTTGCCGGTACATGGCGCGAAGAATCTGTTTGCGTTCCACCGCAGGCATCTCGGGAAACGCCAACGCCAGGTTTCTCAATCCAACCCAGCGCAGCCGCGGCGTGGCTGCATACGCCAGCCAGCCGATCGCCGCTCCCGCCGCCCGCGCCGCGCCGCGCGGCAGCAGCCCCATCGGATGCATCAAAAGCCAGACCAGCCCGAATTCGATTCTCTGCCGCATGGTGGATGTGAATCGATTTTATTCAAGATCGGCGAAACTGACCTGAAATCTGGAATCTGCGCCCCCGCATCGCTGAAAATTTTCCCGCGCGACCTCAAATCCTCGCCTCCAACATGCCTTGCGGAAGCTCGCCATCCCCCACATCGGTCCCGTCGCAAGACAAGGTTGCTGCCTGGGTTCCCCTCCGTTGCGCCTGCCGTTCGCGGAGCAACCGTTTCGCCCATTTGGTGCTCTAATAAAGCAGGAAGCAACCAAAATCTGTACGCGCGCCGCACGACGGCACGCGAGTCTGGAGATCATCATGGATACCTGGAAATTTTGGATGGCATTTGGCGTGGGTGTGGCAGCCGGGGCAGCGGTGGCGCTCCTCTACGCTCCGCAACCTGGCGACCGGACCCGCAAGCAGATCAAGCGCGGGTTGGAAGATGCATCGGAGCAGATCAAAAGCACAGCCGAGGATTTCAGCGAGAAGGCAGAGCAGTACGGCAAGCAGGCGGAGCGCATGATTCGTCGCGGACGCGAAGTCGTCGATGACACTCTGTCCAAAGCCGGCTCGGTCGCCAGCAAAGTTTCTGGATTTGTTTAGCGCGTCGAGCGCGGCAAGGGCGTCCGGACCCTCGCCGCATCGCCGCATAAGTGCGGGCCCTATGGCCCACAAACAGCCGCCAGGCTCACAGCATCATCGACGCCTGAAGATTGGCTGAACAAACAAGAGAAGCTCCGCCGTGGCGGAGCTTCTCTTGTTTGTTCGTTGCTTCTTTTTAGCGCATTTTCTCAGATACTGGAATGTCGTGGGTGCCCCATCCTAGCAAAGCTAGCGTGGGAGGGAACGAAGCCCGCACTACAGTAATAGTGAACATACTTTAGCTGCTAGAAAGCGCAATCCCCTCCGACGACCGCTCCGCGCCTTCATTGCCGATCGGCCGATAGAACAGTTGATTGTTGTCCAGGTAGACCTCAAGGAATGCGGGCCGCTCCTGAATATTGCCGGCAATCAACGCCTCCGACAACGGGTCTTCCACGTATTTCTGCAACGCCCTCCGCAGCGGCCGCGCCCCATACGTGCGGTCCACCAGCGTCTTCTCCAGGATCCACTTCTTCGCGTCCTCCATCACGGAAATCGTAATGGCCTTCTGCGCCAGGTTCGCATTCAACTGCTGCACCAGCAGTTCCATGATCTGGATCAGGTCCGCATCCGTCAGCGCCTGGAAGATGATGACCTCGTCCAGCCGGTTCAAAAATTCCGGATTGAAGGTGCGCTTTACCTCGTTCTTCACCAGGTCCTCGACCTTTTCGGCGACCGAGTCTTCCAGGTTTGACTGGAAGCCCAGCCCCTGCCGCTTCTGCAGGTGCCGCGCGCCGATGTTTGAAGTCATGATGAGGATCGTGTTTTTGAAATCGACCGTATTGCCCAGACCGTCGGTCAACTGGCCATCTTCAAATACCTGCAGCAGGATGTTGAAGATGTCCGGATGCGCTTTCTCAATCTCATCCAGCAACACCACGGAGTACGGCGAGCGCTTCACGCGTTCCGTAAGCTGGCCGCCCTCCTCGTAACCCACATAGCCAGGAGGCGATCCGATCAGCTTCGAGACCGAATGCTTCTCCATATACTCCGACATGTCGAACCGGATCAGCGCCTTGTCGCTGCCGAACAGGAAATTCGCCAGCGAACGCGCCACTTCCGTCTTGCCCACGCCCGTCGGTCCCAGGAACAGGAACGAGCCGATCGGCCGGTTCGGAGACTTCAATCCCGCGCGAGAGCGGCGAATCGCCCGCGCCAGCGCCGAGATCGACTTCTCCTGCGAGATGATCCGCTTGTGCAGTTCTTCTTCCACCCGCAACAGCTTCTGCGTCTCTTCCTCTTTGATGGAAGTCACCGGCACGCCCGTCCAGCGGCTCACGACATCTTCAATGTCCTCCCGCGTCACCACGCCCGCGGTCGAATCATCCAGATGATATTTGTCGCGCAGCGCCCGCAGGTTCTCGCGCTCCTTGCGTTCTTCATCGGAATAGAACCGCGCCTTTTCAAATTCATGGTTCGCAATCGCGTTTTCCATGCGATGCACAATGAATTTGATCCGCTTTTGAATCTCCGTAATTTCCTCCGGCAGGGAAGTCTGCCGCAGCTTCACCCGCGCTCCCGCCTCGTCGATCAAATCGATCGCCTTGTCCGGCAGAAAACGGTCCGGAATGTAGCGGCTGGAGTGATACACCGCGAACTGGATGGAGTCGTCCGTGTAGCTGACCGCGTGAAACTTCTCATAGCGGTCCTTGATCCCCATGATGATTTTCACCGCGTCTTCTTCGTTCGGCGGCGGCACTTTCACCGCTTGGAAACGACGTTCCAGCGAGCGGTCCTTCTCGATCGACTTGCGATATTCCGCCGGCGTGGTCGCGCCAATGCACTGGATCTCTCCACGCGACAGCGCCGGCTTCAAAATGTTGGCCGCGTCCAGCGAGCCTTCCGCCGAGCCCGCGCCCACCAGCGTGTGCAACTCGTCGATAAAAATGATGGAATTCTGGTTCTCCATCAGCTCTTTCATAATTGTCTTCAGCCGCTCTTCAAACTGCCCGCGATATTTTGTGCCCGCCACGATCAGCGAAAGGTCCAGCCCCAGCACCCGCTTGTCTGCCAGAAAGCTCGGCACATCGCCGTCGGAAATCCGCTGCGCCAAGCCTTCAACAATGGCGGTCTTGCCCACCCCCGGCTCGCCGATCAGCACAGGATTGTTCTTCGTCCGCCGGCACAGGATCTGGATCACGCGGTCCACTTCCGCGTCACGTCCCACCAGCGGATCGAGTTGGTTGTCGAGCGCCGCCTGCGTCAGGTCGCGCGAAAATTCCGCCAGGATGCTCGATTCACGGTTCCTCGCCGCCTGCGGAGCACGCTCCTGCGTGGTCTTCGCCAGCTCATCGCGCACGGTTGAAAGCCTCAAGCCGCGCTCCAGCAGGATCTCCGACGCAAAGCATTTTTCTTCGCGCAGCAATCCCAGCAGCAGGTGTTCCGTACCGATGTGTTTGTTCGACAGCCGCTCCGCTTCTTCCGCGGCGTATGCCAGCACCCGCTTGCACTCATTCGACAACGGCAGATCCACCGAGGTCGAGACCTTTTCGCGGATCGTGGTGTGCGCCTCAATCTGTTTGCGGATCGATTCCACCGAGGCATGGGAGCGCAAAAAGCGATTGCTCAACGCCTTGTCCTCGCGCAACAGTCCCAGCAGCAGGTGTTCCGTCTCAATGTACGGCGAGCCAAACTGGCTGGCCTCGTAGCGCGCGAAAAAAATCACGCGCCGCGCTTTCTCCGTGTACCGTTCGAACATATTCCCTCCTTGGCTCATGCCGTTCCCGTGCGGTCCGCGCCCGGAATTGCGGTACGAACAATTGGATGCCCCGGCGTTTCAGAAGATGCGGTGGACGCCTCTGGCGACCCTTCTTCCGACCCGCTGGCGCGCAGCCAAACTTCGTGCAGCCGGCCTTCGTGCAGCCGGAGCGTGCGTCCACAACGTTTTGCAATTTCCATGTTGTGGGTGACGAGGATGGAGGTCAGCCGATGCGTCGCGTGCAGCCGTTCCAGCAGGCCAAACACGGCTTCGGCCGTACGGTTGTCGAGGTTGCCCGTTGGCTCGTCGGCCAGCAGCAGGCGTGGTTGCGTCACCAACGCCCGTGCCAGCGAAACGCGCTGTTGTTCCCCGCCGGAAAGCTCCCCGGCAAGGTGGTCCACTCTGGCTTCCAGTCCCACTTCGCAAAGCAGTTCCTTCGCTTTCGCAAAGGCGGAAGGTTTCGGTTCTTCCCGTGCGAGCAGCGGCATCGCCACATTCTCCAGCGCCGTAAATTCCGGCAACAGATAGTGCAGTTGCCACACATACCCAATCTCGCGATTGCGAAAGGTGGCCGCCTGCCCCGCAGTCAGTTTTCCCAGCCAGGTTGAGGCGCAGTATACGTCACCGGCAGAGGGTCGATCAAGCGCCGCCAGCAAATGCAGCAAAGTACTTTTCCCCGCGCCAGACTCGCCAACAATGGCAATCATCTCGCCCTGCCGCACCGTCAGGTTCAGTCCGTCGAACAAAACCAACGGCTGCGACCCGCTGCGGTACTCCTTGCGCAGGTCCTCGACGCGCAGCAGCACCGGGTCGTCGTCGCTTCCCTCAGCCGCCAACCGCGCGTTCTCCGCCCCCTGGGTCAAGGCAACATCGCTGCTGAACCGGCTGGCCATATTCTGCCTCTATCATAGAGCCCCGGCTGGCAATCCTACGCCACTGGCCTCCGCGCGCGCAGATTCGCACCCTGAACGCCTTGCCCCCCGTTCTCGACAGGCGACAATCCGTTTGTTCTCAGGGGACTGGCAGATTCGTCAATACTTGCCGACTTTATGGGGCCTATCCGAGGAGCAGCGTGGATTCGGCGGTACTTCCTGATGGTCTACGTCCAGCAGCTATCGCGCAAATCGGGATTACGGGTGACATTCACGCCAATTGAGTGAACTGCGCAACTGCATGGTTCCGCGTTTGCCCAAACAGAACGGACAAATGGTAGAGGGGGCCCCGGAAGATTCAGATTCGCAGTCGCGGCAAACGCGCTTGCCGCGCATCCGCGTGCTTGGCGGAATCTTCGGGCGCATGATCGCTAGTTTTCAGTGCAACCGGTCGTACATTCCCTTGGCATGAGATGACACATTTCCAGGGCGGTGAGCGCGGATGCACCGGCCAGCAGTTTGAGAATGCCACGCCTGGAAATGGTTATCGCTTGCCTGCCGGGGGCGCCTTCTTGTGCTCTACGAAGGTGTGCGCTTGATGGCAGCTCACGCACGTCTTGCCTTTCATGAATGGATCGGACTTCAGTTGTGCCACCTGATCGCCGTGACAGGTGTCGCATGTGCTTAACGCCGGCATGCCCGCGAAGTCCTTGGATGTTGGCTCGCCATGGCACACGGTGCATTCGATACCGTTGGCGGCATGCGGGCTGGCTTTCCATTGGTCATAAATCGCCTTGTGGCAGGTGGAACAGGTATCCCCGGCTGGAATCCCCCGATGGTACACATGCGGGGCTTGGTCCTGCTGGGCAATGGCAGGTTGGACGGCAATAGCCAAAAAGAGAAAAAAGAACAGGGTAAGACCGAACATGCGCGCACGGAAACGATTCACGGACAAACCTCCTGAGTACTGCGTCCCAGTATCAAACCGGCGATGCCTGCCGATCAGTGATACATATCACGCCTCACCAAAATGTGATCGAGCACTGGCTGCCAGGCCTTTGCCAAAGGAATGTTCGCAAACCTCCTTGATTCCCCTGTCGCTGCGGTCGTGTAGATTCATGCGTTATGGTGCGCCCTTTCGGTCGCGGCAACACGGCTGTTCAACCCCATTCAAGCCAAAGTGCGGCTTGAATGGGATACCAGCCAATTCTGAATAGGTGTTCCCGGGTTAACTCAGCATGTTCCGCGAGCATGGCCTGAGTCTAGTCCGCGCGCAAATGTCTTTGCCCATGCCTCCAGGATGGATGTAAGCTTTAGGCTCGCGTATAACCCATGGCTCATGTTGAAAGGACACACGATGACCTTCCGGAGAGACTCTGTTTCGAATTGGCGCGCCATTCTCCCCTCCACGCTTATTCTTGCCCTTACTGCTTGCGTACCCAGTGGTCCCGGTCCAGGCAGCAACGTCAATGTCAAGGCCAATCAGTGGACGTGGATGAGCGGGAGCAACACCGCGGGTGCGGTCGGTGTTTACGGTACGCTCGGCTCGGCCTCTGCCAGCAATTTGCCCGGATCGAGAGCCAGCGCCGTTAGCTGGACGGACAGCAACAACAACTTCTGGCTTTTTGGAGGAGTGGATTCTGGCGCAGTCGGGCTGAATAGCGATTTCAACGACTTGTGGGAGTTCAATCCGACGAGCAAGCAGTGGACATGGGTCAGCGGCTCCCAGAATGCGAATGCATCGGGCGTCTACGGCACGATGGGTACCCCGGCTGCCGGCAACGTTCCAGGCGCGCGAAACAGCTCTGTCAGTTGGACAGACTTGAGCGGCAACTTCTGGCTCTTTGGGGGCTACGGTTTTGACTCGACCGGAGCGCAGGGCGGTCTCAACGACTTGTGGGAGTTCAATCCGACGAGCAAGCAGTGGACATGGGTTAGCGGGTCCCAGAAGGCGAATGCGTTGGGCGTCTACGGTGCCATAGGCGCCCCGGCTGCCGGCAACGTTCCTGGCGCGCGAAACAGCTCTGTCAGTTGGACGGACTTGAGCGGCAACCTTTGGCTCTTTGGGGGTGCCGGTTTTGACTCGATCGGGGCGCAGGGCGGTCTCAACGACCTGTGGGAGTTCAAGCCGACGAGCAAGCAGTGGACATGGGTCAGCGGGTCCCAGAAGGCGAATGCGTTGGGCGTCTACGGCACGATAGGCGCCCCGGCTGCCGGCAACGTTCCTGGCGCGCGAAACAGCTCTGTCAGTTGGACGGACTTGAGCGGCAACCTTTGGCTCTTTGGGGGCGCCGGTCATGACTCGACCGGAGCGCAGGGCTATCTCAACGACCTGTGGGAATTCAATCCGACGAGCCAGCAGTGGACATGGATGAGCGGGTCCCAGAATGCGAATGCGTTGGGCGTCTACGGGACAATGGGCACCCCGTCTGCCGGCAACGTTCCTGGCGCGCGAAGCTATTCTGTCAGTTGGAGGGACGCCAGCAACAACCTTTGGCTCTTCGGCGGTTACGATGGAGGTAGTGGCGATTCGACTGGAGCGCAGGGCTATTTCAACGACCTGTGGGAGTTCAATCCAACGAGCAAGCAGTGGACATGGGTGAACGGAAGCAACACGGAAGATGCTGTATCCATCTATGGCACTTTGAACGTCACCTCTGCGAGCAATGTTCCGGGCGCGAGGTTCGGTTCCGTTAGCTGGATAGACACTGGCCACACGAATCTCTGGCTCTTTGGTGGCGTGGGTGTCGGCACAGCCGCCGGGACGACTGGCTACCTCAACGACCTCTGGTGGTACCAGCCGTAACCGATTGTCGGAAGGCCCAGCGCTGTGAGGAAGCGGCGGGTGGCGGGTGGCCCATTCAAGCCTTCTTTTGGCTTGAGTGGGGTTGAACAGTATTGTCATTCCCGGTCCGCGGCTCCCGCGCGCGGGTCTGGATGCGTGGAAGCGGAACGCGTGGCCTTGGCCCGCAAGGTACCGCGCTGCATCTGGTAATGTTATCCAATGGCCAGGAAGATCAAGCGGATCGGCATCCTCACCGCCGGTGGCGACAGCCCCGGGCTGAATGCCGCCATCCGCGGCGTCGGCAAGACCGCCCACGGCTACTACGGCATGGAAGTCGTTGGATTTCGCGACGGCTTTCGCGGCGTTGTCGAGAATCGGCGGATCGATCTGGATCACTCCGCTCTTTCCGGAATTCTAACCATCGGGGGCACCATTCTCGGCACCAGCCGCGACAAGCCGCACCGCATGGTCATCGACGGACGCGCGAAGGACATGACGGGCGTCATCAAAGCCAACCTCAAAAAATGGGGCATCGATTGTCTGGTCTGCCTCGGAGGAGGCGGTACGCAGAAGAACGCATTCCGTTTACACCAGGCTGGCATTCACGTCATCACATTGCCCAAGACCATCGACAACGATGTGGCCATGACCGATGCCACGTTTGGTTATGCCACAGCCTTGGGTATTGCCACCGACGCCATCGATCGCCTGCACAGCACCGCCCACAGCCATCATCGCATCATCGTGGCTGAGATTATGGGACATCGCGCCGGATGGCTCACGCTGGGCGCGGGACTGGCGGGCGGGGCGGACGTCATTCTCATCCCGGAAATTCCCTACGACGTGGAGAAGATTGCCGAGGCCATCGGTCGACGCAGCAAGCGAGGCAGCAACTTCAGCATTGTGGCCGTGGCCGAAGGCGCGATGAGCCGGAACGATGCGCTCGTCTTTGAAATTGCCGAAAAGACGCTCAAACGGGCCAAGACCCTGAACGAGAAACTTGAGGCCAAGCGCGAGATCGCCGCTCTTGAAACTCGACACCAGGGCAACACCTTGCGTTTGGCCACCCAGCTTGAGGAACTGACCCATCTTGAGTCCCGCGTGACCATCCTCGGCTATGTGCAGCGCGGTGGTGCGCCCTGCGCGGAGGACCGCATTCTCGCCACGCGTCTGGGGAGTGCTTGCGCCGATCTCATCGACAAGGGGGAGTTTGGCGTGATGGTGGCGGCGCGCGGCCACGGCACCGAACCCGTGCCGCTGGATCAAGTGGCAGGCAAACTCAACTTGGTGCCGCCTGATCATTCGTGGGTGCAAGCAGCTCGCAGGGTGGCGACCTGTCTTGGCGATTAAGATTGGCCGCCTAAGTTACTTGATTGGACTAGCCACAATCCTCGGTCGAATAGAGAAGTGGTTCTATAGCAGTATTTGTGGGTGAAGAGGCGGTGGAAAAGGCGCTGCGCTTGGAAATCCCGCAAGAGGGGCGGGATTTCCACTTTTCACACCGCGCCTGCGGCGAAGGTTAACTTTGCAGGCTCTACAGCGGAACTGGTGACCGGAAGAAAGTCCCGACGTACTTGATTCTTAATCTGTTGATGTATTCATGCAATCAATTGAAACAAAATCGGTTAGCTGGTGATACTTCGCAGGATGCTCGCTTGCCTTCTTCCATTTCAAACCCACAGATTCTGCTGAGGAGGCAGAGAAGTTACGGTTTCGCAGGCCGCGTAAGGTCTAGTTCGCGGCAAGTTCGGGCACGCAGGCGCGGAAATCGGCGTCGAACTTGCTTGATACACCGCTTTGCCGGAACTTCGCTAATCATTCCCCGCTGGGCCCGCGTCTCGCCATTTGAAGTCGGCTTCAACCCAATATTCAGCGGATCGCTGAACACTGGCCGATCTCGGCATGAATGTCGGTTGGGTCCACGGTCCCTTCCCGGCGCACTTACCAGGCGATATAATCTCCGTTAACCTTAAAGTAGGTGGACGTTGCCCGCCAATCCATTTCCATACAGAATATTGATCGTTGACGATGAACCGAGTTTGCGAGAGCTTGGGAAATTGTTGCTCGGAGCCCAAGGCTATGAAGTGCGCGGGGCGGAAGATGGGTTTGAGGGTTTAGCGGCACTCAAGCAGTCGCTGCCGGACATTATCATTTCCGACCTGCAAATGCCGAACATGAATGGGTTCGAGTTCCTTTCAGTCGTGCGCCGACGATTCCCAATGATCCCGGTCATTGTGATTTCAGGAGAATTCTCTGGCCTGTCCGTGCCCGAAAGCGTGCTTGCGGACGCCTTTTTCCCCAAGGGCGGATACAACCCCAAACAGCTCTTCGAGAAAATCATAGATTTGCTGCATGAACTTCCAACCCGTCCTAAGACGGGCAAGCCCAACCAGGCTGCAGTGTGGGCCAAGAACGATAAAGGCACCATCGCCGTCACGTGCTCGGAGTGCTTGCGTACCTTTCCCGTTTCAGACGCCGCAAAAGGCGTCCATGAGGCGGAGTGCGATTTCTGCGGCTGTGGTGTGCGTTTTGAGATCATCGGGGAACAAAAGTCCAGGGACGGAACCGCGAGCCTTGTGCTGCCGAACGGTTGATCGTTCCATCCTCTCTTGATCCGTGAAAAACAGTGGCAGACATAATGGTCGGCATTTCCGGTTATTCTGCCGGCTTTGCAGGATTCTTTTCATTCGGCAGAAACAGGCTGAATACATTTCCAGCCAATCCCGGCTTGTCACTGCTCCGTAGCGTCAGTGACCCGTTATGCCGCAACGCAATTCCATGAGAGGTCCACAAGCCCAGGCCAGTCCCGCTCACTTCCTTCGTCGTGTAGAAGGGTGGGTGGCCCATTCAAGCCTTCTTTCGGCTTGAGTGGGGTTGAACCGCGCACGGGCCTGGATGCGTGGAAGCGGGAATCGTGACCGGGACCGCTATGATTGCCTGGATTTGGATGGGTTTTGTTGGCCTGGCAGGACCAGAGAAAAGGCGTTTCCGTTCCAGCCCGGCTTTTCGCTGCTCTTCAGCCTTCGCATCCTCGGCGTTGGTGGAAGGTGCTCACGGCTGGAAGGGCCCCTACCGAATCCCAAGGATGTCACATTTTGCGTGCAATGCCAGCCGATGCGCCGTGCCGCCCAGGTATCCGCTCAATCCTCCCGGCTCTCGCCGGAGCCCAATCATCAAGAGGTCGGGACAAACATCATCTATCAGTTTAAGCAATCCTTCTATCTCGCTGCCTTCGCTTATCTTGGAATGGATCGTAATGCCGGCCTGTTCGGCAGTTTTCCGGGCCTTCCGATGCAGGTCCGCATAGAAAGCGTGCCTCTCGTTTTGCAGCAAGACGGGCACATCCGGAGCGATGGCCGACACATAGCTGATGTAGGCAGGCAGGTTTTCAACCACGGTAATAAGGGTCAGTTCCGCCGCGGCAAGCTTGGCCAATTCCAACGCGGAATGAAAGGCCCGCGCCGCCTCGGGCGACTCATCGAATGCCACTGCAATTTTCTTGAACATGGTGACGCACCTTTTTTCGGGCCCATCTGGGTACGCCCGGCGAAATTAGTTGCCTTAGCAACCATCTACGTCAAAAATGCGCATTTTAGTTGCTAAGGCAACTAATTTTCCGCCGGGATAACGGTACCCTCAGATCGACGCTTTTTCCAGCTCCTTGCGGTCCCATTTTCCTGTGTCCGCTCCGGCGTCGTAGGTGCTCTGGAGAAATTCCAGCAGAGCTGCCCGCGGTGAGCTGGCCTGCCGCACATCGTCGTACATCAGCAGGAATTCCTTCAACTGCGGATGATAAAAAGTTTTCTCCGGCCGCACCGCCTGTTTTGCGAACCCTTCCGGCTCTGGCGCGGCATAGGCGTAAAAGGCTGGTCCCGCAACGTCTCCGCCGCCCGGCCACCACCCCGCGCTGATCACTTCGTGCGAATACGCTTCCCGCGTGATGGGATCCGCGCCCACGCGTTCCGGCGCGCGACGACCGGAAAACCGCGTCACGGCAAGGTCGAAGCTGCCCCAGAAAAAATGCGATGGACTGGATTTGCCGATGAATCGCGCGCGAAATTCCTTGAAGACCGAATCGCTGCCGATCAGAATCCGCCAGAATCGGTTGGCATATTCGGGGTCATACGAGGCATGCTGCGTGTCCTGATCGAAGGCAATCGGGTCGGGAACCTCCACCGGCATCGGCCAGATCTTGACTTCAATTCCCAAGGAGGCCAGGATCGCCATAAACTCCCGATAGAAGTCGGCGACGGAGCGTGGCGCCAGCTTCATCGTTGCGCCGGTCGAATGGTTCGTCTGGACGGTCAGTTTGTGATCGATGAAGTCGAGCTGGACCTCAAAAATTCCGCCCGCATAAGGAATGGGGGAAGTGGTGAGTCCAACTGCGTTGACGTACAGCGGGACTTCCCACCAATGGTTCAGCTTCGGGCTCAGCGCCAGCCGGACCTTGCCCACGATCTGCGACCACATGTGCAGCGTTGAGTAGGTGTCCTGCCAGGCCGCTAGCGGAAGCTCAGGCCAGTCGCCGGGACGGGTGATATTCGCGCTCATGGTGTTCTCCGCAAACAAGTGTATGATGCGGCTGTCGCAGATTCCGACATATTTTGCGGCTATTCGTACCGCAGGGCCGACCCCCAACTAGTTGTATAGTCCCGCCGCGAGCGAACAATGCGCGAAGGGGATGTCTGTGGCTCTCCGGGTCAGCTTCCACATAATTTCCTTGGATGTCTCAGAACCATCGTGCATACTGACTGTCAAAGTTGAATCGGTTCAGGGGTTGCCATGAAGATGCCCACATGCCTGCGGCTATACCTATCTATCACAGTACTGGCCACCTCTGGAATAGCGCAAACTTCCAAAAATCCGGCGGTCATGACCACCTCCAATGCCGCCGTGCTCCCGGCCCAACCCGCCGTATACTCGGCCAATCTGCATCGCCTGTTCTACATACACGATACGGACACGATCGACCGGATTGCCGCTATCTTGACTGCCAAGTTTCCTGACATTATCGCCACGCGGATTGGCGACGATGCAATACTCCTGACACAGATCGCACCGAAAGTGGCAAGGGGAAGCAATGGCGTTTTGGAAGGCGAACTCGATGATGCACGGCGTTTGATATCGTCCGCCGACCAGCCCAAGGCGCAGGTTCTGCTCAATTTGTGGAGCATTCAAATCAAAGAAGACGGAGAAGAGAAAGCAAATGGTCATCTGAGTGCTGTTTCGTCTGCCATCGAAAAGATCGTAGCGGAGTATGACGCTGCGGCGAACAGTTCTCTGCTGGAGGGTAGGAGGTACTTGTCCGAGAAGGCTGAGAAAAAAAAACTTGATCTCGCACTTAAGGACTACGTCACCATGGATACAAAGCTCGATTTAACAAACGGAAATAGTAGCGTCCCGACAGCGCCTTGCGAGCGTCATATCGTACTGAAAGGAAAGCAGCTTGCCTCATGTTCAAACGTCCCGCGCCACGGTGATGTCTACTTCAAGTATGGTCTAGGCTATGCTGACCTTTTTTCTAGGCTCACTCCGAATCTTATGGCAATTCTCATCACACTTATTGCGCATGACGACCCTTCGGACACCGCAAAGAAGCTTATTAACAAGATGGAAGGATTTGATGGAGGAGTTTCGCAGACATGCGGCAGTGACACATATAAAAGACCGGCTGCATGCTCCTGTATAAAACAAGATCAGAGATTGTATAAAGTCCAGATGAATAATTACAAAAGCGATGACGAGCCGCTAGTGCATTATATGGCGCTCGAGTGTACCCGGCAGTCCTTAACGGAACTTTTCCATGAGCAACGTGCGCCAGTAATCTCCAGCGAGTTTGGTCAGTTCAGAGCGGCGCTCGCCGATTTCCTCTATCAGTATAAATTGATGTGGGAGTACCCTCACGATTATCATGCCTATCTCGAGCCACGCGCCGCCGACAAACTCGACACCGCCATCTCCCCGATCAATCAGGCATTTGAGGAAGACATGAACGTCATGAATGAGCAGATGGAGAAACAGGTGCAAAAGAAATTGAAATGTAGAAAGTACAAGCATCTCAAGTTCACTTCAAGCGGCCGCGTAGCCGTGCAACTGCTGGCCGACAGTCCCACTAGTGTTGAGAGTCAATCACTCAACGATTTTCAGGCCCAGCAGGCTTTCTCCGCAAGCGACTTTTTGAAGGCAGTACAAGAGAATGAGGCGCAAGGTGGGTTGGCCGGAACTTCGATATTGGGAACTGCTGCGAATGCCATACCAACGTTTGCGGCTGCGAACGCGGCTGTTGCAACACTGGGTGCCCTAGTTCCTCGGACAAATACGATTCATATTGGCAAGGAACTGAATTTGAATGTGACTGTGCATACGTTATCGGGTGCGTACGGCGCGGAACTGAATGTCGAGGTGGAAGACCTGACAAATTCCGCGAAGGAATCGAACGCAAATACAAAAAGCTCGGGAACCTTCATTGAGGCACATGGCAAGATCCAAACAAAGGTGCGCATCCCTTCTTTGAGAGTCTTTCAGGTGTTAACGCTGAATTCAGAAGTCAGCATGAGACAGGAGCCTTGGAAGCCGATCGACCCATTCTTCCAGATTCCAGCCTTGGGTCTGATAGTCAAGCGGCCTCGGAACGCGGCTGTTCGGACATATCGAAGCATTGTTTTTGTGCAGGCGTTTTTGGTCCCGACTGCGACCGACATCGCGGACTCGGTTGAATTCAAGGCAGATCGGCTCGTAGGAGAGGATACGTCCCTCCCGGATGACCATATCCTCGTGGACATGCATCTACCGGGCGAAAACGGTTTCTATCTAAGAAACTGCACCGACCACTACAACAAAGGACTGAATCGTTGCCTAAGCTCTGAGTATATCGATTGCTCTGGCAAAGTGGTCCACGATGGCGATTCGTGCAAGCCATTTTATGATGCGGAAAAATACAAGTGAGCTGAACAGGTGTGTGCGCAAGTTCGACCGCCGCTCTTATTCATAGCGCAGGGCTTCCGCCGGCAGAATTTTTGCGGCTGAGGACGAGGGATAGAGCGTGGCCAACAGCGAGACGCCGAGCGCCACCAGGGCGACGACGACGCCGTCCTGCCAGCGCGGGGCAAACGGCAGGTAATCCAGCGAGTAGACTTCCGCCGAGAGATGGATGAAGCGGTAATGGCCGCCCGCCCAAGCCAGCGCATAGCCCAGGGCCAGCCCGATCGAAGTGCCAAGAATGCCGATCAGCATCCCCTGCCACACAAAGATGCGGCGCACCTGCGACGGCCGCACGCCATAGGACATCAGCACGGCAATGTCGCGCGTCTTTTCCATCACCATCATGGTCAGCGCGATCAGGATATTCAGCGCCGCCACGCAGACGATGAGGCCAATTACGATAAACGTGACCGCCTGTTCTTCGCGGAGCGCGTGGAACAATTCCTGGTTCTGCTCCATCCAGTTGGTGGTCATATAGCCCGCGCCGGCAGCCTGCTCAATCTCCTTGCCGATGCGGTCGGCGTGGTATAGATCGTCGACCTTGAAGCTGAGGATGGAGACAACGTTCGGCTCGCCAAACAGGTGCTGCACATCGGCCAGCCGCGCCAGCGCGAACGAGGAGTCGTACTGGTAGAAGCCGGAATGGAAGATGCCCACCACCTGAAAGCGCTGATACTTCGGCACCAGGCCGAAAGGAGTCAGTTCGCCCTGGGGGCTGGTCACCAGTACGCTGTCGCCCACGCCTGCGCCGATCTGGTCGGCAAGGTCGGAGCCAAGTACAAGCGGCGGAATCGTCGCATCGGGGCCTTGGCCCGTTTGCGGCGCGAGGGCGACCGCGCTGCCTTGCTTGACGTCATCCAGCAAACTGCTGACGGTGCGCTCTTCGGCGGGCAGAATGCCTTTGATTAATGCGCCGCCGGAGCGGGCCCCGCGCGAGACCAATACCTGGCCGTAGAGTGCTGGAGCCACTGCCACGACGTGCGGCAGATGCCGCAGCCGGTCCGTCAGCGGACGCCAATGCTCGATGCCGTCGCTGGCCACGCGCATCAGTTGGACCTGTGAGGTTGAGCTGAGGAGGCCCTTCTGCATGTCGCGACGCATACCGTTCGTAATCGCCAGCGCCAGAATCAGCGAGGCCACGCCGGCCGCCACCCCAACGATCGAAATTGTCGTGATGACGCCGACGACAGCCTGGCGGCGCTTGGCCCGCAGATAGCGGCTGGCGACAAACAGTTCAAAGCGCATGAAACGGTTCCTCAGGGGCTAAAGCCCTACAGATTTTTAGCCCCTATTGCGGCACGGCTGAAGCCGTGCCCTGATACAAAACAAACTGAATCGGAGTTCCCCAGGTCTCTGACCGCTTGTTGTTCCTGATCGTCGCAATCCCAGGTCTCAAACGCGAGACATGGGGCGCCCGCTTCACTACTGGACAACTGCTTTCCCGGTGGCAACGTTGCCCGCGCGATTCAAAACTCGCACCGCCAGCACATGTTGTTGCGGAGCGGTTGGCTGCACGGCTGCTGGAACATCGCTGTCCGCATTGCGTTTCGGCAGTGGGACGGTGAAGTCGTAATGCTCGTGAAGAGAATCGCTGAGTCTCCCCACCGGATCGATATACTGCCACGGGCCGGAGTCGAGCGAATAATAGGCCCGCGCAATGGCGGAGAGTGGATCCTGAGCGTCGAACACCACGTGGACCGCCGCTGCGGGTTGCGACGCCAGCGTCGCCTGCAATGGCGAAAGCACGGGCGGCAACGTATCCAGCAGGAATTGGTCGCTGTCTTTGTATCCAGTCAGCGCATTCCCCGCCAGGTGCGACGGAGCGTCGGTGGCCACGATGCGCAGCGTGTAGTACCCATCCGGAATGCGATTCAGGTCGAACGAAAGGTATTTCCGCGCCATGTTCGCTTGCAGCAACTGCCAGTTCGCTTCATCCGCGCCGCGGTAGTAGACGGAGTAATGCAGGCGGTCGCCGTTGTCGTCGTGCGCCTTCCAGCGGGCCGTGGCCCAACCGGGCGTTCGCAAGGCCATCAGGGGCTGCGAAGTTTGCTGGGTTTCGTAGATCACTCCATCGGTCGATTCCGCCGGAAAATTAATTTGCACCGGCGCGATTTGCGCTTCCTGGTTCTGTCCCGGCACGACGCGGGCATGCAACTCTACGACAATGTCGTCCACCACTGGCGCGACGTTCTGCGGCAAGTAGTAGAAGCCAACTTGGCGCAGGGTCGCATCCGCATGCAGGACCGCCTTCCATTGCAGATAGCGGGCCCTGGGAAATTTCGGCGGGTCGCCCCCGGGGTTGATCGGCTGCCAGTCGCTCCAGCCTTCTGTCGGCTGCTCGATATTGCCGACACGCGCGAACAGGTCGAAGCGGCCGCTGCCCCGCACAGTTGGCCGTCCCCAAGCGGAGCTGAATTTCGCGTCGGCGACAGGGCTCTCATAGGTGGAGTTGTCGCCCGTGCCGGCGCTGTTTGCCGACAGCCGGTAGAGCTTGCCGGTATTGCTGGTGGCGACAAACAAACTGTTTGCCGACTGCGCAAACGCGGTTGCATCGGAGGCTTCCAGATGCGCCAGGTCCGCATACGTCCCGTCGAGATAAATCCGGTAGAGATGGCCCTGGTTGCCGCTGCCTGCCAGCAGTCCGCTCTCGCCGCTGCGCGGACTTTGTTGCCAGGCCAGCGCATAGACCACATCGTGCTGCGAAGCCCACAGTTGGCGCGGCGCGCCGTCCGGCGCAATCCGATAAATCACGCTGCCCTTGGGGACCAGGGCGCTGTCGTGCGACGAGGCAATGGAACCGGGCAGCAGAATGGTAATGCTGGCGGTCATCGTGGTCATGCTGTGGACGTTGAGCGGCGGCAGGTTGGACTTGCCTTTCTCGCCGAGCGCGGCAACATAGAGATTGCCCGCGGGATCGAGCGCCATGGCTGGAACCTCCTGGTTCGGCGCCTCAAACAGAACGAAACCTTTGCCGCTGGGATCGATGCGGTAGACCAAACCGCGGCCATCGGTGCCCGCGTAAAGCGTGCCGTCCGCGGCGAACAGCAGGCAGCGAATATGTTGTTCGCTGCTCGAGAAAAACTTCTCCGGGGCCGCGCCGGGTTTCTTCGGGTCCACGCGATAAATGGCCGCCGGGCCACCGGTGGCGACGTACATTCTTCCCGCCGCGTCGAATGCCAGGTCCCAAATGTAGGTCGCCTTGGGATCGACTGCGCTGGAATCGAACACGATATTGGGCGCAGGCCCGCTTTTTGCCGGGGCCGCTTCGCCCTGCTTGTATACCGGGAGCGGAGCGTTATCGATCTTCACTTCAGGGCCGTTGGGGTCGATGCGATAGACCTTGCCGTCGGGCAGCGTGGCGGCGTAGAGCATTCCATCGGGACCAATCTTCACCGCCTGGACGGAGACATCCTTGGTCTCCAGCAGCGGCGTGGATTTGCCGTCGGGCGTCACCTTCAGCACCATCGCGGGAGAGCCCGTGCCCAGGTAGGCATTGCCTCGCGCGTCCACCGCGACCGACCAAACCGCCGAGGCGGCGGTGGTGAGCACATCGGTGGCGACGGGCGAGCTTTGCAACTGGCCATCGCTCAAGATGGCGACGCCGTGGGGCGTTCCCGCTTCAAAACTTTCAAAGCTCGACTGTTGCCAGAGCTGCGTGCCCTGCGCCTGCGCAAGGACAGAAATGGAGAGAATCGCACTGCTAACAAAAAGACGGGTCCACATGCTGTGTTTGAGTGTACCGAATGCAGCCGCTTTTCAGCGCACGCGGCGGAAGATGAAAGTTGCACGACGGTCGGATGGGGCACGGATTTTTCGCCGACTCTATACACCCCCCACCCTTGCTTCGCAAGGGCCACCGTCCGCAACTATCGCAAAACTGAGAGTTTTCCAGCAGCCTGTTTGGCCCATCCGTTTCTGCGCCATTTACGGCACGACTAAAGTCGTGCCCTGTTATAGGGCTCAAGGTTTGCGGGAAGATTGAAGCGTGTTGGAGATAGCTGAACGCAGGTCCCCATTCGACTCGCCCGCCGCGGCGGGCCCACTCATGGCAGGCTCTCTACTGCGCTGCGCTCCGGTCGGGATGACAGCTCAATCTACCTCGATCCCAGGTCAGCTACGCGAACCTGGGGCACCAGGATTCATCTTGTGTCGAAAGTCAGTCACACTTCCGCAGGATTTCGAAAACAATTTCGCATCGTTGGTTCCTGAAATGGGAGGGGCGGGGAGGCGTGTGCCGAAATGAAATCAGGAGCGGACACACCTCTGTTCTTCGGTTGAACTCATGCTGCTGCGAGCGCGACTCTAGACCAGACAAGCGAGGGCGTGAACAGGCTGACGCCTTTGCCGGTCGCCACAGAGAGTGAGCGCGCAGATGGCAACCTCCCCCGGTTTCAATGTCGCGTACGTCCCCCCTCCAGTTCCGTTGAGCGTGTTGCCGGCGCTCAAATGGGTGCCGCTGCCGCGCCGGGAAAAACAACCGAGCGCGGCAGCAGCGACGGCAATTGCAGCGACGCAGGCGGCGAGCGACCGCGAACGGATTCTGCTGGAGCATCTGCCGTTGGTACGGATGGTGGCGTATCGCATTCTGGAGAGGCTGCCGCAGCAAGTGGAGTTCGACGACCTGGTGAGCGCGGGCGTGATGGGACTGATCGACGCGTACAACAAATTCGATACGAGTAAAAAAGTTCTGTTTCGCAGTTATGCGGCGGTGCGGATTCGAGGAGCCATCCTGGACAGTTTGCGGGGGATGGACTGGGCGCCGCGCGAGTTGCGCCGCAAAGCGCGCGAAATAGAAGAGACGACGCAGCGCCTGATCCAGCGCATGGGGCGGAAACCGCAGCAGAGTGAAGTTGCGGCCGAACTGGGGATGGCGTTTGCGTCGTTTCAGAAATTGCTGACGACGGTGAAGGGGCTGGAAATTGGCAGCCTGCAGGGGACTTATAGCGGGGGCCAGGCGGAAGAAGAGATGGTCTGCGTGGAGACCGATCCGGAAGACAATCCGTTGCACCGGTACATGCGCAGCGAGCGGGCGTCGAATTTGTCCGCGGTTGTGGCGGAGCTGCCGGAGCGGGAACAGCGTGTACTCCAGATGTATTACGTGGAAGAGATGACGCTGAAGGAGATTGGGCTGGCGCTGGGGATGGTGGAGTCTCGGGTATCGCAGATTCGGACAGCGGTGATTGAAGGATTGCGGGTCCGGATGGCGGGTGGGTTGTGTTGGAAGCTAGCATGACGGCGATCGCCGCCAAATGCGGCTACAGGGAAGCAATCGTTCCATGTGGACCGTCGGCGCTGCGTCGCTAATTTGCGGCGAGGGCTTGCAGGACGGATGCCTGGTGCGCGCGTTGCCGTTTTCGTTCCAGTTGATAGCGCAGCGTGACCAGCATGATGCCCCAGACAAACCAGCCGGCCAGGTTCCACCAGACAGCCGGCCACATGCTGGGATCGAGGCCGGAGTTGGGGCCGCCGCCGATGACCGGCGAGGGATGCTGGGTGCGCCACCAGCGAATCGACATATAGACGATGGGAACATCGATGGCGGCGAAGATGGACAATACGGCGGCCAGGGTCTGCGTCTGTCCGCCGGCGGTGAAGCGGCGCAGCAGCAGGTAGCTGACGTAGATGAGCCAGAGCATCAGGAAGCTGGTGAGGCGTTCGTCCCATGTCCACCAGATGCCCCACACGGGCCGCGCCCACAACATGCCGGTGGCCAGGCCAATGCTGCAAAAGATGAGCGTCATTTCCGCGGAAGCGAGGGCGAGTGCGTCGGCGGCCTGGGCGCGGGGCGGATTGGAATTCCGCGTTGCGATAAATACCAGCGAGGCGATGAAGTTGACGTAGGGAAACAAGAGCGCCATGATGGCGGAGGGGAAATGGTAGTAGAAGATGCGCTGGATTTCGCCCATGGTGGCTTCCGTGGGGGCCACGTAGATGGCCTGATAGAAGCCCATCGACAATAAAACCAAGGACAGCGGCAATCCGATCGACAGAGTTTTTTTCATGGCGAGAAAGGGAGCGTGCGATTGTGGTGCGCGTTGCTACGTTACGATGAATTGCAAATCGGCCTGAATCGACTCCGAAAGTCTACTACAAATTTCTCCGCGTCCATGGGAAGCTGGCGCAAGTCACTGTGGCTGCGCCATGGAGGCGGACTGCTGGGGCTTCTCTCCTGGTTTTGCCGGGGCGTACTTTGACGCGCACTTGGCCTGGATTTGGGTGGCGTGGAAGACGCCATCGCGTCCGTACATCCCCACGGCAAGCGCCTGGGCGTTGTCTTTGAATGTGTCGGGCGGCGGATCGCCGCCGGTGTAGTTGACCTGGAGTTTGCGGCCCTGCTCCACCAGAACGAACTGCGCGTGGGCGCCGTCGCGCTGGATGGAACCCGGCTCGACGTTGCCGGCGACCCGCAGGTGGCGCGTGTAGGCGCGATTGCCCATGGATTGCAGTTCCTGAATAGTGACGTAATAGCTTTTGTTGGCCCGGACGCCGGTCACGGCCAGGTACAGGATGGTGCCGACAATGACGACCGTGGCGATGGCAACGCGAATTCCAACAGAGTTTTTCCGCACCGAACTTCTCCCAGACATTTCCATCGAGACTACCTTCCAGTATGCGCTAAAAACGAGGGAATTGAATAGCGATTCTGCGCGCCACGAGTGACCTGCATCACCGAAGAGCGTGACGCAGAGAAGATATAACTGGAACCTATTGGACCGACTCCAGGCTTCCCAACTGCGCAGAAGTCACGAGAACTGTTTGCATCCATTTCCGATGAAGGCGAGGGACAGCCCCTCAGCGGCCAGGGCCACTGCGTTTCGATGACGATTTACGGCGCGGCTGACGCCACGCCCCGGTAAAAAATATTTTTTACAACCAGTTGCTGTCCGAGTTCCAAAGGTCGATCATGCGCTCGAAGACCAAACCGGCCCAATGGTTCGAAAAAGTCAGCGGAGATACCGCGGTCCTGATTTTCACGGGCATCGCGATGACGGCGGCGCTGATCGCCAAATTTGCGCTGCACAATTCCACGGCCACGGACCGCCTGCTGCTGGTTGGCATTGTGGGGTCGAGTCTTCCCATTCTTTTCGAGCTGATGCGAGAGATGATACGGGGGAATTTCAGCGTCGATCTTCTGGCTGCGATCTCCATCGTAACCGCCGTAATCCTGCATGAGTATTGGGTGGCGGCGATTGTGATTCTGATGCTTTCCGGCGGACAGACTTTGGAGACGTATGCGACACGTCGGGCATCCTCCGTGCTGGGAGCGTTGGCGAAGCGCATGCCGGAAATCGCCCACCGGGTTGCGGCGGACGGCGCGGCGGTCGATGTTCCCAGCGAGCGGATTGCGGTGGGCGACCTGATCATGCTGTATCCGCACGAACTGTGCCCGGTGGATGGAGTGGTGGTGGGCGGCCTGGGCAGTATGGATGAATCGTACCTGACCGGCGAACCGTATCTGATGGAGAAAGCGCCGGGCACGATGGTGCTTTCAGGGGCGATCAACGGAAATTCCGCGCTGACGATCCGGGCGACAAAAATTGCCAGCGATTCGCGGTATGCAAAGATCGTCGAGGTGCTGCATGCCTCGGAAGAAGACCGGCCGGCGATCCGGCGGCTGGGCGATCGCATTGGCGGATGGTATACGCCGCTGGCGGTGTTGATTGCGCTTGCGAGCTGGCTGATCAGCGGACATGCGGAACGCTTTCTAGCGGTGCTGGTGATTGCCACGCCGTGTCCGTTGCTGATTGCGATTCCGGTGGCGATTATCGGGGCGATTTCTGTTGGAGCGCGCTACGGCATCGTGATCAAAGATCCTTCCATTCTGGAAAAGCTGGACTCCTGTAAAACGCTGATCGTCGATAAAACGGGCACGTTGACGTATGGCGAACCAAGTTTGACGGAGGCGATTCCGATCGGGTCGCTGGCGCGCGCGACGCTGTTGCAATTTGCCGCCAGCCTGGAACGCTACTCAAAACATCCGCTGGCAAAGGCTGTTTTGGACGCGGCCAGGCGCGAGCAAATTCCGCTGATTGGCGTGGGAGAGGTTTCGGAAGCGCCGGGGACGGGGCTGACCGGAGAAATCGACGGCCACGCGTGGACGCTGACGGGCCGCGGCCGGATAGACAAAGAAGCCGCAAGTCATTTGCCGCCGACGGCGCCGGGTCTGGAATGCGTGCTGTTGCGAGATGGCGCGCTGGCGGGGGTGCTGCGTTTTCTGGATGAGCCGCGCGGCGAGAGCCGGCCGTTTCTTGCCCACCTTGGGCCGAAGCACGCGATTACGGAGATCGTTCTGCTCTCCGGAGACCGGCCGGCGGAGGTGGAGCAATTTGCCAGCAGTATGGGGTTGACGCATGTGCATGGCGGGATGAGCCCGGAGCAGAAGCTCATCGTGGTGCGACAGTTGACGGCGGAAGCGCCGACGCTGTACCTGGGGGATGGCATCAATGACGCGCCGGCGATGATGGCGGCGACTGCGGGCGTGGCGCTGGGGGTGAACAGCGACATTACGACCGAGGCGGCGGGAGCGGTGATTCTGCAGTCCTCGCTGGCGAGCGTGGATGAGCTGATGCACATCGGTACCAGGATGCGCCGGATTGCCCTGACCAGCGCGGTGGGAGGGATGCTGCTGAGTCTGGCGGGAATGTGCGCGGCGAGCCTAGGCTATTTGACGCCGATTCAAGGCGCGCTTGCGCAGGAGGCGATCGATTTGCTGTCGATCTTGAACTCGCTGCGCATGATTCTTCCGGTGGGCCAGTTGAGCGATTTTCATCTGCCGGTGGCGGGGAAGAGTACGTAGCGCAGTTTCAAAGTGACTGCATTGCGGGCGTTGTTCTCTCCGAGCCTAGTCGCGCGAGGATGGGGCACCCTCGGTGACGCGATGCGGAAGGTGAGGCAACCGGCAATCTTGGCGCTACGCTCCAGCGGAGCGGTGGGGGAGGGCCTTGGGCTGGTAGGGACAGAATGGATCGCCGGTGTAAGCGAAGGCGCGGGCGCGGGAGACGCCGCAGTGGGCGGAGTATTCGCAGGCTCCGCACTTGCCCTTGAACTGGCTGGGCGTATCGTTCCTGCGAAAGGCAACTGCACGGGCCTGCGACGCATCCTATTCACTAAAGACATCATTTCGCTCTTCTTCTAAGGGAGCGAAGCGCACCAGAATTACCGCTGTGGTGAGACTCAAGTCGCCTAGTGGTACCGCATGTGCTGAATGTGCGCAAGAACGCATCCGGTGTCATCCACGCAATCTCACCCACACTTTCAGGCGTCGACATCATTCTTACAAGGAGAATATGAAAAGCATTTCCGTCCTGGTTCTATTTCTTTTTGTCTGGCCGTTTTCATCTGCCAAGACTTACCACATGGTCGCCAACAGCAGTGTTCCGGCAGCAAGCGGGATCATCAGCGCCAAGAAAGGCAGCCCCAATCGCAACACAGAGCTGGATATTAAGGTCACCCATCTGGCACCTCCCTCGAAGCTGACCCCTCCGGCAAATGTGTATGTCCTCTGGATTCGTCCCATCGGCGGGGATGCCACGAATGCAGGCGCGATACGCGTGAACAAGAACTTAGAAGGGGAACTGAAGACGGTCACCACGGCGAAGAGCTGCGATATTTTCATCACCGCCGAGCAAAGCGCAACCGTAACTTCGCCAGAGGGCCCGGAAGTCTTGCAGACACGCGTCGACATGGGTTGAGGATCGCCTGTCTTTCATCTTGCGGGCTTCTCTCACATCGAAAGGACGCGCAGGGGTGGGTGGCCGGATAGCAAACCCGAAGCCTATTCCTACGCTCCAGCGGAGCGGTGGTGGAGGGATTTGGGCTCGTAGGGGCAGAAGGGATCGCTGGCCAGCGGATCGCCGGTATAGGCGAAGGCGCGGGCGCGGGAGCCGCCGCAGAGCGCGGAATATTCGCACAGTCCACACTTGCCCTTGAACTGGCTGGGCGTATGCAGGCCGCGGAAGACGGGCGAATCGCGATAGATTGCCTGCAGGCTGTTCTGGCGGACGTTGCCGACGGCGAGAGGCAGAAAGCCGGCGGGATATACGTCGCCCTGGTTGGAGACGAACATGATACCGTGGCCGTCGCGAATGCCAAATCCGCGATAGACGGGAGTGCGCTCGATTTCCTGCGCGGACATTCCCTCGCGACGCATCTCGTTCAACGCGATGCGGCGATAGGACGGGGCTTCCGTCGTTTTGACCTGGAACGGCGCGGTGCGGGAGAGATCGTAAATCCAGCGCATCAGTTCTTCGCCGTGCTCCGGGGAGACGGGCTGCAGGGTCTTGCCGCGGCCAACGGCGATCAGAAAGAAGAGGCTCCAACGCATCACCTTCATGGATTTCAGCAGCTCAAAGATGGCGGGCAGGTCGTCGGCTGTTTCCTCGGAGACCAGGGTGTTGACCTGAATGGGAAATCCTAATTCGCCGGCATCTTTCATGGCGCGGATGGTCCAGTCAAAGCAGCCGGGCACACCGCGAACGGCTTCATGACGCGCGGCGGTAGAACCATCGAGACTGAGACCGAGGCTGTCGATTCCGTGGGCTTTCAACTTTTCCAGTACGTCGCGGGTGAGTTCGGGAGTGGCGCTGGGGGTAATGGAGACAGTGAGGTCGAGCGCACGCGCTTCGTCGATGAGTTCGTAAATGTCGGCGCGCTTGAGAGGATCGCCGCCAGTCAGGATGAGATGCGGCTTGTCGAAGGCGGCAATCTGGCGCAGCAGGTCTTTGCTTTCCGCGTTGGTCAACTGGTCAGGGTGCGGTGTGGAGACGGCCTCGGCGCGACAATGACGACAGGCCAGGGCGCAGGCCTGGGTCATCTCCCAATAGACGAGCATCGGGTTCCTGGAATAGTCGTGGGCCGCGGGACGATGGGTCGGTTTGGGTGAAGTTGCAGCGAGCGCTCGAATGTCGATGGAAGTCATAGCTTTGATTCTCCTTCAGCGAATCGGAAGTGGGAACGTGGGCGGGTCCGTCGGTGTCCTGTGGGTCAACAAGTCTCTTGGCAATCTCCATGGCGGTCCTCATGCCGCTGGAAATGCAGTCCGGGATGCCGGCGCCATGGTAGGCGGCGCCGGCCAGATGCAATCCTGGATGCCAAGCGGCGATGCGCTCAATTTCAGCAATGCGCGCGGCGTGGCCGACATCGTACTGTGGATTCGCCTTCGACCAGCGATAGGCCCTGGCCAATGCCGGCTGCGCCGTGATGCCCATCAGGACGCGCAGTTCCTGGCGGGCCAGATCGATCAGGGCGTCGTCGCCCTGCTCCGCCAGGGCTTCCGCGCGGGCGCCGCCAATAAAGACGCGAACCAATTCAAACTCGTCTGGCGCTCGGTTGGAAAATTTCTGCGACGACCAGGAGCAGGCGGTAATCTTGCGATGCGCGCTGTGCGGGACCAGAAATCCGGCGCCATTCAGCGGAGTTTTCAAGTCGCCGCGTAGGAACGCAAGCGACACCGTTGCCGTGGAGACGTAGCGAATGGCGCGGAGTTTGAAGGCGAGTACGGGATCGATGGCGCGGACCAGGTCCGCGGTAATGTCCGCAGGCGTGGCGAACACAACTTCATCCGCCCAGATGCGGGAGCCGTCGTTCAATTCAATCTGGTAGCGGTCATGTTCGCGAGTGACGCCGAGCACTTGGCGATGGAGCACGATCGTTTCCAGATGGAGGCGCGCCGCCAGCGCATCCACCAACTGCTGCAAGCCGCCGCGCAGCGTCATGAACATGGGGGCGGGCAGAGACTTGGGCCCGGAGGGAACAGGACCGCGCGCGCTGGCCTGTTTTTTCTTCAAGATTCCGCGCAACAGGCTGCCGTACTTTTTCTCCATCTCGAGAAACATGGGGAAGGTGCTTTGCAGGCTGAGTTTTTCAGGATCGGCGGCGAAGATCCCGGCCATCAATGGGGCGGCAATTTTTTCCAGGGCTTCTTCGCCTAAGCGCCGGCGGGTAAAACTGGCCAGGCTTTCGTCGCCAGTTTCGTCGCGTCGCGGCAAGAACATTTCCATTCCCATGCGCAATTTTCCAGGCCAGGAGATGAGCCGCGACCGCAAAAAGGGAAGCATCATGGTGGGGGCCATCAGCATCATGCCTTCGGGGATCGGATGCAGCTCTCCACGATCCCAGACATAGGTAGGCTTGCCGGACCTGGAGCCAATCAGTTGCTCGCCGAGTCCGAGATCGCGACAGAGGGCGATGGCCGCGGTCTTCTGGGTGATGAAGGAATCTGGGCCGCACTCGACAACGAAGCCGTTCTCATGCGATGAGACGATTTTTCCGCCGAGGCGTGGGGCGCTTTCAATCAGCGCGATCTCAAGCGCGGCATGGGCAGATTGCCGCAGATAGAATGCGGTCGCCAGTCCTGTGATTCCGCCGCCAATGATGGCAATCTTCCTCATCGCATCGCTCGTTTCCAGTCTACCCGCGCCGTCGTCACGGCGACGAGACACCGCATCCGGGAAGGTCCGCGGATGCAACGTGACCTGTGTCACTGTCACCAACGGTAACGATTGGAATTCCCCTGTGCAGTGACGCAGGTCACATCGCCGATTCGGCGATGCGACTGGATGGGGGAGTTGGCTGCAACAGCGCTGCCAACATGCTGTTCGAAGCAGATACGCGCCGCGAAAATTACAAAACTACGACACTCTCCGGCACTGTAAAGTGCAAGAATACGATTGCGATGAATAAATATCCAGTGATCCTTCAAGGCGGCATGGGCGCGGGCGTTTCGAATTGGCGATTGGCCCAGACTGTGTCGCGGCTCGGCCAACTGGGCGTGGTCTCGGGGACGGCGCTGGACCAGATCCTTGCGCGGCGCTTGCAAGATGGCGATCCCGGCGGACACATGCGGCGCGGCCTGAATGCATTCCCGTTTTCCGCCATGGCAGAGCGCATCTGGCAGCGGTACTTTATCGCCGGCGGCAAGAGCGAACGGACACCGTACCGGCTGGCGCCGCCGCACGAGAAAGACAATCCTCGCGAATTGATTGAACTGGACATCGTCAGCAACTTTGTCGAAGTATTTCTGGCGCGCGAAGGCCACAACAACCCGGTGGGAATCAACTATCTGGAAAAGGTCCAGACGGCGCACCTGTCAACGATCTATGGCGCGATGCTGGCCGGGGTGGGATATGTGGCGATGGGAGCGGGAATTCCGCTGAAAATTCCGGGCGTGCTGGACCGCTATGTGAAGCATCGTTCGGCGGAATATACGGTCCATGTGACGGGCGCATTGGAGGGCGAGGATGCGGCCATGGTCTTCAATCCGCGCGAGTATATGGAATGCGAGCTGGCCCCGCTGACGCGGCCGAAATTTCTTGCCATCGTTTCCTCCAACACGCTGGCGACCACCATGTTGAAAAAGGCGAATGGAAGAGTGGACGGGCTGGTCGTCGAGATGAGAACGGCCGGCGGCCACAATGCTCCGCCGCGCGGGAAGGCGCAGTTGTCCGATGCGGGCGAACCGATCTATGGCGAGCGAGACGCCATCGACATGGGAAAATTGCGCGAGCTGGGCGTGCCATTCTGGTTGGCCGGCGGGTATGGGCATCCGGAGAAACTTCGCGAGGCGCTGGAGCAGGGCGCTACAGGGGTCCAGGTCGGAACGGCGTTTGAGTTCTGCGATGAGTCGGGCCTGCGCGAGGACTACAAGCGGGCATTATTGGCAAAAGCCATGGCCGGCGAGGCGCGCGTTTTCACCGATCCGCTGGCGTCTCCGACAAGATTTCCTTTCAAGGTGGCGCGATTGGAAGGCACCGGTTCGGAGCCGGAAGTGTATGCCGCGAGGCCGCGCATCTGCGATCTGGGGTTCTTGCATGAGGCGTATCGGACGCCGGAAGGCACGGTCGGGTATCGTTGCGCCGCCGAGCCGCTCAGCCTGTATGTTTCAAAGGGCGGCAACGCGGAAGATTCCCTCGGCAGAAAATGCCTGTGCAACGCGCTGCTGGCGAACATTGGCCATCCGCAGGCAAGGAATGGAAGCCGAACGGAACAGGGAATCGTGACCGCCGGAGACGACCTGGGCTGCGTGCCGCAATTCCTGGCGCCTGGCCGATCCAGTTATTGCGCGGCGGAGGTGGTCGCCACGTTGCTTCGTGGGTTGCCACTGTCCGCGGGCCGCTCTTCGGCGGATGCGCGCAGTTTCGCCCACTCCTCGCCATCGATCGAGCATCCGCATTGCGCGGAACTCGAAACCGTATAAACAACGCCATCCTGTTGGACCTCGGATTTCCGGGTTGCGATTTCGCGCGTGGGCGTGAAAGCGTGTTTCCGAGGGGACCGATCTGGTTCGGCGTGGGGTCTCGATCGGCAAAAAGTGTGACCATCATCACAGGCAGGCGTATGGACGGTCACTGCTTGTCCGCGTGGCTTCGGTCCAGCATGGTAACCATGGGGGCACTCCGTCGAGGGGGGTAGCTATGGCACAGCCGAACCATGCAGGCGTCGCTGCTGAACCCAAACAGTCCATCGCCGCGTTTCAAAGACTACTGGTTGCCACCGATTTTTCCAGTGTTTCCATCGCCGCTCTTTCCTATGCGGAAAGCCTGACCAATCTTTATGGCAAGGAACTGCTGCTGACCTGTGTGGTGAGCGCCGGCAACGCCTCTCCTCCGGAACCGTCGGCGGTGTTCGCCGCCCCCGAGATCGGGCAGGCGATGGCGGAGGACCTGGAGCAGTTGGCGAACCAGCTTCGGGGCCGCGGAATCGACGCCAGGGCCATTCTTGCCGAGGGACCGGTAGCCGATGCTCTGGAGCAACTTGTTCAAAAAGAGAAGCCGGATTTGCTGGTGATTGGGACCCACGGCGCGCGCGGTCTGGAGCGCTTGATTCTGGGATCGACGGCGGAAGCGATTCTTCGCAAGGTTTCCTGTCCAGTGCTTACGGTCGGTCCAGCCTGTGGCAACATCACGCGGAAAAACCTGGCATTGCAGACCATTGTTTATGCCACCGTACTGCGGCACCCGTCGGAGACCGCGCTTCGCTACGCTGCCTCTTTAGCGCGAGCGATGCACGCTCACATGCAACTGGTCCATGCGATCGACGAAATCAACGAGCTGCCAGGGCCATCGCTTGACATGGAGGCGCAATCGCAGTTGGAGCTGATGGCGGAGGCGCTGAAGGGTTCCGATAGCAAAGTGAGCGTGCATCGAGTGTACGGGGAGCCGGTGGAAGGGATCATTCGCCGGGTGATCGCCACCAAGGCGGACCTGGTTGTGCTGGGCGCGGAGCGGGGCCGGAAGCTTTCCGCCTTTTTGCCGGCAGGGGTGGCCTACGGGCTGATTCGCTCCGCCCCTTGCCCAGTGATTACATTGAAGAAGGACGGACTGTATCATCGCGGATAGGGAAACCCACAAGGGGGGAACTGCGTATGGTCAGGGAAGCGAAAGTCCACACAACGGTCTTGGTCGCTCAAGGGATTTTGATGATCGCGCTGGGTCTTGCGCTATTTTGGGTGAGGTCCACCATGACCAACATTTTGTTTGAGGCCACGGGCTGCATTGTGGCCGTGTTGCTGACGGCCGCAGGTCTGTTGCTGATTGGGGTCATCGACTGCATTGGAGGATTGGCGCTGCATCGCGGGCATCGACGGGAATTGCACTTCTACCTTTTCTTTGCGGCGTTGGCGATGGGCGCTGGATTGTTTCTCTGGGTCAGTCCATGGGGTTCGGTGCAGTTGCTGACCGTACTGGCGGGACTGCAGGGCCTGATTTGGGGAGGGTGGGACCTGCGCTTCGCTTCGCACCTGCGGGACCATCCAAGAGAAAGAAAGGCGCTGCGTTTTCTGGGCGCGTTCACGCTGGTCCTTGGCGTGTTGTTGGTGATCGGAATGGAATTCACCAGCCGCGGCGCGCTGCTGTTATTGGCGACGTACGTGACCTACATCGGCGTTCAGATCCTGATGATCGGTCTGTACATCTATCGTTCATGGAAGAAGGTCTTGCCGTCGGGAACACATGGCGGTCCTTTGGTTGAGACGAAGCTGAACTGAGGGACCAGGATTCGTTTTACAGCGATTCGATTTCTTCGCCTTCGACTCGTATGGTTTGAATCTCCAGTCCGTTCGCAGTTGCATTCCAATTGAAGAGAACAAGGTCGGCCTTCGCGCCGATTTGCAGTGTGCCCCGGCGGCCCACGAAGCGGCCGGGGTTCTCGGTTGCCATCTGAATCGCGCCGCCGAGCGAGATGCCATCGATGGTTGCGGCATGGGCGATGCCGGTGCCCAGCGGACGATAGGCACCGGCGAGAAAGCGTCCGCCGGTGGCGTCGATGACGCGCCCATCGGTAGTCACCTCGACCGCGCCGCCGACGCCTGCCTGATACATTCCCACGGGCATGCCGCCCAGCGCCACCGCATCGGAGACGAGGATGCTGCGGTTGATTTCCTTGGCGCGCACCATCGACTTGAATGTATCCATCGGCAGATGATGGCCGTCGGCAATGAAGGTGGCGGCCAAACGGTCTTCCGCAAGCTGCGCCCACAGCAGGTTTGGATGGCGGGGGAGCGGGTTGCCGAGTCCGTTGCCGAGGTGGGTGGAGAGAGTTGCGCCGGCATCCGCGGCGGCATGGATCTGGGCCGTGGTTGCGTGGCTGTGGCCGATCGCGACAACGATTCCTTTGTTTGCGAGCGCGACAATGAATTCAAGGGCAGCGTGGCTGTGTGGCGAAATGGTGACCATGCCGACGAGGTCGCCGCAGGCCGCCTGCCAACGTGTAAACTCGGCCAGACTTGCTGGACGAACGTGTTCGAGCGCATGGGCCCCGCGCGGGCCATCCTGGGGCGAGATGAACGGCCCCTCGACATGCACGAAGGGAACTGCGTGGGCCACTTGCGGACTGGCGCGCCGCGCTTCGGCAATGGCGCGCAGGGCGCGGACGATTTTTTCTTCCGAAGCGGTGATGATGGTGGGCAGAAACGTGGTGACCCCAAGCGCGAGCATTTTGCGCGTCAGCGCGAGCATGACATCGGGACCGATGTCGTCGGAATTTACGTCGCTGCCAAGATAGCCGTTCACCTGCAGATCGATGAAGCCCGGCGACAACCATGGCGCTTCTTCTGCAGAACTGGGCGCAATCGCTTGAATGCGTCCGTCGACGATCATAACTTCGAGCATGTTTCCGCTGGATGGATCGCGTCCGGTGATCGATGTGGATTTCATGGGGTCCTCGCCTCGCGATCGATGGCGATTGTGCGGCCTTGACGGCAAGAATCGTAAATGCCGGTGACGACTTGCAGCGCGCGGTATCCATCGAGGGCGGAGACCAACGGCAGCCGGCCGGTCTTGCAGGCGTCGCCGAAATCGAGAAACTGGCGCTCCAGCGTGAGAGTCGAGATGGCCATGGGGTCGGAAGCGCCCGAGGCAATGGCGCGGTCGATTGGAGCGGGACCGCCAACGTCATCCTGAACGTCCCAACGGGTCAACTTGTCGCCGGTGACGATGGCAGACCCTTTGGTCCCGTGGATCTCGATTCGCTCCGGATATCCGGGCCAGAGCGCGGTGGTGGCCTGGATGACGCCGGTGGCGCCGCAGGAAAACGAGAGCAGTGCATTCACCACGTCTTCCGATTCGATGCTGTGCGCGGCGCCCAATTGCCAGGCGGCCGATACTCGATCGACGGGGCCAATCAAAAATAAAAGCACGTCGAGCTGGTGGATGGCCTGATTGATCAGCGCGCCGCCGCCTTCGCCCGACCAACTGCCCTTGATGGGGCGGCTGTAATATTCCGCGGAGCGATACCATTTGACGTACGCATCGGCCTGAATGATCCTGCCGAGGCGTCCATCGGCAATGGCTTGCTTCAGGAATTGGGTGGAACCGTCAAAGCGGTGCTGGCTGACGACGCCGAGCTGGATGCCAGCGTTGCGCGCTGTGTCCATCATCGACCGAGCCGTTTCCAGATTCGTGGCGATGGGTTTCTCGACCAGGACATGCTTCTTCGTTTCCGCGCACAGTTCCACGACAGGAAAGCGAAAATTTGGAAGGGTACACACATCCACGTAATCGACGCGGGGATGACGGCATAGCTCCTCGAAGCTTGGGACAAATTCCGCGCCCGTGGCCTCGGCGAAGGCACGTCCCTTGGGAGGATGGGTGTTGGCGCAGACCGTGATTTCGTAGCCAATGTTGCGACAGGCTTGCGCATGCTTGTGCGACATTGCGCCAGTTCCGACGATGCCTACTCGCAACGGAGTCTCCTTTCGCGGTCGGCGCCCATGTTCATCGGAGCCACTCATCGAGATGCTGTTGCACAAATGCATCGTCGTTCAAATGCGGATAGGCGCAATAGACGCGGTCGATTTCCTCGCTTTGTCCTGGGGACAGAGCATCTTTCGGATCGAGGCACCAGATGCCATCGAGCAAGCCCTGGCGGCGGAGCACCTCGTGAATGCCTGAGATGCAGCCGGCGAACGAGTTGGCGGCGTCGAAGAAGGCGGCGTTTGCGTCTGTAATCTGCTGGGCGAGCGTGAGCAGATCGCCGGCAACTGGGCTGCGCGATTGCTTTGCCAAGTTGAGATGCGCGAGCGCTGTTTTTGTCCATACGGCCCAATGGCCGAGCAGTCCGCCGACAATCCGCGCGCTATTGCCGCCAAAATTGAATTCCGTCAGCAGGTCGATCAGGATATTGTCGTCGTTGCCTGTGTACAGCGCGATGTCGTTTTCGCGGCCAGCGTGCAGCACGGCGCGGACAACTTCCAGGGTCTGATAGCGATTGAAGGGCGCCATTTTGATGGCGACCAGGTTTTCGATCTCGACAAATTTTCTCCAGAAGCGATAGGGAAAAATCTGGCCGCCGGCGAGAGGCTGCAGATAGAACCCGACGACGGGCATGATGGAAGCGATGGTGCTAGCGCGCGCGAGCTGCTCGTCGAGGGTGAGAGATTGCAGTCCGCCCATGCTGAGGAGTACAGCGTCGTAACCCAACGAGCAGGCCAGTTCCGCCTCTGCAACCGCGGCGGCGAAAGGGCCGCAAACACCGGCGATCTTCACCATGTTCGAGCCATGCACCTCTTCCGCCGCCAGTTCGAGGACGGGGCGAAGCAGTCCTACGCTGCGAATTGCAAATTGGGTGGTATGCACGCCGACGGCAACTCCTCCCGCCCCAGCGGCCCGATAGTATCGCGTCAAGGCGCGCTGGCGGCGCTCATCCAACTGTTTGGCGCTGGTGAGCGCGAGGGGATGCGCGGGGATGACAAGGCCATTCTTCAACTTTTCTCGCAAGGTCATTAGAACTTTCCGTCTCGTGTTTGAAAATGTGTCGGTTTGTTCAAAGATTTCTTGCCGCCGGCGATCCAATGGGCCGTCCATGCGATCATCTCGTTGGGAGTTACGGTGGGGTAGCCGAAGAGGCGATGCTGTTTTGCCGCATTGCTAAGGAGCGCGGAGGAAGTTTCTTCGCCGGCAAAAATTGGCTGGCAGGCAAAATGCTTGCCGAACTCTTCCGCAATCCAGCGGATGCTGAGAGTTTCGGGGCCGGTCAAATTCAGGACAAACGGCGGCGACTGGCAATACTCGAATGCGCGAAAGCAAACAGAATTGGCGTCGCGCTGCCAGATTGCATTCAGCATCGGCGTGCGGATGTCGAGCGGCTGGCGTTGAAACACGGCCGTCCCGATATCGGACAGGACGCCATAGCGCAGGTCAACGGCATAGTTGAGGCGGAGCAGCGCGACCGGCGTTCCCCAGCGATGAGATGCATACTCAAACAGCCGCTCGCGACCAAGCACGGATTGCGCATATTCTCCGCGAGGATCGACTGGAGTCTCTTCACTGGCCCCGCCCAGTTGAAGCGGACGGAGAGGATAGACGTTGCCGCTGGAAAAGCACACAATTCGAGAATTGCGATAGCGACTGGCGACGAGGGCGGGAAGTTGTGTATTCATCGCCCAGCTCAGGTATTCGGCCCCGGTGGTGCCGAATTTTCGCGCAGCCATAAAAATGATATTCGGGGCCTCCGGCAGACGGTCGAGCGCGCCGTCCTCCAGCAGGTCGCAGGCGATGGTCTCGATTCCTTCCGCCTGGAGCGCAGGGGGCAGGGTTGGGTCGGTAAAACGCGCGACCGCGATGATTCTTTTCTGAACGCCGGCTTCGGTCACGGAGCGCCGCATGAGGCGGACGAGGCTGGGTCCCATTTTTCCGCCCACACCCAGAACAACAATGTCGCCCTGGAGTGCCCGCATGGCTGCAATATCGTCGGGCGACGGCTGTGACAGCTTTTCTTCCAACTGCTCTTCTGTATCGATCGGCATCGAGATGGGGCCTCGAACTATTTTAGGGTATTCGCGACGGGGTTGGACTGGCAGGTTCGGCCGCCACGCCGTTCAGGAAGTTGCCCACGGCTGCGCGCCATTCCGGCTGCACATATACGGGCTCGTTTTCCAGGGCGATTTTTTGCTTGGGAGGATGGGCTTCGTCATACACCCTGGCCACGCCGGAGGCGTACTCGCGCATGGCGGGGGTGGAGAGGACCAGTTTCGGCATTTTGAGCGAGGGCATCATCGTTGAAATTTGAAATCGATCCTGAAAAACCAGCCATATCGGCAGCAGATGAATGTGCTGCTCCAGCTTGACCTCTTCCGTGAGCGATGGCTGCGGGTCTTCAATAATGAGCCCCGCGATTTTCGGCGACTGCTGGGCGACGCGCGCGGCGACGGCGGCACCGAGACGCGCGCCATAGACGATCACGCGGTCTGGAGGGACGTGGCGCATTCCGGTCAGATAATTCATGGCGGCGACGCCGTTTGCATAGGCTTTCTGCTGGGAGGGATGACCAGTCTGGCTGGCGCCGAACCCTTGATAGTCGAATGCAAACACATCGACGCCCAACGCGTGCAAAGCCTTGAATGCATCGACATTCCCGGCCAAATCTGTGCGGCCATTGGGGCAGAACAGCACCACCATGTGCGAAAGTGCGGCCGCACGATTGGGGGCTTGGCTCTTGGCGGCGGGAATCCACCATCCATCCAATCGCTCCACGCCTTCTTCGGTGGTATCGAAGCGAACATCCGCAATGGGAAGTCCGGTTTTCGCTGTGATCGTTGCGGCGGTGGGCGGCGTCCGTCTGGGCGGGAAAAATGTGAACTGCCATTGTCCTTGATAGAAGAGCAGACAGACGGTGAGATAGAGCGCGACTCCTGCAATCGCAAGCACCCCTAGGATTGCCTTCACCAGCCAGCGCCCGCTGACGACTTCGGCGCGATCGAGTTGATGCGACAAATCGTCGCGTGTCGGCGTGTTGCGGGTTTGTTGGCCGCTCGCGGCGCTTGGGTTCTTGTTGGAGCGATGCAGTTCTTCAGGTGTTCTGGCCACAAAATCGACTCTAGCATGCGAAGGCGGCCGCGGTTGCGAGCCTTAGCGCCTGAAGGCGTACTCCCGCAGTTTCTCATCCTCCGGACTAAAGTCCGGGGTCTACTGGAGGGTTAACACGCACTAGAAGAACCTTGTCAGCCTCCTTGTGTCGAAGGCCTCGACTGCGGGTGAGATGCGATCGTCAGGAACGGGATCGCCAACACCCATGCGAATGGGGACCACGCCCGCCCAGATGGGCAATGCATAATCTTCTTCGTCGTCGATGGGCGGGCCGGTGCGCACTTTGGCGGAGACCTCTTCCAGCGGCAACACCAGCACGCTGGTCGCCTTCAGCTCCTGGTCCGTGGGCTGTCTTGCCTCGTCCCACCGGCCAGGGACAATGTGATTGGTAAAGCGGCGGAGCGCATCGATTTTTTCGTCGCGATCGACGACCAGCCGCGCTGTCCCCAGCATTACCACGGAGCGGTAGTTGACAGAATGATGAAACGCCGAGCGGGCGAGCACGAACCCATCGACCAGTGTTACCGTGACGCAGACTTGAATCCCTCGATCCAATTGGCGCATCATGCGGCTTGCGGCGGAGCCATGGATATAGAGTTTCTCGCCGGCGCGAACATAGCCGGTGGGAATGACGTAGGGCTGTTGCTCGACGTTGAAGCCGACATGGCAGAGAAACCCTTCGTCGAGGATGGCGTGGACCTGCGTTTTGTCATAGACGGCGCGCTTGGGGAGCCGAGCAACTTGCGTACGTGCATTGGGCTGGTAGATGGCCATGCACTATTATCACTCGCGGCCAGTCGATTTTATGGATGGATGGCTTGAATCAGCAGGGCGCATCCGACCGTTGCCAGGCCAAAGTAGACGTACTTGAGAAATCGATCTCCGCGCATACGGCGGTTGAGAATTCTGCCCAGCCAAATGGCAGGCAGGACGACAGGCAACGACAACAAATAATCATGCGTCACTACGGGAGTCCACAGGCCTGCAAGCCAGTAGCCCGTCATGCCGACGATGCTGGCCGGCAGAAAATATCCTTGCAGGGTGGCCCGGAACTGCTGTGCCGACCAACGGCGCATGGCGCCGTAGAGCACCAGGGGAGGTCCGTTCATTCCATAGGCGCCGCCGAGGACGCCGGCACAAAATCCGCAGGCCAGGAGCCAACGCTTGCTGTCGTGTTGCAGCGTAAACAGGGTCCGCCTGCGGAGACAATAGACGGAGAAGGCGATAAGAAGGACGGCGAGGGCAGCTTTCATCGGTTGCGGTTTGCCGATCGTCAGCAGCATCAAGCCCACTGGAATTCCGAGGACGGTCGATCCCAGCAGCCCGCCGACGCTGCGCACCTGAATATGCCGCCAGTCCTGCGCCACAACGACAAGGGCGATGGTAATGGAAACGAGTACGGCGAGAGGAGTTGCGACCGCGAGCGGAATGCGGAGCGCGAGCAATGGGACGGCAAAGAGCGCTTCGCCGAAGCCAAATGTCGATCGAATTGTCGTGGCCAGAAACAGGACGACGAGAACGTGCAGGACCACCGCATTCATCGGGCGATCACAGGGGCGACGACAGGCGACGGGTCACGCTACTTGTGTTCCCCGCTGTGTTCCGGGCTGGAGCCGGGCTCGGGAAAATCGGTGTCGTTGCCGCTGGTCAAATCGTCCGTGTTGCGATGGCCCAATTGTCCGGCCATCGATTCCTGCGAAGCGCGCGCCTGGCCAGGCTGGCGCGGAGAGTCGTCTTCCACGACACCCTTGGCTTTGTCGGCGTCCGGTTGGACGGGAGGAGTGCTTGTGTCGGTCATATAGAGTGTCAAGTCCTGGGGAGGCTGTTGCCTGGAATGCAGTCGCTGAGACCCCTACGGATGGCTCGCGGCAGGTTTCGCGTAGATGTGGACGCCCATGCCGTTCAGCTTGCTGCGCGCCTGCATCGCTTCGGGTGTTTGCGGATATCGTTGGATCAGAGAGCGCATATCGCGAATGCCCGATTCCTTCTGCCCCAGGGCCAGTTCAGATTGTGCTTTCCGCAATTGGGCCGTGGGAGCTTTGGAACTGCCCGGGTACTGTGAAAGTACCGCCGAGTAATTGTCGATCGCGCTTTTATAGTTTCCGGAGCGATAGTCGATCTCGCCCATGTAAAATTGTGCGTTGCCGGCTTGCGTGCTTTGCGGGTAGAACTTGACGACGTCGGCGAATTCCTGGCTGGAGAGGTTATATTTGGCGGCGTTGTAATCGGTGGCCGCGGACTGATAGAGCTGATCGAGCGGAGGCGCCTGCGGCGCGGGAGGCTGGCTCGCGGGCGCGCCCTGCGCCTGGTCTGTGCCGGGCTGACCGGCGGTTGGCGGTGGCTGCCCCGGTTGTCCCGACGGCGAGGACTGTCCGGCGGCGAGGGACTGCTGCTGTTGCTGAATGCCCGCGATTTCTTTGTCGAGTTTGTCGAGGCGGGCGCGCAATTCATCCAGCGAATCGTTCATGGATTGCATTTGTCCGGAAAGCTGTTGCAGGGAAGTTCCTTCCGATCCCTGCACGGCCTGAGCGGTCTTTTGCATGGAGTCGACCTGGGCAGCGACCTTGGCGACGCTATCGGATGTCTGCTGCAGCAGGGTGTGCATGGTGGCGTAGCGTTCGTCGTTCGCCTGCTGCATGCTCATCATCATGTCCTGCATCTGCTGCACCTGGGCCTGCAGGGCAATGATGTCTTTGTTGACGGCAAACGCGTTGGGCGCGGCAGCCAGCAAAAGAACGCTGATCGAAAGTGCGGAAGCTCGTAAAAGAGTACGCATGCGACACCCGCTCTAGACGCAAATCGCGCCTGATTTCTGCTTCTAAGAAAAGTGTACGGCAAATACGTTGAGTGTTTCAAAATCCACGGCAGCACAGGTAGGATGGCGATCCATGCAAGTGCTGCCGCCGGTTGTTCGCGAGGGGCCAAGCGCAGGTCCCTTCGCGGGAATTGCTGGCCGCTACTGGTCCAGACTGAACTGGGCGCGGCGGTTTTGCTGCCAGCAAGACTCGTTGTGCTCGGTGCAGAACTGCTTTTCTTTGCCGTAGCTGATGGTACGAATGCGGCTGGCATCGACGCCGGCCTGCGTCAAAGCAGTTTTGGCGGAATTGGCGCGGTTCTGGCCCAACGCCAGGTTGTATTCCTCCGAACCGCGCTCATCGCAATAGCCGGCGATCAGGATCTTTGCATTCGGATGCGACTGCAGGAAGGACGCGTCCTGGGCGATGACGGATTGCGCGTCCGAGCGGATGGTGTAGGCGTCGAAGTCGAAGAAGATCGGCTTGACATTCTGTTCGAACTCCGATTCTGTCAACGCTTCGGGGGCGGCTGGCGGCGGTGGTGGCGGTGGCGCGCTAACTGTCAGGGTCGCCGTCGCATCCGTCGATCCGCCATCGCCGCGCGCAACCAGATGATATGTCGTGGTTTCGGCGGGGCTGACCGTCTTGGTGCCGCTGGTTTCGACTGCGCCGATGCCGTCGATCGAGACATCCGTCGCATTGGTTGAGGTCCAGTTGAGGGCCGCGCTCTGGCCGGAATTGATCGTGTCCGGAGTGACGGTAATGCTGGCGGTTGGAGCGGGCGCGGTTGCAGCCGGAGGCGCAGGGGCTTCCGGCGCGGGGGCCTGCTTGTGATGGCAGCCCGTGGTGATCAAGAAAGCAGCGAGCGCTGCGATAGCCAATGCAGAATTCTTTCGATAGGTCTTCATGGATTCTCCTCAAAACTTACCTTCGTTTAGTAGTGTAGAACGAAAAAGCGCGTACTCATGTGCCAGTTGTCACAAAATACAGCTACTTCCAACTCCAGTTCGGCATACGGCCATTTCCAACGGTGGTCAATGCCTGCTGTCCAGTGCCGTCTGCCAACATGGTCCAGATCTCGCTGTGACCATGCACGGTTCTCTGGAAAACAATGTGGCGGCCATCGGGCGACCAGGACGGAAAGTCGGTGCGGCCAATGTCATGCGTCAGTTGTTCCCAGCGGTGGCTGGCGATATCCATCACGTAAATGTCCTGGCCGCCAGGGGCGCCCGGCCCATAATTGCGCGACCACGCGAAGGCCAGAAATTGTCCGTTTGGCGACCACGAGACAGAGGTTGCGTACCCGCCGTCGGTCATGCGCTGCACGTTGGTCCCGTCGGAACTCATTATGTAGACTTGGGGCAAGCCGGTGCGGCCGCTGATCCAGGCGATCTGATCTCCGGTTTTGGGGTTGAACACGGGCGATACATCGGGCCCGCGATAGGCAGTGATACGGCGCAGACCGAAGCCGGCGACGGAGGAGATCCAGATTTCCGGGTCGCCGCTGCGCGAGGAGGAGAAGGCCAGGCTGTTGCCATCGGGCGACCACGCCGGCGAGTAGTCGGTCCCATCGTGGATGGGAAAACTGACCAGGCGGCGCAGGCCCATCGAATAGATACGGATGTTGCCGCCACGGGAATTCAACTCATCGAAGGCCAGGCGCTGTCCGTCCGGGGAAATGCGCGGAGACAAACAAATGGAGCTGATATGGGTGATCTGCTGCTGGTTGGCGCCGTCATAGTCCATCTCCCAAACTTCTTTGTTTCCGCTGCGGTCGGAGATGTAAAAGATCTTGCTTTCGGCGATTCCGTTGATGCCGCCGCCGAGGCGCGCGATGATGGCGTCGGCAAATTCATGTGCGATGTGGCGCGCCGTGTCGGGTGTCAACGCCTCGTTGTACTGCAGGCCCAAGACCTGGGCCGACTGGGCATTTTTCGCGTCGAAAAGCCAGCCAAAGACAATCACGCGCCCGTTCTGCACGCTGATCGAGCCGAAGGCCACCATGGCGGCGTTGGCGGGAGGGGCGTTCCACTGCGCAAGATCGATCTCCTGCGGAGAACCGGGCATCACCGTCGGAGCCATGCTCTTGGACACCATGTCGAAGATGCCGGCGTTGGTGAGGTCGGAAAACAGCACCTGATTGAAGGTAAGCTGGGCATTGCTGAGCGCGGCGTCGTTGCCGACCATTTTGAAGTCGGCGGCTGCCAGGCGGATTTTTTGCGCGCCGAGATTGGTCCCAGTACGCACCCAATCTTGCGCCGAAGCCAGGGTCGTGGCCACGAATAGGAAGGTAATAAGAAGACGGACGGCTTGTTTCCTGGCAAAACTCGGGGAAGCTTCCATTGTGCACTCCGTTGGACGTATTGGATCAAGATGCGGATTTACAGATACTGTAATTTGAAAACGATGCGGGTCATTCTGAGCGAAGCGAAGAATCCAGAGGATGATGGCAGCGTTTACCACGCCTGGATCGTCTGGATTCTTCACTCTGCTGCGCGGAGCTTGCCCTGAGCGTAGCCGAAGGGTTCAGAATGACTCCTCTCGCGTAAACAACTACGCCAACTGTGAATCCGCTCCCATTTTGCTTGCGAAAAAATTCAATCTCGGAAATCGCGGAAATCTCCAAATTGTTTCATTTGCGTCGATTATCCATGTTCTGTATAGCAATTTCTAAGAAAATCATGGGCGCGTGCTCTGGTCATACGTAAAGGTATAGGCGACCGAAACTGAGCTGCCCGCATACCCGGCCGGTAGAGGGCCGAAGGCGCCGACCCGCTCGACGGCCTGAATCGCCGATAGATCGAGCGAGGGCACGCCGCTGGATTGAGCAATGCGGGGGTCGCTGACGGAACCGTCTCGATGCACGGTAAAGGTGACGACCACCGAGTGGCCCATGGACGCATGCGGGTCGGCCAACTGGCTGTACCAGTTTTGCGAGACTGTCCGCTTAATCACGTCGACATACCAGCCGAACCGCGAACCAAAGTCGCCGTTCTGCACCACCACGCTTTTGTCGGCGGAGGTAGGAATGGACGTGGGAATGCTGGACGGCGCGGCCTCGCCATAGTTCGCGCGGTACTGCTGTTGCTTGGGCTGCACATATTTTGGCGGCGCGGGCGCAGCCTTGGGAGCAATGGTCTTGATGTGTTTCGGTTTGGCCGGAATGGGAATCGCGGTCAGGTCGGGCGCCGCCGCCGCTTTCTTTTCTGGAATGAGCGGAGCCGGACTGGGCGTCTGCGTAGCCAATACCGAATCCGTGTTGAGTTGCGGACTGGGCAGCGGCAGCGTTGGCGCGGCGGACACGAGGGTGGCGCTGATGGTCTCGCCGGAGCTGATTTGACCCCAGCGGCTGTCATGCAGGGCGCGCAGGTAGAGCGCGGACGAAACGATGGCGACCGCCAGCATGATGTGGAGGGCGAACGAGCCAAACCATGAGCCGACGATCGGTTCGTGTTGGTCCCATGTCTCGTGAATATATGGCATCGTCTTTATTGCCCAGAGGGAGAGGATTCAAGGGGGCGGGTCACAATACTGATATTGGTGATGCCCGCCTGCTTGACTGCGTCCATGACGGAGGCGAAGGCGCCGAATGGAACTTTCTGATCGGCGCGCAGATAAATCACCCGGTTCGCCGGGGCGGTGTGGCCGTCTTTTTGTAACAGCAATTGCGGCAGGTCGTTCACGTTGACCGGCTTGTCATCCAGATAGACGCGCTGCTCGCTATCGATGGTCACCACGGTGCGCTGCTGCGTAATCTGCTTGACGGTCCTGGTTCGAGGAACGGCGACCTGGATGCCGGACTGGAGCACCGGCGCGGTGATCATAAAGATGACCAACAGCACCAGCACCACATCCACCAACGGGGTAATGTTGATGTCGGACAGCGCCGTGTGCGTCGCGCCGTTCTTAGCGGTGTAGGCCACGCGGTACCTCCCGCTGACGCGCGAATTCCTCCGCCGAAGGCGTCGGCATGGCTTGAAGCTCTTCGATCGTATTCAGCAGCTCGCGGCCAAAGTCGTCGAGGCGCGCGCCCAGCTCTCGCAAGCGGCTGGTGAGCTGGTTGTATCCCATCACAGCGGGCACGGCGACAAAAATACCCGCAGCGGTGGTAACCAGCGCCTCTGAAATTCCGGGCGCGACGGCACGCAAGGTGGCCCCGCCAGAGGTCCCCAGGCCGTGGAAAGCATCGACGATTCCCATGATGGTCCCGAACAGGCCGACGAAGGTGGCCACGTTGCCGATGGTCGCCAGCCAGGTCATACGGCTTTCCATCACCGTCAGGGCTTCGCTGGCAGCGGTCTGCGCGGTGCGCTCCAGCGCCTTTATACTGCGCACCTCCCCGGTGGCTTCCAACTGATGGCGGTACTCCTCATAGGTGTCCTCAAACACCTGGACCAGTGGGCTGGGCCTGAACTGTTCGCTGACGGCGGCGACATCCTGCAAGCGATCGGCCTTTTGAAAGGCGCGCAAAAACCGCTTGCTCTGCGTGCCCGCCCTGCGGAACGAGGCCCATTTGCCCAGGATGATGCTCCACGACTGCAGACTGGCGATCAGCAGGATGACCAACACTGCAATGGCGACCGGGCCCAGGTTGTGCCACATGTCGGTCAGTGCGCTGCCGCTGATCGCCGGCGCGGCCTGGGTGGCATCGGTCGCGTCGGCGGTCTGAAAGAAGAAAATAAGTAGAGCGGACAATGCGTTCATAGCTAGTTTGAGTGTACCGGCGCTTTCCGATTGCTCCAAGTTGCGATCTGGGTTCGTGGGTCGTTCTGTCGATTCATGGTATGCTGCGCTCGTCCACCGGAGTGCCATGCTGCTCGAACTGCGCGCGGAAAACTACATCGTCGTTGACAACGTGACCGTTGCGTTTGGTCCCGGCCTGAATCTGCTGACCGGGGAAACCGGCGCGGGCAAGTCTATTCTTATAGATGCGCTGGGGCTGCTGTTGGGAGAAAAAGCTTCCGCGGAAATTGTTCGCCATGGAGCGGAACGCGCCCTGGTCGCCTGCGTGTTTGAGGCAACCCCTTGGGCGCTCGAAATTCTTGAGGCCAATGGCTTAGATGCCGCCGGAGAGGAAATCATTCTGCGGCGGGAAGTGACGAGCAGCGGCAAAGCGCGAGTTTTTGTGAACAATCAACCCGCAACTGTTTCCGTACTGAAGGCTTTAGCGCCGGAACTGGCGCTGGTCCACGCGCAGAGCGATTCTCTGGGAGCGTTCGACCAGTTGCAGCAGCGTAGCCTGTTGGATCGCAGCGCGGGTATTTCAGAGGAGTCCGTCAGCGAGGTATTTTCGCGGTGGTCGCAACTTCGCGACAAGCTGGCGGTCATGCAAACCGACGAGCAGGACCGCTTACGGATGGCGGACCTGTGGCGTTTTCAGGCGAAAGAAATCGATCAGGCGCAACTGGAAGCGGGCGAAGAAGAATCGCTGGTCGCGGAGAAACGCGTGCTGGCGAATGCGGAAAAATTGTATGCCGCCGCGCTGGGCGCGCACGATGTTCTGTATGAGTCGGCCACGTCTGCGGAAGTGGCGCTGCGTGCCGGACTGAAGCAGATGGAAGAGCTGCTGCGCTACGACATGCGCTGGGAAGAGGCGGTGCAGCAGTTGGTGGCGGCGCGCGCGACTGTCGGCGATCTGGCGGAGCAGGCAAGGGAATTCGCGGAGAAGATTCAGGCGTCGCCGGAGCGGCTGGAGGAAATTGAGGACCGGCTGGCGTTGATTGATCGTCTGAAGCGCAAGTACGGAGCCAGCGTGGCGGAGGTGATCGCGTACGGGGAGCAGGTGCGGGACAAGCTGGATGAAATTGAAAATCGCGATCAACTGCTGGCCGATCTGGCGGCGGAGTTGACGAAAGCCGCGAATGGCTATGTTGCCGCGGCGGAAGCGCTGACCGCGCAGCGCAGTGCCGCTGCGAAACGGCTGACAAAACGCGCGGAAGGCGAGATCAACCAGCTTGCGATGAAGGCGCAGTTTCAAATTGCCGTGACTGCCGAGCGGGAAGAGACGGCCTGGAGCGCGCATGGCTGGGACACGGTGGAGTATCGCATCGCGACCAATCCTGGAGAGCCGTTGAAACCGCTCGACAAGATTGCCTCCGGCGGAGAGATGTCGCGCGTGCTGCTGGCGTTGAAGGTGAGCGTGGAAGAGAGCGCGAACTCCACGGCGAAAGGGAAGCATAAAACGCAGTTGCCGCGCACGCTGGTCTTCGATGAAATCGACATTGGCATTGGCGGCAGCGCGGCCGAGGCCGTCGGCCAGAAATTGAAGACCCTGGCGCGGGGCCAGCAAGTGCTCTGCATTACACATCTGCCGCAGATTGCCGCCTTCGCCGACCAGCATTTCCTGATCGAAAAACAGGAGCACGGCGGCCGCACGAAGACCGGTGTCCGGCATCTCTCCAACGACCAGCGGCGGCAGGAAATCGCCCGCATGTTGAGCGGCGCGCAGGTGACTGATACGTCTCTGAAGCACGCCGAGCAGATGTTGAAGACCAGCGCAAAGTGAATCGTCGGAAAAATTGCTTTGAAACTGAAAAACAGGCGCCTGTGATTTGTCCTTGGTCTGATACACTCGCGCACGATGAAGAATTTTCGCCGAAGCCCACTCAAATTTCTGCCGCTGGTTCTCTGCGGATTTTCGCTCGCCTGTATTGCACAGGCGGTATCGAGCCAATCGCCACAACATCTTTTCTTTCGCGTCACGCTGGGCGCGCAGCAGACCACGCCCGTTTCAGGGCGGCTGATTCTGCTGATCAAGCCGGGAACCAAGCTGGAAGATGTCGAGGTGAATGAATTTCATCCGTCCAGCGTCTCGATTGCGGCCAAGGACGTGAGCGGATGGAAGCCGGGTGAGTCGGTCGATGTCGACACCGACAACATTGCGTTTCCGGCGGGCTTTTCGAAGTTGCCGCAAGGAGATTATGTCGTGCAGGCCGTGCTGGACACGGCCAATCGGTTTGCGTACTACGGCCGGTTGCCGGGAGACATTGAAAGCGCTCCCATGCCGCTCTCCGATTGGAGCGCGGGCCAGGGCGATGAACCCCGGCTTACGCTGGTGAAGCCGATTCAGCCGACGACGCGCGATTGGTTGCCGCCGAAGATGAGCGCAGCCGAAAAGCAGGGCGCGATCGACTCGACAAAGCTGTTGGATTTTCCCAGCCCGGTACTGACGCAGTTCTGGGGGCGACCCATGAATCTTCGCGCCTGGGTGCTGTTGCCGCCGGGATATCGAGATCATCCGAAGCAGCGCTATCCCACGGTGTATTTCACCCATGGTTTTGGCGGGACGCTGGAGTACAACCGCTTCACCGCAGCGATGATTTACCAGCGCATGGCAGAAGGCAAAATGCCTCCCATGATCTGGGTATTTCTGGATGAGTCCAGCCCGCGAGGCACGCATGAGTTTGCGGACTCCGTCAACAATGGGCCGTGGGGCGAGGCGCTGACGCAGGAGGCGGTCCCCGCGCTCGAACGCCAGTATCGCATGGACGCGAAGCCGAGCGGGCGATTCTTGAATGGGCATTCTTCCGGCGGCTGGGCGACCCTGTGGCTGCAGGTGACCTATCCGAAGATTTTTGGCGGTACGTGGTCCACCTCCCCCGATCCAAGCGATTTTCATGACTTCACCGGAATCGATCTGTATGCAGCGCACGCAAACGTGTATCGCAAGCCGGATGGCGCCCCTTATCCGATCATTCGCGACAAGGGTCAAGTGATGGCGACGTTTCAGCAACTGACTCAACTGGAAGACGTGCTGGGACCCTACGGGGGCCAGATCCGTTCGTTCGATTGGGTATTTTCGCCACGGGGACCAGGAGGACGGCCGGAGACGATGTTCAATCACTTTACCGGAGATGTCGATCCGGCGGTGGTTGCGTATTGGCAGCAGCATTACGACATCGCGTATCGCGTGGCGCAGCAGTGGCCGTCGATTGGAAAGGACCTGCGGGGCAAGGTGCATCTCTACGTGGGCACAGCGGACACGTTTTATCTGGATGGCGCGGCGCACAAACTGGATGCGGTCTTTCAGGGACTGCACGCGGACGAACACTTTACATTCATCCCAGGCCGCACGCATTTTGACCTGTACCTGATGGGGAAAGACAGGGCGGGCTTGTTCGATGAGATTGCCCGGCAAATGTATGCCGTGGCCCGGCCAAAGGCGCATTGGAAAGCGGCGGGGCCCACGGTTGCAGCACCGTAAACATTTGCTACAAATCTGGTGCGGAATTGATCGATTTCCGCTAGGCGATCCCGTTTTAGAACGGTATACTTAGGTGTGACCGTGATTGCTAATGGATCTACTGCTGCCCACGATACCCACGATGCCGATCGCCGCATCCTATTGCTAAAGCCACGCGGATTTTGCGCGGGCGTGGTGCGCGCCATTGACGTGGTGCAGATCGCACTCGAAACCTTTGGGGCGCCCATTTATGTGCGCCGTGAGATCGTCCATAATCGCTTCGTCGTAAACGATTTAGCCGCGAAGGGCGCAATTTTTGTCCACGACATCGATGAAGTTCCGGAAGGAGCGCGGGTTATTTATAGCGCCCACGGTGTTTCGCCCGCAGTGCGAGAAATCAGCAAGCAGCGCAAGCTGAAGGTGATTGACGCGACATGCCCGTTGGTAACCAAGGTGCATGTGGAGGCGGTGAAATTTGCGCGGCAAGGATATTCCCTGGTGCTGATCGGCCATCGCGACCACGACGAGATTGAAGGCACGCTGGGCGAAGCGCCGGAGGAGACGCAGGTGGTCTCCACGGTGGAAGAAGTGGCGGAGCTGGAAGTGCCCAATCCGGAACGTGTGGCGTATCTGACCCAGACGACGCTCAGTCTGGATGAAGCGCGGGACATTATTCACGCGCTGAAGGCGAAGTTCCCAAAGATTGTTGGGCCGCATTCGCAGGACATCTGCTATGCGACGGAAAATCGTCAGGTGGCGGTGAAGAATGTGGCGCACCAGGCGGACCTGGTGCTGGTGGTGGGTTCGAACAACAGCTCGAACTCGAACCGGCTGGTTGAGGTTTCGCGCAACCTGGACACGATCGCTTACCTGATTGACGATTCCGACAAGATCCGCTCGGAGTGGCTGCAGAATGCGAAGACCGTTGCAGTGACCGCGGGCGCGTCGGCACCGGAGGTCCTGGTGCAGGATGTGATCAATTACTTGCAGCGGCACGGCTTCGGCGAGGTGGAAGAGGTCGAGGTGATGCCGGAGAATGTCCGCTTTGGCTTGCCGCCGGAGATTATTCGCGCCATTGCAGCCGCGCCAGCGCAGCCGGTCGCCGTCGCTCCATAAACAACCGGAGCAGGTTTGCAATTGTTTTCGGGCCGGTGGCCCGAATGTTTATTTTCGAGCGAATTGCACCCAGCGAACGAAAGAAATTCTTTTGTCGACACTTATGACCACAGTTCACCAGGGGAAACAGGTCGCCACGGTCCGATTCGGAAGGCTCGATGCCGGGCTGGATGAGGTCGAGCAAGCGATCGATTCCTCGCGCGGACTGCTTCTTTCGCAGCAGCATCCAGACGGCTACTGGTGCGGCGAGCTGGAAGCGGACACGACCCTGGAGTCCGACTACATCATGTTGCACACGCTGCTTGGCACCGGCGATGAGGGCCGGATGCGGCGAGCCATCACGGAGATTTTGCGGCATCAGAACGAAGATGGCGGATGGAGCACGTATACAGGAGGTCCGTCCAACATCAGCGCTTCGGTCAAGGCATATTTTGCGCTGAAGTTGATGGGATGGTCGGCGAGCGATCCGCTGCTGATGAAGGTGCGCGACTGGATCCTGGCCAACGGCGGCGCGACCGAGGTCAACACGTATACAAAGCTGTATTTGTGCTTCTTCGGCCAGTACGACTACAACGCTGTCCCGGCAATTCCGCCGGAGATCGTCCTGTTCCCCCGGTGGTTTTACTTCAATTTGTACGAGATTTCCTCCTGGTCGCGGGCCATTCTGGTGCCGTTGTCGATTGCGTATGCGAAGAAGCCGTTCAAGAAGATCCCGGCGGAGCATGGAATCGACGAGTTGTTTGTGGGCGGGCGCGAGCATGCCAATCTGCACCTGCGCTGGGACAAACAGATTTTCGGTTGGCGCAACTTCTTTCTTATTTGCGACCGGTTGACACATTGGCTGGAACGCATCCATGTGCGACCCTTGCGCGCGATTGCACTGAAGAAGGCAGAGAGGTGGATTCTTGAACGCATGGAAATGTCCGATGGCCTGGGAGCGATCTATCCAGGAATTTTGAACAGCGCCATCGCTCTGCGTTGCCAAGGGTATTCGCTTGACGACCCGCAGGTGATTCGGGCGCTGGATGAGTTTGAAAAGCTAGGGATCGAAGAGCCTGGTGTTCCGGGAGCGAGCGAGCCTGCTTTTCGCATGCAGCCCTGCAAGTCGCCGGTATGGGACACAGCGTACGCGATGTTCGCTCTGGGAGAAGCCGGCGTTGCCAGCAGCGACCCTCGCCTGTTGCAGGCGGCCGACTGGATGTTGTCGAAGGAGGTCCGACACAAGGGGGACTGGTCGGTGAAGGCGCCCCATGTCGAGCCCGGCGGCTGGTATTTTGAGTTCAACAACGAGTTCTACCCGGACATCGACGATTCCGCGCAGGTGCTGCTGGCGTTGAGCAAGGTGGAAAATCCTCGCGAACGATATCAGTACGAGGTGACCCAGCGGGCCATCCAATGGATATGGGCGATGCAGTGCAAGAGCGGCGGCTGGGCCAGCTTCGACAAAGACAATACCAAGATGATTTTCCAGAGCATTCCTTTCGCGGACCATAATGCCATGCTGGATCCGCCGACGGTCGACATTACCGGGCGCATTCTGGAAATGCTCGCCAGCTACGGTGTCGCGCCACAGGACCCGCGGGTGCGGAAGGCAATCCAGTTTATATATCGCGAGCAGGAGCCGGACGGAAGCTGGTTCGGGCGTTGGGGCGTCAATTATTTGTACGGCACGTTCCTGGCGTTGCGCGGGTTGGAGGCGATGGGCGTATGGAACCACGAACCGCAGATTCAGCAGGCGGCCGAATGGATTCGCATGGTGCAGAATGCCGATGGGGGTTGGGGTGAAAGCTGCGCCAGCTACGATGACCCGACCGTGCGCGGCATCGGCGTCAGCACCGCTTCGCAAACCGCGTGGGCGATTCTGGGGTTATTGGCCGCCGGAGATATCCGCAGCGATTCGGTCGCAAAGGGAATCCGCTGGTTGCTGCAGCGCCAGCAAGCGGATGGTTCCTGGGTAGAGGACCAGTACACCGGCACCGGATTTCCGCGGGTTTTTTATTTGTCGTACCACATGTACCGCAACTATTTTCCGCTGCTTGCGCTTACGACGTATCGCAGAGCCAAGCAAGCGGAGAGCATGGGAACCAAAATCTGACGGAACGCTTATTGTATTGCCTATCGTGACGGTCGCATCGGACGCTGGAACAGAATAGAACCGAAGCAAGAAGGAGAACCTGAATGGCTGTGCCAATCTCACAAATGTGGACGGTGGCAACCTATGTGTTGCGCCAGCGCTGGAGTGGCCGCAAACGCTATCCGTTGGTCCTGATGCTGGAGCCGCTGTTTCGCTGCAACCTGGCCTGCGCCGGCTGCGGGAAAATTCAATATCCCGCGCACATCCTGAAAAAGCAATTGACGCCGGAAGAATGCTTTCGCGCGGCGGAGGAATGCGGGGCCCCAATGGTCTCTATCCCTGGCGGAGAACCTCTTCTCCATCCGCATATAGGGGAGATTGTTGAAGGTCTGGTTGCAAGAAAGAAATATATCTATCTATGCACCAATGCGCTGCTGCTGAAAGAGAAGCTGCACTTGTTCAAGCCAAGTAAATACCTCTCTTTCTCTGTGCATATGGATGGGCAGCGCGAGCATCATGACTTTTCCGTTTGCCTGGAAGGCGGATACGACAAGGCGATCGAGGGAATTCGCGAGGCGGTTTCCAAGGGTTTTCGCGTGACGACCAATACAACTTTGTTTGACGGGGCCGATCCTAACAGCGTGCGCGCCTTCTTCGACGAGATGATGCAGGTTGGCGTCGAATCCATGATGGTGGCGCCCGGATACACCTACGATAAGGCCCCGGACCAAAAGCATTTTCTGGGCAGGGCGCGTTCCCGGCGGCTGTTTCGCGCCATCCTTGCGAACCGCAAGAAGAGCTGGCGTTTCAACGCGTCGCCCATGTACATGGAATTCCTGATGGGCAAGCGCGATTTTACCTGCACTCCATGGGGCATGCCGACTTACAACATCTTTGGCTGGCAAAAACCGTGTTATCTGTTGCAGGACGGCTATGCGGACAGTTTCGCCGAGTTGATGGAAGCGACGGAGTGGGCGCATTACGGGACTGAGTCCGGCAATCCCAAGTGCGCGAATTGCATGGTTCACTCCGGCTATGAAGCCTCCGGCGTGAACTTTACCTTCGGCTCCCTGAAAGGTCTGTGGGCGACAGCAAAGGCGACCATGACGTTATATCCGGATCGCGGAGCGCTCGACCTGCTGAACCAGCCGGTGAAGCCGGTCCACGCGAAGAACCCTTTGGTGAAAATTGATGTGCCGCAGACTTCGCTGGAGGAAACGCGCGTATGACCCAACCTGCGGCCGGGCCGCTTTCCAGTCCGGACACGATGGAAGTTGCGCCGGGGACGGAACACGAAGTGCTGGAAGGATGGATTCCACCCATGGCCACCGAGGAAGAAACTCGGGAAGCGCTGGAGCAGGCCTTCGACTATCGCGGCGATGTGACCATTACGCTGAAGACCGGGGTGCGCATCGAGGGGTACATCTTCGATCGACGGCCCGCCCCCGTGCTGCACCGCGCGATTGTTCGCATCATGCCGAAAGATACTTCGGAGCGTGTGTCAGTCCCGTACTCTGAAATTGCCGGTCTGGCCTTTACCGGACGCGATTCCGCGGCGGGCAAGAGCTGGGAAGCGTGGGTGCAGCGATATTGGGAAAAGAAGGCCGCCGGGGAGAAAAACATCGGCATCCAGGCGGAAGCGCTGGACTAGACCAGCCGCATCAGATTCATCCAACCTTGTTGTCCCCTTCGTATGCGCATCTTCCTCACCGGAGCCACTGGATTTGTCGGGAGCCATGTTGCCCAGTCGCTGTACGCAGCAGGCGCGGAGTTGCGTCTGCTGGCGCGAAAAAACAGCCGCACGGAACATCTGGAAGGACTGAATGCGGAGTTGGTGACAGGCGACCTGCTTCAGCCTGAGGACCTGCGCGGCGCGATTTCCGGTTGCGATGCGCTGGTCCATGTTGCGGCGGATTACCGGCTGTGGGTGCCCGATCCAAAGACGATGTATGCGGCCAACGTTGAGGGGACGCGGGCGTTGCTGCGGCTGGCGCGGGAAACAGGCGTCGGTCGCGTCGTTTACACCTCCAGCGTAGCGACCATGGGATTTCGCTCCGACGGCAGCGTCGTCGATGAGGAAACGCCGGTATCGATCGAGAACATGATCGGCCCCTACAAGCGGTCTAAGTTTCTTGCCGAACTCGAGGCGATCGAGGCCGCCCGTCTCGGCCAGCATGTCGTGATTCTGAACCCAACCACGCCGATTGGGGCGAATGACGCGAAACCCACTCCCACGGGTCGCATCGTCGTGGATTTTCTCAATCGGAAATTTCCGGCGTATGTGGACACGGGCCTGAATCTGGTGGACGTTGAGCGGATCGCGGACATGCACGTGGCCGCACTGGAGCGTGGGACGCCGGGAGAACGGTACATTCTGGGCGGAGAGAATCTTACCCTGAAACAGATTCTGGACCGCATGGCGGCGATGACAGGGCTGCCGTCGCCGACCATGCGGGTGCCGCATTTTGTCGCCATGACGTTTGCATTCTTCGATGAATGGATCACCGGCCGCATTCTCGGGCGTGAACCGCGTGCCACGGTGGAAGCGGTGCGAATGGGAAAGAAGAAAATGTTTGCCAGTTCCGCGAAGGCGGAGCGGGATTTGGGCCATCAGGCGCTTCCGGTGGACTCTGCGTTGCGCGCCGCCATCGATTGGTTTCGCGTCCACGGGTACGCGCCCAAGTCATGAACCCACGGGTCGCAATCCTTGCCGCGCTGCCGCGCGAAGTAGCGCCGCTGGTGCGTGACTGGCCTGTAAGCAACGTCTCGCGCCGTGAAGGCACGAGCGTCTGGGAGTGCGATGGCGCGATTGTGGCGTGCGCGGGCATGGGCGGCAAGCGGGCGGCGCGCGCGCTGGAGTTGGCGTCGTCCAGAGGACGAATCGACTCGATCATTTCCGTAGGATATGCTGGGGCATTGCGCGCTGGGATGGCCGTCGACAGGGTCCATTGGCCGGCGACGATCATCGACGATCGGACCGGAGAGCGATTTGAATGCAGCGATGGAGATGGGACCTTGGTGACGACGGACCATGCGGTTGGGCGCGATGAAAAGCTGGCGCTGGCTGCCCGTTGGAATGCGGACCTGGCCGATATGGAGACGGCCACGGTTGCGCGGCTGGCGAAAATGCGCCATCTGCCATTTCGCGCGCTTCGCGCCATCAGCGACCGGGTCGACGACAATCTGCCGGATTTTGGTCGTTTTACCGACGAGCAGGGCGGATTTCGCGGCAGCTCGTTTGCGATTTATGTAGCATTGCACCCATGGCTGATTCCGACCACGTTCAGGCTGGGAAAACAGTCTGCGCAGGCATCGCGGCTGATTGCGCGAGCCTTGCGCCAGATTATCGAGCAAGCGGAATAAAATGGAAAGAGTGAAACCATACAATTCTTCAAGTCATGTCGTGCCCGCAACCATGCGGGCTGCCATCTATCGCGGCGTCAACGACGTTCGCGTGGAAAGCGTACCTGTTCCAACCATTGGTCCGGGCGAAGTTCTGGTCCGGATTCATAGCTGCGGGATTTGCGGCACTGACCTGAAAAAGATCCATAGCGGTTCGCACTCCGCTCCAAGGATTTTCGGCCACGAAATGGCGGGAACGATTGCAGCCGTCGGCGATAAGGTGAGCGGCTGGAGGGTCGGCGACCGGGTCATGGCTTTTCATCACATTCCATGCGGGAAGGGCTGTTATTACTGTAGGAAAAAAACTTTCTCCCAATGCGAGAGCTATAAACGCGTGGGATGCACGGCTGGATTTGAACCCGCGGGCGGCGGCTTCGCGGAATACATCCGCGTGATGGACTGGATTGTGGAACGCGGCCTGGTGCGCATTCCGGACCATGTTCCGTTTGAACAGGCGCTGTGGATTGAGCCCGTGAATACCTGCTATAAGGCGATCCACAACCTGCGTCTTGCAGCCGATGAGACCGTGCTGGTGATCGGACAAGGACCGATCGGGATTTTACTGGCCGCACTGGCCCGGCAGACGGGCGCGACAGTGCTGACTTCCGACCTGTATGCTTCGCGCCACGAAGCTGCGGCGCAATTCGATCTGCACCACCCGATCTATGCCGACAAGCAGGACCCCAGCGCCATCGTGAAGGAACACACGGAAGGGCGCGGCGCGGATGTTGCGATTGTCGCGGTGGGCGGCAATGCGCTGATCCGCCCCGCGATGGACGCGGTCCGTTTTGGCGGCCGCGTGCTGTTGTTTGCCGCCACGCAGCACAGCGAAGTTGTGATCGATCCGGCCGCGATATGCATGGACGAAAAATCTCTGATCGGGTCTTACAGTTCTTCCGCGGACGTTTTGCAGCAAGCTTCGCAATTGGTCCTGGACGGTTATCCAGATCGCTTCGATTTGACCCGTTTGATCTCCCACACCTTTCCGCTGGAACAGGCGGCGGAGGCCATTGCGTTCGCATCGGAACCGAAACCGGATTCGATGAAAGTTGTGATTCAACCGTAATCGTCTCCACGTTCCCTGATGTCTAAAGATGAAAGAAACCACAAGTCGATCGACCCACGATGCATTCTGCGAAACTATCGATATGGCCGCTGAAATGAACGCCGCCGTTTTGTACGGCAAAGAAGATGTCCGGATTGAGAGGCTGCCAGTACCCGAAGCAGGAGCAGGGGAGATCGTTGTCCGCGTGGCCGCCGCCCTGACTTGCGGGACCGACCTGAAAGTATTTCGCCGAGGGTACCACAAAAAAATGCTGCGGCCGCCCGCTCCCTTTGGCCATGAGATGGCGGGGGTCGTTTCACAGGTCGGAGCTGGAGTTGCAAAGTTTCGAGAAGGGGACCGCGTGGTCGCGGTGAATTCCGCGCCCTGCGGCGAATGCTATTTCTGCCGGCGGCAACAGGAAAATCTGTGTGACGACCTGATATTCAACAACGGCGCGTACGCCGAATATTTTCGAATTCCCGCGCGCATCGTCGCGATAAATACGTTTCGCGTTCCCGACTCCATTCGGCTGGAGCATGCGGCGCTGACAGAACCGCTAGCCTGCGTATTGCACGGCATGGATGAGACCGGCATCCAGCCGGGGGACCAGATGGTTGTGATCGGCGCCGGGCCCATTGGACTGATGTTCATTCACGCAGCCGCCCTCAACGGCACCGACGTGATTGCGGTGGTGAAGCACCCGGAGCAGGTGGAACTGGCGCGTTCGTTTGGAGCTCGCCACATTGTGCAGACCACCAAGACCGACGACGTGATCGCATCCGTTCGCGCGCTGACTCCGCAGGGCCGCGGCGCCGACTCGGTGGTGGAAGCGGTTGCGTTGCCCGAGACCTGGCAGTGGGCCGTGGACATGGCGCGCAAAGGCGGAGTGGTCAATTTCTTTGGCGGATGCGCGGCGGGCACCCAAGTGGCGCTCGATACCAATCGCCTGCATTATAACGACCTTACGCTGCGCGCCAGCTTCCATCATCGTCCGTCCGTATGCCGCCGGGCATTCGATTGGATTGCGAGCGGCGGTTTCGAAAGCGGCAGGTTCCTGACCGGAAGCGCTCCCCTGGAGGAACTGGTCCCTGTTTTCCGGCGGTTTCTGCATCGAAGCAACGACATCAAAATTGCGATCCATCCCGGCGAGGGACCGTATGATGGCTAGCGGACTGCAACAAACGGACAGAAATTCCGAACAGGCGCTGGAGGCAGCGTGGAAAAAACTTCCGGCGGAATATCGCTTGCCAGAGCATGTGCCAACCCTGGCCGAAGCGCAGGCGTACTGCCGCAAGTTGGCTGAATCGCACTACGAGAATTTTCACGTTGCCACATGGTTTTTGCCCAAGCGCCTACGGCCGCACTTTCAGAGCATCTACGCCTACTGCCGCATCTCCGACGATTTGGGAGACGAGGTGGGGGACGCGCAGCAGTCGCTGGCGCTCTTGGATTTCTGGAATGGCGAATTGGACGCCTGCTATCGCGGCGTCACGCGTCACCCTGTTTTTGTTGCTCTGGCGGAAACGGTCCGGGCGTGCAACATTCCAAAAGGTCCGTTTGCGGACTTGCTGGTTGCATTTCGCCAGGACCAGACGGTCACGCGGTATCGCACCATGCAGGACGTGTTCGGCTATTGCCGCAATTCCGCCAATCCGGTTGGGCGCCTGGTTCTTTATGCCTGCGGCCATCGCGAGCCGGAGTTGTTTAGGCTTTCGGACTTCACCTGCACCGCATTGCAACTGGCGAACTTCTGGCAGGATGTCCATGAGGATTATCTGCGGGACCGGATCTATCTTCCGCTGGCGGACATGGAGCGTTTTGGCGTCCGTGAAGAGCAAATTCGGGACCGGTGTTTTACTCCGGAATTTCGCAGGCTGATGGAACACGAGGTCGCGTACACGCAGGAATTATTTGCCTCGGGAATGGCGCTGCTCGGTCGCGTCGACAAAGAGCTGGCTGTCGACCTTGCATTGTTCAGCCGCGGCGGGCAGGAGATTCTGCGCGCCATCGCAAAACAGGACTACGACGTGTTGCGTTCTCGCCCTGTCATTTCCAAGCCGCGCAAAGCTGCGTTGTTGCTGCGCGCTTTTGCCGCGCGGCTCACCGCAAGGCAGGCGCCGTGAGCGAATCTGTTGCGCGAGCTTATGCCGCCTGCGAAGCGATCGCCCGCCATGAAGCAAAGAACTTTTACTACGCATTTCTCGCATTGCCGAAGCACAAACGCGCAGCCGTCTGTGCCGTGTACGCCTTCATGCGTCATGCGGACGACCTGGCGGATGACGAAGGCCTGCCGCGTGAACAGCGGCTGCTTCAATCGCAACAGTGGTTGAACGAATGGCATCGGGCGGCGGCCGGCGAGTCCACGAACAATCCCGTATTTGTCGCGTTGCTAGATGCGCAACAGCGGTTTGGAATTTCGACGGAACTGCTCGACCATCTGGTGCAGGGGACCATGCTGGACATTGCAGGGCCGACGGTTGCCACGGAGATGACGACGTATCCGACCTTCGACGATTTATATCGGTACTGTTACTTTGTCGCCTCGGTCGTGGGTTTGGTTTGCATTCGCATTTTCGGTTACACCGATCCTCGCGCAGAAAAGTTGGCGGAACAAACAGGCATCGCGTTCCAGCTGACAAATATTTTGCGCGATGTTCGCGAGGACGCAGAGCGCGGGCGGATGTATCTTCCGCTCGACGACCTGAATCGCTATCGCTTGACGGCGGAGCAGTTCGCTTCAAATCGGGGCGATCGAAAACTGACGCCGGAGGAACGCGCGTTGCTGGAAATGGAAGCCGCGCGCGCGCGCCAGTATTACCGGGCGGTGGACAGTCTTTTGCCGTTGATTTCGCCGGACAGCCGGGCGGCGTTGTGGGTGCTGGCGGCGATTTATCGACGGCTGTTGCAGCGGATTGAAAATGCGCACTACGAAGTGTTCGCCGAGCGAGTGAGGGTGCCCACGGGAGAGAAGCTGTGGATTCTGGCGCGCGGGCTGTGGATGGCGTTCCGCCTGCGGCTTGCAGGCAGGGACGATTCGAGAGAGATTTAAATTCGCGATGACTCTGGCGGAACCCATGGCGAACAAGCCAACTGACACGCACGGTATTCGCGATGTCGCTGTTGTCGGGGGCGGCCTGGCCGGTCTGTCCGCGGCCTGTGCGCTGGTGGAATCCGGCTATCGCGTTCACTTGGTCGAGCGGCGTCCGTATGTCGGCGGGCGGGCATCCTCGTATGAACATCCCGGCACGGGCGAAGTCGTCGACAATTGCCAGCATGTTCTTTTGGGCTGCTGTACCAACCTCATCGCCTTCTACAAGCAGCTCGGCGTGGCCGATCGGATTCGCTGGTTCGATCGCATTGCCTTTCTTGAACCAGGCGGACGGAAGAGTCTGCTGCGGCCGGGAAGTTTGCCTGCGCCGCTGCACAATGCATTTTCATTTCTTCGTTCCTCCACGCTGTCGCTGACGGACAAGTTTGCGATCAGCCGGGGCATGATGAGTTTTCTGCGAGGCGTTCCCGCGGATGGCGGAGAAAACTTTGCAGCCTGGCTGGCCCGCCACGGACAAACGCGGCGCGCCATCGACCGGTTCTGGAATCCAGTGCTGGCGAGCGCGCTGAACGAAGACCTGGACCGCGTTTCCGTCCATTATGCGGCGATGGTGTTTCGAACTTCGTTCATGCAGTCTGCGCAGGCGGGTTGGATGGGAGTTCCCACGATTCCGTTGAGCGAACTGTATTCGCACGCGGTCGGATTCATTCAGTCGCACGGCGGGGAAGTGGGCCTGCGCAAAAGCGTGGACAGCTTCCAGTATGACGAGGGCAGTCGCCGCTGGCGAATCGGGGATGAAGACGGCAGCGTGGAGGCGGATGCTGTGGTGCTGGCGGTCCCGTTTGAATCGATGCAGAAGCTGTTGCCGCTGTTACCGGCCTCGCCCGGTCCCGCGTCTGCGTCGCTCGCGGAGAAGCTGGGACATTTTCAACACTCGCCCATCACAGGCATTCACCTCTGGTTCGATCGGCGTATCACCGACCTGGAACACGCAGTCCTGCTCGATACCACGATCCAATGGATGTACAACAAGACCTTGCTACAGCCGCAGCGGCGGTCCGACGACGCAGGAAGCTATCTGGAGTTAGTTGTGAGCGCGTCAAAATCGCTGGTGCCCTTGTCCCGTCAGGAAATCCTCGATTTGGCTTTGCGGGAGCTGGCGGAATTCTTTCCAGTGGTGCGGGAAGCGAAGCTGTTGAAGGCCGCGGTGGTGAAAGAAGTGCGGGCCACGTTTTCCGTTTCGCCGGGACTGGACGCCTATCGACCCGGACCGGTCACGGCGTGGCGGGGGATTTTTCTGGCGGGAGACTGGACCGCGACCGGCTGGCCGTCGACGATGGAAGGCGCTGTTCGCAGCGGGTACCTTGCGGCGGAAGCGTTGACGGAAGCCGATGGAAATCCGCGCAAATATCTTCGTCCCGATTTGCCCGCGCAAGGGCTGATGCGCCTGTTTCAGTAGGGAATTCTGGCCCTCTCGGCAGCGCATTTTTACGGCGACCGTAATGCTCGCGTCCCACTCCTCGCAAAGACGCGAAGGACGGGGCAAATTTCAGTTGCAGTTAAGGATGCATTATTAACGGCTTAGAAAAAATACGCCGGTACAAACACACACGGCGGCGATCCAGCGGCGGCGGTCCACATTCTCTTTCAATATCCACTTCGCCGCAAATGCATCCGTCACAAACGTGAGGGCCGCGCAAGCCGGAGCGACCAAACTGACGTCTGCCCAACTGAGCGCGAACAGCAGCGAGAAAAAGCTGAGGGCCATGCAGAGCAGGCCGGAAAAAAAACGCCCGTTCCGCAGCACTGCCAGGATGGCCCCTTTCAGTCCGGCATGGCTGCGGATCACGTCGAAATCCCCGATTTCGCGCATGGCCCCGGCAATCAGGACATCGCCCATCGTGGCCAGCAGGACTATGACGCCAATCATCGCCCAGACGGAAGCCTCCCTGGAGAGATTCATGCGGACTGGTCTTCTTTCGCCGGTTTGCCTGGATTGGCAGGAACCGTGACCGCTTCCTCGGAGCCGTGGTGATTGTGATTCGTGTACGAAGGGCCGCGCGTCACGAAGCCCACGCCAAGTGTGATGAGTGCAATTCCAAACCAACGCCCCGGCGAGATGGTTTCCTGCAACCAAAACTTCGACAGCAGCGCGATGATGACATAGCCAAAGCCGGTTGCGGGAAGAACAAACGTCAGGTCTGCCCAGGAGAGGGCCGTTAAGTAGGAAGCAAAAAACAAAATTAGAAAAACAATGCCGCTAAGAACCCAAGGATTTTTCAGCGCGATCAATAAGCCGGCGAGATGATGCAACGATACGGGGCCAACCTGCTTCATGCCCTTGCTCAGGAATGTGTCGCCCACCGATGCGCCGACCATGACAGCACCGAGGATCAGGTAGCGGCGAAACGTCATGGTGGATTGCGAGAATGCGATGGCGAAGATCCCTCAGCCTGCGTCGCAGGTTTCAGTCGGTGCTTGTTGGCGCGCTCAAGAGAAACGCGGTCAGCTACTTCGGGGCTGACCGCGCGAATAAAATCGAGCCCGACCGGCAGCGCCTTCAGGCCCCTGCGTGTTGCGTTTCCGCCAGCGCGGCCTTGTCCCGCTTGCTCTTTGCAACCACGCGGTTGCGTTGCGCGCGAAGTTTCAGGAATGCCCTGGCTTCGACATATAAGCGCGGCAAGTCCCGGTTTGCGATCGCTTTGCTGACCACGCGCCATGCTGCCTTGGGGCGGAAATAATATTCGTCATAGAAACGATGCACCATCTCCAGAACGTATTCCGTTGGCAGGCCGGGATATTCCACGTGGGCGAGTTGATGGCCTTCTTCATCGACCATGGCGCCGTTGTTGATGATGAAGCCGTTGCTCTTGGCGAAGTCGTAGAATTCCGTGCCCGGATAGGCGTGGGCAATGGAAACCTGGATGGTTTCCACATCGAGAGACTTGGCGAAATTGATGGTGTTGCGAATGGATTCCTTGGTTTCGCCGGGAAGTCCAAGAATGAAATCGCCGTGGATGGTGAGGCCAAAATCGTGGCAGTCGCGGGTGAAGTCGCGCGCTCGCTCGACGGTGGCGCCCTTCTTGATGTTCTTCAGGATTTGCGGGTCGCCGGATTCAAAACCGACGATCAGCAGGCGACAACCGGCTTCGCGCATGGCTTTCAGCGTTTCGCGGTCCGTTGTGACGCGCGATGTGCAGGACCAGGTAAGTCCAAGCGGCTTCAGTTTTTCGCACAACTCGATGGTGCGTGCCTTTTGGATGTTAAATGTGTCGTCGTCGAAGAAAAACTCTTTGACATGCGGGAAAAGTTCTTTAGCGTGCGCCATTTCCGCGGCAACATCATCGGTGGAACGCTTGCGCCAGGCGTGTCCGCTGAGGGTCTGCGGCCATAGACAGAAGGTACACTGCGCCGGGCAGCCGCGCGTGGAGTAGAGCGAGACATACGGATGCAGCAGGAAGGGAACGTTATATTTCGTCACGTCCATGTTGGCGGCGTAGACGTCCGTTACCCAGGGCATCGCGTCCAAATCCTCGACCTGTGGCCGATCTGGATTGTGAACGATCTGGCCGTTGTTGCGATAGCTAATGCCAAGAATTTCGTTCAGCGGCTTGCCGTTGGCAAATTCCACTGTGGAGAAATCAAATTCGCGACGGCAAACGAAGTCGATCGCCGGGCACTCGTTCAGGGCGCGGTCCGGCGACGTGGTGACCGGAGGTCCGACAAAGGCAATGCGAATCGACGGATTGGCCGCCTTGATGGCCTCCGCCAGCTTCTGATCGCCCTGCCAGCCAGGAGTACTGGTGAACAGGACCAGAAACTCATACTGTTTGCATATCTCGATGGTCTCCGGCGCGGTGACATGATGCGGAGGCGCGTCGAGAAGGCGCGACCCTTCCAGCATGCCTGCCGGGTACGCCAGCCAGACCGGGTACCAGTAGGATTCTATTTCGCGGGTGGCGGGCCAGCGCGAACTGGCGCCACCATCAAAGTTTTCAAACGAGGGCGGGTTAAGAAAGATTGTCTTTAGGGGCATAAGATCAACCTTGATTTTACCACTTGAACGGGTCTGGATGTTTGTCGCCTGCGTCTGTCTGAAAGGGTCCCTTTGGGGCGTTTTTCAGGCTTGCCAGGGAATGCGGCCAGAGCGGTGCGGGCGCGCTTCCTAATGAGGCGACGCCGGGGTGAGCGCCGCTCCGGGAGCGCCCTGCGGTTGCACGCTCTGTTTGGCCCAGTCTTCCAGTCCGCCTGCGGCGCTCAGTAGCTCCAACTGGACATGTTCCGTGTCAAAGTCCGCATTCAGCATGTCGATATAGCTTGTCCGTTCGTCAATCCGGGATTGCTGCGCTTGTTCCGGTGTAATCGCAGGGTCGTTTGGGGAGCGGCTCCCGCTTTTCATTTGGGTCAGAAGGCTGTCCAGCGTGTCCTTGGCCAGCTCCTGTTTCAATTCGGCAACTTGTTGCTGGGCCTTCAATTCGTCCAGATGATGCCACAGTGCAAGATTTTTTTCAGTAAATTGGATTTTGGTTTGATCGGCTTGGCTTCGGGCGCTTGCTGCCGCGGCGCTGGACTCAGCGGCTTTTGCCCGGCGCACGGGATCAAATAGGGGCCAAACCACCTGGATTTCAAACCCAAAATTATTGGCCTGATAGCCGTTGTAATACTGCTGATAGTTCTCAAATGTTGAAAACAGGCTGTACTGTGCCAACTGTTGGATGTTCGGCCGATAATTTTGGAGCTCATCCCCATGCGCCATAAAGCTGCGCGAGTCCGCAGTGGCAAAGGCTGCTTGTACCGCCGGGGTTTGGGCGGAGGGGGGGCTGGCTGTTGAAATATCCAAATTCGGCATCGCTGGAATGCTGTTGGAATCGATGACGATCGAGTCGGCCGGCAAACCCATCAGGTTCGAGATGTGGTTGCGGAGCTCGCCTGCACGGTCTTGCAGTTGAATTTGCTGGACCTTCATTTCCGCGCGCGTCAGGCGGGCGCGTGTTTCCGCCACGCGACTGTCGATGCCGGCGGCAACTCGTTCCTGGACAATGGAAACGAGCCGATCTGCTGCATCCATTGCCTGCTGGAGGGCTGCCAATTGAAGGTCCGTCGTATTCAGCTCTAGAAACGAAGACGCGGTGTCCAAAATGACTTGCCGCCGAGCATCCTGCAGTGAGAAGTCGGCCGCTTTCAACGCCGCGCGCGCCGAGCGAATGTAGTCCGATTGCGAAAAACTGAAGATCAAGGATTGAGAGCTGGCGTTGAATATGTTTGGCGTCCCCAAGGGAAAGCCTATGTTGGGTGGGCCAATCCCGGAACCAACGGCAAGGTTCGGAATGTAGGCATTGTGCAACTCCATCACCATAGCTTGCGCGCGCTGTTTCTTCGCTTCTGCCATGCGAACGGTCCTGCTGTTGCGCAACGCCAGATCGACCACGGTGTAGAGCGAGACGTCGCCGGTTGTAGGGACGGCGGCGGCATCCGGAGTGTGAAGCCGGCGCAGGCTTGCGGTTAACACCGGCGCAGCAGGTCCAGCCTGGGATGAAGGGAAATGCACTGCCGTTGGCGCGGGGGCATTCGGCAGCGCAGCATCTGTCCGCTGGGCATGGCCTGCCAGAGTGAGGAATACCCCGGCTGCCAATACAGCGAGAATTCGTTTCGCATTCGGTTGGACCTTGCCCATCTCGTCCGATTTTAAATGGAGCAAGCGGCAGCCATTCCTGTCGATGGCAGTTTCACGCGCGGAATGCAGGCGCGGCATCATCCGCGTGGCGCCTGCTGCGCCGGCGCATAATCGTTGGCCAGGGCGTGCGCCGCCGCGTACTCCTGTTGCGCATCCGCCGCGTCACCCTGAGATGCCAGCAAATTGCCGAGCTGGACATACACCTGAAATGCGGGCGCATCTACCGATTGCCGATGGGAAGCAAGATACTGTCGCAGCATTTGCTCCGCCTGCGCTGGATCCTGATGCTTCTCGATCAGCAGCGTGGCGCCTTGCACCAGCGCTGGGCCTTTGCCTGGGTCCGCGGCGATCCCGTTTTGAATTGCCTGTTGCATGGCGGGAAAGTTTTTTCGATCGGCATAGAACCCAGCCAGGTTCATCCACTGGTCAGCCGGATAGTGCGAGCCCTGAATGGCCAGCTTCCACTGCCGTTCCGCGCCGGAAAAATCGGATTTCTTTTCGTCGATCTTCGCCTGCAGTTCGTGGTACCGGGATGCGCTCAGGGGCGCGAGTTGCTGGGCAATCTGCTCGGCAGGGGCCGCTCCGCCGCCCAAGATTCGCGGGACGTCAATCAGGTATTCTCCAAGGTCCGACAGCGCCGACACATTTTCCGGATCGAGCCGGACCGCCGTTTCAAATTCCGCGTGGACCTTCTTCGCCAGGATGTACGCGCTTGCAAGCGATGCATGCGCGGCCGCGCCGCCATACGCGCGTCCCAGCCACTGATGATAGGTACTGTTACTCGGGGCAAGTCCTACCGCTCGCGCGCATTCGTTCTCGGCTTCAGGCCATCGTTCTTCCTGAAGGTACACGCGGCACAGCAGGTGATGGGCGGCCGCATTGGCGGGGTCTTTGGACAACTGGTGTCGCAGCAGAAAAATGGCGTCATCCGCACGCCCAGCGTTCAGGTCCCTACGAACGGACCGATCGACTCCGGGACTGGCAGCGACCTGAGAAACCACGCGTTCCGGCTCGATTGCATGACTGAAGATCGCGTTGCAAACCAAGAAAGTGGCGACCAAAAGGGAGCGGCGCGGAAGCTTCGATGCAACGATACATTCCATACGCTATTCCGCGCGGCTCACAGCCTGGCCGTTATACAAGGTGGAGCCATCGACCGCGGATAGTGCCAGGGTATCGCCGGGGTGGAGTCCGGAAACGATCTGAACCTTCATCAGATTCAGGGCGCCAATGGTGACGGGAATCCGCTTGAGGTGGCCGTCGTCAACCCCGAATACATAATCCCCGCTATCGTCGATTCGCAGGGCCTCGCGCGGGACCAGCAGGACATTCTTCAGGTCTTTCAACACCACTGTGATGGTGACGTTGGTGTTCGGCAACAGAGTCTCGTCCGCGTCGTCAACTGAGACAAGTGCTTCGCCGACGTTGCGAGTGCCATAGGTAATGATGGTGGAGGGCGTGCGGATGACGTGGCCATGCCAGACCCGATTGGGGAGGGCCGCCCAGACAATCGTTACCGGCTCGCCGACTGCGAGTTTCCCGATCTCCGGCTCATCGAAATACGCCTCCACCTGAATCTGTTTCAGGTCCGCCATCTGCAACAACTGGGAGCCGCCAGGGACAAAGTCGCTGGTTCGCGCGGAGACCGAATAGACAGTTCCGGCGAAAGGGGCGCGCACGTTTTCCTTCCGCAGCGTGTCGAGCGCCGATGCGTAGGCTGCCTGCGCATTCTCAAGATTCGCCGTGGCATGTTCAAGATCGATGGAAGAAAAACCCTGCGTCTGCTGCTGTTCGAGGACCTTTAAAGCCGCATCCTGGGCCGCTAGGGAGCTGCGCGCGGCATCCACTTCGCTACTGGATGCCGCCCCTTGCCGGTGCAATTTTTCCAGCGTTGCCAGGGTGACGGCCTGTTGATTTCTGGCGGCTTTGGCCTTGTCGATATCGCCCATCAACGCGATCTGTTCGTGCCGCGTGCCGCCCTGGCGCAAGGCCTGCAACTGTGCCTGGGCTCCGCGCACCGCCGCCAGTGCCGCGGCAACCTGGGAACGAGCTTCAGAATCGTCGAGCGCGATGAGAAGCTGGCCTTGGGCAACCTTTTCGCCCTCATGCACATAGACGGCTTTCACCGTCCCAGGCAGAGGGCTGTACGCCGCAAAATTGTGCACTGGCTGGACTACGCCGTTGGTCGGCAGGGTCGTGATCAAATGACCCATTTGTGCCGTTCCCATTCGGACCGAAGTCGCGCTGCGGGTAAAGTGGTGCAGCAAGATGGTCGCAACCAGCAGAGCCAAAGCGATCAGGAGCCAAATCTTACGTTTTTTTTGCGAAGCTTCTTGTGGAGACGGAGCGGCCATAGTGAGATTTTGGTATCTCTTAGAAGAATCAGTATATAAGACGCCGGTCGGGAGTCTTGGGATTCAAAGAGATAATGGGTATTCCAGCGGTACCGTTCGAGGGGCGCAAGAGCGAGGCTGTATTTGGAGACGCTGCGTCAGGAACGCGGCCGTCGTCGGACATCGAGTCGGCCAGCGATTTTCGTACAATCAAGCTATATGGCATCCATCGGGAAACGAAGCGCACCGCGATATACCGAAGACCACGCACGGGCGGGTCTCGATTACAGCTTTCCAGAAATCGAGACGTGGCCGAACCAGTTTCCCGGATATGAGATTGTCATCGACGATCCGGAGTTCACCTCCGTGTGCCCAAAGACGGGCCTGCCGGACTTTGGCGTCATTCTTTTGCGTTACGAGCCGCTGAAGGACTGCCTGGAGCTGAAGTCGTACAAGGAATATCTCTTTTCATATCGCAACCTAGGAATCTTTCAAGAGAATGTCGTCAACCAGGTATTGAAGGATGTCGTGAAGGCCTGCAACCCGGTGTGGGCCACGGTCCGCGGCGAGTTCCGCCCGCGTGGCGGCATCTCGACCATCGTCGAAGCGCGCTGGCCACGCCAAAAATAGGCGGAAAACGTAAGCCGCCATTCTGGCGCAGTTCCCGGCCTGATATGCTGGCGGCTCATGGCGGTGAAGCCAGCCCATTCCTCGACTCGACTCCCAGCCTCGGCTGCGTGGACAGCGCTTGCCCTGCTGACGGCGCTGAACCTGCTGAACTACACCGACCGCTACGTGCTGGCGGGAGTGCAGCCGCTGGTACAGCGGGCCTTCCATGTGCGCGATGAACGCATCGGCAGCCTGACGTTTGCGTTCTTCATCGCGTACATGTTCGCGGCGCCGTTGACGGGATGGCTTGGCGATCGCTTTCCGCGCAAGCCGCTGATTCTTGCCGGTGCGCTGCTCTGGTCGCTGCTGACGTTCTCAACGGCGATGGTGCATACCTTTGGCGAGTTGTATCTGCGGCACGCGCTGGTCGGCATTGGCGAGGCGAGCTTCGGCATCTTTGCCCCCGCGCTGTTGTCGGACTATTGGCCGCCAGAGCAACGCAATCGCATCTTGACTTTGTTCTATCTGGCGCTGCCGATCGGCGCGGCGCTGGGATACATTCTGGGCGGAACGCTGGGGCAGGCCTGCGGATGGAAAATGCCATTTTACGTCGCGGCAGCTCCTGGCCTGATGGTGGCATTGCTGGTCTGGATTTTTCTGCGGGAGCCGGCGCGGGGCGCTTCCGAGCCGCTGGCAATCAAGCCGGATCGCGCCACGCTCGCCGGACTGACGCACAACGCCGCGTATTGGACGGCGACACTCGGCATGGCGATGATGGTCTTTACCCTGGGCGGAATTTCCATCTGGATGCCGACGTTTCTGTATCGCTACGGACATTATTCTCTCGCCGCTGCGAGCCAGGTCTTGGGCGCGATTACCGTGGTGGACGGCATCGTGGGAACATGGCTGGGCGGATGGCTGGCGCAGCGGTGGCTGCGGCGCAACAAGGCCGCGCTTTATCTGCTCTCCGCGTGGAGCGTCCTGCTGGCCGCGCCGTTTGCGCTGCTCGTTTTCTACGGGCCGCGCAGCACCATGGTGCCGTGCCTGGCACTGGCGGAGTTTCTTCTGTTTCTGAATACTGGCCCGTTGAACGCAGCGATTGTGAACGCGGTTGACGCGCCGATTCGCTCGACGGCGATTGCGATTGAGCTGTTTATGATTCATGCGCTCGGCGACGCTCCTTCGCCGCGCGTCATCGGATGGGTATCCGACCATTCCACGCTGCGCGAAGGGTTGGCCGTTACGCTGATCACGCTGCTGCTCTCTGCGATTCTCATTTTTGCGGGGGCGAAATACGCTCCGGATATCGACGCGGCCGCGGTGTAGATTTCTTTCAGTGTGCGCTTCCGGCAGAGAATCGGCATACTAGAGGAACATGCCTTCGCTGACATTGCTGTTTCTTCATGGGCGATTTCTTGTTGCTGGTTTCGCGTGGCTGATTGCGGCGGCCTGGCTTTGGCGTGTTGTTCCGGCCTTATGGATGCTGCCGCGAGTTCCGAATCTCTTGCAGCAAACCTGTGCGCCGACAAATGCGTCGAACAACGCGACCCCGTGGCCGTCTGTTACGGTCATTGTTCCAGCCAAAGACGAAGCCGCCGCCATCGCGCATTCTTTATGCAGCCTGCTGGCCTGCGATTATCCCAGCCTGCAGATCGTTGCCGTCGATGATCGCTCCACCGATGCGACTGGCACGCTGATGGATGAGCTTGCAGTTTTGCCCGAGGCGCACGGTCGCTTGCGCATACTCCACGTGAAGGATCTGCCGGAGGGATGGCTCGGCAAACCGCACGCCATGGCGCTTGCCGCAACCGGAGCGACCTCGGACTGGCTGCTGTTTACCGATGCCGATGTCATCTTCGATCCGCGCGCGATTCGGCTCGCGATCGAGTACGCAACGCGCAGCCAAGGCGACCACCTGGTGCTGTACCCAACGCTGATTTTGCGCGGCGTTGCCGAAAAAATGTTGATCGGTTTTTTTCAAAGCGTCTCTGCGTTGGCCGGTCGTCCGTGGAAGATTGCCGACCCCAAGGCCCAGAAGGATTACATTGGCGTGGGCGCGTTCAACCTGATTCGCCGCCCTGTATATGAGGCCCTGGGAGGGTACACAGAGCTGCGCATGGAGGTGCTGGAAGACATGCGTCTTGGGTTTCGAGCCAAGCGGGAAGGGTATGCGCAGCGGGTTGCGTTTGGCAAAGATCTGGTGCGCATTCGCTGGGCGGAGAGCGCGTGGGGGATTTTGAACAACCTCACAAAAAATCTTTATTCCACATTTCGCTTTCGTACTTGGTTGCTGCTGGCCGCTTGCGCAGGCATGCTCGTCCTGTGTCTGACGCCGTTTCTTGCGCTGCTTTTTCCTGGGCCGGCGCAATGGGCCGGGACCGTCACGCTGGTCGCGCTGGTCCTGCTAAATCTTCGCTATTGGCGGCTGACGGATATTTCGCCTGCATATCTGGCGCTGTTTCCGATTGCGACATTGCTGTTTGTCGGAACGCTGCTGCGTTCGATGATTCTGGTTCTATGGCGCGGCGGAGTGTTATGGCGGGGAACGCTGTATCCGCTGAAGGAACTGCGCCGCCAGGCGGGGCCGTTGTGGTGAAGGCGCTCTAATTGCCGCGATGATGGAAATGGACGCCGTGCTGGCCGCCGACGCCGTTGCTTGCGCTGAATCCCTGCCCGCCATTTTCCGCCGAAAATGCAGCGACTAACTGCGGGTTGGGGTGGAATTTTGGCTTGCCTCCATGCAACTGATCTTTCGTGCTGAACACCATGTCGGCGCGACCCTGGATGGGCCGAATCTTGCCGCGAATCTGGATGGTTCGACCCACGAGGCTTTCGAGATCGCCGACGGCTTTCTTGTCCTCAGTGGAACTGACGATGAAGAAATGGCAATCGGCGTCGGAGGTTTCAGGACTGCATACGTCGAGAAATTCGATTTCATCGCCTCCGTCCACCACGCGGTAGACATGGGCCTCCACGCAGACATTTTTGTGGAGATGCCGCAGGGCCTGGTCGGCGGGAATGCAGGCAGGTTTTGCCAGCGCGGCAGAGGAGAACAGCAGAAAAGCGATGGGCACACTCAGCAAGATCGGCGTACGCATGGGGACGTCTTTCGGTGTAGCAGAAGCAATTTGAGTTGCATCCATTATGAGCCGATTGAGAGACGTTTTCCAGCGGAAATGCGCGAAGCTTTGGCGGTGCGCCAACTCTAGAGAGCGTGCGCAGCGCCAAAGGAGCGTTCCAACACCGTCTTTGCAGCCCGTTGCAGCCTGGCCGCAAGCGTGTCGATGTGGCGCCGCTCGGTCAGGTAGCTGATCACCATCATGCGCAGCACACTGCGGCCGCGAACGCGTGTGGTGGAGATCCACTGCTGTCCGTCCTGCGTAATTTCGGCAGCGATCTCATGATGCAGGCGCGCGATGTCTTCTTCGGACAGGGACAGTTCCCTTGCGGCCCTGGCGCGAAAATTCAAAATGGTCAGGCGGCGCGGAGTGGCCAGCTCGAACGCCCCGGTATCGAGGACGCGCGATTCCATATATGCCGCCAGGCGAAGCTGGGAATCGATCAGCTCTTCATACGCCTGGCGGCCGTGGACGCGCAGGGTGAGCCAGAATTTCAATGAGTTCATGCGGCGCGACCATTGCGCGGAAATTCTAAAATTGTCGGGCATGGGGTTGCCCATTGCGCGGGGAAGGTAGCTGGTTTCCAGGCTGAAAGTCGGCTCCAGCAGTTCGGGATGGCGTGTCAGGAACACGCCGGCGGCAAAGGGCATGGCCAGCCATTTATGGGGGTCCATCGTGATGGAGTCCGCCAGTTCGATGCCTGCAACCAGTCCGCGATGCTGATTGGAAAAAACGACCGCCGCGCCGTACGCGCCATCGACGTGGAACCAGAGATTCTGTTGACGAGAAATCTCCGCCAATGCGGGCAGGGGATCGATGGCGCCGGAACTTGTCGTTCCAGCCGTGCCGACGATGGCCAGCGGTCCCAGGCCCGCGAGACGGTCCGTTGCGATAGCGGTTTCAAGCGCGCGTAAATCTATTTCGGCGGCCTTATTTACGGGAATGCGCCGCAGCGCTTTGCGTCCCAGGCCGAGCATGCCCAGCGATTTCTCAAGGGAGTGATGCGATTCCGCCGAGGCATACACGATGGGCTGCTTGCCCAATCCAACCAAGCCGTTGTCGGCGACCTGGGGATAGCGATGGGTCAGGGCAATGGCGAGCGCGCTCAGGTTGGCTTCATTGCCGCCCGTCGTAAAGGTGCCGCCATAGGTGTCGCCCGTCCACCCGACACGCTCTGCGATCCAGCGCACCGTCTCATGCTCAATCTTGGAGGCCAGTTGCGAGCGCGCCAGGGTCGCCAGTTGCGGGTTCAGCGCGGCCACCAGAGCCTCGGCCAGCACGGCCATGTAGGTTGGCGTGGGATTCATCAGGCCAAAGTAGTTGGCGCTGGGAACATGAAATCCCCGATCGACCATCTGCGAGCAAATGTCGTCGAGGACAGCGGCGGCATCCTCGCCGATTTCGGGCAAATCCTCATGGATGGGAAGGAAACTGCGCTGCTCGGCCGCCCGCTGAACAGGCCGGTCCTTCAGGCTGGAAAAATATTCGTCGATGCGGTCGATGAGCCGATAGCCGAGTTGCCGGCGCTGGCTCGAATCCAAGTCAAATCCCATACGGGTACCTGCTTTACCTGGTGTGGCGTTGTACGCCGGGCTTGTCTGCATCCATGGCTGAAATCGGCTCACGGTGCATCTACGATTGTACGTCTTCTGAGGCCAGGCAAACCCATGTCTCAAAGCGAGACCCGTTCGACTCGCCCGCGGCTCGCTCAGGGCAGGCTATGGTGCATGCAGGTTTGCAGTTACTCGGAAATCGCGTCGGCATCGGACTGCTTGGCCTGAGGCCGCATCAGCGGGAACAGAATGACGTCGCGGATGGAGCGCGAGCCGGTCAGCACCATGGTCAGCCGGTCGATGCCGATGCCTTCGCCGCCGGTGGGAGGCAGACCGAAGCTGAGGGCGCGGACATAATCTTCGTCCATGGCGTGGGCTTCCGCGTCGCCACGTTCACGCTCGCCGAGTTGTTGCAGGAATCGATTGCGCTGCTCGACAGGGTCATTCAATTCGCTGAAGGCATTGCCTAGCTCGAAGCCGCCAATGTAGAACTCAAAGCGTTCGACCCAGTCCGGCTCGTCCGGTTTCTGCTTCGATAGTGGAGAAACTGCAAGCGGGAAGTCGTAGATGATCGTGGGCTGGATGAGCTGGGGTTCTGCGACGGCTTCGAAAACTTCTGCGATGGCTTTGCCCAACGGTGCTTGTTCGAGTTCGAGGGAATTTCGCGCGAAGTTCAGGGCAACGTATAGGGGACTGTACGAGCTCGAAGATTTCAAATGAATCAGAGGCTCCCCAAGTATTTTCGGAACGAACCCCGCCCTAACCTCCAGATTTCCTTCCAAAGTCCGGTCGATCCACCCCAGGAGCGACTCAACCGACTCGAAATCCGTGAGCATCGGCCTTGGTTCCGCTTCTGTCGGCCAGAACTTGATGATTGCTTCGCGCATGGTGAAGCGCTGCCACTGGCTCAGGTCGATCTCGACATCATTGAAGGTGGTCTTGGTAGTGCCGTTCACCTCCATGGCGACGAACTGGATCAGTTCTTCCGTCAGGTCCATCAGGTCTTTGTAATTCGCGTAGGCCTGGTAGAACTCCAGCATGGTGAACTCGGGATTGTGCTGCGTCGAGATGCCCTCATTGCGAAAATTGCGGTTGATCTCATACACGCGGTCCATCCCGCCGACCACCAGTCGCTTCAAATACAGTTCCGGCGCGATGCGAAGGTACAGGTCGATGTCGAGCGCATTGTGATGCGTCGTGAAGGGCTTCGCTGCCGCTCCGCCGGCGATCGGCTGCATCATCGGCGTTTCCACTTCAAGAAATCCGCGCGCATCGAAAAATTTGCGCATGGCGCGGAGGATGGCCGCGCGCTTGACGAAGACCTCGCGCACATCGGCGTTCATAAATAGATCGACGTAGCGCTGGCGATAGCGCAGTTCGACATCCGCCAGGCCATGGTATTTTTCCGGCAACGGCAGCATGGCCTTTGAAAGAAAAGTCAGCGTGTCCACGTGGATGGTCAGCTCGCCGGTGCGGGTGCGGAACAGATAGCCGCTGACGCCAATGTGGTCGCCCATGTCGAGCAGCTTGTAGAGCTGGAATGCGTTCTCGCCAACAGCATCCATGCGCGCGTAAATCTGCAGGCGCTCGCCATTTTGTTGCAGCACGGCGAACCCGGCCTTGCCTTGCGCGCGGATGGCCATGATGCGTCCAGCCGCGGCGACGTTGACGCGATCTTTTTCCAGCGCTTCTCCGGTGAAAGCATCGTATTCGCCGCGAATGGCCGCCAGGGTAAGAACCTTAAGATTTTCCGGCGCGAAGCTGTTGGGATACGCAGGATGGCCCAGGGCCTCGATCTGCCGCAGCTTTTCCCGGCGAAGATCGAAGACGCTTTGTTCAAATTCCGATTCGTACACGCAATTTTCCCTTTTGAAGCAAGGTCGCTGGATTCATTGCCAGTATAGATGTTGGGTACGATTTACTGAGAACCACGCGGCCTTGGGTCGATCTACAATGATTCGGCGTCGCGTCTGTATTTCGTTTGTATTGCAGCAATTGACGGTTGAAATCCAGTTCCACGGGCCCGCGATTCCTGGGGACATTCCGCGCAAAGTTCCGGGGTAGGATAAAAAGATCGGCCCCAGGAAAAAGGCCGCATCTTATCTATGCAGTTGAAGGAGAATGGGATGGCTCGTACGGCTTCTACCATGCTCGCGTTGGGAACAAGAGCGCCGGATTTCTCGCTGCCGGACGTGATTTCCGGCAAGACGGTGACGCGCGACCAGGTTGCGGGAACGCGCGGATTGCTGGTGATGTTTCTGTGCGCGCACTGCCCGTTCGTGCAACACGTCAACCATGAACTGGCGCGGCTGGGACGCGACTACGCAGGTCGCGGCCTCGGCATGGTCGCGATCGGCAGCAACGATGCGGATACCTATCCCGACGACGCACCGGCGGGGCTGCGGGCCCAGGCCATCGAACAAGGCCTCCCGTTTCCTTATCTGTACGACGAGACGCAGCAGGTTGCGCGGGCCTTTCAGGCGGCCTGCACGCCGGACTTTTTCTTGTTCGATGCGGAGAAGGGACTGTCCTATCGGGGGCAACTCGATGGCAGCCGTCCGGGAAATGGAACCGCGGTCGATGGCCGCGATCTGCGCGCGGCGATGGAGAGCGTCTTGGCGGGCAAGCCGGTTGCGGCGGAACAGCGGCCCAGCGTCGGGTGCGGAATCAAGTGGAAGAACGGCAACTAGCGCACGCAATGCGCAGACGAGGAAGATGACGGCGAAGACGATCCAATTCGACATCGTTACAGTGTTTCCGCAGTTCTTTGAGGGGCCATTCGGTTTCGGAGTGCTGGGTCGCGCCATCGATGAGGGGAGGGTCCGCGTCAGTATTCATAATTTGCGCGACTTTACGACAGACCGGCACAAGACGGTCGACGACCGGCCATTTGGCGGCGGCGAGGGGATGGTGCTGAAGCCGGAGCCGATGTTTCGCGCTGTCGAGTCGCTGGGGGGCACAGCAAAGAGCGCGCGTGACACGACTCGGGAGCGGGTGGTGCTGTTGTCCGCGCAGGGAAAGCCCTTTACTCAGGCGACTGCGCGGGTGTTGGCCAGGGTGGATCGCATCGTCTTCTTGTGCGGACGCTACGAGGGGGTGGACGAACGGGTCAACGACCTGCTGGCTGACACGGAGCTTTCGATCGGCGATTATGTGATCTCCGGCGGGGAGCTGGCCGCTGCGGTGATTGTCGATGCGGTCAGTCGATTGTTGCCGGGCGTGCTGGGGAACGAGGATTCCTCGCGCTATGAAAGCTTCGCCGCCGAGGCCGCCGCGTCGGCTGATCTTTCCATTACGCCCGCGGGAGAAATTGCGGTCGACAGGCCGTCGCCACAATCGACCTGCGATTCCGGAGGGCTGCTCGATTACCCGCACTACACGCGACCGCCGCAGTTTCGCGGAGCCGAGGTCCCAGCCGTGCTGAGTTCCGGCAACCATGAAGACATTCGCCGCTGGCGACGCCGGCAAGCTCTGGCGAAGACGCTACAGAATCGCCCGGACTTATTGGCTGACGCTTCCTTGACGGAGGAAGACCGCGCTGTGTTGGAAGAGATGCGTCATGGGAAATGACATTTTTGGCAAGACCCCGGCAGAACAGACGCCGGTGGAGCACGACTTTCTCGCCGGCGGCGGTGAGTTGGGTGCGCGTGTGCGAGCCCTGGACTGGTCGAAGACTGCGCTGGGCCCAATCGCGCAATGGCCGCAGAGCCTGAAGACTTCTGTCAGCACCTGCTTGAACTCCCGTTTTCCCATGCTGATCTGGTGGGGGCCGGAGTTGGTCAAGATCTACAACGATGCCTATCGCCTGCTGATCGGGAGCAAGCATCCATGGGCGCTGGGAAGTCCCGGCCGCGAAGTCTGGCCGGAGATATGGGATGTCATCGGCCCGATGTTGCGCCAAGTGATGGAGCGTGGGGAAGCGACCGTATCGGAAGACCTGCTGCTGTTGCTGGAGCGCGATGGGTACCGGGAAGAATGCTACTTCAGTTTCTCCTATAGCCCGATACGGGATGAATCGGGCCATGTCGGCGGGGTCTTCACTCCGGTGGCAGAGACGACAGACCGGGTAATTGGCGAGCGGCGTCTGCGCACCTTGCGCGATCTGGCCGCAGTTTCCGGGACTCAAACCAGGAATGTCGCCGAGGCATGCATCGCCGCCGCCAAGGTACTTTCCGGGAACCGTTACGATCTTCCTATCGCTGCCGTTTATCTGTTTGAAGCGAACCGGACGGATGCCAATTTGGCGGCGCACACAGGCCCGCCGAATTATCCGAGAGGAATCGATCTTCGATCGGAAAGCTGGCAAACGTTGCGGACGGTCGCGGATGGGGCGAGCCGCTTGCTGGACTTGAGCACAGTGAAGCTCGACCCGCTGCCGCAAGCGCCGTGGGGACAGGCGCCCGCGGAAGCCATTGCCGTACCGATCGTGTCAGCCAATGCGACCGGACCCATTGGATTTCTGCTGGCCGGCGTCAGCGTTCGCAAGCGCCTGGATGAACACTACCGCGCGTTCTTCGCGCAGGTCGCGGACCAGATGGCCAGCACACTCTGGGAGGCGGAAGCCGTCGCTCGGGAACGAGAGTTGCGGGCAGCGGCGGAATCGGAGCGAAGCCAGATTCGCGAGCTTTTCTTGAATGCTCCGGCGGGCATCCTGGTGACGATGGGCCCGCAGCACCAAATTACACTGGCAAATCGGCAATATGTCGAACTGATTGGCCGATCCTCGGAGGCGGAAATCGTCGGAAAACCAATTCGCGAAGCCATCCCAGAGCTGGAAATGCAACCGTTTTTTGGATGGATGGACGAGGTCTACCGCACGGGAGTTCCTTTTATTGGAAACGAGGTCATGGCGCGGCTGCGGCGTGGTCCATCCGGCACGGAAGAGGAAGCCTATTTCAACTTTGTTTATCAGCCGCATCGCAGCGCGGATGGGCGCACAGATGGAATCCTGATTCATACTTTCGAGATCACCGGCCAGGTGCGTGCCCGCCAGGAAATCGAAACGCGCGAGCAGCAATTCCGCGTGCTGGCGGACTCGATTCCACAATTGGCGTGGATGGCCAACCCCGATGGAAGCATCTTCTGGTACAACCGCCGCTGGTATGAGTACACCGGCACAGCTCTGGAGCAGATGGAGGGCTGGGGCTGGCAATCTGTACATGAGCCGGAACTGCTGCCAAAGGTGATGTCCCGATATGTGCATTCGATTGAAACTGGAGAGCCGTTCGACATGGAGTTTCCGCTGCGCGGAGCGGACGGCGATTTCCGATTGTTTTTGTCCCGTGCGTTGCCGGTGCGCAATCAAGCCGGGACAATCGTCCGCTGGTTTGGCACGAATACCGATATAGAAGCGCAACGCAAGTCGGAGACAGGCCTGCGGCAGGCGGAAAAGCTGGCCGTGGTTGGTCGGCTGGCCGCTTCCATCGCCCATGAGATCAACAATCCGCTGGAAGCAGTGATGAACCTGATTTTCCTGGCGCGGCAGACCGCCGTGAACCCGGAGACGCTGGGATATCTGGCGTCGGCAGAGGAGGAACTTGGGCGGGCCTCTCAGATCGCCAACCAGGCGTTGCGCTTTCATAAGCAGCAATCTTCGGCGGTGACCACCGATGTGGCGGAATTACTGGATTCAGTCCTGACGCTGTATCGGGGAAAGCTTTCGAGAAACAAGATTCACGTGATCCTGGAGGCAGAGGACTGTCCACCCCTGGTCTGCTACGCGGGAGAGATTCGCCAGGTACTGGCAAATGTTGTGGGCAATGCGGCCGATGCGATGCCAAACGGAGGAACACTGAGGCTGCGTGTGCGCCCTGTAACAGACTGGCGGCACCGTGAACCAGGTGTGAGACTCACGATTTCCGACACGGGTCATGGCATGTCCGCGGAGACCCGGCGGCACATCTATGAGCCATTTTTCACCACCAAGGGCGAGATCGGGACTGGCCTGGGACTGTGGGTGTCGGCCGGCATCGTGGAGAAGCATCGAGGCAGCGTGCATGTTCGCAGCCGAATGCAGCCGGGAAAAAGCGGGACAACATTTACGGTGATTCTTCCGTATTCCGGACCGCCGGTTCGAGACGCGGACGCAGCCCTGGTCGAGTGAATTGCGCCTTCAACACAAGACGAAATCGCCGATTCCATGTACACTGGTGTTTTGCGCTATAACCCAATTTTCTATTTAGAGCAGGAACTATTTTATGTCGATTCATCCCGTGATGCAGCGTCTTGCCGCCAAGCTTCAGCGCACCGATCTTCCGAATTTTGGTCCGGGCGATACGGTCCGCGTCCAGGTAAAGATCAAAGAAGGCGACAAAGAGCGCGTGCAGGCCTTTGAAGGCATCGTGATTGCGCGCAAGAACGGCGCGGAAGGCAGTTTCACTGTCCGCAAGATGAGCTTCGGCCAGGGCGTCGAGCGTATTTTCCCCTTGCATTGCAAGGTGGTCGAGAAGGTGGAAAAAGTGCGCTCGGCGCGCGTGCGGCGTTCCAAGCTGTTCTATCTGCGGGCCCTGCGCGGCAAGGCTGCGCGCCTGCGCGAAGCGGATTCCATTCACGCGAAGTAAGACTTCGATCGGTTCCAGAAGAATTCAAGGGCCGCACTCCTGCTGAGGGATGCGGCTTTTGTCGGTCTTGCCGGCGTCCGCTGCAGACGGATCCTGTTTCAACCTAAATTCTGGCGGAATACGGTTGCGGCATGGCTTCCCGTGCTCGTTGACATGCGTAGGGACTGACATGGGCCGCCCCCCTGAAATGGGCGATCGATATCGCCGATTGCGCCCGCCGGGGCGCGATTTCGGCGCAAAAGCGCAGAATTGTTTCGCGTTCTCCACATGCGACCCTGGCGCTACACTCACTGCAGATGCCAGTGAAAAGTCAGACCCGCTCCGCTGGACCGGAGACGCCGCAATCGAAGCAAGCGGAGAAGATGCGCTACCTGCGCGCGCTGGTCTGTGGCGGGAAGCACGAACGGGCGGCGCGGCAACTGGGAGCTACGGCGATCGCCGGCGTGGATGAAGTTGGCCGGGGAGCCTTGTTCGGGCCGGTGGTTGCGGCGGCGGTGATTCTTCCAGAGAAAACGCGCATTCGCGGCGCGCGCGACTCCAAGCAGTTGTTGCCGGAGGAACGCGAGCGCCTGGACGTCATTATCCGCAGTCGAGCGATCGCGGTAGCCATTGGGTTTGCGGATGCGGCCACCATCGATGCCATCAATGTCCGGCGCGCTTCGCACCAGGCCATGCTGGCGGCCATCGCGCAACTGATTCCGCAGCCGGATTTTCTGTTGATCGACGCCGAGCGGCTGGACACGCCGTGCAGGCAGCAGGCGATCATCCATGGAGACTCCATCAGCATCTCCATTGCTGCCGCGTCGATTGTCGCGAAGGTCTATCGCGACGCGTGGATGTGCCGCTACCACGAGGAATATCCGCAGTACGGTCTGGCCTCGCACAAGGGGTATGGCACCGAGGAACATTTGCGCGCGCTGGCCGAACATGGCCCATGTCCGCTGCACCGGACCACATTCGAGCCGGTGCGAAGAGTGATCGAACTGCGCGGTGTGAATGAAACGACGTACGATGCCATTAGCGAGGTTGAATAAAGTGTCGATACAGCCCATTGCTGAACTTTTTGGTTTCCCTCCTGGCAGCAACACTGAGGAGGCACAGAGGTATCGTCGGAATCGGCTATGTCCATACAACAACAAAGTTCCCAATTGCACGAAAGATAGCGTCATAGATCCGCTTGGAGTTTGCAGCATCAATCATGGCAACAATCTGGCCGTTATTTGTCCCGTGCGTCTTCGTCAGGAATGGATTATCGCCGACCAGGCCGCAGAATTCTTTTTTCCAGTGGGAACACAATGGACCACACTTGTTGAGGTACGACTGAAAGATAAGAACGGAAAATCTGCTGGAAATATCGATGTTGTGCTTGTAGCTTATGACGAGAGCGGCACAGTTACCGACTTCGGGTCACTCGAAGTACAGACGGTTTATATCAGCGGAAATTTGCGCCGGGCATTTTTTAATCCTCTGATGCAAAATCGGGAGGAATATCTAAGTGTTGATTGGGAGCACAGCCGAAAGAAAAATCCCGCGCCCGATTACTTGTCTTCATCGCGCAAGCGACTTGCTCCACAGCTTATTTTCAAAGGGAGCATTCTGGACAAATTGAGGAAAAAGTCGGCTGTTGCAATTGATCAATGCTTTTTCGATACCCTCCGTATCCCCGCCGAAGTTCCAAAGGAACAAGCTGAAATTGCGTGGCTGATTTATGGCTTGGAACCATCGGGGAATACTGAAGCGGAACTCCACTTGGAGTACGGCCGAACGGTCTATACTTGCCGACCAGATAACTTTCACGAGCCGGAACTATTTCAGGATCTATCAGAGGAAGAAGTGCTGTCCCAGCTTGAGTCTGAATTCGAGAAAGTCGTAGTGTGAAGGGCATAGATGAATTCGGGGATAGCCTCCAAAACAGAGATCGAGAGAATGCTGAGAAATTCGCAGACCAAGGTGATAGCGCCTCTTGTCACTTTGGGCCTTGTTCGTACATATTCCGCCACAAAGAATGCAGTATTTTCAGATTCAGATTTACAGAAGGCGTACGGCACGGCGGTCAAACTAATGAAGGATTTCCTCGGGCACGATATGCATATTGGGGCAAAGTACTACGATGCATATGGCTCACGTATGTCTCGCTACGGAGTGTTGGAGCAAGTTGGACACCTTAAATATAGATTATTGCCTCCTTACACCGACGACGCAGATGTGTTGTGCGAGTGGATCCCTGGACAAATCCAGCGTCACATCAATCAGCATTTAGGGATAGTGCCCCTTTTGCAGGGATCGGCTACACGTGCTTAGATGGCTGAGTCAAGGGAGCGTTTCGTAAGATTGATTGAGGAGCACATCGCCAAAACTCCTGCGAACTTTGAAATTTTTAGCTTTGCGGTTATCAAGGCACATTTGGAAAAATTCGCCTGTAAGATCTACCGTGACACCCGTACATCTGCCCACGACAAGGGAGTGGACCTCTCCACAAATTTTGGCGTGGTCTACCAAGTCAAGAAACTGAGAATTCATACGCAAGTCGAGGCCGCACAAGTGTACGCGGAGCTGAAGATGAATTTCGACGAGCAACGATTGCAGGACGGAAATGTGATCCTTATCATAGACGACGTCTCGAAGGCCGTGAAGCAGTATCTCATCGACATGAAGATCCAGTCGATTAATAAAGGCGAGATACTCAAGATGGCTGCGAACTTTGATGAGACGGAGGATCGGCAAAAGGTCTTGCGAATTATCTACGAAGAATTTCGCAGAGAGTATACCAGCCGTATCGGCTGACGACGAATTGATTGGGCCGCTACGCAGCTAACGAAACGCGACACAAATACGGCGGCAGGCAAGAAAGCGGGCAAACGCCTCTACGCTCACACTGAGCTCGATCATGAGGCATTGTTCGCCATTGCCGCGACATTAAGAGGAGATTTTCTGATGACGTACGACAATGCAGTTGGCGTCGAAACGCTTGCAAAATGGCACAATTTCGACACGTATGTCGTTAACATGAAGAACACTCACCACGCGGAAATGACCGAACTGCTTGTTGCGCGCAATTTAGATTGGATCAGACCTACGGTCTGAATTGTTTTTAAACTTCATTCAGGAAGAAACAGCTAAGCGGCGACGGCGACTTTTCGTTTGCGCAGAGTTTCTTTTGCCGACCATACCGCGCGCGCCAGCAGCAGCACGGCAAGAACCACCGTCACCTTCCAGGGAGTTCGGACGCCGGTTTTTACAATCCACCAGTAGTGGATGACGCCGGCAGCGGCGGCAACGTAGGCCAGGCGATGCAGCATCGTCCAGCGCCTGCCGCCCAGTTTGCGAATCGACCATGCGGTGGAGGTGGCGGCCAGCGCGAACAGGCAGGCGTATCCCAGCATCCCCATGGTGATGAAGGGCCGCTTCCCGATGTCATGCGCCATTTCATGCGCGTCGAAGCCGGAAAAGAGCCACACATAGGTCGTCAGGTGCAGCGTGGCGTAGAAGAAGGCAAACAGCCCCAACATGCGGCGAAAGCGAATGAGCCAGACAAGGCGACTGCTCAGTCGGCGCACCGGTGTGATGGCCAGCGAGATGAGCAGAAAGTAGAGCGTCCAGAATCCGGTGGCGTGGGTAATGGTAGCCACCGGGTCCGGGCCCAGCGTGTTGGTGAATCCCTGGTAGACCAGTACTCCCAGCGGAACCATGCAAGCTGGAAACACTACGAATTTGAGCGCAACCAGGAGACGTCTGGACATGGGCGGGCGAGTTCAGAAGTTTTTGCGTAGGTTCATTCCTGTATACATGGACGCGACCTGGTCGCCGTAGCCGTTGAACATCAGCGTGGGCTGGCGGGCTTTCCAGAAGGGCGCGCCGATGACGCGCTCATATTTCTGGCTCCATCGCGGATGGTCGACGTTTGGATTGACGTTGGAATAGAAGCCATACTCGTTGGGCGCGGACTCATTCCAGGTGGTGCGCGGCTGTCTTTTTACGAAGCGAATCTTGACCAGGGACTTGGCCGACTTGAAGCCGTATTTCCACGGCAACACAATGCGCACGGGAGCGCCGTCCTGGTTCGGCAAGGTCTGCCCATAGAGTCCGAAGGTGAACAGCGTCAGCGGGTTCATGGCCTCATCCATGCGCAGGCCCTCGGAATAGGGCCAGTCAAGATTGACAGAAGCGATCCATGGCTCCTCTTTCATATTTTCGAGCGATATGAACTGCACATACCGCGCGGAGGAGAGCGGCTCGCATTGCTTGATGAACTCCGAAAACGAGTAGCCGATCCAGGGAATCACCATGCTCCACGCCTCGACACAGCGATGGCGATAGACGCGCTCCTCCAGGGGATGCATCTTCATCAATGCGTCGATGTCGAATTCCTTCTTACTTTTCACCTCGCCTTCAACCTTTACGCTCCACGGACTGGTCTTGAGGCGCCATGCGTTGCGGGAGGGGTCCGCCTTGCCGGTGCCGAATTCATAAAAATTGTTGTAGGTGGTGATGTCTTCAAAGGAGGTTGGCGTCACTCCCGTGGTCGAATACTTGCTGGGAACCGTCGCCAGCTTTTCGGTGGCATGGACAGCTTCGCGGGGAGACGCAATGTTTTCCAGGCGGTCCGCGCCGAGCGCAGCCACGCCAACAGCAGCGGCCGCAGCCATGAACTTGCGACGGTCCATGTAGTCGGACTTTGTCGTGATCTCGGACGACGGAATATCGGACGGTTTACGTATCGGCATGGGGTCGCTCCCTTCCTGCAGTTCGCCATTATTAGACAGAAGCAGCTAGATATTTGTCTCACTATTTTCAGAACTATGGCAACAAGTTTCGGATGGCGAACATTTCTATCGCGGAATTGACGATGTGGCTTCAATAGAAGCTATGGGTCCACGATTTGTCGAGAAGGGAAGCTGCTTATACCAGTTATGGAAGAGGCGCATCAAGGGCCGCTCCACCGCAAGATAGCATAGGACGCCAACGGCAATACATACAAGCAGGCAGAGCAAGACTCCCACATCGCCGCCCCAATGGCCGAAAAAGCGCCAGAAGTGTTCGACCATGCTGCGCGCCGGGTTCGTACACAGATAGATGGAATATGAGGCGTCTCCGAGGAACACGAGCAACCGGGCCGGCATGGATTCCATGGGCGGACGCCAAAGGACCGCTCCCAGCACGAGCAGGCCGGATGGCACGCCCCAGACGCCCACGCGCAACCAGCCGTCCAGACCGGCCAGAATGGAGCTCGCCTCGCTGGCATTGCCGTAGCCGGTAAAGATTGTCGCAGCCAGCGCAATGGCCGCGAGACCAGCCAGCCTAGGCCCCATGGAGCGCGCGCGATGCGCCGCGAAGAGAGGGGAGTTGGAACGGTTTTCCGCGGCATGGGCGGCGGTCCGTGTGACCATGTGCGCGATGACGCAGCCAAAGAGGAACTCCAATGCAACTGGATTCGCCCAAATCGCCAATAGTGGACGGTGAATGCCGACGATTGCGCCCAGCGCTACCATGGCTGCCAAAAACACCACGGTGTTGCGGACCAGTTGGCGCGGCGAAACGCGCATCCACACGGCCAGCACAAGGTAGAAATAAATTTCAAACAGAAGACTCCATCCCAGTGAAAGGACCAGGGGCGGCACGGGATAATGCCATCCCGGTAGCAGGAACAGTGTCGGCAGCCACGGCACCTGACGCCACAGGACCGGATATCTGCCGAGCTGCGCTTCCAGGACAATGACCAGGGTCAAAATCCAATAGAGGGGAAAAATTCGCGTAAAACGGCGCGAAAGAAATGTCCGCGCGGAGGGTCGATTGCCTGCAACGGCGCGAGTGGCGACCAACGAAACGATACAACCGCTGATGACGAAAAAAATATCGAGGCCGCAGGCGCCGAAGCTCTTCAAATGGAAAAACGTGGCTTGTTTCGGGCTTGAATGGTAGCCAGCCGCGACAATCGAGTGGGTCCAAACCACCAACAGGACAGCGACGGCGCGAAGTCCCTGGACGATGTCAATTTTGCCCACTGGAGCAGCAATGAGTTCGCGCGGCGCTGGTGCGGGATGGGCGGCCATAGAAATGCTACCGGTAGCGATGGTTCCGTCTTGCATTCAAAGCCGTGTCAACTTGCGAACAGCCGCTCTTGCTCCGTCAAGTCCTGCTTGCGCCGGTTGCCGGCATGGGCATGGATGACGGCCACAATTTCGACCGACTGCAAGGCGGAGCGGGGAACGAAAATCCGCTGCGTATTCGACCGCATGTCGGGCGGAGTGAACTGGATGCCTTCCGGCTCCAGCAGCGAAAGGTCGTTGCTGGCCAGGCCTTCCAGTTCGTCGCCATCTTTCATCCTCATGCGAATCCACAGGCCGGGGGTGCGTGGACGCGAGGTAAAATTCCGTCGGACCAGCCGTTCCGGATCGGTCGTGTCGCCATTGGGAAATTCGCGCACGAAGCACATCATTTTTACATCCAGCAGCGTCATGGCGAGCACTTTGCCGGTCATGTCCAGCAATTCCAATCGGCCGTCGTGGGCAAAGCCCTGGGGATCGATGTAGCCGGAATGCCATTCGCGGCTGAATTTCCGTACAATCACTTTTTTTCGACTTGATCCTGAAACTGCCACTGCGTGCTCTCCAAGACAACGTGCAAAAGGCAAGGCGTGCAACTGCATGATCTCGACTTAGAGCGGGTTTCCAAGGTTCTCCTGCACCCGAACAACGATCCAGCGATGCGGCTTTTCGGAACGGAGACGCTGCGCGAAGGTCCAATTCCGCTGGGCACGCCTACCGTGGGACCACCTCTAGCCAGGATTGTCGCATGAAGCGCAATGGACGCAGCGCTTATTGTGCAATGGGCTGGATAAACAGCTTTCGATATGGTAATATAGACCATTGTGCGCGCGACGCTGTCGCCTGCATCTAATTGAAAAGACTGGCTTTAGTGGCGCGACGAAGAGGCTGCTGGCCGAGGCGCAAAACTGGGCATGCCCGATTATATCCAATTGCTTGAATCCAAGCTTTCTCCGAACGAAAAACAAGCACTCAACGCCATGACCGACGTGGCCCGCGCCCGGCAAATCACGGTATTTCTGACCGGCGGCGCGGTCCGGGACATTGTCAGCGGCGCATCTGTTCGCGATCTGGACATCACGGTCCAGGCGAACCCGTTGAAATTCAAAAAAGACCTGGAGCGCGCCGGTTTCACCATCACCGGGGAGCATGAACCCTCGAAGACGCTGTATCTGCGATTCGGCAAGCAGGCGCGGATGGAGATTTCCGCCGCTCGAACGGAGACCTTTCCCAAACCCGCCCGTCCGGAATACGCTCCGGCGGGCATTTTGGACGATCTGCGGCGACGCGACTTTACCGCGAATGCCATGGCGCTGTCGCTGAACGAAGGCTCCTGGGGACTGCTACTCGACCCTCTCAACGGGACTGCGGACATTTTGACGCGACACCTGCGGCTGGTCAGCAATTACGGCTTTCTCGAAGATCCGATTCGGCTGGTGCGCGCCGTCCGCCTGATGTCGCGTACTGGTTGGGAGATGGAAGAGCGCACCAAGGCGCGCTACGACAATGCCAAGGAGGAGGGTGCGATTGGCGCCATTACGGCAGTGCAGCGCGGGTATGAACTGGAAGAGATTGGGTACGAAGAAGAGCCGCTGCAGGTATTGAAGGCGCTGGAGTCGGAAGGGTGGCTACAACATTTGTCGCCCGTCTGGACGGTCCGCTCCGCCGATGTGCAGGGACTCGAGCGCCTGCATGAGCGATATGTGCAGCTATTGATGGCCGGACTGCATCCCGATCCCTCCGCGGCGCAGTTTCGGCTGCTGACGGCGAAACTTTCGCCCAGTCAGTTGTCCGCGCTGAAAAAGACATTTGTGCGCGGCGACCTGATTGCGGAATCGAACGCGCTGGACGCCGAAGCCAAGCACCTGCTGCAGAAAATGACGGCGAAGGATGCCGCCAAACCTTCGCAGTTATGGAAATTGCTGCACAGCGCGAAACCGGAGGCGGTGCTGTGGCTGTTCTTTAGCAATAAGGCGGCTGCCGTGCAAAACAAGTTCGAGAATTTCTTCGCCAAGTGGCCGGAGGCGCGCCAGAAAATCCCCAATGCGATTTTGCAGGACATGCGGATTCTGCCCGATGTGGAAGGCTATGACGAATTGCTGGACAAGCTGACCTTCGCGTTTATGGATGGGGAGCTGCCAACGGACGAGACGATCCGTAAGTTCGCGGAGCCATATTCACCGCCGGCGCCGCCGCCGCCGGTGATTGTGCGCCGCAGCCGCACCGTGAAGCGCGTGACCGAGCCGAAGAAGCCGAAAGGCAGAAAAACCGCGAAAAACGCGGCGCCGTCTCAGAACGGAGATTTGAGTCTGGCGGCCGCAGGCGAAGCGGTCTCTCCAGCGGAAGTTGCTGAGAAGGCGAGCGTGGGCAAGGGGACCGCAGGCAAGCCTGCTGCGGCGAAGGCAGGAGCAGAGAAAACATCGGCAACACAGGCGGCAGGGAAGTCAGCCGTCAAGCCTGAATCCGCGAAGAAACCTGAGAAGGTTGCCAAGGCATTGCCGGCTGCGAAGGCTTCAGGAAAGCCGACTGCAAAAGCGAAGCCGGAAAAGACGAAGACCACAGGGAAGGTCGCGACGAAAACCAGCCCCAAGCCTGGCGGCAAGGCCGTACCGGTGAAGGGAAAAGCCCAGAAGGCGGCGATTGTCGCCAAGGCCCACGGCAAGGCAGGCAAGGCGGCCCGCGTGGGACCGCAGCCGGTTGCGAAGAAGTCCGTCCATCCGCCCGCAAGCGCTCGCGGCAAGGCCAAGGCCTCCGCCACGACGGCGCATCGTCCGATCGCGAAGAAGCCAGCAGCTAAAACGGTCAGTCGTCCCGCGTCGAAAGCGACATCGGGGAAATCCACGGCGAAGACGAAGTCAAAACCAAAGAAAAAATCCGGCAAGTAGCGGGACCCTGTCGGCGGCCCGCGAAAGGCTTCGCAGCGCCGGACTCATCCGGCTTGTGAAGCCTTTCTTTTAATGCGGATTTGCAGTTGGTGCAATCATTTCGGGGATGAGTCATTCTGAGGTCGCTGCGGCGACCGCCATTCAGAAGGACTCCATTTGCAATCTGGCTCCACTGACCGTCAATCCGCTCTAATCGCCGCTTCCGTCGGAAGAATGCCCATATCCCGATAGATCGGGCGAATATGCAGGCGGATGTTCGGCAATTGAGCGGTAAACCATCCCGCCCCGAGAATGCAGAACGCCCCGGTCACCATCAGCGTCGCGGGAGCGCCCACCAGGTGGGCCAGGCCGCCGGCCAGCAAACTGCCAAAGGGCGCCATGCCGACGAACGCCATGGTGTAGTAGCTCATCACGCGGCCGCGCTTGTCCTCTGGAACGATGGTCTGAATGATGGTGTTGCTGGCCGCCATTCCCAGCATCATGCCGAAGCCGGTGACGACCATCAGGAGCAACGAGAGCCACAACAGCCGCGACATTCCGAATGCCACGAGTGCCGCGCCAAACACGGCGGCGGAGACGGCAATAACGCGCCCAAGTCCAAGCACGGATTTCCGGAAGGCCAGAGACATTGCGGCACCTAGCGCGCCGGTTCCGACGGCGCCCATTAGAAACCCGAGCGTATGCGGGCCGCCGTGCAGGACCTTGGCTGCGAAAATCGGCATCAACACGGTAAAGGGCATTCCCATCAGGCTGACGACCGCAAACAATAGAAGAATGGTCCGCACCGGAGTGAACTGAGAGACATACGCCCAGCCCTCCTTCAGTTGCTCCAGCATGGGCACGACCTGCAACGCGGACACAAACTTCGGCAGTCGCATCGTCAGCAACGATACGATCACTGCAATGTAACTGATGCCGTCGATCAGAAAGCAATACCCTTCGCCAAAGCCCGCAATCACCAGACCGGCCAGCGACGGGCCCACCAGCCGCGCCATATTCACCATGGAAGAGTTGATGGCGATCGCGTTGCCAAGGTCCTCGCGGCCTTCAATCATCTGCACCATAAAGGCCTGCCGGCCGGGCATGTCGAAGGCGTTAATCATCCCTTGAATGATGCTGAGCCAGAGAATCTCCGCGATGGTGATGCGATGGCCCAACGTGAGCGCGGCCAGCGCCAGAGATTGCAGCATGGCGAGGGCCTGGGTCACGACCAGCACATGACGGCGATTGAGACGGTCCACCCAGACGCCAGCGAACGGCGCCAGCAGAAACGTTGGAATTTGCCCGGCGAAGCCGACGATTCCCAGCAGCCATGCGGAGCCGGTGAGCCTGTACACCAGCCACGCGGTCGCAATCCGCGTCATCCATGTCCCGATCAGGGAGATGCTTTGGCCGCCGAAGAACAATCGAAAATTGCGATGCCGCAAGGCGCGCCAGGCGAGCGAAATGCCGCCCCGCGGAAGCACGGCCCCGTTGGTTGCGTTCGTGTCCTTTGCGGTTGGTCTTTGCATCGTCGGCAGGCCCCCGGTCGATTGCGGGGTTCAGGCCGCCATTCGATCCATTCGATAAAGATGGTTCGGCGTCTCTACAGGATTCGATGCGCCTCTGGGCAAGCGGAGTACGATCCAGCCAAGACAATACGATGAGCGAGTCCGGGACCAGGTTTCGTCCGCGATTTCCTCATCCAAGTGCGTTGTCCACTGAACGAGCGCTACATTCAGGCCGTCGCGCCGACTAGAATTGGAGGTATCGGCATGGCAGAATTCACTCATCTCCATCTTCATACGGACTACTCGCTGCTGGATGGCGCCTGCGACGTGGACAAGCTGCTGAAGCATGTCGAGGGCATGGGCCAGAAGGCCGTTGCCATGACAGACCACGGCAACATTTATGGCGCGGTCCATTTCTTCGATGCGGCACAAAAATACAATATCAATCCTATTTTAGGCTGCGAACTTTACATCTGCCAGAAGGAAGATCATCGCGCCGATCCGCAGGGCGACCAATACCACCATTTGCTGGTGATCGCGGAAAACGACGAGGGATATCGCAACCTGGTCCGCATCACGTCGGAAGCGTCGTTGCATGGTTTCTATCGCAAGCCGCGCATCGGCAAGAAATTTTTGGCGGAGCACGCGAAAGGGCTGATCGGATTTTCCGGCTGTCTCGCCGGAGAACTTTGCGAGCAATTGACGAAGAACAACTATGACGGTGCGCGTTCGACGGCCAAGCAGTATGAAGACATTTTTGGCCGCGGCAATTTCTTTTTGGAAATTCAGGACCAGGGCCTGGAGCTGGAGAAAAAGATCCACGCCGATCTGTTTCGCCTGGAAAAAGAACTCGACATCCCGCTGATCGCCACCAACGATAGCCACTACATCGGCCACGACGACCATCATGCCCACGATGTTCTGCTGTGCGTGCAAACCGGCAGCACCATCCACGAAGAGAAGCGTTTCCGTTTCGACGGCGACCAGTTCTACGTCAAGTCTGCCGAGGAAATGTTGAGCGTCTTCTCGCAAACGCCGGAAGTAGTGGCCCGCACCATGCAGTTTGGCGAGCGCTGCAATGTCAAGATCGACAAAATCTCCAATTCGTTTCCGCAGTTCGATGTGCCCCCGGAATTCACCATCGACAGTTATTTCGCGAAGATTTGCCGAGAAGGATTTCGCCGCCGCCTGGATACATCGATTCGATTCTTACGTGATAGTGGACACCTGCGCCACACCACGGACGAGTATGAGCAGCGTCTCGAACGAGAAATCGCCTGCATCCAGCAGATGAAGTTCTCCGGATATTTTCTGATCGTTTGGGACTTCATCCGCTATGCGAAAGAACAGGACATTCCTGTCGGTCCAGGCCGCGGCTCAGCCACCGGTTCGCTGATCTCCTACGCCATGGGCATCACGGACGTCGATCCGCTGCAGAGCGAGCTTCTGTTTGAACGCTTTTTAAATCCCGAGCGCGTGTCGATGCCGGACATCGACATCGATTTCTGCATGAACCGCCGCGGAGAAGTGATCGACTACGTGACCCGCAAGTACGGGCGCGAGCAGGTGGCGCAGATCATCACATTCAACACCATGGCGGCGAAAGCGTCCATTAAAGATGTGGGTCGCGCGCTGGCCATGCCGTACGGCGAAGTGGATAAAATTGCCAAACTGATTCCGGCCACCATCGGCATGACGATCGACGAGGCGCTGAAAGAATCGGAGCCGCTACAGCAGATATATGAGAACGATCCGCAGGTACGCGAGTTGATCGACATTGCGCGCAGGCTGGAAGGGTTGGCGCGCGGGGCGGGCATTCATGCCGCCGGCGTGGTGATTGCTCCTGAGCCGCTGACGAATCTGGTTCCATTAAGTCGCGGCAAAAACGGCGAAATTGTTACCGCTTACGACATGAAGGCCATTGAAAAAATTGGCCTGCTGAAGATGGATTTCCTTGGCCTGACCGCCCTTACTGTAATTCACGAGGCGCTGCGGCTGGTTCGCGTCAATCTTGGTATTGAGATCGACATGGAAACGATTCCGCTCGATGATAAGCAAACCTACGAGCAGGTTTTTCATCGCGCCCTGACCTCTGGCGTGTTTCAGTTTGAGTCCCCGGGGATGCGCGATGTGCTACGGCGCTATAAGCCGGATTCCGTCGCCGACCTGACGGCGTTGAATGCTCTGTATCGCCCCGGGCCGATGCAGATGATCGATGACTTTGTCGAGCGCAAGTGGGGACGAAAACAGGTCGAGTACGAACTGCCGGAACTGGAAGCGATACTGAAAGAAACGCTCGGCGTGATTGTCTACCAGGAACAGGTGATGCAGATTTCGAACGTGCTTGCCGGCTATTCGCTGGGCGAGGCCGACCTGCTGCGCCGCGCCATGGGCAAGAAAGATCCGGCAGAAATGGCGCGGCAGCGGAACCGGTTTGTGCAGGGCGCGCTCGATAAAAAATTTCCGCTAAAGACGATCGAGCACATTTTCGAGCTGATGGAGCGCTTCGCCGGCTATGGATTTAATAAGTCGCACTCCGCAGCCTATGCGCTGCTGGCGTATCACACTGCATATTTGAAGACGCATTATGCGAAGGAATTCATGGCCGCGCTGCTGACCTCGGAAGTCAGCAAGCCGGACAACGTGGTCAAGTACATCAAAGAGTGCCGCGAGATGGGTATTTCCGTCGAGCCGCCCGACGTGCGCACCAGCGATGCCGATTTCACGCCGCATGGCGAGGCGATTCGCTTCGGCCTGGCCGGTGTAAAGAATGTGGGGCAGAATGCGATTGCCTCCATCCTGCAAGTTCGTCGCGAGCTGGTCCAGGAAGGCAAGACGTTCAGTTCATTCTGGGGTTTTTGCGAGCGCATCGATCTCCGCGTGATGAACAAGCGCGTTTTGGAATCGCTGATCAAGAGCGGCGCGCTCGATTGCTTTGGGCCCCGCGCTGCGTTGATGGCCGCCATCGATAAGGCCATTGAACGCGCGCAGAAAGCGCAGCGCGATACCGCCGCGGGACAGCATGGCTTGTTCGGGTTGTTCAACGACGCGCCCGCGGGTGGCAGGTCCCGGCAGCAAGATGAATTGCCGAACATTCCCGATTGGGATGAGGTGCAGCGCCTGCAACACGAAAAAGATGTGCTTGGTTTTTATGTCTCCGGACATCCGCTGGGGAAGTACGCCGAGAAATTGCGCAATCTAAAAGGCGTGGTCGATACCCAGACTGCATTGGAAATGACGCCCGCGCCGAACACCGGGCGACGCGACGCGCAGGATGAAAATGAAATCTCAGTCGCGGGGATCTTGACCGGGGTGCGCGTGGCCAAGTCGCGCAAGGGCGACCTCTATGCACAGGGATCGCTGGAGGACCTTACAGGCAAGATCGACCTGATCTGCTTTCCTGAAGCATACAAGCGCATGGCTGAAAATCTGAAGATCGATGTGCCGGTGCTGGTGCGCGGCGTGCTGCGTGGCGAGGAAGATGCGGCCCCCAAGCTGGCCATATCCAACATTACAGCGTTGGAAGACGTGAAGTTGAAGTTGCCGAGCAGCATGCGCATTCGGATTGCGTTGGACCGTGTGAGTGAGCCTGCGCTGACCGAGATGCACGCCATGATGCTGGCCACTCCGGGAGCAGGGAAGGTCCTGCTGGACTTTGAGCAGAAGGATGAGTATCTTGTCGTGCTGGAACCCGCGGGCCTGTGCGTGGCCGCCGATAAGAACTTCATCGAACGCGTTGAAGAACTGGTCGGGGCCGGCGCGGTACGGATCGTCGAATAGCGGGCCCGCGAACCCACGTCTCAGAAGCGAGACGCGGGGCACCCGATGTTCTCGTGATCGCTATTTTGCTTCGAGTGTGTAATGTCCTGGCGACCGCAAGACAACAGATGCGCGCGTGCCGCCTTCCGCTGGCTTCACATCCGTCGCGGCTGTGCCATTCACCAGCACGCCTTGTCCGGCGCGTTCCACCGGGATCAGCACGGTGGCTTCTTCATCGGCAGGAAGATCGATGACGGTCCGCATCGTCGGACTGGCGTGCAGATCGACCTTCAGCAAACCGTGCGGCGTCGGCTCCGCGCCCTTGGCCCATGCGAGCCCGGCAAGGTCCGGCCGAATGGTCACTTGAGCAAATCCGCCCGCTGTCGGCTGAATGCCAAGAATCTGCTCCATAAGAAACGGAGTTGGTCCGGACGACCATCCATGTGCCAGGCTCACGTAATATCCCGTGCCATCGTCGGCCTGCAGTGAAGCGTGGAAATTATTTTTAGGCCAGCTGGGATAATAGCCTTCCCAAAAACTGGTCGCTCCTTCCGCAATCATGCCGCCCCAGTATTGGCGAATCCAGGCGAGCGCCTCAGCGCGATGGCCGGTCTGAGCCATGGCGGAGATGATGTAGTAGTTGTAGTACGGCGTCATGACCAGGGCCGTATATTTTGTATTGGCGACGCTGGAAAGTACGTGGTCCCAGATGGGCGCGTACTGGGACTGGTCTGCAACTCCGGAGAAAACAGCGGCAGCATTCGTTTGCCACCGGGCCCCGAAAGTATCCGTGGATGGATCCAGCAAATATCTCTGCGAAGCTTCCTTGAGCCGCTCGGCGCGCTGGTCGAAGTGGTCGGCGTTCGCCGTGTCGCCGAGTTGCCGCAGCAAAAACGCCGCATCGCGATAGGCAAGATAAAACTCAAACTGTGTGCCGCGTCTGGCTTCGGGCGTATTGCCATTCAGGTCCGGCGACCAATCGACAAAATCCCATGTGTGGGTCGAGTCGGCAAACAGGTTTTTGGCATCGACATCGGTGTCCATATAGTTCAGCAACTGTACCAGGCGTTCATGCACAGTTTGCAGATATTCCTTGGAGCCGGTGTGCAGATAATACTGGGTAAGAACGTTGATCCACCACGCGGAATAGCCGGAGATGTAATTCACGTGTTCCTTGACGGGCGCGGCGGGCAGCAGGTCTGTGATCGTCTCCTGCATCAGGAAACGATCGTCGAAGATGTCTTCGATCCCGCGCCCGCTGACGTCGAGATCGCCCGCCCAACGCGCGCGGTCGCGCTTGGTCGCATCCCAGATGTCGTCCTGCATGCAGAGATGTTCGGTGTAGGCGCCCACTTCCCAAATTTGATTGAGCAGCGGATCCGACGACTCGAAGCTGCCCTGATATTTCACCGGATAGTAGATGTCGTCGAGCGCGATCGATTGAAAGCGTAGCGTGGGGCCTCCGCCGACAAATCGGACCTTTGCATAGCGGAAGGCAGATTTGGGGCCGTAGGCAGTGGCGTGCGGCAAAATGGTGAGCGGATCAACCCCTAAATACGGGCCATTCAGAGCTTCTCCTCGCGACTCGCCATATTGCACGGTGATTTGCATGGGATGGTCGGAGCCAGAGACGAACATCGCGCGCCCGCTGACTTCCTTGCCAAAATCCAACAAAAGACTGGGTGCCTGCTGTTCAGGAACGTTTGTCGAGGGAAGTTGGACCGTGAATTCATTTGCGCCTGCCGCAGCCGACGGATGCGTGAGGGCGTCAAGATTCTGGTAGCTGCTGCGGCCGGTAAATACTTGCTCGACGCTCCGCACCGGCAGAGTGGTGTGGTCCATAAACTTCGAGACGCCAAGATAGCCGGGCCAACGATAGAGGCCGGCATCGTCATTCGCCTGAAGAAAATTGATGGAACTTTCAATGGGGCCCATGGCATCCACCTGCGACCAGGACTTGTCATCGAACCCTGCGTTTTGCCAGCCCGTGTCGGCAGACAGACTGGACTTCCACAACGTCCCGCTGATCAACAAAGCTGGGGCATCGATGCCGGCGGTTGCAGGCACGATCTTTACGACCAACCGATCGTCGTCCCTGCGCGGAGTGATTTTGAGCGCCAAAACATTTTCGCCTGTATGCAGTTTGCCGCTGACATCGGTGGTGAACACCGGCATTTTCAGTGGCGACGCAGGGTTGTCCTGGACTTTGTCCGCCAGCTTTCCATCCAGGTAAGCGCTCGAAGCTTCTGGCCCTGCGACATATAAGGTTGCATGTTGCGGAACGCTCTTAACCTGGAAGGTGGCGCGAAAATAGATTGGGGCATCTTTTTCGATCTGGTCTTTGGAGCGACGATTGGCGCTCCAGACGTACTGCTCCGGTAACGCGGCGTGCCCTTGGTCCGCGGGCTGTGGAAAAACAATGTTTCGGGTAGGGTCAAGCTGGCCGGGCTGAAAGTTGTTTTGAGCGGTGAGCGCCAGCGGAAAGAAAAACACAGAAGCGAGGGCAAGAAAGATAAATCGGCATGTAGACTTCATGGACCATCCTTGGCAGAGCCATCCGGCTACCAGAGTATATTTCATATAGGAAATTATTCCAAAACGTCACGAGGGTCCGTTTCCCATGCATAGCAGAGCCGTTTTTGCGCGGCCGAACTCCGGTCCAGCATCTTTGGGCGCGGAACCGACCATCCCATGTTGATTTTTCGATATAGAGTTTCTTGTGCGATTCGGTTGTCGGCGCGGCTGCCGAGTTGCATTTGGATATGTCTCCGGTTCGGGTATGGCCGGCTGGGTTAGATGATTACGCCAAAGGGCTTTCGCAATGCAAACGCCGTGATCTATCTGACGAGGATAAACCATACGATCCAGGAAATGCCGAATCCGAGGATGTTCGCCATCGCATCTGGATATTGAACTCAATCCAGCGAAAGTAGCCGTTGCGCGGCAACAGTTTTTCTCCGGGATAGTGCAGTCAATCCCACAATGACGTTACTCGCCGATCGGACAGAATGGGAAACCCGGCCCCGACGTCCGCGCTTTTTTTCTCGGCATTCGCAACTGCGTCGCTTCCCGGAAGATTGAACGATAGCTTGCCGTTTCCCGGAGCCATAGCGCGAACTCCCCATACAAATTGATGTCGATCGGGAATGCGCACCGACGGCGTTTCCACCGCAATGTTGTTGCCGAGCAACTCCGGCGAAATTGTGTTCAGGTCCACATTGTCGGCCATGCGCGCCGTGACCAGCGTCTTTACTTTCGCGGCTTTTGTTCATTCCAATGGGCCAACTGTTACCCTGCGACGATACGTCGTCATGCCGAGGCCTGTCGACCGTTCTTTTTGAATCGCTCTTGTGCGATTGTCTGGCAATGCAATTTGCCAGTGTTGAAGCGGGCCCACGGATGGGAGCGCGCCAACGCTGTGTACATTGTCGCCTTGCGGCGAACTGGTCTCATTGTCGATTCCGTGGAATTTGGAGTTTCCAGGCTGCGGTTTTGGAGTTGCCTGCATCACTCGAAGCAGCCGAGATCGCTTGAGGGCGCGGTCGTCGAAAACGGTTAAAAAAATGCAATTTCAGTTTCGTCAAGAATGGATTTATATTTGAATTGCATCGGACCGGTTTGACGCTTGTCAAAAACAAATCATGTTTCCGCCGAGAACGGACCGTAAAGATGCCTGCTGGCGGGTGGAAACACTCAATCGTCCTGCTGCCTCTCACAGGAAAATCGAACGGCCGCCAGTCGTACCACGACAATCTTCAGATGAGCCGTACGAATCGGGAGCAGTGTTGGAAACCTACTCTATGAGCAAAGTAAAACGTGTGGATAGCGAGCGTGCGAACTCGCATGGAAAGCATCAACCTGGCCTGACTGTCTGGTTTACCGGACTGAGCGGCTCTGGCAAGACCACCATCTGTCGATATCTGCAGGTGGAATTGGCGGCGCGTGACATAGAAGTGGAAGTGCTGGACGGCGATGTTGTCCGGACACATCTTTGCAAGGACCTTGGATTCTCGGAAGCCGACAGGAAAGAAAATATCCGGCGAATTGCCCAGGTCGCGCAAATGTTAACCTACCATGGGAAGATCGTTTTGGTTGCGGCGATTTCACCATACAGAAGCAGCCGGGAACAGGCGCGTTCCAACATCGGCAATTTCATTGAGGTCTATGTGAATGCTCCATTGTCGGTATGCGAGCAGCGCGACCCCAAAGGACTGTACCATAAGGCCCGGGCAGGGATGATTCACGGGTTCACTGGCATTGACGACCCGTATGAAGCTCCTCTATCTCCCGATGTGGAATGCCTGACCGGCATCGAAAGCCCGAAAGAGTCTGTCACCAAAGTGATGGAGGCAGTTCTTCAGTTTCTGCCCCATTGATCCCTGTCACTCCGCACATCGCCAAACGGGAGGCAGCCGTCAGTCGCTGGGCGCTGCGACTGCGGGTTGCCGCGGTCGAGTGGGGCCGCCCAGCTTCTCCAGGACCGTTTTCGTGATCACATAGAGGACGGGAATAAAGAACAAATTCAGCACTGTAGAGACTAGCATTCCGCCGATGATGGTGGTGCCGATCGAGTGGCGGCCTAGCTGGCCGGCGCCGCTGGCGAAGGCCAGGGGCAATATCCCAAGAATGAACGCGAACGATGTCATCAGGATGGGGCGAAGGCGCAGCTCGGCGGCCTCCATGGCCGCATCGCTGATGGAACGGCCCTTTTTCCGCAGTTGTTCTGCGAATTCGACAATCAGGATCGCATTCTTCGCTGCCAGGCCGATGAGCATGACCAAACCAATCTGGCAATAGACATCGTCCGACAGGCCGCGCCATGATACGGCGGCCAATGCCCCCAGCACCGCCATCGGCACAGAGAGAAGGATGATAAACGGCAGCACGAAGCTTTCATACAGCGCGGCCAGGGTAAGATACACCACCAGAATTCCAAGCCCGAAGATGGACGCCGCCTTGCCGCTGGATTCAATTTCCTGAAGCGCCAGCCCTGTCCAGGAATATTGCATACCGTGGAGCATGTATTTCTCGGCCAACTGTTGCATCGCGGTCAAGCCTTGTCCGCTGCTGACGCCGGGCGCGGAGGAGCCGTCGATTTCCGCCGAGCGGAAAAGATTGTAATGGCTGATGACCTGCGGCCCGGAAGTATTGACGAGGGTGACCAGGCTGTCAAGCGGGACCATCTGGTCGCTGTCGGAGCGCACGTAAAACGATCGCAGGTCTTGTGCATTGCGACGAAAGTTTTGATCAGCCTGGATGTAGACCTGATACGAACGGTTGTTGAAGATGAAGTTGTTGACATATGCTGAGCCCATGTAGACCTGCAAGGCGTCGCTGATCTGGCTCAGTGGCACGTCCAGCACCTGGGCCTTTTGCCGGTCGATATTCACCTGGACCAGGGGATCATTGGCGGTGAAAGAAGTAAAAAGTCCCGCCAACTGTCTGTCCTGACGGCTGCCGGCAACAATTTGATTGGCGACGCCGGCAAGATCGGTCAGCGTATTTCCTCCTGTATCCTGCAACTCAAACTGGAAACCGCCAAAGCTGCCGAGACCCTGAATCGCCGGAGGTTCAAACGGGATGACCAGGCCGCCCTGGACCGCGAAAAGTTTCCGCCGCAGGCGTCCGACCAGCGCTGCCGCGGAGTTTTGCGGGCCTTTGCGCTGGGAAAATGGTTTCAGATTGACAAAGATCATCCCATAATTCGACGCACTTCCTGCGAAACTGAACCCGGAAACGGCAAACGAGGCGACCACTTCCGGTTCCTGGCCCAGGAGGACCTGGGCCTGATCTGCCAGATGGTCCGTGTAGGCAAGTGACGCGCCAGGAGGCGCCTGGACCTGCAGCATAATATAGCCTTGGTCTTCCTGCGGCACGAACGCGGTGGGGACATGGCCATACATGTAGACGGTGGCTGCCAGCCCGCCGACGAACAGCAGGACCATAAGATACCGCCAGCGCAACACGGAATGGATGCTGCGCGCATATCCCGTGGACGTCGCTTTGATCCCGCGTTCCACGGCCTTCAAGAGTCCATGATGGGTCGTCTCTCGTCGCAGCAGAATGGCTGACAATGCGGGGGACAGCGTCAGCGCATTGAATGCGGAAATTCCAATGGAGAAGGCAATCGTCAAAGCGAATTGCCTGTAGAGGATGCCCGTGGTGCCGGGAAAGAAAGACACCGGCACAAAGACGGCGATCAAAACAAGGGAAGTGGCAATGACTGCGCTGGTCACTTCCTTCATCGCGTCGGAGGTCGCTTGGTGCGCATCCAGGGCGCCCTCGGTAATATGGCGCTGCACATTTTCGATCACCACAATGGCATCGTCGACGACCAGCCCGGTGGCTAGAGTAATTCCAAACAGCGTCAGCGAGTTGATTGAAAAGTCGAACGCCTTGATGAAGGCAAATGTCCCGATCAGCGAGACCGGGATGGTGACTGCGGGAATGATGGTGGCGCGCCAGTCCTGCAGAAAAAAGAAGATCACGATGATGACGATGACAATTGCTTCGACCAACGTGATCAGTACTTCGCGAATCGAGTCCCCAACAACCGTGGTGGTGTCAAAAGCGATCGCGTACTTCAGGCCCGGAGGGAACGACTTCGACAGCTTTGCCAGTTCGGCCTTGGCGGCCCTGTCAACGGCCAGCGCATTCGCGGTGCTTAATTGCTGGACACCCATGCCGACTGCGCTGTGGCCGTTGTATTTCAGGTCGGTCCCATAGTCTTGAGCGCCAAGTTGCGCATAGCCGACGTCTTTCAGCAAAACGATCCCATTGGGCGTGTTCTTCAGAACGATGTTGTCGAATTCCTGCGGGCTGGTGAGTCTTCCGATGACATTGACAGCAATCTGATACTGCTGCTTCGGGTCGGCTGGAGGCGCGCCGATCTGTCCGGCTGCGATCTCCACATTCTGCTGCTGCAACGCGGTCACGACGTCCGTTGCGGTCAACGCTCGCGCCGCCATTTTGGTCGGGTCCAGCCAGAGACGCATGGCATACTTGCGCTCGCCAAAGATCTCCGTGTTGCCGACGCCGGGCACGCGCTTGATTGCGTCGGCGACGTAGACATCCACGTAATTGCTGATGAATTGATTGGAATACTGGCCGTGATCGGAGTAAAAACCGGCGGCAAATACGAAATTGCTGTTCGCTTTATTGATCGTGACGCCAAAATTGTTGACGGTCGCAGGCAATTGTCCCTGCGCGCTGGCCACGCGGTTTTGTACGTCGACAGCGCCGATGTTCAGGTCGTATCCCGTCTTGAAGGTAATGGTAATGGTGCTGCTGCCGTCGTTGCCGCTGCTGGACGTCATATAGTCCATGCCTTCGACACCGTTGATGGATTCTTCCAGCGGGATCGTTACCGCCGACTCTACCTCTTGCGCGCTCGCCCCCACATAGGTTGCCGTGACCGTTACCTGCGGCGGTGCCAACTGCGGGTAGAGCGAGATTGGCAAGGTGGGAATGACGACAATGCCGGCCAGAATAATCAGCAGCGCGCAAACCGTGGCGAAGACTGGCCGATGGATAAAGAAATCGACAAACACTTTGGACTACCTCTGCCTCGCAAAATGGAACGTTGTGTTTCAAAATGCCGGGACCTGGATACGATGCGCCAATAAGTGGTTACGTGATGGGCTGGACCGGCGCTCCGCTGACCAGAATTTGTATCCCCGAAACGATGACCTTGTCGCCTGCCTGCAAACCGCTTTTCACTTCGTAGGAGTTCCCCACCGTACTGCCGAGCTGCACCATCTTCTGTTCCGCGATATAGTGGCCGTTCTGGTTGGTTGCAACGTACACAAAGTGCTCTCCGCCGATTTGCGTTACCGCCAGCACCGGAACCGTGGGCGCGGACGCGGTACTCCAGGTGACGACCGCGCGGACCAGTTGCGCGTTGCGCAGCACATCGGGCGGGGTGTTGACCTTTGCTTTTGCCAGAATTGCCTGTAGCTGGGTATCGACCTGCGGAGAGACGAAATATATCCTCGTGCGGTCGAGCACTGCGCCGTCGGGGCCGGTAATTTCTACGGGCAGGCCAACGCGCACCTCGGCTGCGCGATCGGCTGGAACATAGATGTAGGCCTCAAGCTGAGTGTTGTCGTCCACGGTCGTGAGTGTGGTGGTCGGGGAAACGTAATCGCCAATATGCACGGGTACATCGCCCACGATGCCGGCGAACGGCGCCACAATGTGAAAATATGCAAGCTGTTGTTGCGCGGACTTGCGGGCGGCAACGTCGGCCTCATACGTTGCCTTGGAACTGCTGTAGGTCTGTTGCGCCTGCTGAAAGGCCTGCTTGCTGGTGATGCCGGAAGCAAACAGCGCGCTCTGGCGGGCGATGTCCTTCTGGTTGAATTCATACACGGCCAGCGCCTGCTGTTCGGTCGCTTCCTGCTGCGCGACGACGGCTTGTTGTTGGCGGGGATCAATCTCCATCAGGAGCTGCCCGCCGCCTACATGGTCGCCGGAATGGACGAATATCTGCGTCAGATTGCCGCTGACCTGGGGCTGAATGGTCGCTGAACGGCGGGATTTGATGGTGGCGACATAATTGTCGCTGACCGGCACGGGCTGCAATGCCACGGTTTCAACCTTTACCGGCATCGCCATTGGGCCTTGCGCAGGCTTTTTCGCCGCGCTCTGGCCGCATCCCGCAAGGCAACTCAAAATTCCCATCGTTGCAACTGCGGCGATAACAAATTTGCCGACTCGATCCAACTTCAATTCAGCGTCCACCTGGCGTTCACCCACTCCACAATTTGTACTTCGACATTCTTTCGTCAGAATGCTCCAGTCAAAGACCTTCGAAATCCCGATACTTGCCCTTCGATCGATCCTCTCTCAGCATACGTTGACGGCATTCGGTCCGTTCACGGAAACACTTCCGCGCCGCAAAATCCTTGAGGCAAAGGGTCACAGGGAAAGATGCGGCGGAAAGCATTGCGGATGCAAACATTTGAATTCATCTTCTCATGCGGGCGATCATCGGAGCGAGGCGCCGCGAAATGGATTGAAGCTGGAATGCACATCGAAAGCGTCCGATTGTTCGGTGTTTTTCAGCCATCCGACAACAGCGTATGTCAGCGGAGTTGCAAGGACCTCGTAGATTACCTTCGTTACATAGGCGGAAACGATGAGCGCGAGCAGGGTCCTCCACGGGGCCTTCCCCCAAAACGCGATCAGCACCACCGTCGCCGTGTCGACAGCCTGACCGCTGATCGTGGAGCCGACGGTCCGGGTCCACAGCCAACGGCCCTGGGTCAATAACTTCATCTTCGCCAGGGTGTAGGAGTTGGTAAATTCGCCCGCCCAGTATGCGATCAAGCTGGCCACCACCAGGCGCGGGATAAATCCAAAGACAGTGGCGAAGGCCGCCTGATTGCGCCATCCCGGCGCCGGAGGAAGCGCGACCACAATGGCTCCCATCACCGATAACAGGGCAGAGGCAAAGAACCCAATCCAGATGGCCCGTCGCGACGCGGCATACCCGTAGACCTCGGTAAAGATGTCTCCGAAAATATAGGTGATCGGGAACAGGAGTTCCGCGCCGCTTAGAGTCAACGGCCCGATCCTGCAAATCTTCTGGGCCACCAGATTGGATATCAGCAGAACGACGACAAACATCAGCGTCAGCGTATCCAGATGTTTGTAGGTACGTTTGGCAGGCGTGGGCATCCTGCAATGAAAATATCAGGAATGCGTTCTTGTTCCGTGGAAATGATGTCGGCCGTCGCAACACCGGCGCGGTTGCCATGTTGTTTCAGGCGCGCTTCGCCATGGCGAGGAACGTCCGTCGGATCTGCTTCCTCCCGTTGTTTGCCACAGAAAGCGCGTGATCGAATTTTTGCTCCGTGGTCGATTGGAAAGAGCGCAACAATTTGCATTCCGAACCATGCGGCAATTGCTCGCGCGCGATCGTCAGCAGTTCCTGCCAATCGTGCCATTCTCCGATGGCATCCTTCATCTTCACTAGAGTTTCAATCAACTTCTGATCGCCTGGATCGTTGTGCATTTGCAGAATGTAGCGCAGTTCCTTCGCCTTCAACCGATACGGATGTAAATTTTCTACGTTCAAGCGGGCTGGAGTCGCCAGTTCCCGCTGGAGCCGAAGTTCAGACAGCATCGCATTCCCAGGTGCTGCGCTGTCGCGCGCGCGGTCGGCGAGGAGCGTTCCCAGGTATGCCGCGGTATCCTTCAGCCAACGTCGAAGCGGTTCGCCGTGCTTGACCGCGAAGGCATACAGCCGCCGACAGTTCCGGGCATGTTCCGCGCCGAGATGTTCCAGCAGTTGGACACGGCAAACCTCCTCTTCTTTCATCCGCGCTTCGGCCACGTATCCGGTCAGGACGTCCAGATCGCGCACCTTCCCGGCTCGGCGGCGGAGTTTCGCCAGCCTTTGCAACAGCCGTCGTTCATTCGGTCTGGAATCGACCGCCAACGCCTGTAGCGACGCCTCGAAGCGACGCACACATGTGCGCAGCGCGTGGATTTCCTCAGGAGTGGGGTGTTTCGGCGCTCGCTTCAGAAATTCTCTTAACTCGCGAATATCATTTTGGACTTTGCCGAGATCGAATGCCATCGGGTCGCCGTCAATCAATTCTAGAATGGGGGTAGTCGTTGCGGGCGCAACCGGGAACGCAGAGTTCCAAATTGCCCGGAGACGCGGAGGCCCAGAAATAGATCATGCGCTTGAAAAGGACGCCGTGCTAAGGGCGAAATTGCTGGTGGCAACGATGTTTCTGGGAGGGCTGTGCCTGGCCGCTTTTGCCCAACAGCCCGCGTCGCTGTATTCCGGGAAAATTGTTGGACCCGGCGCTGAACCTGTCGTCGGCGCAACCATTCAATTGGAGGTTGCAGACCGCACCCTGCTGCTGGTCACAGGGGAGCACGGAGAATTCCTGGTATCGACCAAATTGACCGGTCCCGCCACTGTGGTCTTGAAGGTGCCTGGCTACGCGCCGCAGGAGCAGCGTATTCTGCCGAATCAGCCGCGCACCGTCACTCTGACACTCGCCACAAACTCCGAACGAGTGGTGGTCACGGCCGACCGCACGGCGCTGGCATTGAATGAATCCGCCGACACGGTCCGCGTGGTATCGCAGCGCGCGTTGCAGCAGAGCGCAAACCTTACTGTGGGCGATCAGCTTCGGCAGGTGACGGGATTGCAATTTTTTCGGCGTTCCAGCACTCTCGTTGCCAATCCGACCTCCCAGGGCGTCTCCTTGCGCGGCCTGGGTTCAACCGCCGCCAGCCGCACGCTGGTGTTGGCGGGTCACGTTCCATTGAATGACCCTTTCGGCGGCTGGGTCTATTGGGACCAACTGCCTTCGCTCGCAATTCAAGATGTCGAAGTGGTGCGCGGCGGCGCCTCCGATCTGTACGGCAGCAGCGCCATTGGCGGCGTCATCAACCTGATCGAGCGGCAGGCTGGGCCGACGGCCTTCGCGGTCGATACCGGATACGGCCAGGAAAATACGCCGCATGCGGCCGTACTCGGCACGACCGCCATCGGCCCCTGGGCGGGCATGGCGGCTGCGGATTGGTTGCGCACCGACGGCTACATTGAAGTGGCGCCCGCTGTGCGCGGCCCAGTCGATACCCCAGCGAACGTCCATTATCAGAATGGAGAGATGGACCTGCGGCGCACGATCTCTGAACGAGGCGATGTCTTTCTGCGCGGAAACATGCTGAACGAAGCGCGCGGCAACGGCACTCCGCTGCAGACAAATGCAACCCGGCTCTGGCGCTACACCGGAGGCTTCGATTGGGCCACGAAAAGTGCGGGCGCGTTCATGGCGAGGCTATTCGGCGCCCAGGAACATTACCGGCAAAGTTTTTCCGCAACCTCCGCCGGCCAACAGAGTGAATTCCTCACCCGCTTGCAATACGTGGCCGTGCAGCAATTTGGCGGTTCCGTTCAGTGGACAAAAGCTCTTCGTCCCTGGCTGATGCTGATTGCTGGCAGCGATGGAAACGACGTTCGCGCCTCCGACGATGAAACTCCCATTAAGGACCGTCTGCCGAATGGGTTGTCCGATACTTCGGCCCGTCAGCGGGACATGGGAGAATACGCGGAAGGCTTGCTGCAAACGAAAAATTGGACGGTGGCCGCATCCCTGCGAGGCGACGACTTTCTGAATCTCGATACCGCCCAGTTCGCGCAGACAGGGGACGGGCCGATCGCCACAACGGACATCCCCAACCGGAGTGAGACGCTGGCGAATCCAAGACTTGGCGTTGTGCGGCGGATGGATCGATATGTTTCGCTGACAGGTTCGGTCTATCGCGCCTTTCGTTCCCCAACGATCAACGAACTATATCGGCAATTTCAGGTCGGCCAGGAAATCACCCTTGCGAATCCCCATTTGCAGTCGGAGCGCGCGACCGGATGGGAGACCGGCCTGCAGTTTGCCTTGCCGCAGCGAAATACCGTTGTTCGCGCAAGCTATTTCTGGACAGAAGTAAACCGTCCTGTCACCTCGCTCACGATCAGCGCGACCCCGACCAAGGTCGTGCTACAGCGGGAGAACCTGGGACAAATTCGCAGCCGCGGCGTCTCCCTCGACTATGAGTCTCAGCCGCTTTCCTGGCTTTCCATTACCGGCGGTTATCAGTACGCAAACGCGACCGTGACGCAATTTGTGCAGGATCCGGGTCTGGTTGGAAAATGGATTCCGGAAGTGGCGCACAACATGGCGACCGCACAGGTCCGCGCCACGAAACCGAAGCTCGGCGTCGCGGAGCTGCTGGGCACAATCAGCGGCCGTCAATACGATGACGACGCAAACATGTTTCTCCTCCACGGCTACTTTCAGTTGGACGCATACGTGGCCCACAGTTTCGGTCCTCACACCGAAATCTACGGCGCAGTGGACAATATTTTCGACCGCGAAATTCAGGTTGGCCGCACGCCGCTGCTGACGTTGGGAACTCCGCGCATGGCAAGCATCGGCATCCGTTTCCACTCGAAGGACTGGAACGCCGGCAGCTAGCGGCCGTATCTTAAAACGACAGTGCCTGAAGCAGATCGGGACATCGTTGTGCTTCGTCGGAACTCATTCATGGCAACTTGCTGACTCCATGGAAATCGATCGATCGCGCATCCGAATCCATGTTCCTGGGATCAATGCGCATCTACAGTTCCACGCAAAACCCTGCCTGGAAATACGCGGTGCACGACGGCAGGCCCGCGACTTTTTGTGTTCAGCGGCGTATTTTGATAGAAGGAGCATTTATTTGGCCAACCGGCAACAAAGCGCGGACGCTTCGCCCAATCTGCACGCTGGGGAGCAGGGATACCTGCTGCTGGGACTTCTTTTCTTATCGGTGATGATTCTTGTTGGATTGGCCCTTGCCGCGCCTAAGATTGCCAAGGAAATCCAACGGGAAAAAGAAGTGGAAACCGTGCATCGCGGCGAACAATATAAGCGTGCGATCCAACTGTATTACCGCAAATTTGGAACATATCCAACTTCCATGGATCAGTTGAAAGAGACCAGTCAGATTCACTTCCTGCGGCAGGATTACATCGATCCGATGACCGGCAAGAAAGACTGGAAACTGCTTTACCAAGGCCAGGTGCAGATGGTGGCGCTGGGATTCTTTGGCCAGGCGATGCAAGGCGGCGGTAGTGCACCCGTCGGTGGGATGCCGGGTGTCGGCGGCGCGACGAGCGGTATGCCCGGCGCCACTGGCATGACGGGCGGAGTGGGCGGTGCCAGCCCCATGGGAACGTCGGGTGGATTTGGCGGCAGTTCCGGTATCGGCTCCAGTACGACCATGACCGGCGGGGGGCTGGATAGCGCCTCAACGAGCGACGACAGTTTCTTTAACGATTCTTCCAGCTCCAGCAGCGGATCCAGCGGAAATCAACCGAATGGGAGCCCGTCCGCAACTTCCGCGGGAGACAGCCAGTCTGCGATAAGTGACCAGAGTCAGCAGAATTCAACCGATAACGCCTCCGGCAGCGGACAAAGCGGCCTGTCTTCCGGCGGGATGAATTCAGGCGGTATGTTTGGCTCCAGCAGCCCAACCGGAGGCGGTGCCAATGGCGCTCCCAGCGTTCCCGGACTCCCAGGCAGCACTCCGGCGGGCGGACTGAACGGGACCAGCGCCGCCGGTGGTCCCATCGTTGGGGTCACTGTGCCCCTGAAGAAGACCGCCATCCTCGTCTATCGCAAGGAGAAGGTATACAACAAATGGCAGTTTGTCTACAATCCGCAGGAAGAGATCGCCGCTGCTGCGGGCCAGATGAATAGCCAGACGCCCGGCGCGGGAATTGGGACTCCGGCGGGAATGTCTTCGCCCGGACAGGGCGGATCGAGCAGCCCATTCGGCTCCTCCGGAACAGGGATGGGTTCTGGCAGCGGCGGAATCGGCTCCTCCAGCGGAGGACTCGGTTCGAGCGGCGGAGGGTTCGGTTCCTCTCCGTCGAATTCCAGCGGCTTTGGCAACAGCCCAGGGTCCGGTTCAAACCAGACGCAATCCAGCCCGTTTTAAAGCGGATTGCAGGAAATAAAAAACCCTCGGCCGGTGGGCGCAAGGGCTTTTTAGTAACTGGTTGCGAAGTCGATTACGCGCTGAAGGAAGAGCCGCAGCCGCAGGTGCTCTTGACGTTCGGGTTCTCAAACTTGAATCCGGCAGCTTCCAGCGTCTCAACATAGTCCACCACGCATCCACCCAGATACATCAGGGAAGTGGAGTCTACGAAAACCTTCAGGCCGTCGAAGTTCAGGACCTTGTCCATCATGCCGGACTGGTTTTCAAACGACATGGAATATTGAAAGCCGGAGCAGCCGCCGCCCACCACGCCCAGGCGCAGGCCCGCAGGAACCGGGTCCTGAGTCGCCATGATTTCGCGCACCTTCTTGATCGCCTCCGGGGTCAGCGTGACCGGGGGAGCTTTAACGGTTTCGGTGGTCGGAGTCGGAGTCATCGTAGCCATAGTGGGAGCCCTCTCGTTTCTTCTATTCCTTATGATACGGCGAAATGGGCCGCAAAACAATCGCAATCTCCCGCGGACCGCCCATGAACGTCCCCCCATGCCGCCCCCCATGTTGATGCGAAAGACCTGCGTGGGATGCACAGAATCTTCTACCCCTACCGCCAAGTTTAGGAGTAGGATACAGGCGAAAGAGGAGTCGGCGCAGGTGCGGGATTGAATTTGCGCTGTGGTAGCAACACTACAACCGATCGCGAGGTCATCTTATGAGCTACGTATTGGTTATCTGGACCGTTTGGGGAGCATTGGGACTGGTCCTGCTGGGCCTCATTTTGTATCGCGCCACCATCACGCGCGCCGAAGAAGACCAACTCTTCCTGGAAGAAACTTCGACCATGCAACAGCAGGAGCAAGAACTGATCATGAAGAAGGTGAAGCCTGTTGAGAACATGATTCGAATTTTCGGTGGCGCGGAAGGCTTGGTAACGTTGGGAATCCTCGCCTTTTATCTGATGGATGCGCTGCGCCAGTTTTGACGCGTTTGTAGAAGAGCGAAGGACCTACGACCTGGCCGCTTGAAGCCTGCCTTTGGCGCGCGCGGACAGGCGCTCAGTTTAGAGGGTCCAATCGGCCACGTAGAACTAGGCGCAACCCGTGCTGGCAGCGTTGGGGCGCGTAACCGAAGTGTGCTTATCGGGAATACTGGCTGCGGTACTTTTTCGGACAGGATGACACAGCACTCCATGGCTTGGATTGAACGCTTCAGTTGTGACGTCTGCGGCAAACAGCAGATGAGCGTGGAAGAGAAGTGGTGGATCGCCCTGAGCGAGTGTGCGCCTTCCCTTGACATGAAGGGTGGCCAACCCACCTTGAAGCTGATGCCGTGGGACAACGCGTTGGCCCATAGCGCGGAGAGCAAACACCTGTGCGGTGCCGGTTGCGTCCACACGTTCATGGATCGCTGGATGGCAGGATTTCGCGCCGGCACTGAAACCTGTGTTGACCTGCCGACTTCTTCCTAGCGTCCCGGCCCACTCGTTCACGCAGCAATATTGTCATTCCGCTCGGGTCCTGCGCATACTCGAAGTGGAAGTGGAGTGACCTGCGTTTCTTCCAGCACACGGCAAGTACACTACGATACAGACGCGGAAGTTCCGCTCCGCGCGGTTTTGCGAGCGGGAGCACCGCGAGAGGATGGTCAGCTTGGCCTGCGACGACCTAAGAGACTGGATAAAAGCGCTTGATAAGGCAAAAGAAATCAAATATATCAAGCATGAAATTGATCCAATACTTGAGATGGCGGAGATTGCCGATCGCGTCTCCAAAGCCGGAACCTCGGGCGGGCTCCAAGGCTATGCGCCCGGCGGCCCGGCGTTGTTGTTTGAAAATGTGAAAGGCCATCCAGGCGCGAGGGTTTTGATGAACCAGTTCGGCAGCGAGCGCCGCATGTGCCTCGCGCTCGGCGTCGACTCGCTAAATGAAGTGGCCGATCGCATCCGCGAACTGATGAATCTCCGCTCTCCGGAGGGCTTCCTCGATAAAGTTCGCATGCTTCCCATGCTGGCCGAGATGGGCAAATTCTTCCCGAAAATCGTCTCCGCCAAGGATGCGCCCTGCAAAGAAGTCATCCTGCGCGAAAATTTCAGCGTTCTCGATTTTCCCATTCTGCAATGCTGGCCGCAGGACGGCGGCCGCTTTATCACGCTGCCGTGCGTCATCACCCGCGACCCCCGAAAGACAGACGCCGCCGGCAATCCAGCCGGGAAGCGCAACGTCGGCATGTATCGCATGCAGGTCTACGACGGCCAAACCACCGGCATGCACTGGCAGCGGCAGAAAGTTGCCGCGGAGCATTATCGTGAACGCCTGCGCCAATCCGCCGAAGCCGGCTCCCAAGATGCCGCCTCGGCCCGCGTCGCCCGCATGGCCGAAACCGGTGGCGGCGCAATGTTGCCTTCAAACAAAGGTGACGGTGCCCCATTCAAGCCGTCGTCTGGCTTGAGTGGGGGTGAAGAAAACACCACCGTCCGCACCAAATCCTCCGGAGACATCCTGCAAGTCGCTGTCGCCATCGGCACCGATCCCGCCACCACCTTCTCCGCCATCGTCCCCGCGCCGCCCGAGGTCGAAGAATTCATCATCGCCGGCTTCCTCCGCCAAAAACCCGTCGAGCTTGTCCAGTGCGAGACCGTCGATCTGCAAGTCCCCGCCGCCTCAGAAATCGTCCTCGAAGGCTACGTCCGCCTCGACGAGCTCCGCTCCGAGGGTCCCTTCGGCGATCACACCGGCTTCTACACTCTGCCCGACGACTATCCCGTCTTCCACATCACCTGCATCACCCATCGCCGCGACCCCATCTACGCCACCACCATCGTTGGCAAGCCGCCCATGGAAGATGCCTGGATGGGCAAGGCCGTCGAGCGCATTTTTCTGCCGCTGATGCAGCTCACCATTCCAGAAATTGTCGACATCAATCTGCCCGTCGAAGCGGTCTTTCACAACCTGATGATCGTCTCCATCCGCAAAAGCTATCCCGGCCACGCGCGCAAAGTCATGAACGCCATCTGGTCGCTCGGCCAGGCCATGTTCACCAAGTGCGTCCTCGTTGTCGATGAGGATTGCGATGTGCAGGACATGCGCGAAGTCGTCCTCCGCGTGACCAACAACATCGATCCCGAGCGCGACATCCAATTCACCCTCGGCCCCATCGACTCGCTCGATCACGCCTCGCGCCTACCCAACTACGGCAGCAAAATGGGCATCGACGCCACGTGCAAGTGGGCCGCCGAAGGCTTCACCCGTCCCTGGCCAGAAATGCTCCGCATGGACCCCACCACCAAATCCAAAGTCGACGCTATGTGGGAAAAATTAGGATTGTAGAAAAATATTGGACGGTGCCCCATTCAAGCCGTTTTTTGGCTTGAGTGGGGGAGAGAGTAAGCCTGACGGTGCCCCATTCAAGCCGTTTTTTGGCTTGAGTGGGGTGAGAGAGTAAGCTGCCTCCATGCCCTCCCGGCTAAAAAGATTCCACGAATCCGGACAGACCCACTTCCTCACCTTCTCCTGCTATCAGCGCCGTCCACTCCTGAACCCAATCGAATCAAGATGGGTCTTCGAGTCTGCGCTGGAACGCGTCCGGCTTCGATTCTCTCTCCGTGTTTACGGTTATGTCGTAATGCCCGAGCACGTTCATTTGCTGATCAGCGAACCGGAAGGTGCCCCATTCAAGCCTTCTGTTGGCTTGAGTGGGGGAGAAACCACCCGGACCCTCGCCGATGCCATCAAGTCCCTGAAGCAGGGAATCTCTCGGAGGCTGATCGGCGAAGCCGAGCACTTCTGGCAAAAACGCTACTACGATTTCAATGTCAGAAATCATCCGCAGTTCATGGAAAAATTGCGATACATCCATCGCAACCCGGTGAAGCGTGGACTGTGTGAACGTCCTGAAGACTGGGAGTGGAGCAGTTTTCTCCACTACGCGACGGGCCTCGAAGGACGCGTGGAGATCGAATCCGAGTGGATTTCCAGAAAACGCGAACGAGCAGCAGGGAGACTCGCTCCCGCAATAGAACTTTCCCCCCACTCAAGCCGACAGAAGGCTTGAATGGGGCACCCGGCCGCGTAGATCTCTTCGAGACACTGGATTGGCGAGCTTACGGAACTACCCCCACTCAAGCCAAAAGAAGGCTTGAATGGGGCACCCGGCCGCCTCGGCTTTGCCGTCCCGCTCACAAACACGCGCATCACCGGAATCGTGCGATGCGATCAGCCCTGCGTTCTCGATATCGAAGCCCGCCACGGCAAAAAAGTCGAAGCCCTCCCCACCGAACTCCTCGAGGAAGTCCTCGCCAAAACCATCACGATCTTCCAATGAAGGCCATGTCAGCTTCGAGGTACAAATGAATCGCAACCGGAAGCGTCAGAAATTTCGGCAGGATGCGCTTGCAGCGTGGGAGGAATATCAGGCGACTGGCCTGTACGTGACCGCCGCAGAAGCTGACGAATTGCTGGCAAAGCTGCAAGCAGGACAGTTCAGTACGCCCATGAAAATGCTCTCCCACTCAAGCCAAAAGAAGGCTTGAATGGGGCACCCGGCGCTAAAGTCGGTGGTCGATCATCAGTTTCTGAATGCTTTTGAGCTGACCCGCCGGCAAACTCCAGCTCCTGCCCTGCGAATCTTTCAACACAAATCCCGTTGTGTCGTTGCGGAACGGATCAAAGCTCGGAAGAATGAAATAGGCTGTGTCGCTCTCTTGAAGAGTAATAGGCCTGTGGAACCGTTCGTCTGGTGGATAGCCGAGCCTAGGACGAAGGGCCGCCCATCCTACAATCGTCGCTGGCCTCCGTCCTGCGTTCGCATAATGAATTTCGATAGACCAAGGCTTTTCGTTTCGAACGTCGTTCGGAAAAAAGTTGTCGAGCTCGAACGTCTCTGTAGGAGCGTCACCCAGAGGGCTTCGCGGAAGCGATGTACGAATCTTCGCATGCACGCGTATGACAGACGCATCTCTCTTATGAAGGTAGAGCGTCCATACGAAAACCGCCGTCGATAGGAGCGCACCGTACCCCCCTATCACCAGTGCGATGCTGTCTCGTTGAATAAGCATGGATGAATGATAATTGCCAGGTGCCCCATTCAAGCCTGCTCTTGGCTTGAGTGGGGTGAAATTCATACCGTCAGCGGCCCAATCTGCCTGCCGCACACGGGGGCTCATTTAAGGATGAAATGCTTTGCCTTGCTCCATCATGGCAAGAATCGTCTTCATCCGCTTTTCTCTGGTCTCCGGCTTCTTTGCCGTTTCCAGGCGATACACAATCGCATAAACATTGGCTTTGTTGAGTGTCTTAAAAAATGCCTCCGCTTTCTTATTCTTCCTCAACTCCGTTAGAAAATCTTCAGGCGGCGTCGCACTTCTGGAGGAAGCGTAAGCGGCTTCCCATCGACCATCGGCCTTGGCTGCTTCCACGGCTTTCTTCCCCGCAGCGGTCATGGCTTCTGCCTGGATAAGACGCTCCACATGCTGCGTGTTGATCTTCGACCACCCGCTTTTGACGCGCCTCGGTGTGAATTTTTGCAGCCAGGAGTGTTTGTCGAAGGGTTTTTTCTGGCCATCGATCCAGCCATAGCAAAGCGCCTGATCCAGCGCTTCCGCGTAGGTCAGGGATGTCTCCTGCGAATCTTTCTTTGAAATCCGCAACCATATCCCATCGGATTCCGTATGGTGTTTCTCCAGCCACTTTCGGAAATCTGCAGATGTTTTGAAATGTAAGATTTGCATGAACTGGACCCCTGATTGCACTTTAACTGGGTGCCCCATCTCCCGCTTCTGCGACCTGGGCCATCGCTCACCGCTTCTTCCACCCCAGCAGTGCCTCCAGTTGCATCTGAGCCACCTCCGGGATCCTCGCCCTTTCGACCTGCTCGCGTGTGATCAGACCCCGCTCCAAAATCCCCAGCAGCGCCTTCGACAACTCTGCGCGAGGCATCGTATCCGCCGCCGCCAAATCTAAGATCGTTCGCAGCGGAGTCGTCAGTCGATACCCGTTCCGCGCCGCAATGTCGTTCTCCCGCAGGTTGGCATAGTGCAGCGTCAAACTCTCCGGCGTCGCGCCCCTCCGTCGAAAGCTCATCGACACCGTCATCTCCAGCTCCCGATGTGCATCCGGCGGATCGATCTGTGGCGTAGCATAAAGCCCCAAAGCAGTAGAATGACTATAGACTCCCTGTGCCCGCCCCGATCGGTCCATGGACCACAAATGCCAGCGCACCAGCTCCGGCCGCAGCACCGCCGGATACGATGCGAGCCGGTAAATTCCCCGGTATTCGCGGACCCAGTGCCCCTCTTGAACGTTGTAGGTGTGGCTGCTTTCAGAAAACCCTGCGTATTTCGCCTGTTTTGCGGTGAAAAAGCCCGCTTGCGCCTCAGCAACCGAATGTAAACAGTGACTTGCATCGTTGCGGGATCGAAATGGCCTCTGCACAATACTTCAATTGTCCCGCACAATCCTTCAATTGGCTTGCACAATCCTTCAACTAGCTTGCCTTGAACCCCGAAAACTCCGCCCGCTACCCATAGCTACAATTCAAAGCTATATTGATGATCTAGCGCTCGAATGCAACGCCCACACCCATGCACATAACCCTTCTCGTCCTGTTCTTAGGAGCTTCGCGCACGGTGGTTGCCATGTGCAGCGCCGGCATCCTGCTGTTCCTGATCGCCCTGTGGGCCACGAAGGCCGACATCGCGCGGGCCTACCGCCTCGACAAGTTCGTCGCCGCAACCAATTTGTGCTTCGCCATTCCCCTGGCGGTCTTCGGAGCCCTTCATCTTGCGAACGTCGCCTTTGTCCTGCCCGCAGTGCCCGACTATATGCCGTGGCGTTTGTTCTGGGCGTATTTCGTCGGCGTCGCGTTGCTGGCCGCCTCCTTGAGCATCGCCACCAAAATTCAGGTGCTCTGGTCCGGCCTGCTCTTCGGCACAATGATGTTTCTTTTTGTGCTGATGTCGGATCTACGCGGAGCTTTTGCCAATCCCAGAGACAGGTTTGGCTGGACATTTGTTCTCCGCGAGCTTTCCTTCGCCGCTGGAGGCTGGCTCCTCGCAGCCAGCGTGATGCGCAGTCCGAATCGAAGCAAGCTGATCACCGTCGGCCGCATCATCCTCGGCATCGCCGCAATCTTCTACGGCGTCGAGCATTTTCTGCACCCCCTGCATTGCCCCGGCGTGCCGCTGGAAAAAATCATGCCCGCGTATATTCCCGCGCGCCCAGTCATCGGCATCGTGACCGGCGCAATTCTCCTCGTCGCCGGGGCAGCCATTCTTCTAAACAAGAAAACGCGTCTTGCCGCGACCGCTCTCGGGTCATGGATTGTGCTGCTCGTCTTGTTTGTCTACGGGCCCATCCTGATCGCGCAAATGTTCGACCCCAGCGCCGCAGCCAAGGTGGAGGGCATCAACTACTTTGCGGATACGCTGCTGTTTGCCGCAACGATTCTGGCACTCGCCAGCGCAACGCATGACATAAGTGGGCCACCCAAGGCAGGCTGAAATTCTGGAAAGGGAAGTTCCATTGGCGCTTATGGAGGGCCACCAGGCGAGCGAGCAGCAGGGAAACTCTGTCCATCCGTGGAACTTCTTCTTCCCAACTCAAGCCAAAAGAAGGCTTGAATGGGGCACCAGGCATCGTTCCGGGCATCGTAACAAGTGATGCTACAGCATCGACAAGAATATGGGATTTACTCTTGCTCGTCTGTCGTTCGCTCGCGAATCATCAGCCGATCCAAGGTCAGCTCGCCAATCTCCAGCTTCTCAATGCGGCCCTGGCTCATGCCGAACTTGCCAATGGTGAACGCGCCGACGGCCACAGCCCCTACGGCGATCGCTCCCACAGCAGCCGCGCCCATCGCCACCGCCAGCAGCGCGAAGCCCGTCGATGCCGAGATAAATGTTCGTTTCGGATTCATCCTCATGGCCAGAATTGTACCGCTCAGGCTGGGTCTATGCGCGAAGCTGCAAGGCGCCCTTACAAGGTCGCAGGCCTGCAGCCGGCAAGAATCTGGTCCAGCGTCGTTGAGTAGAGCTGATACGTTCCATTCCCCTCGATCTGCCGCAGGGAACGCAAGGCGTTGGCGCGCAGGCGCTCCCGCATTTCATCGGACGAGTAGAGAGATTGCATGGCGCTGGCCAATGGCTCGGCGTCCTGCGCTGGGACGACGATCAGGTCCTGGCCGGGAGTAAACAATTCTGCGGCGCCGCAATGCGTGGTGGCAATGGCAGGCAGCCCGAGCGCCATCGCCTCCAGCAGCGCCATGCCAAAGCCATCGTCGATGGTGGGGAAGACAAAGGCATCGCAGCGACGGTAGAAATCGCTCATGTTTTCTACATATCGAACTATCTCCACATTCGGCAGTTGGCGAAGCAGATCTCGCAGCACTGGCGATCGATCGAGCGGCGCATCGGTGCGAAGAAGCAGTCGCGCGTTGGGCAACCGGAGTTGTTTCCACGCCTGCAGCAGGTAGAGAAAACCCTTGCGCAAGGGTTGGCCGCCCACTGTGCCGAACGTGAACGGCCTTTGCCGTTCGCTCCTTGCGTTCGATGCAGAAACAGGCGCTATGTTGGAAGTATGGATGACGTGTTGCAGCGGCACTCGTCCAAACAGTGGCGCCACCAGCGTCTTCGATTGCAATTCGGGAGGAAATGAGCCGTGTGAGTAGGTGGACGGCACCAGGATAATGTTGGCTTCATCGTATTCGGCGAGCTGACGGGCGCGGAACCAGGGCGGCTCGGGTTGATAGGGCACGCCGAGTCGATCGCACTCCATCTGAATCAACGCTTGCTGGGCGTCAACGTGGGGGCAGGCGCGGTCCAGAACAAATCTGGCGCCACGGCGGCGCGCGGCCCGACCGGAAGCAAGCGCGCCCGACGCCCAGGCCCAGAAGATATCGAAGCGGTCGCGTGTGGTTGCGATCCGCACGGCGACAAGATGGTCGTAGAACGCGGTGTCGGCGCGTTGCCAGGGGCGAGCGAGCTGCACACCGGTCAAGAAATGGAGGGAGGGTACGAATTGCGGGACCCATCGCAGCCGAACAGCAGGCTCCAGCTTTGGAAAGCGGGCGCGATAGGCGGCGGTAAAGATTGTCGCCTGGGCTCCGCGCTTGGCAAGCAGATTTGCCGGCAGCACGGCGTGCGCGGGACGACCCGTAGAAAAGGCGATTCGCATAGAACGTTGGATGTAGCTTAGAGCATTTTGCCGAATCCTGCGGAATTGCCCAAGCAGTTGGACCGAGATGAGCGTGAATCGCCGAAATCTGGCCCTCGAATCATTTCGGATAAAATAAAAGCGAGGTTGAATTTCCCTTTGTCTCCGGTGGATCCAACAAACATAGAAAGCGAAAACCATGAAGGCGCGAGGCCAGTGTCCGCTCCTTTGACAGTGTCGACGTGGACGCGGGACCTGGTGTTTGCCATTGCGATTTCTTTTCTGATTATCACCTTCCTGTACCAGCCGGTGCGGGTGGAAGGCACCAGCATGATGCCCGGCCTGCAAGACCAGGAACGGCTGTTCATCAACAAGTTTGAATATCATTTCGAACCGATCCATCGCGACGATGTCGTGGTCTTTCATTTTCCGCTCGATCCGGCGAAAAGCTATATCAAGCGCGTGATTGCCGTGCCCGGAGACAGGTTGCGCATCGACGACGGGCAAGTGTACGTGAATGGCAAGGCGCTGAAGGAACCGTATGTGCCGATGCGCTTTCGAGACGATCGGTCCTATCCGGAGACCGTTCTGCCCCGGAGCGAATACTTCGTGATGGGGGATCACCGGCTGATTTCCAGCGACAGCCGCGACTTTGGCCCCGTGAACCGCAACCTGATTTATGGCAAGGCAACTTTTGTCTATTGGCCCACGGATGACATGGGAGTCGTCCACTAGCAAGACGCATGAACTCCAAATTTCCGTTCCCCATCTTCCACAGGGGGATTGCTGGTCAAGTCTGATAAGATTAATAAAATCCACTGCGTGGAGACGCGATGCAGGCCATACTTGCGCTCGAAGATGGGCGTATCTTTCAGGGCCGCGGCTACGGTGCCAAGGCAGAATGCTACGGCGAGGTTGTTTTCAATACATCGCTTTCCGGTTATCAGGAAATTTTCACCGACCCTTCCTATGCGGGACAAATTGTTGTCCTCACCAACCCGCAAATAGGCAATTACGGAACGAACAACGCGGATGACGAAGCCAGCCGACCGTACATCGAGGGCTTGGTGACGCGTGAATTTTCGCCCGTCAGCTCGAACTGGCGCTCGCAACTCGTGGCCGACGAATACCTGGAGCGATTCAACATTCCCGTCATCTCGGAGATTGACACGCGCGCACTGGTGCGGCATTTGCGTACCTACGGCGTGATGCGAGGCGTCATCTCCTCGCTGGAGTCGAATCCAGAAGTGTTGATCGCCAAGGCCCGCTCCATTCGCAAGATGGACGGGACCGACTTGGCCAGCGTGGTCACAACCAAGGTGCGCTACGAATGGGACAGGACAGACCCGCAGAATGCAAACGAAGATCCGCTGACGATCGGCCCCGCAGCCGCCATGCCGGAGCCAAATCTGCACGTGATTGCGTACGACTATGGAATCAAGCGCAATATCCTGCGCATGCTGACGCAGCATGGGTGCCGGGTCACCGTGGTTCCTGCGACGACTTCCGCGGAAGATGTGCTGGCGCTGAATCCGAACGGAGTGTTTCTGTCGAACGGGCCGGGCGACCCTGAACCGGTGAAATATGCCCAGGAAAATATTCGCCGGCTGATCGGAAAAACTCCTGTGTTTGGAATTTGCCTGGGTCATCAGTTGATCGGACTGGCGCTTGGCGGGAAAACCTACAAGCTGAAATTTGGCCATCACGGCGGCAACCATCCGGTGCAGCACACCGGCTCCGGCAAGGTAGAGATTACGGCGCACAATCACAACTATGCCGTCGACCCGGATTCGCTGAAGCAGAGTGAAGTGGACCTGACTCACATCGACCTGAATGACAACACGCTGGAGGGATTGCGGCACCGCAGCCTGCCATTGTTCAGCGTGCAGTACCATCCGGAGGCCAGCCCCGGCCCGCACGATTCGCATTACCTCTTCCAGGATTTCCGCAAGATGATGGAGGAGTGGAAGAAGTGACAGTTGAAAATCTTATCAATGTCCCAGCGGCCCATATCAGCATAGATATGTTGGAGCGGACTTCGTCTATCGCCAAAGAGACTGTTGAAGGGTTTCCATTGCAAAATTTGCTGTATATCTTCTGTGCACCCTTGAATAACGTCGAATTCAATCATGTTCAATACCCAGTCTCGAGCATCCCTAGTGATCTGAGCTCGATTTTCATACAAGCCCAGGCGGATAATAATCAACGGCTGATGGAAGTTCGACTCCAAAATAGTTTCACTAATTTTGATCAAGTTGGCGACAGAAGGTTAAATCAAATTGTTGTCCATGCTGCAGACGAGGCTTGGGTTCATAAGATCAGCAATGAAATTAGAATGCTGTTTGAAAAGAACAAGTTTGTCATACGAAGTTTTGTGTACAAGTACGTCTTGATTGTGTTTTGGTTGTCTGCTGTGGTGATGTGGTTCACGGAATTCGCTGTATTACACGTTATTTACCCGAGATTCCGATTTAGTGGTCCTCTGTCACCTTTAGGTGCAATTCTATTGGCGAGTACACTATTCGGATCGCTATTGGTCTATGCGAATTTTATCGTCCGTTTTTATTCGTATTGGTTCCCCTATTTCGAAATTGAAAATAACTTGAAAACGTGCGCGGAAATCCGGGCAGAAGTTGATTGGTGCAGCGATGTTCACTTTTTTTCTCGCCGCTCTGGCAAATGCACTTCATCTAATATTTGCTCCAGTATTTACTGCATTTTTTAAGTGAGACTGATTAAATCTGATGCCACGTAGAAATGACATTACGAAGATTTTGGTGATCGGCTCGGGACCCATTGTAATTGGGCAGTCAGCGGAGTTTGACTATTCCGGCACACAGGCCTGCAAAGCGCTCAGGGCTGACGGTTACGAAGTGGTGCTGGTGAATTCAAATCCCGCCACCATCATGACCGATCCGGAATTGGCGGATCGTACCTACATCGAGCCCTTGACGCTGGAATATCTGGAAGAAATCATCCGTATTGAGACAGAGATGCTGAACAGCGCCAACCGCAGCGGCGTGTTTGCCTTGCTGCCGACCGTCGGCGGCCAGACGGCCCTGAATCTCGCGGTCGAGTTGTCGGATTCCGGAGTCCTCGAAAAGTATGGTGTGGAGTTGATCGGCGCCAAGTTGGAAGCCATCAAAAAAGCGGAGGATAGGCTGCTGTTCAAGGACGCGATGCGTCGCATCGGCTTGGACGTTCCGCGTTCCGCGCTGGTCAACAATCTTCGTGACGGGTTGGAGTTTGCCGGCAAGATCGGCTTCCCGGTGATTATTCGACCGTCGTTTACGCTGGGCGGATCTGGCGGCGGCCTCGCCTACAATCGCGAAGAATTGATGGAGATTCTTTCCCGCGGGCTCGATCTTTCACCGGTGCATGAATGCCTGATTGAAGAGTCGGTGCTGGGCTGGAAAGAGTATGAGTTGGAAGTAATGCGCGATTTGGCGGATAACGTCATCATTATCTGCTCGATTGAAAACGTCGATCCGATGGGCGTGCATACCGGCGACTCGATCACGGTGGCCCCGGCGCAGACGCTGACCGACCGCGAATATCAGGCGATGCGCGACGCCGCCATCAAGGTGATCCGCGAAATCGGCGTCGAAACCGGCGGTTCTAACGTGCAATTTGGCGTGCATCCATCGACCGGACGCCTGGTTGTGATTGAAATGAATCCGCGCGTTTCGCGATCGTCCGCGCTGGCCTCGAAGGCCACGGGTTTTCCCATTGCGAAGATTGCCGCGCGTCTCGCGGTCGGCTACACGCTGGATGAAATCCCCAACGACATTACACGAAAGACGCCGTCGTGCTTTGAGCCGACGATCGATTATGTCGTCGTAAAAATCCCCAAGTGGCAATTTGAAAAATTTTCGGGCACGGACGAAGGGCTGGGGCCGCAGATGAAGTCTGTCGGCGAAGTGATGGCGATCGGACGGACCTTCAAAGAATCCTTGATGAAGGCATTTCGGTCGCTAGAAACTGGCAGGGCCATCGGCGCCGAGGTGATTGAGCCTCGTCGATTGACGCAGCGGCTGGTCACGCCTCATCCGGATCGGCTTTCGTATATCCGCTATGCGTTTCGGTGCGGCCAGTCGGTGCGCGAGGTTGCGTGGATGACCTCCATGGACCCGTGGTTTCTGCAGCAGATTAAAGAGATCACCGAGTGTGTCGGCGAGCTGGGCACGACCACCTACGATACGATCGCGCCGGAGTTGTTGCGCAAGGCCAAGCGCATGGGGATTTCCGACGCGCGGCTGGCGGATGTATGGGGCATGGAGGGTTCGGACGCAGCCGTTAAGGTGCGTGAACTCCGGTTGCGGCACAAATTGAAGCCGGTCTACAAATTGGTGGACACCTGCGCAGCGGAATTTGAGAGTTTCACGCCCTATTTTTACTCCTGCTACGACGAAGAAGATGAAGCCGCTCCAACCCAGAAGAAAAAAGTGATCATTCTGGGGAGTGGGCCGAACCGCATTGGGCAGGGAATTGAGTTCGATTATTGCTGTTGCCACGCTGCCTTTGCGCTGAAGGAGGATGGCTATGAAACCATCATGGTCAACTGCAATCCGGAAACTGTATCGACGGATTACGACACCAGTGACCGCCTCTATTTTGAGCCGTTGACGTATGAAGATGTGCTGGAGGTTTACGAGCACGAAGCAGCGTCCGGCGCGCCGATTGGGATGATCGTGCAGTTTGGCGGACAAACTCCGCTGAACCTTGCGCTGCCGTTGAAGGCTGCCGGTGTATCGATCATCGGCACGTCGCCGGAGTCGATCGACCTGGCGGAAGACCGCAAACGCTTTGGCAAACTGCTCGACGATTTGAAGATTGCGCAACCGCCTGGCGCGCTGGCCACCAGCGTGGAAGAGGCTGTTGCCGGAGCACGACGGGTCGGATATCCCGTGCTGGTGCGGCCTTCCTACGTGCTTGGCGGCCGAGCCATGGTCATCGCCTATGATGACGAAGCGGTCACGCATTACATGCGGGAGGCGGTCGAGTATTCGCAGCAGCGGCCGGTGCTGATCGACCACTTTCTGGAAGACGCGATCGAAGTCGACGTGGATGCGCTGGCGGATGGGGACGATGTGGTGATTGCTGGCATTATGCAGCATATTGAGGAGGCCGGCATCCACTCCGGGGACTCGTCCTGCGTGATGCCGAGCGTAGACCTGTCGGAGCAGGTGCTGGCAACTATTCGCGCGCATACCCATAAGCTGGCGCGGGCGCTGAACGTGATTGGATTGGTGAACATCCAATTTGCCGTGCAGCGTGAAAACGTCTTCGTCATCGAAGTCAATCCGCGGGCGTCGCGCACAGTTCCCTATGTGTCGAAGGCCACCGGAGTTCCTCTGGCCAAGATTGCGGCTCGTTTAATGACCGGCCGCAAGCTGCGCGAGTTTCTTTCGGAAAATATCGACCGTAAAACCTTGCTTGGAACCGGCCCACACTACTTTGTCAAGTCGCCGGTCTTTCCGTGGAACAAATTTCCTGGGGTCGATACCGTGCTGGGGCCGGAAATGAAGTCGACCGGCGAAGTGATGGGCGTGGCTGCCAGCTTCGGCGAGGCCTTCGCCAAGGCGCAGCTATCGGCGGGGCAAAAGCTGCCAGTGAAAGGGACGATATTTTTGAGCGTGAACGATCATGACAAGCCCGCAGTCGCGGCCCTGGCACTGCAGTTTGTCGAGCTTGGATTCAAACTGGTCGCAACCCATGGCACCGCGGACGTGCTGGAGAAAGCCGGGTTCGTCGTGGAGCGCGTTTTCAAGGTGAAGGAAGGCCGACCCAATGTCGTGGATTTGATTAAAGGCGACCGGATCCAACTGATCATCAACACGCCGCGCGGTCAGGACACGTTTTTCGATGAGAAGGCAATTCGCCGGGCCGCCGTCACCCAGCGCATTCCTACCATTACTACCCTGGCGGCGGCGCGGGCGGCGGCTGGCGGCATCGTGGCCCTGCAACAACAGGGAATTTCCGTGAATGCGCTGCAGCATCTCCATGCAGCGCGGATCGCCGCGGGCGTCTAACCTATACTCCGCGAAGCAGGCGCGCAGGCAGCAAGATCAAGGCTGCGACCAATTCCAGCACGCCGTGAACGGCGATGCCCACGAACCTGAAAGGCAGCAAGAGCAGCCAAACGATTGGGTACAGCACCAGCGCCAACAGGGCCAGAGGCCAGCAGAGAATCAGCAGCACACACCACAATAAGAATTTCATCGTAGGTCCTCCCTTCCAAACAAAGTGATGCATTCCGGCCATCGGGGCGCCTGAAACGGAAGAACGCATACCGGCAATTTCGGCGCCGCGATCTACCAGAAACATACGCGCCTCGGCAGCGGAAAGTTCCCGGCGGGTAAATCGCTTCGCCTACAATAATAAGCACGATGCTGCTCGAAGGAATTTTGCCGCCCATTACGACGCCGTTTTATCCCGACGGCAAGCTTTACTTGCGCAAGCTGGAACACAACGTCGCGCTCTACTCCCGATCTCAACTGACTGGTATGGTGGTGCTGGGTTCCACCGGCGAAGCCATCCTGTTGAGCGGCGAAGAGCAGCGGGAGGTCCTTGCCACGGCGATGGCAGCCGCATCGCCCGAGAAGGCAATGGTTGCCGGCGTGGGTCAGGAGAGCGTTCGCCAAACCCTGGCAATGGCGGAGACCGCTGCTTCACTCAACTATGACGCTGTCCTGGTGCGCACGCCGCATTTCTATCGGAAGCAACTGCATCGCTCCGACGGGCCGCAACTTGAGATGCTGACGTACTACCGTACAATCGCGGACCATTCTCCGCTGCCAGTGCTGCTGTATAACGTACCTTTCTTCACAAACTACGACATGCCGGTGGAGGTGATCGCCGAGCTGGCGCACCACCCGAACATTATCGGAATCAAAGAATCGAGCGGGAATGTGGAGAACATTGCCGCCATTGTAAAAGCTACAAAATTTGCAAAGCGGACGGTCACCGTCACCACGACATTCACCGTTGTCACGCAGCGGATGCTCTCAGCGCAACCGGCAAACTCCGCGACCCGATTTGTAGCAGCCGATGCATTGCAGCAGGGTAGTTCCGCCGTTGCTGTTGCCGCAGCTCCCGCTGCGATGAAGACGCGGCAGAAAGCAGTTGGATTCGCCGTTTTGACCGGCGGGGCCGGCACGATGCATGCGGCGTTCCGCGAAGGCGCTTCCGGCGCAGTGGTTGCCTTTGGCACCTGTGCGCCGCAATGTTGCTGCGAGATATGGATGGCCTGGAAAGAAGGCGATGACGGTTTGGCCGCGGAGAAGCAGGAGCGCATTCGCGCCGCTTCCGACATCGTCGGCGGCCAAATGGGCGTGCCGGGCTTGAAATTCGCGTGCGATTTAAACGGTTATTACGGCGGCCGGGCGCGTCTGCCGTTGTTGCCGCTGACTGCGGAGCAGCAGCAGGAAGTCACCCGACTCATGGCAGACATTCGCTATTAGAGCGGTTTCGGTCATGGTGTTGAAGGTCGTGGAAAGAGTCGCGCTCTCCCACCCTTTGTGCATGAGGGGCACAAAGGATGGGGCACCCAGTGTTTTGTTAACACTTGATTTGAAAATTCTCTAGTCCGCGCAGTCGCTGCATTCAATTCATCATCATCAAGACGGCGATGGGGAACCGTCGATCTTGAAAATGTCGGCAACCTTCGCTTATGAACATTCACCCCGTGCAGAGGATTCGTGCTGAGTGACGCTTCAAATCGCCACACTGCCGGCTCAGTGAACTTCTCTGCCGTGTCCGACGGCGAAGCGGGCCGCTTCACCTGCCCCGGTCATGACTGCCGAAGCGAACGAGCGACCCTTGGTGATGATTGGATGTCCCGCAGGCGAGGGAGATGGATCCGAGATGAGGACAACTGTCGCGTGCGCGGGCTTCGATGACGCAGCTTCAGGCGCATCGCTCCTCTGCTTCAACGTAGGCACCGGCTTGCCGGACAACAACATATTGGGTTCCTGCGGTACAGTCGGCGCTGTCTCGGCGGAGAGCTCCGCTTGACCAGCAGGCGGGGCGGCCAACGTTAGGGCTTCCAGCGCGCGGCGAGCTAGGGCCGCATTCTCCCGCGTTTGGGCCCTGGATATGCCGCTCTTCCGTAGTCGAACCTTTGTCTGCGGGTGGAACACCGAGGGTATGATCGGCTCCGCAATCCGGTTTGCGTACGAAAGCACGATAAAAAGCGAAGGGGCCATGCAGAGGAAGCCGGCGAACAGAAGCAGTCCAAGACCGGCGCGCAAGCCCAACAGCCAGCCGGGGATTTTTCTGGTTTCCGCCAGCACGGAGCGAACACGCACTTTCAACTGAACGGACGAACCGGCAAAGTCTAAATTCCATGGCGTCGGCTCTTGTGCCGCGTGCAACCGCGCGAAGCGAACCAAACACTCGGCGTAGGTTGCACGCCTCTCGGGCGAATCGCGGACGACCGCCAGGTCGCAGGCAAGTTCACTTTCCAATTCCAACCTGCGCAGGGCAAACCAAACAGCGGGATGAAAGAACAACAGTGCACAGCAGAGCGAGGCGATACTGTTCGAGAAGAAATCCCACCGCCGAATATGTTGCAGTTCATGACGGAAGATATCTGCCAGTTCGCTCTCGTCCTGTTCCAGACACAGAGGCGGCAGCAGAATGACGGGATGAACCCAACCGAAGGTGGCAGGAGAATAGATTCCAGATAACACGAGCAACCGCACCTTGGCTGCGCCTAGACGCTCCGCGACCGGCTGGAAAATTCTCTCGATCAGGTCTGGCGCCCTATAGGCAAAGCGCATTACCCATCGAAGGCGCATTTGCTTTTTGATACGCGCAAGCAAAAAATGGCCTAACACGATCAGATACAGCGCGGCTACAACGCGCAGGACGATCCACAGGGGAAACGCCCATGAGGGCGGCATCTGCCACTTGCCAACGGGCGCAGACGCTGCCAAAGCAGCCGGCACCGGAAGGGAGATCAGCGGAGACCCGTGAGGCACAAAACTTGCAACCAGCCAGAGCCAGTAACATCCCGCACCGACAAGGAAGCCCAGCCAAACTAGGAATTTTCTGCGAGGAGAGGCGACAACTTTGCCGATGGCCCAACAGATGCCAAAACCGAGGGACGTTTTGAGCAGGAAACCGGCGAATGCCGCCATGATCGCTAACTGGGTTTCTGGATGCATCCTACCTCTGCGGTTGTCGAGTTGTTACACTCCGCCTACATCTCCGATGCACAATGGCGGTTGCGGGAGGCCCGCGATGGACATCTTCCATAGCAAACGCGCATCAGTTGCGTTCGCGTCCACTCGGGTCATTCTTCTTGCGATACTCACGGATCTGGGCTTCCAGTTCATCCAGGTCCTTCCCTTTGACTCGCGCGGCCTCCAGCAGGTTGAGGAACAGCCCAGTCGGCGAGCCGCCAAAGTTTCTCGAAAGCAGCGCCTGCACAGAACGTTGGTCGATCGCCTTACGCGAGATCAAAGGCTTAAAGACGAAGACGCGTCCTCTGCTTTCGTGCGCGATAAAGCCCTTCTGCTCCATGATGCGCAGCAGCGTCTGGGTGGTTTTATAGTTGGGCCGCTCCCGCTGGGAATGCGCGTTGACGACATCCTCGACCGTCGCTTCGCCGCTTTCCCAAAGGACCTGCAACAACCGAAGCTCACTCACGGTCGGGAGTTGTTTATGTTGGGAGTCCTTCAATAGCTTGCCTGGCATCCGCGCCTCAAATCCTTCTTGCTTGGATCCTATTGTAATGAGTGCAGTCTCTCATGAACAGAGCACGGAAGTCTTGTGGTTTTCAGATTCGATTGACTTTTATATCTTAATTGATTAAGACATAAAATAGTTTCGGCGGGGCGGAAGCGTAATTGAAATGAAAAAGGGCATGTTTCCAAGCAGCCTTCACGCCCGGCCTTGTTGGGAGTTGTATGATTGACGATCAAGATATTCCGCTCTCGTACATTTTCTACGTCATCGCGGTCATTGCCATCATGGGGTCCCTTATGATCGGCGGATTTCTCTTATGGGCCCGCTAGGAATGAGCTACCCCGCCGCAAGCAGCGCGATATGAAGGCTGCGCCGCTAGCAGCGGGAAATCAGACCCGAAGAGATTGAAGATTCCTTCCGGCTCTCTCCGTGCCCGGTCCTATCGTCATTCCACCCAACGCGGACTTCGCAGCGTGTTTTCGATAGGAGGGCCCGCCCATTGGAGTCGCTCGAGCGAAGGAAATAGCCAAACGACGCCTGGCGATTGCGTCCCAACCGTATTGAAGCACTACACTTGAGCCATATGACAAGCGATGCGGGAGAAGGAGGCGGCCTGAATCGCTCCCGAAAGCGAAATCCTCTTGTGTTGTGGGTGAGCGGGGCCTGGGTGCTGCCACTGTTGGGCATCGTGTTTCTTTTTCACCCAGGCTTCCTATTCGCAAAGGTCGCGATTTCCGTTCTTGCCGTCCTGCTAGCGCCGCTTCCGGCACTGCTCTATGCGCGTGGCCAGCGGGACCGCCTGATCGCCCGCGCAGCGAATGCCGAGGAAGAAGCGGCGCAACTGAAGCTCCAGTTGGAGACGGTGCGGTACCGCACATCCCGATTGCGGGAGGAGTTGCAGGCCGCCGACCGGCAGGCACGGCTGTCCCACCAACTCACGCTTCTGGGCCAGTTTACAGCCGGTTTCATGCACGAGTTCAACAACCCGCTGGCGATTGTGGCGGGCCGCATTGAAGTGCTACTCGACGAACGCAAAGAGGACGCTGCGCTATGCACGGATCTGCAGCAGATGCTGAAAGAGTCTCGCTACATGGGGAAGATTGCAAGTACGCTGCTACAGGCGCTGCGACGAGAGCGCGGCGGAGAGGTTTTCGATACCTCGGTCCCGCAGAAGGCCTTGGCGGAAGCGCTCCATGCGCTACAACCCACGGCCGACAGCGAGGGAGTGAGGCTGGTGGAGGAGATTGCGGAAGCCCCTCGCGTGGATGTGCCGGAGCACGTGGTAGGTGAAGTCGTCCGCGGCTTGTTGAGCAATGCGCTCGAAGCACTGAAGGGGCGAGACGAGGCCGCCATTTGGGTGCGGATAGAACCCTATCGAACGGCTGGCGCGAAAGTCGTGGTGAAAATTGAAGACAACGGGCCGGGCGTGCCAGAAAATATTCGGGAACATCTTTTCGAGCCGTTCGTCTCGAGCGGCGCGGGCCGGGAAAGACTCGGTCTGGGATTATTTCTCGCAGCCAGCTTGTTGGATATGTACGATGGCCGAATCCGTTACGAGGCGAGGAACGGCGGCGGCGCCAGCTTCGTCGTCGAACTGCCCCCGGCCCGGTTCACACGCGGCCAGCCGTATCACTGGTTCGCCGGAGGAACGACAGAGTGAGCCGCATTCTTGTCATCGACGATGAAGTCGCGCTGGGGGAAAACATCCAGCGGATGCTGCGTTTGCCCGGCACGACCGTCTCCACCTTTGCGGACCCCGTACTGGGACTGGCTGAGTGCATGGCCAATCCACCCGACCTGGTCCTGCTGGACGTGCGCATGCCAGGAATGTCGGGTGAAGAAGTCTTTGCCCGCCTGCACGAAGCCCATCCGGGACTTCCGATCGTCTTCCTCACTGCGTTCGGATCTGTGGAGGGCGCTGTGCTCGCGATGCGCAATGGCGCATTCGATTATCTGCAAAAGCCCTTTAAACGCGAGGACCTGCTGCTGACCGTCAAGCGCGCTCTTTCCCATGCCACGCTGAAACACGAAGTTGAAACCCTGAAAGACCGTCTGGAATCGCTGGGCGAGGCGGATGCAGCGCAAAGCCGCAGTGCCGCAATGCTGGACCAGATGGAAAAATGCCGCCGAGCGGCGGCGACCGACGCGACGGTCATGGTCCTGGGAGAAAGCGGCACCGGCAAAGAGGTCATGGCCCGCTTCATCCACAACCAGAGCCGGCGCAAGGACGGCCCATTCGTGCCGGTGGAATGCAGCGCTATGCCGGGTTCACTGATCGAAAGCGAACTGTTCGGCTATGAGCGCGGCGCGTTTACCGGCGCGGAGCGTACCAAGAAAGGGCTGATCGAATCCGCGGACGGCGGCACGCTGTTTCTGGATGAAATCGGAGACCTGGGGGTGGAGTTGCAAACGCGCCTGTTTCGCTTTGTTGAAGAGCGGGTGTTGCGACGGCTGGGAGGCCTGACGCCAGTGCGCGTGGAGTGCCGCATCCTTTGCGCCACCAACCAGGACCTGATGGCCAAGATCAAGGCAGGAACGTTTCGCGAGGAACTCTATTACCGTCTGAGCGTGGTCACGGTGAAAATCCCGCCCTTGCGGGAGCGGCCGGAGGACATCCAGCATCTGGCGCGTTTCTTCCTGGAACGGTTCTCCCGGCGTTACGGCAAAAGTCTCTCGGCCTCCCCTCGATTCTATGAGGCGCTGCTTCGGGGACGCTGGCCCGGCAACGTGCGTCAACTCAAGAACGTCATGGAACGGCTCACGGCCTTGCATCGAGGGGGTGTATTGGGACCGGAGGATCTCGAAGAGGATTCTCCGAAGCTGGAGGCAGTCGGCAGTCTCTCCGCACTTCCGTGGAAAGATGCCAGAGAACGGTATCTGTCCACCTTTGAAAGCTCCTATGCGCAAGCCGTGCTGGCCCGCTGCGACGGCAATGTGAGTGCCGCCGCACGAGAAGCCGGGGTGGACCGAAAGACCTTTTACTCGCTCCTGAAGCGAGAGAGAGAGCAGCAGGCTGGGGAATCCATTCCGCAATCTGAGCCGGAAACTGGGGAATGAATTCCGCATCTTACTTGATGCGCCCAGCGTAAGTCATTGTTAAAACAAGGCGTTGAGTCTGGCTCCAGACGTGCATTAGTGGAATGCAGGAGCCCCACATAATGAAACTCTGGTTTCCAGCTATGAAAGCAGTCATGGTACTGCTCGGCTTTCTTTTGCTGCTGCCCCAGCCAGGGAACGCGATTCCAGCGTTTGCCCGCCGGTATAAGCTTCGCTGCTTCGCCTGTCATACCATCCCACCCGTCCTGAACAAGGAGGGCTATATGTTCAAGCGGCTGGGTTTCCATTTGCCGCCCGCACTACAGAAAGGGGATGTCTCGCCGCATATTTCAGACCTCATCCAACAGGAGCCGATGTGGACGCTGGGCAATAACGCGGCCTTCGCAGTGGCGGATTTCGACTTTGCGGCGCAGCGAAACACACAGGATGGCACCACCCCGACCTCCACCTCATCCTTCCAGGTGGGCACTTGGAATGCATACCTGGGCGGCTGGGTTCCGGACACGAATTTCTTCTACTATTCGCAGATCAATCTGATTGCTGGTGGTAACACCAATCCAAGCGTCGCGGTTGGATACTTCGGGTATGTCGGCGGCACGGCAGGAAGCAGTTGGTATGTTCAGGGCGGCGACATGCATGTGATGGGCGCCAATGGAACTACAGCCGCAAACACGGAAAGCCTTTTACCCGCTGCGCCATTAATGTGGGAGTACACCGATCCGGACAACTTTGTTCTGGACCAGCATATGGTAGGGCTCCGCGCCGGATATACCTGGGCGCTCCCGGGATATAAGCAAGTCCTGGGCGCATCGTTGAGTGTGAGCAACGGAGACCATGCGGACGGCAGCACGATCACTGGCCCGGATGCCAGAAACGCCAAAGACCTCTATGTGGACCTCGACTGGTGGTACGCGCCGGAGAGCGGCGTCTCTTTCCTGAGCTACTACGGGAAAAAGAACCAGATCCAAAACAGCGGGGCGCCCAACCAGTTTACTTTTTATCCCACGATCCACAGAAATGGGATTTTTGCCAACTACATGGCCTTCCATGACAGGCTCAACGTTCTGGGTGGTTTTATGTATGACCATGATGGGTATGAAATCAGTCAGCCTGGGCCGGCCAGCAGCTTCATTTCCAAGGACTACTACGGCGAATTGGATTACTACATCGTCCGGGGCACGGCGGCCACGGTGCGCTATGACCGTTTGAACCAGCAAATCGTGGGAGGCATCGGCGGGGTCAGCCAGGAGCAGCCGAGCTTCGGCCTGCAACGCACCTTCACGCCTTCCGGCAACATTATCGGGCGGCTTTCGTACAGCAATCTTCATGGCCGGGACCCAATCGCGGGCGTGGGCAGTTCCAGTCGCACGATCATGTCCGATGTCGAGTTCAACTTCTAAAGGGGTACAGCCATCATGTGGAGGAAAACGATGCGACATAGGGAATTTTCGTGGAATATGGCAGGGCGCATGGCTGGGCTGTTGTTCGTGGCGGGTTTACTCGGTACGGCACATGCCCAATACGGGGGCTTCTTCACCGGGAACAAAAAGGACAAGCCAATCGATGTCTCTTCATATCCGGCCAATATCCAGCATGGATACAAGGCGTTCAAATATACCTGTTCCGAATGTCATACCCTGGATCGGGCATTACGCACCACGCAGACCCCCTCCACAGCCGAGCATTGGGTCCATGTGATGCAAGCCAAGCCAGCGGCAGATTTCGACGATCGGCAGGCACGGGAAATCATCGACTTCATCAACTACTACCAGTCGCATCTGCCGAAAGACAAATGGTAATGGTCGGGCAGACGCGACCGACAAGAATTTCATGATGGATATCCGGTACATGCGGTAAGGAGAGACTGAAATGCACAAGACAATTCTCACGCTGGCGCTCGCAGCTTGTTCTGTTCCCCTGTTGCTCGTGGCGCAGAGCGGCAACGTGACCCTCCCCCAGGACAAGGGGCCCGACAAGATCAACGTCTCAAGCTATCCGCTGGCGCAGCAGCAGGCGTACAAGCTGTTTGTCAGCAAGTGCTCCACGTGCCACACGATTGCGCGGCCCATTAACACCAGCATGACCCAGCCCGAGTGGGAACGTTATGTGAAGCGCATGATGCACAAGCCGAACTCGGGGATCAGCAATAGCCAGGGAAAAGAGATCTATGAATTCCTGGTGTACGACCAGGTGAACCGCAAGGACAAGAATCCGTCGGCGTTCTCCAAGTCCCTGAGCGATGAAGAGATCGAAAAGCTGAAGGCGCAGCAATAAGGCCATCTCTCAAACTGCTGTGGAGTTGGCTTCTTCAACTCTTCAGCGAACGTCCGGTTTGCTCGCTGGGGGGTGCAGTCGAGTCTGCACCGTGCCTGTGCTGTGTTTTGGGATTACAGTAGTTGCAAACTCATCAGAATGGTGGATGCATTGAGTTATTCTGTCACGGTCCCGGACCGGGAATATTTCGATCGGAATATTCCTTGCCGCACTGCCTGCCCGATCCACACGGAGTGCGGGCGGTACGTCCAGGCCATCGGGATCTCGAAGGATGAAGAAGCGTACCTACTGGCGCGGGCCCCGAATCCTTTTGCGTATGTGCTGGGACGGATCTGCGCCCATCCTTGTGAAGACAATTGCCGGCGCGGCAAGATCGACGAGCCGATCGCCATCTGCGCGCTGAAGCGCTTCGCCACCGATCGACATAATCTAGGCACGGGACACGATCCGGCACGGAAGAAGTTGCCGCCGCCAACCAGGCGCGGCAAGAGCATTGCCATTGTGGGAGCGGGCGTCTGCGGACTTACCTGCGCCCACGACCTGGCCCTGTTGGGTTATAAGGTCGACGTGTACGAGTCCGCTCCGGTCCCAGGCGGAATGCTGTATTTGGGGATCCCGCAATTCCGTCTGCCACGAGAAATCATCAAGATGGAGGTGGACAACATCCTCGCCATGGGGGTGACGCTGCATACCCGCGTTACCATGGGGCGCGACATCTCTTTTGCGGACCTGCGGTCGAAGAACGATGCGGTCCTGCTGGCCACAGGGCTCAACAAGGGCCGCGAGCTGAACATTCCTGGCGCGCACCTCGCCGGCGTGTACAACGGCATCGACTTCCTGATCAACGTCAATCTCGGCTTCGAGATCGAGCTGGGCAAGCGCGTCGTGGTTGTGGGCGGCGGCAACGTGGCCATCGATGTGGCGCGCGCCGCGGTGCGTCTGGTGCAGGAATCGGTTGAATCGAGCGCGGGCGACGATGATGCCAAGAGCCTGCAGCCCGCCATCGACGCAGCCCGCCTGGCCATGCGCTCCGGCGCTGAACATGTCGATATGGTGAGTCTTGAATCCCGAGCCCAGATGCCCGCATGGAAAGGCGAAGTGGACGAAGCTGAACAGGAAGGCATCACCGTGGATAACGGTTGGGGGCCCAAGGAGATTGTCGGCGAGAATGGCGTAATCACCGGCCTCAAGGTACGCCGTTGTCTCACCGTCTTCGATGAGAACGGTCGCTTCAATCCTGCCTTCAGCGACGAAGAAAAAATTATTCCTTGCGATAGCGTAATCCTTGCCATCGGCCAGCAGGCGGACCTCTCTTTCCTCAGCGGCGAAGAGGGCGTTCAGGTGACGCCGCGTGGAATTCTCAAAATCGACGAAAACCTGATGACCACCGCCCCCGGCGTTTTTGCCGGTGGCGACGTGGCCTTTGGGCCGCGTGTCCTGGTGGAGGCGGTGGCGAACGGCCACCGCGCGGCGCGGTCGATTCACGTGTATCTCAGCGGCAAAACGGCAAAGACGGTGCTCAGCCGCTTTCGCATGATGCCCGACTGGAAAATGCCGCGCGGTTTTCTCACCACGCCGAGGCAGAAGATGCCTGTGCTTGCGGCCAACCGGCGCATTGGAATCGCCGAAGTGGAACTGGGCTTCGACGAGGACCAAGGGCGCGCTGAGGGGCTGCGCTGTCTGAAGTGTCAGGTAAATACGATCTTCGACGGGTCGAAATGCATCCTCTGCGCCGGTTGCGTGGACGTGTGCCCGGAGAGCTGCCTGCGCCTGGTTGATCTGACGCAACTGAGCGGTGACGGGCGATACGAGGCCCTGATTCAAAACCGCTATGGAGTGGCCGCCGCAGAATTGAAGGCCGGCCAGGCAGGGGCCATCATCAAGAACGAAGAAAAGTGCATCCGCTGCGGATTGTGCGCGGACCGTTGTCCAACCGGGGCCATCAGCATGGAAGCGCTGGAGCAGCAGGAACGGGAAGTCTTTGAATAGGGAGCGGGAAATGAATCGTCGAGATTTTTTCAGTTGGGGAACGGTCGGAGTGGCTGCACTCTGTTCTGCGGTCGCGGTGAGTTTAGGGGCCGTGGGCCGGTTCCTGATGCCCAGCGTCTTTTATGGGCCGCCGCAGTCGTTCAAGATCGGCGATCCGGCGGACTTTCCTTTTGGTTCTCCCACATTTCTGGTCGACGAGAAAATCTTCGTGTTTCGCGACCGGGAAAAGGGCTTCGCGGTGGCCAGCGCGGTCTGCACCCACCTGGGATGCACTGTTGCATACTTTCCAAGCGACCGCGATTTTCATTGCCCATGCCATGGCAGCGTATTTTCCCCCACCGGGGCCGTGCTGCATGGGCCGGCACCTCGACCCCTCAACTGGTTTGAGGTAACGTTGACGCGCGACGGACAGCTTCGCGTCGACAAAGACAAGACTGTGCCACCGACGTATCGGCTGATGGTGTAACGATGAAATTGATTCGCGAAATCTGGCAATCCATCGTACGGCGGGACCCTTTGTCCACTGACAAGGGCAAGTCCGAACTGGTCTTTCTGAATGTGTGGCTGCATATTCATCCGGCCAAGGTGAAGAAAGAGAACCTGAGGTTCAAGCATTCGTTCTACCTGGGCTTTATCACCTTTTTTCTCTTCATCATCCTGGTAACGACCGGGATCGCCCTGATGTGCTACTACCGGCCCTACCCGCCGCAGGCATACCAGGACATGAAGGACCTCCAGTTTGCCGTTTTCATGGGGCCTTTTCTGCGAAACATGCATCGTTGGGCAGCGCATGGCATGGTGGTCTGCGTCTTTCTGCACATGTGCCGGGTGTTCTACACCGGCTCGTACAAAAAGCCGCGCCAGTTCAACTGGGTGGTCGGCGTGCTGTTGCTGCTGCTGACGCTCGGCCTCTCCTTCACCGGGTATCTTTTGCCCTGGGACCAACTGGCGTACTGGGCAATCACGGTGGGGACCAACATTGGCAGTTACGCTCCGCTGATTGGTGGACAACTTCGAGAACTGCTGCTGGGCGGTCATAGCGTTGGCGAGGCAGCGCTGCTGCGTTTCTATGTGCTTCACGTCGCGGTGCTGCCATCGCTCGTGATCCTGCTCACCATCGTTCATTTCTGGCGAGTGCGCAAGGACGGCGGCCTCTCGCGACCCGTCTGGAAGCTGAAGCCACAGAAGCAAGAAGCCCTGGTCACCATCGGCGCGCCGGCGGAGGCGGTCCCGTTGCATGTGGCAGCGGCGTCAACCGACAAAACCTATGGACTGATGGAAGTCGTCACCGGCAAGCCGATCTTTGAAACCATCACTCCAGAGGAGGAAGAAGACACGGTTTTCTCGTATCCATACGCCTTCGTTCGCGAGGCAGTCGTGTTGATGGGAACAGTGACCACCATCATGATGATGTCGCTGTTCATGAATGCGCCTCTGGAAGAAATGGCCAATCCGGCAGTGACCCCGAACCCCGCCAAAGCGCCGTGGTATTTTCTCGGCCTTCAGGAACTGGTGAGCCATTCCGCCTTACTGGGCGGGGTCGTCGCGCCCGCGCTGATGGTGCTTGCCCTGCTCGCCATTCCTTACTTTGACAGAAATCCCAGCCGCCGTCCCGGCGACCGCAAGTGGGTCCTGTGGGTGTTCACACTCTTTGTGGTGGCCAACATCGCGCTGATCATTGTTGGGACCTTTTTCCGCGGACCGGGATGGGCGTGGGTGCCACCTTGGGTCCACGTTGTCGCGAGGCCAGAATAATGGAGCGTAAACTACAGCAACTCTTCTTCGCACTCAGTCTTCTGGCGCTGGTGCTGATCCTGGTAGCCGAATGGCAGGCCAGCACGCCATCGTGGAAGCCCTATCAACGAAAATTTCTGCAACTTGAGGCGCAGGAAGAACCGAACGCCGTCAGCAAGGCCGCTGTTCTGGCCACGCCGCTTGCGATCAACCAGGTGGTCCTCCCGGGCTTGCAGCGCGTGGACCGCTGCACCACATGCCATCTAGGCGTGGAAGACCCCACCATGAAGAATGCGCCAGGGCCTTTCCATTATCACGCCGGCCTGGGACCGCACGTTCCCTCCAAGTTCGGCTGCACCATCTGCCATGGCGGGCAGGGACTGGCCACCGATATGAAGGATGCCCACGGCAACGTGGCCTTCTGGCAAACCCCGCTGCTGCCAGCGGACTACGTCCGCGCTTCCTGCGGTCGATGTCACAAAGAGGGCGATGTACCGGGCGTGCCGGAATTGACCGAGGGACACCACCTTTTCGATACCGAAGGCTGCCGCGGTTGCCACAAGTTGAACGGAGTGGGCGGAAGCATCGGCCCCGACCTGACAGAAGAAGGCGCGAATCACCGATCTCCGGAATGGCTTGAGCGCCACTTCCTGGCCCCCAATGCAGTCTCGCCTGGCTCGGCGATGCCGAACTTCCACTTCACCAGAGAGCAGGCGCGCGCACTTACCTATTACATGCTTTCGCTTACCAGTGGAGATATGGGGAGTTACTATTCCAGCGAGCGGCTGATCCCCAGCCCTGAATATGGCCGACAATTGTTTGTCGAAAAAGACTGCATTGTCTGCCATGCCATTGGGGGAATTGGGGCCAAGACCGGACCCGATCTGCTCGGCGTGACCAAGCGACACTCGGCCGAATGGATTGACGAACAACTGGTGAATCCGGAGCTGGTGTATCCCGGAAGTTCCATGCCGGAATACGATCTTGAGAGCAATGCTCGCAAGGCGCTTGTTGCCTTCCTTGCGTCCGCCACTCCGGAGGATGCGCAGCAGATGCTGACACGCAAGGGCCATCCACTGACTCCGAAAGACGCCGCTATCGAAGCAGGCAAGCAGGATTTTGCGCGCTTCGGTTGCGCCGGCTGCCACGGCACGGAATTGCAAGGCGGCTTGGCCAACCCCAACGCGCAAGGTGAACAGGTCCCGTCGCTGCTGCACGTCTCCGACGACTACACCAAGGACGAAGTTATCGGGATCATCCGCGATGGAAGAATGCCTCCACTGGATAACGTGAAAGGCCCAACTCCTCCGCTCTACATGCCGTCGTGGAAGCACGTTTTGAGCGATGAGGATATCAATCGCATTGCGGACTTCCTCTGGTCGAAGCAGCAACAGAAGAAGGAGAGCTGGTAACAGTCTGGCGCAGATATTGCACGCATTCTTTCCGCTGGCGCCCGGAATGCCGCCTGTTTATGGCGGCGCCATTTCCAGGGGGGACCAGGTGTCACGCTGAGAGAATAGACCTTCGTCGCGGCCACTACAGAACAACGCCTGCGCCATCCATTGCATACGCACAGTCCGCCAATAGTCAGCCGCGCGGACGCTGTCCCGACCGTAGCTGGAACTTGTTCGCCCGCTCACAACTGGTTCTGCCTGGCCGCCGCCCGCGTATGCGCAATCGATACGGCGGCTGATCGATCTGCCGTCCGAAACGACCCCTCGAGTTTGAGATTCCCCCTCGACGCATTTATGCTTAAAGAATTAAGACTTTCCGCTAGTTTGGATGCGACCCAACAGGTGAACGCGAGCAGGCAGGCGCGATGCACATTCCCTGCAACCGACAAAGGAAATAAGGATTGATCTGCGAACACGCGACACAGCAAAAAGGCATGACGGACGTTCTCATTCTCGGCGGGGGCCCCGCCGGGCTGGCAGCGGCGATTGCGCTGCGGCAAAAGGGCATCGAATGTCTCGTGGTCGAAGCTCTGGGGCCGGCCATTGACAAGGGCTGCGCCGAAGGCCTGATGCCCGATGCGCTCGCGTCTTTGCGCGATCTGGGCCTGCACATCACGGAGCAGGACGGTCATCGCTTTCGCGGCATCCGCTTCAATAACTCCGCGCACCAGGTCCATGCAGACTTCCCCAACGGCATGGGCATTGGAGTGCGGCGCACGAAATTGCATGGGCTGATTGCCGACCGCGCCCGCGAAGCGGGTGTTCCGGTGCTGTGGAGCAGTCGGGCCAAGTTGCTTGACAACAGATCCGCCTTTGTCAACGGAAGCAAGGTTTCGTTCCGCTATCTGGTCGGGGCCGACGGGCAGGCCTCCGGCGTTCGCAAGTGGGCGGGGCTGGGCCAAGTCCAGAGAGAGAGCGTGCGTTTCGGTTTCCGACGCCACTACAACATCGCTCCGTGGAGTGAATACGTGGAGGTGCATTGGGGACCACCGGGCCAGGTCTATGTCACTCCGGTTGCCGCAGACTGCGTGTGCGTCGTCTTTATCACTAGAAATCCGAAGTTCGCGCACGGGGACTTTCTGGCCGCGTTTCCGGCTGTCGCCGCCAGACTCCAGGGTGTCCCGACCATGTCGAAGCTTCGCGGCGGCATCTCCGCCAACAGGAAACTCCGCCGCGTTGCCAACCGATCGATTGCCCTCATCGGCGACGCTTCTGGGTCACCCGACGCCATTACCGGCGAAGGTCTTGCGGTCTCGTTCCGCCAGGCTGTCTCATTGGCAAACGCCGTCGAGCAAGGAGACCTGGAACTGTATGCCCGTGCGCATCGAAGGATTGGGAGGCTCCCTCATGCGATGAGCTGGCTGATGGTATCGATGGATCGCTGGCCGCAGATGCAAGGCCGCGCCATCAAGACATTGTCAGCGCGCCCAGACTATTTCCAGCAATTGCTCTCCGTTCATGTCGGGGCCCAGAGCATGCGTCATTTTGCGGTGCGGCAGGGAATTCGGGTTGGTTGGAGCTTTCTTGAGGCAAGCCTCTACTAAAGGAGAAGGATGCAAAGCATTTTTTATCGCAGAAATCTTGGCAAGGGCATCGCCGCAAGCCTCCTACTTTTCTGCCTCCTCGTCTTGTCGCGGGCAGCCTTGGCCGCCAGCGACCCTCACGGTCCACTCACTGTGACGTTCGACCCCGCGAGGACCTCGATTCACTGGACGTTGCAAGCTGTGCTCCATACCGCTCATGGCGCCTTCACTCTCAAAAGCGGGACGATCCATCTGGACCCGGCGACGGGCACTGCGGATGGACTCATTGCAATCGACGCAAAGAGCGGCGGAAGCGGCGATAGGGCGCGGGATGAAAAAATGCAGAAGGAGGTTCTTCAGAGCGATAGATATCCCGAGATCAGCTTTCGGCCCACGCATGTCTCCGGTAATTTCGATTTCAGCAAAGACCAGTGGATCACCGTGGATGGGACCTTTCGCCTCCATGGCGAAGACCATCCGCTGCAGTTGCATGTTCATGTCATGCCGCAAGCGGACAACTCGCTTCGCGCTTCCACCCAATTCACTGTGCCCTACGTACAATGGGGATTGAAAGACCCGAGCACCTTCCTCCTGCGGGTCGGGAAAACCGTCGCTGTCTACGTGGATAGCAACGCCACGGTGACACCATGAACGCGGGCGACTTAAGAGTCGGATCCTCTGTACGATCTTTACATTTGTGACATGCGCGACAAGAATCGGTAGAGTCTTTTTAAGCCCGTATGAACGAGGTTCGCGCACTGTTGCGATTTTCCGCGTTACTGTCTTTGATCGTGACTGTGTCCCCCTTGTCCGCTCAAGAGATGTCCCTCGGGCTCCCCGCAGGGACGCCGTTACCGGTCCAACTTGGTAAACACGTCCCCATGAAAAAAGGAGAACCTTTAGACTGCCGCCTGCTCTACCCGGTCTATGCGGAAAATACAGTGGCGATTCCTGCGGGCAGTGTTCTGCGCGGCAGCGTCATCGCTCTCAACCCTGACCGCAGCCGCCGCGTTCATTCCCGTTTGTGGGGAGACTTCACGCCGTTTCACATTCCGGTTGTTCATTTTGATGAAGTAGTCCTTCCTGACGGCACTGTCCAGAAATTTGTCGGCAGCAACGCAACGGACGGTGCGCCTGTGCTGCATCTTTCCACGCCAGCCTCCAAGAAGTCGAATTCATTTGTCGCCCGACAGTTCAGCCATGCCAAACAAACGGCAAAAGACGCTGTTGCATACGTGACCGCTCCTGGACGCAAGGATCGGCTGGTCCAGTTACTGTACCGACAGCTTCCGTATCACCCGGAGAGGATCGAGGCGGCAACCATGTGGACAGTCACGCTGGACCAGCCGCTCACCCTGAACGAACCTAATCCATCTGGAGATGTGAAGAGCACCTCGACGGTTGCGTCCACCCCTGTACCCAAATCCGGCCCGAAAGGAACCTCCCCGGCAGCGGTAAAAGCAGAGGACAAGTCGACGTGGCATTTGACAGCCTACCTGCAGCAAACGATTAGTTCGGCAAATGAGAAAAAAGGGAATACGTTTGAGGCGGTCGTCGCGGAACCGATCTTCGCGCAGGACCACACCCTTGCGGTCCCTCAAGGATCAGTCCTGGTAGGCACCATTACGCTGGCCAAGGCGGCGCGATCGTTCGGCAGGACAGGGAAGCTGCGCTTTAATTTTCGTGAATTGAAATTTCCAGGGGCCACATCGCAGAAGGTCAAAGGTACGCTGGCGGGCGCCGACTCCAGCAAAGCCCAAAAGCTTCAGATCGATTCGGAAGGTGGCGTCCAGTCCCAGCCGCAAAATCGTGTCATCGTCCCTGTGGTGCTGACGCTTCTGGCAGGGCGCGCTCTCGATAACGATGGAAATTTCGCCGGTAATGCCGCAGTCGCATCCAATGGATTCGGAATGATCGGGCGCGTCGTCGGCATTGTTTCGGGCTCCACATATGTGGCGGCTGGCATCGGGTTCTACGCTGCCGGCCTCTCAGTGGGCGAACGTTGGTTGGTCCACGGCCAGAACGTTTCGTTTGTGAAAAATACTCGTATTGAGGTCACAACAGTCCCTGGCCGCAGTACGCTGCCTGCGCCCACATCGAAGCCAATTCCCACTGAAAGGCATTAAACCATCATGCGCTTATTTTCTCCCGTTGTTGGATGCATCCTCGTTACCCTGACTGCGTCCTGCGCAAATGCGCAAACCGACATGCTGCCGCCCAATCCGCGCCCGAACCTTCAATCGGCACAAAGCGCGCGGTGGATTGAAAGCAGCTTCAATCCGAGCGGGAACATGACCGTGGGTCCAGCGTTGCCCAATGCTTTCGCGCACAGTGCAGCGCCCACAACAGCAAATGCATCCATCCAGGACAACCAGCCCATCTGCGGCATCGCTCATCTTGGCCGCTGCTTTCAGGATTTGGGCGAGGACGAGAAGGGAATCTTTACGAGTCCGTTGCGCATTCAGCCCAAAGACGCTTACTGGATGGCGCCCTTGGGCGCTGCCACGGGCCTGGCGTTCGCCTATGACGCCGATGCCGCGCAAGCCGCGGGTGTGGACGCGAACCGCACCAACACCGCGAATACAATCGCGAATTTCGGTTCTTTCTGGGCGACCGGCGCGGAAGGCGCGGGGATTTACTTTGTCGGCCTGGCGAAAAAGAACCCCAAGCTGGCGGAAACGGGACGGTTGGGCGCTGAAGCCATCATCGACTCCGGTTCCGTGACGTTATTGACCAAGCTTGTCACCAACCGGCAGCGCCCTCGGCAAGGCAATGGGCGAGGAGATTTCTGGCCCTTTGGCACGCAGCATTGGGAGTGGGACTCATCCTTTCCTTCAGACCACGCCACGGCGACCATGGCCCTGGCCCGCGTCATTGCCGGCGAGTATCCCCGCTGGTATGTCATGGTCCCCGCTTATGGATTTGTCGAGACGATCAGCATCTCCCGAATTTTGGCGAACCAGCATTTTCCATCCGACATAATCGTCGGTCAGGCCGTCGGATTTCTCACCGCCAGCTATGTCCTGAATCATCGCGCGCGCTATCGGCCTGGGGTGAAAAAGACTCTGGCGAGCAGACTGATAAATTCGGTGAGCCCGATTGCCGATCCACGGACACGGACCCTGGGAGCGTCGATGGAGATTCCACTCGGACGCTAACTCCGTAGCCAAATGCTCACGCCATTTTCGTCCGCGTCCGGGAGCGGTGCTGTATCTAAGGTGAAACCTTGGCTGCCGGACTACGGGCGCGAGGAGACAACTTCTGCAGCCGATTCTTTAAGCGTGCGTACATCGCATTGGAAAAAGCGCCGGAATTGGTCCAGTAAACGGTCCCGGATGGAGCCAGCACGAGCACATACGCGCGCCTTTCATCGGTCACTGCCAGTCTCTGTTTCCATAGCTCCTCATCCTGATACAGCACGATCGTTCGACCTTGCGCGGAGATTGGCATGCTGCTCTTCATACCGGAAATGGCGAGTCCCCGAAACACTCTCGGCGCCGACTCCAGCACGACGACCCCGTAGGCCGCGATTGTGTTGGGGAAGTCCCTGGCCATGTGCTCGTTCCAAAGGCGCGCATCTTTCGCCGCCGCCCTGCTGAAGGAGAAAACCAGCACAGCAGGCCGGTCCGCGGCAGCCACAGGCAAAGTCAGAGACTTTCCGGTCAGCGTCTGTCCGGAAAATTCTGGGAACACGGCTCCCGCGCGCAAAGGCGCGGTGGTCGGGCTAGCAGCGTGGACCGCTCCCGCAAGGATGCAGAGTCCAATCGCAATCTCGGCAGATTTGGATAATTGTCGCATTGGCTTTAACATTCGAGAATGAAGAAAACCACATCCATATTTTTCAGGTCCACTTGACGTCGCTTCTTATCAGATTAAGACTAATAATTGAATGCTTCTCGCCGCTTCCCTCCTCAAGAAAAACAACTGGCCATCGATAGGAAAAGAAGGGGCCCCCATGAAACGAAGTATGGCGAAGTTTGCATCAGGCGCGGGAATCGTCGTTCTTGCCTTTCTGGCGCCGAATTCATTGCGGGCGCAAACGCGCGCCATCCTGTCGGGAACCGTGAAGGACTCCGCAGGCAATGTTCTACCCAACGCGAAAGTTTTGATCGAAGACGAAACAACCGGCCAATCGACAGAGACACAAACCAACGCGGCTGGAGTGTATACCGAGACGGACCTTGCTCCCGCAGACTACACAGTTTCTGTTTCCGCGGAAGGGTTCAGCCCTGGAATTGCTACCGTGGCGCTGTCCACATCCAGCGAACAGGGGGCCGACCTTGTTTTGAGTGCCGCACCGGCCCAGCAGCAAACTCCACCCAGCAGTCTGCCGCCTACGCCGCAGCCGAATCCCCATCTGGCCCCTTCCAGCAACGCGAACGCCCCGTCGCTGTCGGACCTTGGGTTTTCTTCCACGCAGACCCAGGGAAGCGCGCAGCAACAGGCGCTGCTGAATAAGCGCACGCACATGCTCAAGGTCCATCAAACGCTTGGATTGATTACTGCGATTCCGATGGCCGCGACCTTGATTTCCGGACCCCAGGCCAAGGCGAAAGGGAAAAACGGGCAGCCGATCACAGAGCCGACCTCGGCGAACCTGGATCTCCACATCGCGCTCGGCGGTCTGACCTCGGGCCTGTACTATACGACCGCGTATTACGCCATCTTCGCGCCGAAAGTTTCGGGAGTGAAGCCCAAGGGTGCAATCCGCCTGCACCGGGATTTGGAATGGGTCCATGGTCCAGGCATGATCGCCACACCCATCCTGGGAATTATGGCGTACAAGCAGGAGAACGCTGGAGAAAAAGTGCATGGGATCGCCTCGGCGCATGCCCCGGTTGCCTATGTGACGGCCATTGCGTACGGAGTGGCCATCGTGGCTGTTTCGTGGCCAATTCATTTGAAATTCTGGGAGAGATGATGAAGTTGATGTATAAGAAAATTCTGCTTGCCCTGTTGTTTGCATTCCCTATATTTGTATTTGCGCAGTCCGATACTCAATGGGCCCTGGATCAATCCACTCTCAGCTATCACATGTCGCACCCAATGCATGAGGTGGATGGCGTCAGTCATGCGGCGAAAGGGAAGGGCATTTGCCACGCTGGGCAGTGCAATTTCCTGATTGCGGTGCCGGTGAAGTCGTTCGATTCCGGAGACAGCAACCGCGATCTTCACATGATTCAAACCACACGCGGAGCGCAGTTTCCCATGGTCATTGTGCGCACACAGTTTCCAGAAGCGGCAACAACATCGCCAACGATTTATGCCGACCTCGAAGTCCAGTTTGCCGGCCAGACCGCGCACTATCAGCATGTGCCGTTTCAGCGCGTGGCCCAAGGCAACCAGGTGCGGATCACGGGTACGATTCCCGCGACATGTTCAGATTTCAAGATCGATCGGCCGTCGTTCCTGACAGTCCCGATCAAGAACGAAATTCCAGTCAAAGTGGACATGACCTGGCAATAGATGTGAACGTCAGGCAGCCCGGTTCGCCGGCTATGTGAGAAACCTCAAGCTGCCAGTTGCCAATCTGTTTGACAAATGGTCTTGTTAGCGATGCGTTCGTTCGAGTCGAGATTTTTCGGCATTTCAGATTTTGACGTGCTGCGTCCTATCGCGATTCAACCGGAATCTCGGATGCTGTTGGCCGGCGGCGAATGCTACCATGCTGGTATTGCGGAGGCGGCTCTTCGCGGCCTTTGCGTCGGGCTCATGTCATAGGGCGAGCGAAGAGAGTATGTCAGAAGTTTCGCACCTGCGACCTGGTCCATTCTATGCTCCAAGGAAGGTGCAGATTCCAGGATTGGCCCCGTAGCTCAGGTGGATAGAGCGACGGTTTCCTAAACCGCAGGTCGGAAGTTCGAATCTTCCCGGGGTCACCACATCAGGTTCCACGATGAAGAAAATGTTGTTGCCATAATTTTTTTTACCCACGCCGCGACTGCCGATGTGGCTGGGCGCGGCCATGCCATCCTCCACATGAAACGCGCTAGCGACAGCAGCAGCCCCTTGATGGCGCGTTCCATTGCCCCCACGGCTGGATCAAACGCGATCCAGTCGTTGTATGCGACGAGCCGGCGCATGGAAATTGCGGCACAGCAATAGGACCGACGCGCAGGCGGGAAAAGGGCAGCTCGCAACCCGCTATTGGGCCATGTAGACCTGCAATTGCGCGGTCGCGAGTACGCCGCTGGACGGCATGGAGGCCTGTACCGTGATTGCGTCGGAAACAGGCACGGCAGCGGTGAGATTTGCGCAGCCCGACAGAAAGCCCAGGCCGACACAGAAGATCACCAGAAACATGCGCCCCCAGCCAAGAGCCGCCGATCTTCGCCTTGAAAAAAACGGCAGCAGGATTGCGCCGAGTCCAAGCAGTAGAATTGACAGCCGCAGGGCAGGACTTGCTTTTGCGGGCAGTCTGAATCCAGCGATTACGACGGTATTTGGATTGATGACAAGCGTGATGCTTTGAGGAGTCTGCGTCTGGGCGTCGAACATTACGGAGGGAGAACTGAATTGACAGGCCGCGCCCTGGATCAGGCCCGCGCAAGAAAGGCTGACCGTGCCGGCAAAGCCGTTCTTCGGTGTTAGAGTCAGGGTGGTCTGGCCAGTCTTTCCGGTGGAGATGGTGAGCAGGGTCGGGCTGGCTGTCATGGTCAGCGTATCATCTGCAACTGTCACAGTTACAGAACCGGAAGTGGATGGCTGAAAGTTGCCATCTCCTTGATACTGGGCTGTAATTGTGTCGGTCCCCGGCGGAAGGTTCTGCGTATTCAGGATCGCCTGTCCAGTCGCGTTCAACAGCGCCTCGCCAATCTGTGCGCTTCCATTTAAGAACACCACGGTCCCCGTTGGCATACCCATGGTGGTGGAGGCCACGTTCGCTGTAAAGATCACATTTTGGCCCAGACGTATTTGCGTGGCGGAGGCCGTCAACGAAATCTGCGAATTGGCGGGTGTCACCGTCAGATTGGCAGTTCCGCTGCTCGCCAGGTAATTGCCCTGGCCGGCAAACGTTGCCGTTACAATGTCGCTTCCAGTGGGTGCGGCGGGCAATGTTACGATGGCCGTGCCGGAGCCCGACAGCGCGGCGGCGCCGACCTCAATCCCATTGATGGAAAACTCCACATCTCCGCCGATGACCGGGCCGGGAGCGCTGGCTACATTCGCCGTCAGATGAACAGGCGTTCCATAGATTGCCGTTGCTGGATTGACAACGACCGTGGTGGTGGTCGCGACCGATGTAGAGGCGATTCCGTTGCCGGTCATGGGGACAACCTGCTGTGCTCCAGTTGCGTTCAACGAATTGTCCGTGATCCACGCATCTTCAGTCAGCGGTCCAGGGACTGTGGGCTGAAAAACAAAGCTAAGGTCACAGAGACTGCCCGCGACCAGATTGCCAACCGAACATTGCGCGGCATCCGGGCCCATGGGGAAATCCACTGGAATTGGCGCAGCGAGAAACTGCGCGATCGCGAGCGGTTGATTGCCGATGTTCGAAAGGAAATCGGTTTGCGACGCAGTAGCAGCTCCCACGGTTTCCGAGCCAAAGTCGAGCGTGGGAGTATTCGTGGACACTCGACGAACAGTGTCGTTTCCGGGGTCGGAGATCAAAACCTGGCCGAGAGAATCCACAGCCACTCCTGCCGGGGCGGTCAGCGCGGCGGCGTTGGCCGGGCCGCCATCGCCTTCATCGCCAATCAGGGCGGACCCTGCAAGGGTCACAAGGGTCCCGCTTTGCGAATAGAGTTTGCGCACGCGCGCGTTTCCTGTATCTGCGATATAGAGATTGCCGGCTGCATCTGCCGCAACCGCGGCTGGGGCCTTCAGTTCCGCGTTGACCGCAGCGGCGCCATCTCCGGCGAATCCGGCGGTGCCGTTGCCGGCGACGGTCGTGATGGAATCCGTGACCGGATCGACCGCGCGTATTACGCTGTTCCCGGTGTCGGCGATGTAGAGCCGCCCTGTGGGACCGACCGCTACGCTGTGCGGACTTTGCAACTCGGCTTGCAGGGCGTAGCCGCCGTCACCGGTATATCCGGCAGTGCCATTTCCGACGACGGTGGCGATGGTCCCGGTAAGCGCATACACGCGTCGAATTACATTGTTGCCAGTGTCGGCGATGAACAAATCTCCGGCTGCATTCGCGGCGATTCCGGCTGGGCCATTGAGGGTCGCGCTGGTGGCTGCCGCTTGATCGCCCGAATATCCGGCGGTCCCCGTACCGGCGACGGTGGCGATGATGCCGGTAGCAAGGTCCACCTTACGCACAAGATTGGCGCCCGTCTCCGCGATATACAGATTTCCAGCCGCGTCGAGGGCCACCGCGCTTGGCTGGTCGAGCGCCGCATCCACAGCCTGGCCGCCGTTCGCCTGGGCAGGCGCAAGCGCGCCGCCGCCTGCGACAATGGTGGGCGCCGCGCCGGTGCGATTCTGCAAGCTCCACACAACATTGCTGGACGGGTCTGCCACATAGACATTGCCCGCTGGATCTACGGCGATCCGTTCCGGTCCCGTCATTGCGGTCCCGTTGAACATGTCCGTGCTGTAGAGAATTGTTTGGATAATGCCGGGCACGACGACCGCCTGCGGCCCCAGGCCTATTCCATACAGTCCGAGCGACACAGGAACGCTGTTCGCAGCAAACTCCAATGTCCCTGTTCGGGTCCCGGGATAGCCGGGACTGAAGGTGACTTGGACCGCGCAGATAGACCCGGACTGGTTGGCCGTAATGCCGTCCGTGCTGCAGCCGTTGATGCTTCCAACGGAGAATTCCTGTGGCTGTGTCGACGCTTGCGCTCCCGTCTGAATTTCTGCCGCCGCAACCGTCGGAGTGGACAGAGTGACGGACTGATTGAGGCCAAGAAAAATTGTGTGCATCGTTGGTGGCGATGTGGCGGCAATCGCAACAGCAGGGAAGTTCAGTCCCTGCGACACCAGTCGCAACACGTTGTTTCCGGAGTCGGCAAGATAGAGGTCTCCTTCATCGTCGAGGGCCAGACCTCCAGGAAGGTCCACTTCGGCATTGGCAGCCAGGTTGCCATCCCCAGAAAGCCCAGCCGTGCCGTTGCCAGCCAGCGTGGAAATGGTCCCTGCGGCGTTGATCTTGCGAATGCGGCTGTTCTCTCGGTCGGAGAAGGAAATCTGGCCGGCGAAATCGATAACAATTCCGGTGGGAAAATTCAGCGTTGCCTGCGTGGCAAGGATGTTGTCTCCGTTGTAACCGGCGACAGAACCAGGAACTCCAGCCACTGTCGTGATGACACCGGACAGCGCGTTCACTGCACGAATCAGGTTGTTGGCCGAGTCGGCAATGTAGAGGTTGCCTGCTGCATCCGCTGCAATTCCCGTCGGGTCGTTCAGCTCCGACCGGGTGGCAAGGATGTTGTCGCCTGTGTATCCGGCCGTGCCCGTGCCCGCCACCGTTGCAATGGTCCCTGTAGTTGCGTAGACCTCGCGGACACGATTGTCGCCGGCATCGGCAATGAAGAGATTGCCGGCGCTATCGAGGACCAGCGCTGCCGGGCTGTCCAGCTCTGCCTGGGTCGCGGGACCGCCATCGCCAATATTGTTAGGATCGAAGACTGTGATCGAGGGGGTCCCAGCAACGGTGGTGATGATGCCCGTTTTAAGGCTGACAAATCGAACAACATGGTTTCCCGTATCGGCGATGTAGAGGTTCCCGTGCGAATCGGCCAGGACACTGACAGGTTGGTTCAGGAGCGCGTCGACAGCAGCGCCATTGTCGCCGCCGTAGCCTTGCTGACCGTTACCGGCCACGGTGGCGATGACGCCGGTCGCGGCATCGATCCGTTGGATCCGATCGTTGCGTGTATCGGCGACATAGAGATTTCCGCCTCCATCGATGGCCACGCCTTCAGGCTGGTTGAGAAGGCTGAGGAGGGCGGAACCTGCATTCCCGGAGCTTCCGGCGAGCCCAGTCGGTGAGCCGGCGACGCGATTGATCTGCGGCAAAACATTAACTGGAAGCGACAACGCCCGCAGAGATGCGGGGAGCATGGTCATGAGAGCAATGGCAACGCACTGGACCGCGGACAGAAGCCGTGGGCGAAAATGTAGGGACATGGGGGAATGCCTCGCGCGGCGCAAATGCAGCACCAGCACGGGTAGTTTGCACGGAAGCGATCAGGAAGACCACGAGGATCGGGCGCGGTGAACCTGGGTAGGTTCCAAATCGGAATGGGAGTGTAATAAATGCCAAAATGGGACCCGAAAGCCAAAGTGTTTTTAGGGTAAGTATGTCCGATAACATGTATTCTGTAATGTTTATATGTAGGAAGCTAACCTATGCTGTTCCAATCTGTTTGTCCTTGAAACTGCTAGTCTAGGTTGAAGGAGCGATCCTTCTCTGTTATGTTCCGTTTCCCTATTGCAACTTCAGTGTTGACGAATGCAATTGACCAGCGCGTGTTTCCCGGCGCGGCCTTCGGTGTTCTACAAGGTGGCGACCGGCTGGCGATCGACTCTGTGGGCAGGTTCACCTATCAACCGGATTCGCCGCCGGTCCTGCCGGAGACTATCTTCGACATGGCCAGCGTCAGCAAGGCGATGGCAACGACCGCCATGGCGATGCTGCTGTGGGAACGTGGCCTGCTGAACCTGGACGAACCTGTTGGCCTGCGAGTTCCAGGCTTCCTCGCTCTCGGCTCCGATTCCGAAGCTGGATCCTTCTTCGGACTAAAACAGAAAGTTACTCCGCAAATGCTCCTGGCGCATTGTTCCGGACTGCCGGCATACGCGCCGCTCTATAAGACCTGCCGCAGCGCTTCAGAATTGTTCGACGCTTGCCTCCATATGCAGCTTGAAGCAGTTCCCGGAACGCAAGCCGTCTATTCCGATCTTGGATTCATCCTCCTTGGCCATCTTCTGGAGAGCATCGCTGGCGAGAGGCTGGACAGCTTTTGCCACAGAGAGGTCTTCGCCCCTTTGAGGATGAACGCTACGCAGTACTGCCCTCCTTCTGAACTCAAGCCGTTCATTCCGCCGACAGCCGACGCAGAGAATTTTCGACACCGCGTATTGCAGGGCGAGGTCCACGATGGCAACTGCTGGATGTTAGGCGGTGTCAGCGGGCATGCGGGAGCCTTCTCCAACGTTGCAGACGTGTTGTCCCTGGCCGACTGCTTATTGCACCGCGGCCGAAATGTTTTTCAGGCAGGTACCGTTTCGATGTTCGCCGGTCGACAGCGAATGCCGCCAAATTCCGGCTGGGCCCTGGGCTGGGACACACCCACCGAGCCTTCCTCTTCCGGCAAATTTTTCAGCGCCCATTCCATCGGCCATCTCGGCTACACGGGGACTTCTTTGTGGATCGATTTCGACAAGGATTTAGCGGCCGTCCTGTTGACCAATCGCACATATCCGGGAAACCGCGATACAGTGGCCCCCGAAAAAATCAAGAACGTTCGGCCGCGTTTTCACGACGCGCTGATGCAGGAGCTTGGCTGGGGTACAGCCGCGGACCCTTCCCCCGCCACGGGTCGCGAATAGCTGCTTCATTTGCGGTGGGCAAGGCGATACAATCAATACAGAAGAGTCAGGCTGAGGCGGTTTTTGAAGCTTATGGGAAATGGAATTAACACGATCGACAAAGCAGCCACACGAGCTGAAAGCAACGGAAAAAATTCGATCTCACACCTAGAGACATTGACGACGGAAAGTGCGAACCTAGCTTCGCAGGGCTTCGATACCAAGTCCGCACTTGAGATTGCGCGCATCATCAACCACGAAGACGCCAAGATTGCGGCTGCAATCAAGAGAGCACTCCCGGAGATTGCCACGGTGATTGACAATGTTGCGCGATGTTTGCGCGACGGCGGACGCTTGATTTATGTTGGCGCGGGTTCCAGCGGACGGATCGCCGCTCTCGACGCATCGGAGATTCCGCCCACGTATTCAACTTTGCCTCAGACGGTGCAGTACATCATGGCGGGAGGACCGAAGGCGCTGGCTTCCTCAATGGAGGCGAACGAGGACTCTCGCGAACTGGGCCAGCGAGATATCGCCCGACGTCGTCCGACCCGTAAAGACATTGTTATTGGGATTTCCGCCAGCGGTCGCACGCCCTATGTGGTCGCAGCCCTCGAGTATGCTCGCGGCAGAGGCTCCAAGACCGCCGCTGTCACCTGCAATTACAATTCTGAGCTGACTACGGTTGCCGATGTGACCATTGTTGCCGAAGTCGGACCTGAAGTGGTGCTGGGCTCTACTCGCATGAAGGCCGGCTCCGCGCAAAAGATGATCTTGAACATGATCACGACCGGCGCCATGACACGCCTTGGCTATGTGTACGAGAACCTGATGGTCAACGTGCATATGAAAAATTCCAAGCTGGTGGAGCGCGGACTCCGCATCCTGAAACAGTCGTGCAGCGTGGACCAAGAGACCGCCGTCCGCACCATGAAGGCCTCCGGAAAAAGCGTTCCCATTGCTTTGGTGATGTTGAAAGCTGGGGTCGATAAGCAGGAAGCAGTGCGCAGGCTGGCAAAGGCCGATGGAAATGTGCGCCGCGCCATTGAAGATACCACGCTTGAACTGTAGCGCTCCCGGATGAGTTGACGCTGCAGATACCCTGCACCGCAAAATGAAAATGCGTGGTTAGATGTATCCATGGATAAGTTTGTCATTCGCGGCGGAACACCTCTTCGCGGTGCCATCCGCATCAGTGGGGCCAAAAATTCCGCGCTTCCATGCATGGCTGCCGCCATCCTGACAGAAGACGAAGTGACGCTGGAAAACATTCCAGATGTGCGTGACATTGAGACGGAACGCAAGCTGCTCGTCTCCATGGGCGCCGAGGTCGAGTTGGGATATGGGCGAGCGCACCACCGCACGCGTATTCGCTGCGGGTCACTCGATCCTGTGGCGAAGTATGAGATTGTAAAAACCATGCGCGCATCCTCGCTGGTCTTGGGGCCGCTGATTGCCCGCACCGGCACGGCGCGCGTCGCGATGCCTGGCGGCTGCGCCATTGGCGGGCGGCCGATCGATCTGCACATCAAGGCGCTGCAGGCCATGGGCGCGGAGATCGCCCAGGAACATGGCTACCTGGAAGCACGCGCGAAACGACTGCATGGCGCGCGTATTGTCTTCGACAAAATTACCGTGACCGGTACGGAAGACCTCCTGATGGCTGCTGCTCTGGCCGACGGCGAGACCTGCATGGAAAATTGCGCGTGCGAGCCGGAAGTCTTGGACGTGGCAAAATTGCTCTCTGCCATGGGCGCGCGGATTGAAGGTGCAGGCACCGCGACGATCCGCGTGCAAGGTGTCGACAGATTGCATGGAGCGAAACATCGTATTCATCCCGACCGCATTGAAGCGGGTACGTTTCTCGTTGCCGCGGCGATTACCGGCGGCGATCTTACATTGACCGGATGCAATCCACACCATCTTTCGTCAGTCATTGAAAAGCTGAGAGAGGTCGGGGTGCAGTGCGAATTGACTGCCGACACTATCCGGGTCCGCGCTTCGGGCCCGCTGCGTGGCGCGAACATTTCGACGGAAGAGTATCCCGGCTTCCCTACCGATATGCAGGCGCAATTTATGGCGTTGGCCACGCAGGCGGAAGGAACGTCGCTGGTAACGGAAAACATTTTTGAAAACCGCTTTATGCATGTGCAGGAATTGGTCCGCATGGGCGCAAACATTCGCGTGGAGGGCCGTACCGCCGCGGTTGTCGGCAAGTCGCCTTTGTCCGCGGCTGCGGTCATGGCGTCGGACCTGCGCGCCTCGGCGTCGCTGGTATTGGCGGCGCTGGTCGCGGAGGGTGAAACCATTATCGACCGCGTTTACCACATCGATCGCGGTTATGAGCGCATCGAAGAAAAACTGCGCGGCGTCGGCGCAAAGATTCGCCGCATCGGCAACGTGTTTCGCGAGACTGAAGAGCCCACTGCCGAAGTGACGGCCTAGTCGCGTGGTTCGAAGCTTGCATCGTAACAGCAGTTGAAGCCGCAGATCGCAGTCGACGCTATGCAACAATTCCTTGCTCCATTCCGCTTCGGTTGGAACGCCTTGCACGGACATTGGCTGCGTCCCTGGCGCAGTCCCTATCTTCGTTGGCGGATCGAGACCTACTCCGGCATCCCGGCTGGGACCGTCAACGCGCGCACCTTCTGGAAGTTTTTTTTCGCGGAAAAAGGCAATTTGCTTCGCTTCCTGTTGTGGACCGCGAAGCTGGAATCCTACAAAAACAACTGAGAGGCGCGGATGGTTCGCTACGGCATTCTAGGTTTTGGACTTCATGGAGTGAAGAGACTCGTGCCTGCATTTGCCGGCGCGAAGACATCCCAACTGACTGGCATCTGGCGCAGAAACCTCGATAAAGCGAAGGCCGATGCCCGCGATTATGGCATTGAGACCGTGTTTGCAACTGCCGAAGAACTGTGTGCCTCTCCCAATGTAGACGCGGTCTTCGTCGCTTCGCCCGACGCCTGCCACATGCGAGACAGTCTGCTGGCGTTCGGCCACAGCAAGCCAGTATTGTGCGAAAAACCACTGGCCATGAATGCTGAAGAAGTAGAACAGATGCTTGCAGCAGCGAAAAGAGCAAATGTTCAGTTCGGGGTGGCACAGTGCTTTCGTTACAACCGCAGCGTCAACCTCATTCGCGCATGGGTGGAAGCTGGCAAAATTGGCAAGCCTGTTTTTGCCGCGGCACATTTTTATTTTCAGAGTGCGGAAAGTCAACGCGCCTGGATATACGATGCTTCCATGGCCCGCGGTGGCCCCATTGGAGACGTGGGCATTCATTGCCTGGACACGCTGCGATACATTCTGCAAGACAACGTGACGGCGGTGACGACCCTCGCCCAGCGCGACGCGCAATCTGGTGGTGTCGAAGCCAGCGCGGCGCTCGCCATGGATTTTTGCCAAGGGACGATTGGGTCTATTTTGGTCAGTTTTCGCTCTCCGTACCGCTCGCTTGTCGAAATCGTCGGTGAAACCGGCGTGATTCGCAGTGAGAACGGCCTAACTGTCACCGGCATGGTCGACGTGCAGTTGTTGCAGAGCGGCAAGGTGCTCGACAACCGGCAAGTCACAAATGCGGATGCGTACTGCCGCATGCTGGATGGGTTCAGTGACGCCATCGAAGGTCGCGGCAGCTATCTTGCACCGGGTGAAGACGGCTTGAAAAATCAGCGCATCCTCGATGCCGCGTATGCCAGTTGGCAATCCGGTCGGAAAGAAACTATTTCTTAGCGCTGGGCGGGTTCTCATCCAGCCGAAGTTCAATTTCCTGTTCGTCGCCGCGACGCGCGCGCATCACAAAAACGAGGCTTCCCAGCACAACCGACGCTCCGGCAATCATCGTCCACGGCACCGGTTCCATCAGCAACAGCGCCCCTTCAGCGACCGCCAGGACGGGAACGATCAGTTGCAGGCTGGTCAGTTGATATGCCTCGATCCGCTGCAACAGCCAATAATACAGCGTGAAACTCAGTGCGCTGGCAAAAACGCTCAGGAAAACCAGCGCAACGATCGCCGAAGTATTCCACGTCGAAGTTCGACCGCGTTCGAACATCATGCTGGCAAGCGCGAGCCAGATTCCTCCCAGAAAGAACTGAATCGCGGTGCTGACAAACGGATGAACTCCGGTAAGCGCCTCTTTCGCGTAGACGGAAGACGCCGCGTACATCGATACCGCAAGCAACACGGCGACCGCGCCGACAGCTTGCCATCGCGATGTCGAAATGGCCCCGGACATCACCAATCCCAGTCCGCCCAGTCCGACGATCATTGCTTCCCACGCCCGCCGCGGCACGCTGCGGCCCGCCATCCATGGAGTCAGACATGCAGTCATCAGCGGCATCGCGCCGAAGATCAACGCCGTCAGGCCGGAAGAAAGGCGCTGTTCCGACCAGAACGTCAACGCGGAAGGCACGGCAATCATGCTGAGGCTGAGTAAGAGCGTCGCGTGCAGTCCGCGGCCAGTGGGCCACGGCAATCGTTTCCATTGGATGATGGTCAGCAAAATCACAGACGCCAGCAGGAAACGCAGCGACGCGCTGTGCATCGGCGGGACCGCAATGACAAGGACGCGGATCGCCATCCATGTGCTGCCCCAGATGACGGACAACGCGACCAGCGCGAGAATGATGCGGGGTTTCATGCAGGATGAACGAAGCGCGTGCTGTTCGCGAAAGAGGACACAGAAATAGAAAAGCGGACTGCAAAACCACACAGCCCGCTTCCCTGTTGATTCGCTTTAAGGACGTCGTCCGCCGCCACCGCCGGGCCGACCGCCTCCCCCACCGGGACGACGCCGACGACGGTTGTTGTTTCCGCCGCCAGGGCCACGACCGCCGGGTGAAGAACTTGGTGGACGTGGGCCGTCGGCGCGATTGAAGTTCGGCGCATCGCCAGAGGATTCCCCGCCTTCATCGTTGAAGTCGTCCGCACTTTCCAGCACAATGGTGCTGCCATTGGAAGCGGGTTGTCGCTCTCCTGCCGCAGCCATGTCAGGAACATGACCGCCGCCGCCGGCATTCGGATCCGGTAGGCCCAACTTGATCCGTTGTTCTTTCAGTACAGCTTTGCGCGACAGCTTGATGCGGTTGCCTTCGATGCCCAATACCTTGACTAGCACCTGATCGCCGTCGTTCAACTCGTCCGTAACTTCGTGGACGCGATGCTCGGCAATTTCGCTGATGTGCAGCAGACCATCCGTGCCTGGGAAAATTTCGACAAATGCGCCGAACTCCGCCAAACGCACCACCTTGCCCAGGTAGGTTTTGCCAACCTCGGGCACAGCGGTCAGGTTGCTGATGGTCTCGATGGCGCGACGGAGGCCGTCGGCATCGGACGATGCGACGTTGACCTTACCGGTGTCGTCGACATCGATCTTGACGCCGGTCGCCTCCACGATGCCGCGAATGGTCTTGCCGCCCGGTCCGATCAGGTCGCGAATCTTGTCGACTGGAATCTGCAATGTGTGGATGCGCGGAGCAAATTCAGACTTCTCCGTCTTCGCCTCGCTGATCACCGCGTCCATTTTGTCCAGCAGGAAGAGGCGTCCAGCACGGGCCTGCGCCAGCGCCTCGCGCATGATCTGTCCCGTGACTCCGCCGATCTTGATGTCCATCTGGAGCGCGGTAATTCCGTTGCGCGTGCCGGCAACTTTAAAGTCCATGTCGCCATAGTGGTCTTCTGCCCCCGCAATATCGGTCAAAATCGAATAGCTGTCGCCTTCCTTGACCAGCCCCATCGCGATGCCCGCGACCGAGGCATTCAATGGAATCCCGGCATGCATCAGCGCAAGACTTGCACCGCAGACGCTGGCCATCGAAGAAGACCCGTTCGACTCTAGAATGTCGGAGACGATGCGGACCGTATACGGCGACTCTTCCGCAGTCGGAAGTACAGCGGAAACTGCCCGTTCCGCCAAGGCCCCATGGCCCACTTCGCGGCGACCCACGCCGGTCATACGTCCAACCTCTCCAACGGAGAACGGAGGGAAGTTATAGTGAAGCATGAATCTTTTCCGTTGCTCGCCTTCGAAACTTTCCAGACGCTGCGTGTCGTCCAAAGTGCCCAGAGTTGCAGTGACCAGCGCCTGGGTTTCCCCGCGGGTAAACAGCGCCGATCCGTGGACGCGCGGCAGCACGCCAACTTCGATGGAAATCTCGCGAATTTCATCGAACTTGCGGCGGTCCGGGCGAACGCGATCTTTGATCACCTGGTCGCGGAATATTTTTTCGCGCAGCGATTCATAGTACTTGGAGAGTTTCGCAGGCGCCGCCGGATCGTCCGCGGGGAGAGCCGCTTTCAGCTCGTCCTTGATCTGCTTGACCAGCGCGTAGCTTTCAAACTTGGGATGTTTGTGGGTGTCGAGCGCATCCTTCAGGCGATCGCCGACCTTGGCATACAGCGAATCGTAGTAGGCCTGGTCAAATTCGACCGGCTTCACTTCGCGCTTCGGCTTGCCGGCTTTCGCAACCAGCTCCGTGATGCCTGCGCAGATCTTCTTGATTTCTGTGTGCGCAAATTCGATGGCGTCGACGATGGAATCTTCGCTGACCTGCTTGGCTCCAGATTCGATCATCACAATGCCGTCCGGCGTGCCGACGACGGTGATGCTCATATCGCCAGCGCGAAGTTCCGCGTAGCTAGGATTGATAATGAACTGTCCATCCACGCGACCGACGCGAACGGCGCCAACCGGCCCGCCAAACGGAATGTCGGAGAGCGCCAGCGCGCAACCTGCGGCGTTGATGCCGATAATGTCAGGGTCATTTTCCTTGTCCGCGGAAAAGACCAGCGCGATCACTTGTGTCTCGTTGCGGAAGCCTTCTGGAAATAAGGGGCGGATGGGGCGGTCAATCTGGCGGCAGGTAAGAACTTCGCGCTCGCTGGGCCGGCCTTCTCGCTTGATAAAACCACCGGGGATGCGTCCGCCGGCGTAGGCGTATTCACGATAATCGACCGTGAGCGGGAAAAAGTCGATGCCTTCTCTGGGATCGGGTGAGGCCACAGCGGTGGCCAGGACTACGGTGTCGCCCAGGGTCGCCAGTACGGCGCCTGAAGCCTGCTTGGCCATGCGGCCAGTCTCAAAATTAAGTCGTTTGCCGCCGGTTAATTCGACGGTCACATCATGTTTCATAGAATCCTCAAATCTTGCTGTATAGGGGCGTGGGTGCAGATAGGCGGGAACGTGGGGAAGTTGGCAGGCGGCCGCGATAGAGGAGACGATGTGTACGCGGAAGCGGCCCAACAGAGCCAGTTCTCCTCCGCGTCAATGCCGCAGTGCTTGGATCCAACCACGCTCGCAATCCTGAAATCTGCGGAACGTCGCTGCCGCTTACTTGCGGATGCCCAGTTTGCCAATGACTTCCCGGTAGCGATCGGTATCGTGTGTCTTCAAGTAGTCCAGCAGACGGCGGCGATTGCTCACCATCATCAGCAAGCCACGTCGCGAGGCATGGTCTTTATCATGGGCCTTGAAGTGGTCCGTCAGCTCCGTGATGCGTTCGCTCAGTATCGCGATCTGCACTTCCGGGCTGCCGGTGTCGCTTGCGTGGGTACGAAAGCGTTCAATTACGTCGGTTTTTTTTGCAGGTGCCAGCACAGTGTGGCCACTCCCTCTTTATTGTCGAGTACACTGCATAAGTGTCTACTTAAGAGTAACATGCTTTGCCTGTACCTGACATCCACACCGAATGGATCGTCATCGTTCGGCTGCAATTGGGACCCTGGCCATGGTGCTTCGCCCTGTCATCACCCTGACGACTGATTTCGGCCTCACTGACCCCTTTGTCGGCGTGATGAAGGGCGTGGTTGCAGGCATCTGCCCGGCAGCGCACGTGATCGATATCTCCCATGGAGTCAAGGCGTTTGACGTGCTGGAGGGCGCGCTCGCGATCTGGCAAGCCTGGCGCTACTTCCCTGCCGAGACGATCCACGTCATCGTCGTGGATCCGGGCGTCGGATCGAGCCGCCAACCGGTTCTCTGCCGCATGAGGAACGCCTGGTTCATCGCGCCGGACAATGGCGTGCTCACCCTGGTCGAGCGCGATGTGCGTCGAAACGGCGGCGCGATTCTGCACCGGTCTCTCCAAAATCCTGAATACAGGCTGCCTGCACAGAGCAACACGTTTCATGGCCGTGATATTTTTGCGCCGGCTGCCGCACATCTGGCAGCCCAGATCGAACACGGCCGGGTAGCGGCGGAGACCTTTGGCCCGGTGATCGAGGGCCTGATTCAACTGGAAGTGGCGGAGCCGATCCATAACCCGGATGGGTCGATCGAGGGGGTCGTCTTGAAGGCCGACCGCTTTGGCAATCTGCTGACAAACCTGACGGCGGCGGATTTGCCGGATGACCGAATGAATTTTTCTCTTGAACTTGGGAGCCTGCGCATCACGCGCTTTTGCCGCTTCTACGCCGAGGCACCGCCGGGCGAGCTTTGCGCCATCGTGGGCAGCTCCGGCCTGCTGGAAATTGCCACTAACTGCGGCTCCGCAAAGGAAACTACGAGGATTGCTGCTGGAACGAAATTCCTCTTGATTTCAGGTTGAACGGACTCGCATAGTTGACTCTCTAAGGACTAAGACGATCGTTGAGCGCAGTTGATGGTGGTAAATAGAGGAAGTAGAGCCACGAATGCCAACGATCAGCAGATTTTATGGAATCTTGATTCAGATGCACTTCGGAGATCATGTTCCGCCCCACTTCCACGCACTTTATGCTGAGTTCGAAGCGTTGATTGACATTCGTACCTTCTAGGTCGTCCGGGGAGATTTGCCAGACCGCGCCATGGCGCTTGTGCTGGAGTGGGCACAGCAACACCGCTCCGAACTCATGGAGAATTGGGAGCTATGCGTACAGAATCAAATGCCAATGAAAATTCGACCGCTGCCGTAGCACCGGAGGTCGCGCCCCAATCGCCCCGGCGTGTAACCGGAGTCGAAGTCCTTCCAGGATTCCCGCTGCAGGTTGCATTTGCCGATGGTCTCACGGGTGTGGTGGATATGTCTGGCCTCGTGCATTCGCCGAAGGCTGGGGTATTCGCCGCGCTTGCCAATCCGTCACTGTTTGCCCAGGTCACGATTCACTATGGAATGATCGAGTGGCCCGGAGAAGTTGATCTTGCTCCAGATGCGATGCACGCCGCGATTCAGGAGCATGGACAGTGGTCGCTCTAGAGCATTTTCATCATAACTGTACCCAGTTGAGGGTGAGTCTGAACCAGGCTTGTGCGTTGTCTGCAGATATTTCCTGAAGGGCCTCTGCGATTGCTTGGTCGAGGGCTTGTTCAGTCCGGGCT
>JAJYUB010000092.1 GCA_021792795.1 Acidobacteriota bacterium | reverse complement strand
CTAGTGCGCCACTACGTGGTTCAGCTCGATTGCGACCTTACGACTTGCGAAGACATTTCCAGTCGTCCGTTTGCCATCTTCACTATTTGTAAAACAACGCCAATGCAAGAATCAGCACTAAGAGCATCCCGATCAGAGCGTTATAGAGGTTCAGGTAGCCAGATTGGAGCTTGCTGACTGTTTCAGCGACCCTGCGCGTAGCTTTTACCAACGGCGAGAAGAGGTATGGTCCAAAGATGGGTGCCACTTCCTGATTGAAGATGAGCCTCTTTACGAAATACGGTCCGTGGTCATACTCGCGCTCCAGATTGTGTGTAGGGCCATAGATGAATCCATAGAATGTGCGCAGCGCGTTGGAAAATGCCAGGGATGTGGTTGCAATCTCTCTCGCATCTTCCCTGCGTCCGCCCGACCAAACTGGCACGCGACGAACGTGAAACGCCCGCCTGCCTATCAGTAGCAACGCAATCGGAATGAGCGCCAGCAAAGGACACACCACCAGCATTTTTGTCGGCGAGATAAAGGCAAATTTGTTGCTGAGCGGAACCAGCAACCATCCGTTCCGCATCTGCGCCGCGACATCGACGCCGAAGATGGCCTGACTTGCTGGCCCCAACGCATGCAACCACCACGGCATCCCCACGGCGAGAACGAGCACAGAGGATCCAAGAATAAAGATGGCCGCTGTTCGAACCCGAGCAAAACGTCGCGTATGAACGTGGCCATCGCCGAGCAGGCCAATGCCAAATAGCTTCGCAAACGTTGCCAGGGCTACGGCTACGACGAGTGCCAGACCCGCCGCCGCCAGCGTCATGGTCAGCCTTGCAGGCAGCCCATTCACCTGCATTCCATGAAACAAAGTTTGGAAGATATACCATTCGCTGACGAAGCCGGCCATGGGAGGCAGTGCCGCCAGACTCATTGCGGCGAACAGTGCGCCAATGCCAAGAACGGCGGGATTGTTTCGCAACAAGCCTCGCTGCACAATGGTGTAGCTGCCGTTCATGGAATTGACGCCGTCGGCAGTGAGGAACAGAGTGCCCTTGGCAAGGCTATGGGCGGCCAGATGCAGCAGGCAGACGATCCATGCCAACGCCGCCTGCGCAGGGAGTCCGCTGGCGAGCAGCAACCATGAAACGCCCAGCACTGCCACGGCGACGCCTGCGTTTTCCGCCGACGAAAGACTCAACATGCGCCGCCAGTCTTCCTCCTGAAATGCGTTGAAGATCGACAGAATCGCGGTCAGCACGCCGGCGAAGATCATGATGCCGGCGGCACTCATCGTCCAGATGCCAACGCGGGGCAGCCATTCGAGGACGCCGCGGGCGAGCGCGTAGAAGGCCGCATTCAGGACGATGCCGGAAAAGACGACGCCCGTTGCGCCGCTGCCAGAGCCGTACGCGGCGGGAAACCATTCGTAGAACGGGAGGATGCCCAGTTTCGCTCCAAACCCGATAAGCAGTAACAGTCCAAGAAGAAAAGACATGGGGGTTGCGGCAGCGTTTGCTAAATGGAAACCCACAAAGGAGCACGACCCAGCCTGGTTGCCCAGCAGCAGTAGGGCCAGCAAGATTGCCACAGCTCCCACCTCAAGCAACCCGAGCATGAACAGAACCGGAGTGCCCGGACATTCCGCATGTCCGTCGCCAAAAATCATGACGGCCCCGCCGATGCTCATCGTTTCCCACGCGATCAGGAAGGACATCGCGTCCTGCAGCCCGAGCACGCCGACTGCTCCCAGCAGGGTAAGGCCCAGACCCGCGTACCAGCATTTCCTTCCTCCGATCGAGGTCGCGTTTGTGCCTAGCCTGGCAGTAAATATGGCCGGTAGAAGTCCAAAAAACATCAGCCAAAGAGCTGCCGCGGTCAGCTTAAACTGGACTGGCGTGTTACTCAAACGGATACCCAGCGATAGTGTGCTCGATTCTCCAGGCATACCGATCAGGCAGGCGGCGATGCCAACGGCGCACCCAAGAACAATCCCCGCGCGCGCCATCGTGCCGCGCGGCTCGATCAGCGCGACAACAACGGAAATCAGCCACAGCAGCGCCATCAGCAAGAGGGCATCAGTGAGCAACTTGGCCTCCTTGAACATGCTGACTGGCGCGATTGAGCAGCAATAACAGCGCGTGAATCATCGCGGCCGGGTTTGGAGGACAACCGGGCACATAAATGTCTACCGGCAGGAATTCCTCTACGCCGTGCCCGCAGCTATATCCTCCACCGCTGGCTCCGCCTGAAACGGCGCAGGTCCCCATCGCCATCACCCAGCGCGGCTCCGGCATAGCGTTGTAGGTCTCCCTCAGTGGACCTTGCATGGCATAGGTGACAGGGCCGGTCACGAGCAGCAGGTCCGCGAAGCGTGGTGAAGGCGTGAAGAAGATGCCCAGCCTGTGCAGGTTGTAATACGGGTTGTTCAATGCCTGGAGCTCGGACTCGCATCCGTTGCAGGAACCGGCGTCTACATGGCGGATATGGAGACTGCGGCCAAAATATTTTTGGATTTTCCTGGTCACTTCCTCAGCCGGAGGGGATTTGAGCGCTTCCGCCCAGATCAGATCGTCGCGATTCCGAACGCCAAAGGCCCAGTCGTTGGATTTTGTCAGAGCATCGTTGGGGCAGGCTTCTGTACAGAGTTGGCAGCCGATGCACTTGCCGTAGTCAAGAGCAAGCCGCTCTCCCGTCTGACACGATTCGAACGAGAGCGCGCCCGGAAGGCAAACATCGGCGCATGCGCGACAGTTATCCCGACAGCGGTCGGCGTGGTAGCGCGGCAAGCCTAGAACTTCGGGCTGAGCCACCGCACCGTCCTTCTTCGGCCACGAAGTTGTCGCGATTCCGCGGCGTATTCCATACAGTGTCCACACCGGCATAACTACTCCTTCGCCCTATCGGTCACAGCCAGCCATCGTCAGGCCAAAACTTGCTTCGTTGATGGCGTAGTCCATCATGTTGGTGTCGTGTACGGTCAATGGAAATACACGCCAGTTTGAGAATGAGGGCGATTTGATCTTGACCCGCGCCAACAGGCCCGCGTCGTCGAGATGTACGCAGTAATACGTCGATCCTCTCGCGCCTTCGCACCAACCCAAACCTTCTCCACCGGAAACATAGCTGATTTCTGAAGATACCGGACCCTCCGGGATATCTTTCGCAGCGCGGGCGATGAGGGAGAGGCTCTCATGAATCTCTTCCATCCGAATTTGCACGCGAGCGTGCGCGTCCCCTTCAGTCCGCACCGGTATGTTCATCGTGAGCCGGTCATAGGCTGCGTAGGGGTGGTCGCCGCGAAGGTCGCGGCCGATTCCAGAGGCGCGCTTGACGGGCCCGGTTGCGCCCTGATCGTAGGCCGTTTGCAGCGGCAGATGACCGGTGGTGATCAATCGATCGAGGTGACTATTGGTCTCTTCCATCGACCTGAGGTAGGTGGTGATCTCCGGCTGCAACCTGTTCAACATTTCTGGCAACGTGCTCAGGTCGAGGTCGCGGCGCAGTCCGCCCGGCTTGAGAATGCCACGCAGAAAACGGTTGCCAGTAAGCATCCCGTTTATCTGTTTCGATTGTTCCGCAAGCAGCTTTCCTTGCGCTTCGCCTACTTTCAACGTGGTTGTGTGGCAGAGATGGCCGAAATAGTGGAGATGATTGTAGAGGCGCTCCAGTTCCGCCAGAACGGTGCGAAGATAGCGAGCACGCTCCGGTATCTCGCACCCGCAGGCTGCCTCGATTGCCTGGCAGTAGGCGAGCGAGTGAGCGATGCTGTCAACGCCTGAAATTCGTTCCGCCAATACGACACCGAGCGAGGGCGAGGTCCCTTCAAATCGTTTTTCCATTCCGCGATGCTTGAAGAACAAACGAGGATGACAATGAAGAATCGCTTCACCAATGTAGTAGAAGAAGATCTGCGCGGATTCCAGCACATCGGCCCGCACCGGGCCAAACGGCAATGTCTGCACGTCGTCGCCTTCGACCGGAGGACGGTCCCAAGGTTCGGAAGTGAAGGGCATCATTTCGTCCGGCTGATACCGGGGATCGAGCGGCGGCATGGAAGGATGCGCGCCCTCGTGCAGGACCAGCGGCCTGGGTTCGGGATGTCCGTCAAATATGACTCCGCACAGTTCCTGGATCTCGCGTTCATACCAGCCCAGCAGAGGAATCTGAGGGGCAAGCGACTGGAGATGCGGGGAGTCCGCGGGCAATGAGCAGCGTAGAAAGAGGAAGGGTTCATGGGGAGCGGTGACCGCCAGGTACGCAACCTCCACGGATTGGCCGGGCTCGGGGAACCACGCATAGGTCATCTGCAGGCGTGCGCCTGCCTTCATGAGATCGTCGCATGCCTGCGGTATCTCCTCCGGCCGCAATACGCGCTCCACAGCGCCTTTCATCGCGCACCTCCCATGATTTCAGCCGAGATGGCTGTGAAGACAGACCATAGGGCGCGGGGCCACCAAAGCCCAAGAACCAGCACAGGAAGAAAAGACAGCCACATTGGCAGAGCTCTCCACACCAGGTCGGGCAGTACTCGCGGCATAGTCGAGTTTTCCGCTTCGTCAAAATACATCACACGAAAATGCGAGAGAAATCCGACAAATACCACGACCAGAAAAATAACAAACAACACGGCAGCCCAGCGATAGGGACCCGAAATCCCGGCGCGAAGAATGGTGAATTCGCTCAGAAACAGGGCAAAGGGTGGAGCGCCCGCAATACCCACAGCGCCCAGCAGCCACAGTATTCCGGTAACCGGAAAGGTCCGAAGTACGCCGCGGATGTCCGTGATCTCCTTCGAGCCATAGGCGCGCATGGCATTCCCGGCGCCGAAGAACATCAAAGACTTATTCAACGAATGATTGAGCATGTGGTAGAGCGCACCGGCTATGCCTAGAACCCCGCCAAAGCCCAATCCCAGAGCTTGCACGCCGATATGTTCGACGCTGGAGTAGGCCATCAGCCGCTTGATCCCTGTCTGGCGAACAATGAAAAACGCCGCGATGACAAAAGAAAATATCCCAAAGCCAACCACAGCTAAATGCGCAAAGTTACTAATGGACGTTCCATTGACTACACTGAGAAAACGCGCAATGCCCAGCATGGAAGCATTGAGGAGTGCTCCGGAAAGCATGGCTGAAACGGGTGCCGGCGACTCGCTGTGCGCATCAGGCAGCCACGTGTGCATTGGCGCTAACCCTGCCTTCGTTCCGTACCCGACCAGCACAAGCAGGAACGAAACTAACAGCAGCGGCGCATAGACCCCAGGGGCAGCTTTATGGAGCGCAGCCCAAGTCATCGCATAATGTGGTCCAAGCACAAAGGAGCCGCCCCAGTAGAAGAGCACCGTGCCTAGCAACGCTAAGCTGATGCCTCCTGAAACGACAACAATGTATTTCCATGCAGCCTCCGTGCTTTCCGCTTCGCGCTCGAATCCCACCAGGAATGTGCTGATCAGTGTGGTCAGCTCGATCGCAATCCAGAAGACTCCGACGTTGTTCATCACACACGCCGCCAGCATAGTGAAGGCGAAGCCAGAAAATAACCCGTAAAAAAGCGGCAGCCGATCATCTTCATCAAGAAGACGCATGTAGCCGACGGCGTAAATCGACGAGAGCATATAAACGAGGGCGATGCAGACAATCACCCATGCCCCTAATGGGTCGACCTGAATGTAACTGTGCGCAAAAATGGCGCGAGCGGTCAGAACATGTATGAGAAGGGGCACGCTTACGAGCAAGTCCACAATTGCTGCAATTACAGTTGCGTATTCTGCGAGCCGTGAAGATCTAATGCCAAACGACAGGGCGGTGGCTGCGAACGGTGCGGCAAACAGAAGTATGAGCAGGTATTGTGCCATGAGCCTTCAGCCTACGAGCCGATTAAGTTGACGACTGCTCGTTGTACCTGCATGCACCACTAGGAAACGGACCAGCATGCCAAAGCATGCCACAACGATTAACAGGTCAAACAGGATCACGATCTCGATCAGGAGAGGCATTCCAGGAACCAGAATCTGCGCTCCCAGAAAGATGCCATTTTCCAGGACCAACAGACCGAGGATCTGACTCACCGCCTCATCGCGCACAGAGAGCATGAGAAACCCGAGGAATTTCATCGAAAACATGATGGTCAACGCCAGCACAACCACGTGCGCTGCCAGAAGAGATTGACGGTTCATATGGTTGGCGATCACGAAGGCAAACATCACCAGAAGTGCTCCGAGAACAAGGCTGGAACTTGGCTGAAGCACTGTATGTATTTCACGTTTTACATTCAGCCGCGCAATGATGCGCATGAGCAAAAATGGCAGAACCAGGCCGCGAAAGAGTGCGGTGAGGAAAGCGATGGCGTAGAGTTCCGGATAGCCGGCAAAATAGCCCACGCAGGCGGAAAGCGCTGCGATCAGCCACGATTGCACCGCAAATGCATACACGTAATTGCGCAGCCAATGCGATCCAAGCATCACAAATGTTAGCAGCAGGCTCGCCACAGCCAGCGAACTGAAGATCGAAGCCTGCAGCGGGTTGATATGGGCCAAAAACATCGAGGGTCACCTCACAACAACTGACTCGAAACGATGGCAAGCACGGCGAACAAAAATCCTGCCGCCAGCGGCTCCTGATAGCGATAGAAGCGAAGGCGCGATTGCACCGTTTCGACGACGACAACGGTCAACGCCACCAGCAGAAACTTGATCGTTAAACTTGCAAGGGAACCTAGTTCACCGAGCGGCGTGCCGACCTGCGACATTCCCCAGGGAAGCAGAAAGACGTTGCAAAAGATCGTGTAGAGAATCACCTGCTTCATCATCGAAGCCCACTTCAGCAAAGCGAGCAGCGGTCCGGAGTATTCGAGGATGCGGGCCTCGTCGATCATGTAGATTTCCAGGTGCGTGCTCGAATGCACTGGCAGCCGATCCGTCTCAACCAGAAGCAGTGACAGGAAAGCCAGGATCAGAAACAAGTGTGCGGGGCTCCAGTAGATAGAGAGACTGCCAAGCAACAAATGATTGACGACGAAGGGCAGCATGGCCTTGGCCAGCAGGCTGATTCCGACCAGCACCAGGATCAGAGTCGGTTCTGCCAAAATCGCCAGCATGACCGCCCTGCTCGATCCGATGCCGCCGTACACATTTCCTGTGTCGAGTCCGGCCAGGATAATGGCGAACGACCCCATCGTCAGGATCATTCCGCCACCGAGCATGTCTCCCATGTCCGACAGCGGTAGCGGCCGATCGGTGAGGACTGGAATCAGAATCGGCACGGTCAACATGGCAGTGAAAGCGACAATCGGGGCGGTAAAGTAAATCCACGATGCCGATTCAGGTGCGACGGATTCCTTATGGAAGAGCTTCCACAGATCTCGGTACTGCTGGAAAAGACTTGGGCCGCGGCTGCGCTGCACGCGCTCCTCCACCTTGAGAATGAAGCCTTGCAGAAGTGGAGCCAGCAACAACACGCAAAGGACTTGAAGAATCTGCAGGGGAATATTGGAGAGAATCACGCGGCTCTCCTGCGCTTGCGGTGATGTTGGAAATTTCCTGGGACAGAACTTCTGTATGGCTGGCGCGAGTTAGGCGGACTCTTCTTCATGGCATAGTTCCCCGTTAGGGTAGGAGTCATCAGCCATGAAGGCGGTTAACGGTGGACTTCATCACCAGGTGCAAATTGTTTGTAAATGAATCTTCGATCCTCGCTGCCGGTTTGTCAAGATCGCAAAAGTTGGCTGCATTGAAATTCGACCATTGCGATCGTACGGAACTCATGGTGAAATGCATTCCGCTCATGTTGACATCAGCGGCGGCAATGGAATACAAGTAAGGGTTGGTTAGGTGAGGGAGTTCACCTTTAACCGCTGTCCAATCCAATAGGCCGGACAGATGATGACTCCTGACAGGGAATCCTGTTGCGGAGTTGTGTCCCGGCGTTTTCCCTAAATACAAGTGAATTGGAGTTTCTGGATCCATGAATTACGCATGGGTTCTATCGACTTTATGTTGCGTCGTCGCGCTTAACGCGATTGTGTACGCGACCTCTCACGCGAAAACCGCGATCGAACTTTTTCTTATTCGGAACGGAACCCATGGCATTGCGCTGTGGCGTTCGTCATCCGCTCCATTGCGTGTCCTGGGATGGCTTACAACTAACGACCTCGTGTCGGGAAAGCGTACTCATCATGTCTGAGATTGCAAAACTTGAAGCTCTTGAAATCCTCGATTCCCGAGGGAATCCGACCCTCGCAGTCACGGCAACATTGTCGAACGGTGTGAAAGCGACGGCCAAAGTTCCTTCCGGAGCATCGACCGGCAAACGGGAAGCTGTCGAACTGCGGGATGGTGATATAGCCCGTTTTGGCGGCAAAGGCGTGCTGAAGGCGAAGAGCCACGTTGAAGGCGAGATCCAGAATGTCATCCGCGGCTTCGATGCGAATGATCAGAAGGCGTTGGACAAAAAGCTATGTGAACTGGATGGCACGCCGAACAAAGCTCGACTTGGAGCGAATGCGATTCTTGGGGTGTCGCTGGCGGTTGCAAGAGCATCGGCGGAAGACCGGGGGCTCCCGTTTTATGCCAGTATGGGCAACGAGGGAGCCAATCTAATTCCGGCACCATGGTTCAACGTGCTGAATGGTGGAAGCCACGCCGACAGCAATGTGGATTTTCAGGAGTTCATGATTTCACCGGTGGGCGCGCCTCGCTACAGAGAGGGACTACGGGCAGCGGCCGAGACCTTTCATGCGCTGAAAGCCGTGCTGCACAAGAAAGGCTACAGCACGGGAGTCGGAGACGAAGGCGGATTCGCGCCGCAATTGAAGTCCAATGAAGAGCCCATCGAACTGATTCTCGAAGCCATTCACAAGGCCGGTTACAAGCCGGGCAAAGACCTGGTCATCGTCCTGGATCCGGCTACCAGCGAGTTTTTTGAAGATGGAGCGTATGTCTTCGAGAAGTCGGACAAGAGCAGAAAATCGCCGGCACAGATGGTCGACTTCTGGAAAATCTTGCTCAATCGGTATCCCGAGATTTGGGCCCTCGAAGATGGGGTTGCCGAAGACGATCACGCCGGCTGGCAGCAACTGACCAAAACTCTGGGAGACCGAATCCAATTGATCGGCGACGACAATTTTGTCACCAATCCGACTATCTTTCGCCAGGGAATCAAAGACGGCATCGCCAATGCCATCCTGATCAAGTTGAACCAGATCGGCACGTTGACGGAGACGCTCGAATGCATTGAGATTGCTCGCGCGAACGGCTACGGCGCGGTCATCTCTCACCGCTCGGGCGAGACCGATGACACCAGCATCGCGGACCTGGCGGTGGCTGCGGGTATGGGTCAGATCAAGACCGGCTCGACCAGTCGCGGCGAACGCATCGCAAAGTACAACCGCTTTCTGGAGATCGAACGCGAACTCGGAACCAAGGCCCGCTACGCAGGGGCCGCCATCTACGACCGCTGGCAGACGTCGGTGAAGGCATAGCAAATCGCAGTAGGTGTTGGAGTCCACCGCAAACCGCTCAACTGGGCAGATGACTCCTCGAAGCTGCAAATACTTGGAGGAGTCATGCCCGAACCCATACCCGATCTCACCATGAACCGACACCCCGGGGAGTTAAATGATCCCCAGCAGAGACATCTCAGAGTCACTTGCCAATATATCGACAAGCTTCTGAGCGACGTTGAACACGTTCTTCATGCGGCGACGTCTCCATCTCCATTCCCCCGCTACGTCGTGGACATCACACCCGCGCAGACCCGCGCGATTGAGGACCACATCCGCCGCCTGCGTTCGCAACTGCTGCGTACGCTGGCCTGGCAGCACATGAGACCAAACTCGCCGGAAATTCCAGCGACACGCGCGGTGATGACAGACCTGGCTTTTGTCGACATCGCGGTCGAGGAACTGAAGCCCGGTTACATGCGTGGCTATGGCGCTGTCCCGGAGGATGCGGTAAGCGAACTCAATGGAGTGGTCTACGAGCTTCGCTCCCTGGTCGCAGGCATGGAACGCTATGTCCGCCAGGAGTTGGGTACCAACCTGGAGGCGCGCCTCCGGAAACTGGAGGAAACCGGGTGCGATGTGGACCTGTTGCGACTCATGGAGCAGATCGTCACCCGTCAAGGCCTAGTGGAATTCCGATCGCGCATCGATTCGCTTGCGTCACGCCTGGAGGACAACGATTTGGAAGTGGCCCTGTTCGGTCGAGTCAGCAGCGGCAAATCTTCTCTGCTGAATGCGCTGCTCGGCACGGATGTTCTTCC
>JAJYUB010000091.1 GCA_021792795.1 Acidobacteriota bacterium | reverse complement strand
GGTGACGGATGAGGAAATTGAACAAGTCAACCTGAAACGCCACAAATTCCACGGTGAATGGAATTACACCATTTACCCTTCAACGCATTAGCCTAGTTGCTACGTTTATTTGTTGACGACGCCTAAGGATGGCGCTTCTAAACTTCTACGACACATCCCTCCCTGTCAGACTATTATGATGAGTCCGGCAGGATGTTCTTTGCCGACTTCGGCGCGCCTATGAAGACGCTCTTCCAACCCGATTATCTTTACTCCGCTGGACGCGTGCAGGCGGGGGCTGGATTGTTGGTCGACGACCAGGGAAAAATCGTGCGGGTGGTCCCTTCAGAGGAGTTCAACCGCTCTTCGATTTCAACCGACACTGAGGTTGTTGCGCTGCGTGGGAAAGCGCTTCTGCCCGGCTTTGTGAATGTGCATTCCCATGCCTTCCAGCGACTGGTTCGCGGTCGAACGGAATCCCGGCGCACCGGCGGCCCTGACTTCTGGTCGTGGCGGGCGGCCATGTATCACGCGGCCGCATCGCTATCGCCGGAACAGATGTATCACGTCGCGCGCGTCGCGTTTCTTGAGATGGCCCTTGCGGGAACAACCACGGTGGGCGAATTTCATTATGTCCATCGCACTCCCGAAGGCAAGCCGTATCCAGACGCGAACGCGATGGCGCATCCGATCGTCTCCGCTGCGGAATCTGTGGGGATTCGCATTTGTCTGCTGCGCGCAGCCTATCGACGCGCTGGCTATGGGCTGCCGCCAGACCCCGGCCAGTCCCGCTTTCTGGAATCGACGGAGGAGTTTCTCGCAAATGTCTCGGAACTCCATCGTCAATACCATTCGTCCAACGCATGGGTTGGCGTAGCGCCGCACAGCGTCCGCGCGGTACCGATGGATGCCATCGAGCCAATCGCTGCCTGGGCGCGCGAACACCACTCGCCGCTGCACATGCACGTCTCGGAACAGCCTGCGGAGATCACCGCCTGCCAAAGCGAATATGGCGCCACACCTGTCCGGCTATTAGCGCAACATGGCCTGTTGGACCATCGCTTTACCGCCGTGCATGCCATACACCTCGACCGTGAGGAGATGGATTTGCTGGCGGAAAACACTGCGAATATCTGCGCCTGTCCGACGACGGAGCGCAATCTTGGTGACGGCATTTTTCCCGCCCGCGCCGTGATGGAACGCGGAATTCCGGTGGCCTTCGGCTCCGACAGCCAGGCCCAGATTGAACCGCTTGAAGACGCTCGTGAGCTGGAATATCATCTGCGTCTGCAGCACCGGCAGCGGAGTGTTCTCGACGGCATCGACGGGCAGGAACTGTCCGCGCGCCTATTGCGCTGCGCCACGGTGAATGGGGCGAACGCGCTCGGCTGCGACGCCGGAGAGATGCAGCCGGGCCAGTTGGCGGACTTCTTCACCGCCGATATGAATGATGTTTCGATCGTAGGGTGGGGTATTGAGGATTTGCTATCCACGATTGTTTTCGGGATGAGGACCGCCGCCGTTACCGACGTATGCGTGGGTGGAAAGTTTACGGTGCGCGATCATCATCATCCGCAGCAGCAGGAAATTTTGCGCCAATATCAGGAGGTCGCTCGCAAGGTGTGGTCCACACCGCAGCTTGCGTCGAAATAAATCATGTCTACATTGACTACAAATTCCGTACCCGTCATACGCGCGCCGCGCGGTGCCGCACTGCGGTGCAAAGGCTGGCAGCAGGAAGCAGCCCTGCGTTGCCTGATGAACAATCTCGATCCCGAGGTTGCAGAAGCGCCGGAAAAACTGGTCGTGTATGGCGGCATCGGCAAGGCGGCACGCAACTGGGAGTGCTATCGCGCCATCGTGCGCGAACTGGAGCGGCTTGGCAACGAGGAAACGCTGCTGGTGCAGTCCGGTAAACCGGTTGGCGTGTTTCCCACGCATGAAGGCGCGCCGCGCGTTTTGATTGCCAACTCGAACCTGGTGGGCGCGTGGGCCAACTGGGATGAATTCCACAAGCTCGACCGCGCCGGCCTTATCATGTTTGGGCAGATGACGGCCGGCAGTTGGATTTATATCGGCACACAGGGAATTCTGCAGGGAACATTTCAAACATTTTCCTCAATGGCTGACCGGCACTTTGGGGGGACCCTGGCGGGAAAGCTGATTGTGTCCGGCGGCATTGGCGGCATGGGCGGCGCGCAGCCGCTGGCCGCAACCATGAATGGCGCTGTCTTTCTCGGCATCGATCCAGACCGCACCCGCATCGAACGCCGCCTCGAGACAGGGTACTGCGACCGCATGGCCGAGTCGCTCGACGAAGCTCTCAAACTTTGCGAAGCAGCGAAAGGAAAAAAACGGGCGCTATCCGTCTGCCTGGTTGGCAACTGCGCGGAAGTCTTGCCGGAACTGGTCCAGCGCGAGGTCGAGATCGACGTGGTCACCGATCAGACCAGTGCCCACGATCCGCTCAACGGATATATTCCCGCTGGCCACGAGCTGGCGGCAGCGTCGGCATTGCGCCAAGCCGATCCGGTCGAGTATGTGAAGCTTGCAATGGCCAGCATGGCCGTACATGTCGAAGCGATGCTGGCCATGCAGCGCCGGGGCGCAGTCGCGTTCGACTACGGCAACAATATTCGCAAACGCGCCTTTGACGCGGGTTGCAAACACGCCTTCGACATTCCCGGATTTACGCCGGAATATATTCGTCCGCTGTTTTGCGAAGGAGCAGGTCCGTTTCGCTGGGTGGCGCTGTCGGGCGATCCGGCGGACATTTACCGCACCGATGAGCTTGCGTTGAAATTGTTCCCTGAGAATGAAATTCTCACCCGATGGATCCATCTCGCGCGGGAACGGGTACACTTTCAGGGTCTGCCGGCGCGTATCTGCTGGCTGGGCTTTGGCGAGCGGGCCCGCATGGGCGAGGCCATGAACGACCTTGTTCGCAATGGAGAGTTGAAAGCGCCCATCGCCATTGGCCGCGACCATCTGGATACCGGCTCCGTCGCCTCCCCATACCGCGAAACCGAGCAGATGAAAGATGGCTCGGATGCCATTGCCGACTGGCCTATTCTGAATGCGCTGCTGAATACGGCGAGCGGCGCCAGTTGGGTCTCTTTTCATCACGGCGGCGGCGTTGGTATGGGATATTCGCTGCATGCGGGTCAGGTTTGCGTGGCCGATGGAACCAGGCTCGCGCAGGAGCGCCTGCATCGCGTCCTCAACAATGATCCCGGCATCGGAGTTGCACGTCATGCCGATGCCGGATACGAGCAAGCCATCGAAACCGCCAAGACCAAAGGCATCGTGATTCCGATGCGCCGCGCATGAACGGTCTCGCTGCGAAGAAATTCGCTGTCGTCCACTGCGGGCAACTTGTCACGCTGGCAGGTCCGCCGCGCCCGCGCCGGGGCTTGGCTGAAATGCGGGAACAGGCAATCATTGAAGACGGCGCGCTGCTGATCGCAGATGGCAAAATCGAACGCGTAGGCGCCACCGAAGGCTTGCGAACTGTGTTGGCGCAGGAGAAAAAGCTCCCCGTTTTTGACGCACAAGGTTGCGTGGTAACGCCTGGCTTTGTCGATGCGCATACGCACATGGTATTTGCAGGCTCGCGTGCCACGGAGTTCGAACAGCGCATCGAGGGCCAAACCTACCGGCAGATTGCGGCTGCCGGTGGGGGAATTGCGAACACGGTGCTCGCAACTCGACACGCAACCGCGGAAGATTTGCTGCAGCAGGCTGGCCGCCACGCGGAATGGTCCCTACGCAGCGGCACCACCACAGTAGAGGTGAAGTCCGGCTATGGCCTGTCGCTCGATGTCGAGTTGAAGATTCTCGGCGTGATTCGTTCGCTGGCGGAACGCACGCCGCTGCGGCTTGTGCCCACGTTGCTGGCCGCGCATACAGTTCCCGCGGAATTTCAGGAGGACCGCGCTGGCTATGTCTCGTTGGTAGTGCGCGAAATTCTCCCAAGAGTGAGGCGCGACAAACTGGCGCGTTTCTGCGATGTCTTCTGCGACGAGCATGCATTTACTCTGGTTGAAAGCCGGGAGATTTTATTTGCGGCGAAAAATATCGGACTGGGACTGCGCATGCACGTGGAGCAGTTTGCCGCCGATGGTGGAGCAGCGCTGGCGGCGGAACTCGGCGCAGCCACGGCCGATCATCTGGAGTTCACGGATTCCGAGGGCATTGCGGCGCTGGCCCACGCATCGGTGCAGCCCGTGCTGGTTCCAGCCTCGGTCTTCTGTCTGGGGCGCGACCGCTATCCGAATGCGCGCGCCATGCTCGATGCTGGACTTGCGGTCGTGCTCGCCACGGATTTCAATCCGGGCTCTTCGCCGACCACTTCCATGCCGTTCGTCATGTCGCTGGCCTGCCAACAGATGAAGATGCTGCCCGCTGAAGCGCTGGTGGCTTCGACGATCAATGCTGCTTACAGTCTAGGCCTCGGAAATATGGTGGGTTCGCTCGAAGCAGGGAAGGCAGCGGATTTCCTCATTCACGAGTTTCACGACTATCGCGAACTGGCATACTTTGCCGCCGTACCGAACCTGCCGCAGGTGTTCATCGCAGGCAAGCATGTTCAGACCTGTTCGCAGTCGACCGCAATTCTCGCAAACGGAGCGTACTGATCGCCATGGAGAATCTTTCGCCCGTTGCGCTGCTTCAGGAGTTGATTCGCATCCCCACAGTCTCAGCAATGACGAATCGCCCGCTGGTCGAGTTTGTCGAGAATATTCTTCGGTCGCAGGGCTGGAACTTTCGAGAGCTTCCGTATCGCGACGCAACTGGCATCGAGAAGGCGAATCTACTGGCGACGCCTCCTTGGCAGACCCCGAATGATTTTTCTGTCGATCTCGCATTGGTGTGTCATACGGATACTGTGCCTTACGGCGCTGGCTGGGCGCACGCTGTCGATCCGCAGGCGATCGGCGATGCCATCCACGGCTGTGGCGCCTGTGACGTGAAGGGTTTTCTTGCGTGCCTGCTTTCCTCTCTTCTCAGCGCGCCCATGATCCAGTTTGCATCGACTGTTGCTTTGGCGCTCACGGCGGAGGAAGAGATCGGCTGCGTGGGTGCGCGGCGAGTTGTAGATTCAGGACTGCTGCGGCCACGTCATGTGCTTGTCGGGGAACCAACGTCGCTGCGTCCCGCGCGCGCCGGCAAAGGCTACGGGTTGGCGGAGATTCGCGTGTTTGGCAAAGAGGCCCATAGCGCCCATCCTGCGCAGGGAGTTTCTGCGATCTATCGTGCGTCGCGGCTCATTGAACGGATTGAGCAATATTCTCTGTCGCTGAAAAACGCCCCAGCACCCGAGTCGGCAAGGATTTTTGATCCGTCGTACACAACATTGAACGTAGGCGTCATCAAGGGAGGCACGGCGAAGAACATCGTTGCTGGAGAATGCAAGTTCCTTCTTGAATGGAGACCATTGCCTGGTGAGGCCACGGGAAAAATGGCGGGCATTGTGCGGAGCATGGTTCAGGAATTGCAAAACGACGATCCTGACTTTCGATATGAGATGAATATATTGCGGGAGCAATCTGGGTTTGAAACCGCTGCCAACTCGCCCCTGGTTCGACGCTGGATGGAGGTGTCCGGGCGTGACGCAATCGGGGTGCCCTTCGGCACCGAAGCGCCGCTGATGTCGATTTTGGCTCGAGACACGATCGTCGTTGGCCCCGGAGACATGCGCACGGCGCACAGTCCACGCGAGTGCGTGCCGCTCGCCGAACTTGATCTCTGTGTTTACTATTTAGCGGAACTGCTCCGGCATCCGTTGGGGCCATGCAACGAAAGTTGAAATGGAAACTTCGCTCTGGCACAATTCGCTACTGGAATTTAGAAACCGTGTCTCCGCGGATTCTCCTACTCCCGGAGGCGGCGCAGTCGCGGCTGTTACGGCGGCCTTTGTGGCCGCATTGTTGCGGATGGCTTGCGCAATTGCCGGCAATCGGAATCCAGACCCGCGACTGCAAACGGTGGCGACGGAAATCAACCTCTGCGAAGAGAAACTGGCACACTACGCAGATGAAGATGTTCGCGTCTTCGATCGATACATCGCCGCGCGCAAGCTCCACACTGCGTCCGCAAAATCCAACATTCAGCGTTGCCTGCTTGCGTGTGCGGAGGTGCCGCTTGAGGCTGCCGAGCAGGTCATGAAGCTCGAAGTTTTAGCTGCGGAAATCGCGCTCAATTCTCCGCGGTTTCTCTCAAGCGACATCGCCACCGCGCAACATCTGCTGAACGCCAGCCGTCTGTCGCTGCTGGCCAACGTGACCGTCAACCTCGCGGACATTGAAGATGGGTCAGAGAAGCGCCTGCTTTTGCGACGACTTGAGATTTTGCTGCACGGCACGACTGCGACTCGGTAGCGGCAAGTCCATCTTCGGCCTGGCAAAACCCGTACTTCAGAAAAACAGCCCGTCGTGAGACTGAGTGTAGCGAGTCGGCTGAAGCGCGCTCAGTGACCGAAAAAAGAGTTGCTCATCGCCTCATCCAATCTGCCTATATACCGTCAAGGGTTGCTGCTAAGACTCGTCGAACCGTCTGTTTCGCGCGCACTCAGCGGCCGCTGAATTTTCTCAGAACCGGTCTCTCCTATACGCCGGGCATGCGGCGAATTATGGGCCTGGTAACAAGGAAGATTAGTCACTTCGAGTTGACCATTGTGGAGATCGGAACGACATTCCACCCGCGCAGATTCAAGCGTAAGCGGTGGCCTGCAACTTTCATGGGCAGATCAATTGCAATCGATCTTGTCTCGCCGGGTAAAAGAGAAACATAGTTGTCGCTATAGTAGGCGGGCAACACCTCGGAGCCGTCGGCGGCATCGAACACCCCGAGTTTGCTGTTCAGTGCGACTACGCCGCCGACATTTTTCAGATCGACTTGAACTTGTCGTACTCCTGTGTTGCTTTCCTCCCCAAGATGCGCGGTCACGGTAAGCTTAGCCGGTGTCAGTTGGTTGAGCGCGCGATAGCCTGCATCCGAGTCCGCCCGCCAATAAAAGTTTTGCGACAACACCTGCCCGTCCTTCCCGCGCAACATGAGCTGAACAAAAATAAGATTGTCGTCCCTCATAAGAGAAGCGATGTCGAGCGCCAGTGCTTGGGTCACATCGTCAGGCGCAGCGTCGAGGGATGCTTCGCGGTGTTGTAGGAGCTTGCTGGTGAGACCATATACATTCGCAGTTACCTTAAGCCCGCTCAAGCCGTCTCTCGTGGTGTTGACTACCGAGACGTCGTTGTTTGAAAGATCTAACTGCACATGGACAGGCTCACAGGCTTTCTTGGTCCCATAATACGAGGCTTGCGTGTCGTAGTCGGAACTTAGAATGCCCCACAAAGTGCTGGGCCACGCGGGTTGCGTCATCCATAACAAGCGGCCGCCATTCGGAGCCCACAGGTGCGCATTGAAGCCTTCGAAAATGGCGCGATAGTCGACGTAGTTCATCATCTGCGCCTTGCGCTCGTAGTCTTCGAGGCTATTTGCCATGCCAAATTGAGTCTGCAAATGCTGATTGAAGGCATCGTGCGGGTGCCAATTGTGATAGGCCCAGTCGTCGGTGATCGGCCAGCGATCTACTTTGGGAATCCAGCGGGAAAACCATTCCAGCGTGGGCAACGAAGGGGTTCCGATCTCGACGGCGAAGCCGCGGTCGATTGTTGTGTAGTAGTCGGCCGGGTTTTCGTAGGAGTAGGGCCCGCTGTTGAGCAGGTTTACCCGGTTCGAACTTGGAGAGTAATAGCGGGTACCATCCAGCGTGTGGGTCAACTGAATCAGGCCCTGGTTGATGATCGGCTGAGGAACGCCTTCGTTGCGGCCGCACCACATCACAATGGAGGGATGGTTGCGGTAGCGCAGAATTGTGTCGCGCGCATTTGCTAGAAACAACTGCGGGTCTTCCGCTTCCGCGTTTGAATCCTGCGTCACCTCCCAGAAGTCATTCCAAACCATCAGGCCGTATTCATCGGCGAGTTCATAGAAGGTCTCTTCCGTATTTTGCCCTTGCCAGTTGCGGATGATGTTGAGATTGGCGTCGCGATCGTAGCGGAAAAAAGGCTCCAGACGAACGCGAGAAATCCGCTTGCGTGAGTCGTCCATGCCCCAACTTCCGCCGCGGACCGCGATGCGGACGCCGTTGACTTTCAGGATGAGGTACGGAGTCGCGCGCGTATCGACGATAGTTCGCAGGGCTGTGGATGCATCCTCGCCGGCAGTAATAGAAGCGGCCCAGCCGTTGGGGACCTGGCGCATTCCCTCGTGGGTGACATCCACCTGCGGTTGAGCCGCAGTGCGCCCAACGGTCGGGTCATACTCGACGCGACGCAAAGAGCCCGTGTTATCGAGCAGGCTTAACTCGTAGGTCACTTCACGGACGCCGAAGTGCAGTCTCTTTTCGCTGGATATATCACCGTTCGTCGCGAAGTGAATTTCCAGGTGGTACATCTCCGGCTTGCCGTAGCCGTTCGGCCACCAAAGGCGCGGGTGGTCCAAATGCAGTTGCGGAAACTCCATTGGAGAAAGTCGGACCGTGTGTTCGCCAGGAGCGAGCGTCAATTCCTTGTGAACGACAACACCCTCAAACGAAGCGGTAAGAGTTCCATGCACCGGCTGCTCTAAAATATTTTTCAGCGGAACGTTGATCGTGATGTCGGCTTGGGTGATATCCGGCAGTGGCAGGTGAGTGATGACCTGGGGATCTTCAATCGCAACTGGTCCGATTGCCATGAGATGCACGTTCTGCCACAGGCCGGTATCGCGGTCGTGTATGGGAGGAACCCAGTCCCACCCTTCCGTCGCCATGAAGGTTGGGCCATCGATCGCCATGGCCCCGCCGTTCAGTCCGGCACCAAAGGCGATCGACTGCACGTTGGGAATGCCGGGATGCGGCGCGGGAGAGATCAGGATCGCAAGCGCGTTTTTTCCGTCCGCGCGCAGCACATGGCTAACATCGAACACGCCGCGGATAAAGGCACCCGTCATGGACCCAAGGTGTTGCCCGTTGAGCCATACCTCGGCGTGATAGTTGATGCCGTTGAAAACCAGCGAGACGTGCGTGCGCACTTCGGTTTTTGGCGCATCGAACTCCGCGCGGTACCAATAGTTCTGATTGTTCAGGCTTTCCGGAATGTCCAGATTGTTCAACCCATAGTCGGGATCGGGATAGATGCCACGCGCAATCATGGTTGTGAGCACCGTGCCCGGTACAGTCGCCGCCAGCCAGTCAGCCGTATTGAATCCTGGCATCGAGATGGCCTCAGGCGCCGCCGAAAGTTTGGGCGCCGCAATCAGCTTCCATCCTCCTGTGACGACCCAATCGCCGCTGCCGGAAGGTTGCAGGGTCGTGTCAGTCGGTGGAAGCGGCCCTGCCTGCGGCCCACTAAACGGTGCATTGCGATGGGGAAGTGTCGCCGGATCCTGCGGCGCGGTGTTCCCGGCAAACTGGACGACTTGCAGCGCCCACGGCTTGGAACCTTCTTCAAATGCGATCAACTGAAAGTCGGGCTTCTGCGCGGCAAGTGTTGCGATGTCTTGTGCCGATAGCGCTTCGCGGTTGAGGGTGAAACGAGCGATGCGTCCACCGAAATGGGCACAGAATAAGTCGATGCAGGACGGCCCTACCGGGGCAAGAAGGAGTTCCGGTTTGATGGGTCCGGCCTGGAGTGGGCCCTCAGCGACTTCCACTCCATCCACATAGAGGCGCGCCGTATTTCCGTCAAAGCTGGCAGCCAGCAGGTGCCAGCCCAATCCGTCGAGCGGGGCTTTCGAACGGATGAGATGTCCTTCTCCGAAACGCAGCGCCGGCCTTCCATCCGCGATAGCGAAAAAACGGGAGTCTTCATCCTCGGGATCGCCTGCTCCCGCAATGAGCAAGGATTTTGCAGGTGGCGCTGAAAATTCAACCCAAGCCGCAAGTGTCCAATCGGTATCCGCTTTCAGAACCGGATCGGCTGGCGGCAAAGGCTTGATCAATCCGATGCCTCCGCTAAGAAAGTGGCCACTGTAAGGCCCGTAACTTTGCGGAAGCACCGTCAATGCAGGGGTTTTGGTCGTTTGAGCGCAAGCGCTAGCGGTGGTTAAGAAAACTACGGCAGCGACGGCGAAATCGAACATAGTCAATCGCGATGCGCAGATGCGGTGCTTCATTGAACTCCTGGTTCTCAAGGGCCGCGGAGGAATTAAGATTCATTCTATAAGTAAATGGTTCACAGAATGCGCCGATGCGAGTAGATTCTTCAATCTTCATTTGTAGACAAAAATAGTTCAACAATGCAAAGTACATCAGGCGGCTTGTAACAGGTCAACAATGTTTTCGATGGCCTTGTCGGCTTGATGGTAGGCGGCTTCCAGTT
>JAJYUB010000090.1 GCA_021792795.1 Acidobacteriota bacterium | reverse complement strand
CACCAGTTGCTCGACTTCCTCACGATTGCGACGACCACGAACCGCTACTCCCGACTCTGTGTCCATACTCAGAGTCCATCACAGCCCAAACCCTTTTTACAGGTGCGGTTGCCCTTACGCATACAGTATAAGGAAAATACATTCGGCGCGCACCGCATTTGCAGTCGGCTGAACCTGGATTCGCCTATGTCGCCCTAATACTGCAGTTGTAGATATGCATGATGGAGCGGAGTTGCTCTGAGCGGCAAGATTCTTCGCAAGCAAGATGCGGAAGACGATACGGAGATGGAAGCGAGAGTGGGAGCGGGAACTCTATCTTCCGCAGGAGTGGATCGAAGACCGCGAGCGCTGCCGTGCGGCGGGCATTCCGGAGCAGGTCGAGTTCGCCACCAAGCCGGAGGGCGCGGCGGATGATCGAGCGGGCGCTGGACGCGGGCACGCCCTGCGGCTGGGTGTCGGGGATGCGGCCTATGGCCGCGACAGCAAACTGCGCCGCTGTCTGGAGGCGCGGCAACAGGCTTTTGCGCTGGCCGTGGCCTCGGAGCAGCGTTTATGGTGGCCAGATTTCCAGCAGCAGCGCGTCGATCGGATTGCACCGGACTTGCCTAGGCGGGCCTGGAAGCGGTTGTTCCGCTGCAACGTCAGCAATAATTCTTGTTCGGTCCGCATCTCGCTCCGGGTAGCCGCGATATTCAACGGAGACATTTCCACGTTATGCGACGTGGCAGGCAAGCACCAACCATCGCAGCCATGGCGATGGTATGCTTTGGCAATGAGGCGATGGTTTGCATCGATTTTGCTGCTGTTGACGGCCTTGCTGCCGTTGCAGCCGCTGCTTGCCAGCGCACAATCGGATGCCGGCCTGCCCGCCTGCTGCCGCCGCAACGGCGCCCATCGCTGCGTGATGTTGCGGGGGATGGCGATGACCGACTCCGGCACGCAATCCTCCGTCCGCCCGTCTCCGTGTCCGCTTTGGAAGCTCGCCATCAACCCCGCAGTGGTCGCCGTCGCCGTTGCGCCACCCGCGCTACCCTCTCAGCCCGCAATTGCAGAGAACATCGTCATCTCCGCTTCGCCATTTCACTTCGTATATCCCGCACGCTCACACCCCGCGCGCGCCCCTCCGTCTGAACTTCTCCTCATCCCTGAGCTTGACGCCTAGGCATATTCGGAACATCGATCGATCGCGGATATAGGGCTGCGCATGGCTCGCGCGGCGCCATCTTCTCGACCGGCATCGCTCTGCCAAGCACCGGGCCTCGCGCCTGCAGACTCACGCGCAAACCACGCCGCTGGGCCGGTTCCACGCGCAGCATCACCGAAAAAGGGAAGCATGCGGAAGAAACTTCAGCTCGCCATTCTAGCGGCAATTTTCATGTTGATTGGCGGCAAGCAATCTCGCGCGACTGTGTTTGGCGAAGTGCAGGGCATCGTGCACGATTCTCAGCATCGACCCATTGCCAAGGCGCAGGTCACGATCCACGCCGCGGATTCCCAGCTTTCTGAAACCATAATCGCCGATCACAACGGCTATTTTTCTTTTCCCACCCTACCGCTCGGCGCGTACACAATCACCATTGCGAGCCCCGGCTTCGACGCGCTGCAGCAGGCCCTCACGGTGTTTGCCGACAATTCGCCCATCTTGCATTTCCAGTTACAAGTTGGCAGCATGCAGCAATCGGTGCAAGTTACCGCGCAGACAGATGTAGCCAATGTAAACTCTGTCACGCCGACTACGATGGTCAGCCGCCGCGAAATTGCCCGCACGCCAGGGGCCGACCTTACCAACAGCCTTGCCATGATCACGGACTACGTGCCCGGAGCCTACATGGTGCATGACATGCTGCATGTACGCGGAGGGCATCAGGTCAGCTGGGAGATCGATGGCGTCGAAATTCCAAACACCAACATCGCCAGCACTCTTGGCCCGCAGATCGATCCAAAAGACATCGGCAATCTTGAAGTGGAGCGGGGCAGCTACAACGCGGACGTCGGCGACCGCACCTACGGCGTCTTCGATGTATCGCCGCGCACGGGCTTTGAACGCGACAACGAGGCCGAGCTTGTTCTGAGCGCGGGAAATTACTATCAGACCAACGATCAGCTCAACTTTGGCAGCCACACGGAAAGGTTCGCCTACTATGCCAGCCTGAATGGGAACCGAACCAATTACGGGCTGATGCCTCCCATCGCCACGCCCTATCACGACGCCGCGAATGGCTATGGCGGATTTTCTTCCTTCGTCTACAACCGGACGCCGCGCGATCAGTTGCGGCTGGTATCGCAACTGCGCACGGACTATTTTCAAATTCCTTACGATCCAAACTCGAATGACTACGAAAATCGGCAATACAACTCCAGCGGCCTGCGCGACAGCCAGCATGAACTCGATGGCTTTTCCGCATTTTCCTGGCTGCATACGTTCAGCCCAACAACCTTTCTGCAACTCTCGCCGTACTATCACTACAACAGCGCCGACTATCGTCCCACCCCCAACGACATTCCCGTCGCCACAACCTCCGATCGCGCTTCCAACTACGCCGGTCTGCAGGCTTCCCTGACAACGCAAATCGCCAGGAATACGCTGGCGGCCGGATTCTATTCCTTCGGCCAGCACGACAGCTATGTATTCGGTGCCGTGTTCAACGATGCCAGTTCCCAGAACTTCCGCATCAACAGCGGCGCGGCGGGCGGTCTGACGGAGGAATATATTTCGGACAACTTCAAGGCGACCCGTTGGCTGACCCTCATCGCCGGCCTGCGCGCATCGCAGTTCATGTCCACCATTACAGAGATCGAAACCGATCCCCGCTTCGGAGTGGCCGTCCAGGTCCCAAAAATCAATTGGGTCTTTCGCGCGTTCTATGGGCACTACTATCAACCGCCGCCGCTGCTTACGGCGTCAGGTCCACTCGTGGATTATGCGAACAGCGCCAATACTACGTTTCTTCCTTTGCATGGAGAGCGCGACGAAGAACATCAGTTTGGCGTTCAGATTCCTTTTCGGGGATGGTTGCTGGATGCCGACAACTTCGAGACCCGCGCCAATAATTTCCTCGACCACTCAAACGTCGGAGAATCCAATATTTTCTTTCCCGTTACCATTGACGGCGCGCTCATTCAGGGCTGGGAGCTGACCCTCAACTCGCCAACGCTATGGCGGTTTGGGCAGGCGCATCTTGCCTACTCCAACCAACTGGCGCAGCAGCGCGGCCCCATTACCGGCGGCGTGGTCTGCGTTCCCATCACGGCCCTGCAGTGCGATGCCGGATTTAACTATGTTCCTCTGGATCACGACCAGAGAAACACGCTCAACTTCGGCATGAATGCAAACTTGCCGGGCGGCGCCTTCGCCTCGTTCAATTTCTATTACGGCTCAGGATTTACCAACGGAGACTACGGCGATCCCAACTCGCCGTATCAGGGAGAATACCTGCCGCACGATACCAATCTTAGCGTATCGCTGGGGAAAACCTTTCGCAAACAATTCACGATCGCGGCCAACGTGACGAATGTGACCAACCACCGCGTGCTATTGGATAACAGCCTCACCTTTGGCGGATTTCATTACAATACGCCACGAGAATTTTATGGCGAACTTCGCTACCATTTCGGCTATGCCGGGCTGTCCAATAAATAAGGGGTCGCAGATGGCAAAAACAAAAACATCGACGCGCACAACTCGGTCCCGTCGCTTTGCCCGATGGAGTTCGCTTGCGTACTCCTGCGCGGTGACCTGTGGGATGGTCTGCCTGTGCGGTTGCCATCCCGGCTCGAAATCAACGTCCGCCAGCACCACAGCATCTACTCCGAAGCAATATTCTGTCCGCGGCAAAGTTGTTTCCGTCGACCGGAAAGATGGCGTGATTGCGCTCGATACTGAAGCGATTCCCGGTTTCATGGAAGCCATGACCATGGCCTACACGCTGCAGGACCCTTCCATTGCCTCTGAGCTGCGTCCCGGCGACACAATCACTGCCCAGTTGCAGTTGGTCGCTCAGGGCGCGGTCTTGAGCCAGATCGTCATCGTCCAGCAGGCGAACTTGAATGTCCTGCCGCCGGTCCAATATCACGTGCCGCAACCCGGCGATGCGGTGCCGGATTTTCGATTTCGCAACCAGAACAACCGGGAAATTTCACTCAAGCAATTCCGCGGAAAGGTGTTGGTGCTCACCTTCATCTACACGCGCTGCCCATTTCCGGAATACTGTCTTCGCCTCAGCCGCAACTTTGCCCAATTGGATCGAATGCTGGCGGCAGACCCGAAACTCTATGCAAAGACGCATCTGCTCAGCATCAGCTTCGATCCCAAATACGACACTCCCGCGGTCTTGCACAACTATGGCAGCGCCTACGCCGGCAGGAATGCAAAAGAAACCTTCCAGCATTGGGATTTTGCCGCACCTTCCCCGGCTAAGCTTGCATCTGTATTGCAGTGGTTCGATGTAGGCGTAACTTCTTCCAACGGCGCCGTGGTGTCGCATTCTGTCTCCACCGCAGTCATCGGACCGGATGGAAAAATTCGTGCCTGGTATCCCACAAACACATGGACGCCACAGCAGGCTTTGAATGACATTCAGCAGATTTTGACAAAGGAAAAATGACCGATGGTGGTTGTGTTGATGGGCGTCACCGGAACCGGCAAGACCACCATGGGCGAAGCGTTGGTCGCGCGAACTGGCTGGCCGTTTGCCGATGCCGATGATTTCCATTCAGCTGCGAATCGCGCGAAAATGCACGCTGGCATCCCGCTGACTGACGAAGATCGAGAGCCCTGGCTGCGCAGCCTGCACGACCAGATTGCAATGTGGCAACGCGACGGCGTCAACGGCATCCTCGCCTGCTCCGCGTTGAAGGAGTCGTATCGCACTGAGCTGACGGAAGGGACCCCGCCGGGTTCCGTTCGCTTTATTTTCTTGACCGGACCAGCCTCCGTGATCCGCGAGCGCATGGAAGTCCGCCATGGCCACTACATGCCGGAGTCGTTGCTGCCAAGCCAGTTGGCAACGCTGGAGCCGCCACGCGATGCCATTGAAATTTCCATCGCGCAAACCGTCCCGGCCATGGTGGATCAAATCCTGAGTGCGCTCGCCAAGGAAGGTTATGCTGGAGTGAGCGAGCTTAAACCGCACTAAGGAGATCGATCACTATGGCAAAATTGACACTTGTTACCGCACTGGTCCTGATCGTGTTGGGAGTCGCATTCTTCGTCGCTACCGGCAGCCACGCACCCACGGCCCTGATCCCAGTCTATTTTGGCATCGTTCTCGGCATCTTCGGCCTGCTGGCGAATACGGAGGACAGCAAGCGCCGCATGATCTTTATGCACATCGCCGTTACCATCGGACTGTTGGGCGGTATCTTCCCCGGCTGGCGCGCTGCCTCGGCGTTCCTTGCATCCACTCACGGAACCGCTATGGTTCGTCCGCTGGCAGTGAAAGAAGAATTCGCCATGGCCGTCATCTGCCTCATCTTCGTGCTGATGTGTGTTCGCTCCTTTATTGCGGCTCGTCGCGCGCGGGCATGAAAGAGAATTATGGCGATTAAACCGGCATGGATCGACGCGGGTACGCGCGGCGGAAGAAAGTCCGAATCTGCCGCCGGACGTGTGTCCCCGGATGCGCTGGTGAGCAAGAAGAAACCGGAGCTGCGTAAAGTCCTGCCGGAAATCTGGGCGCTGGTGCGTCCGCGCCGGGGGCTACTTGCGTTTGGACTGTTGCTGATGGTCATCAGCCGTGTCTCCAGCTTTGTGCTGCCGCTCTCCGCCAAGTTCCTGATTGATCGCGTCATGGGTCATCGCCAGGTCAGCCTTTTGCCCTGGATCGTGGGCGCCGTCCTGCTCGCCACCACCATCCAGGGCGCCACTTCCTACGGATTGACGCAACTGCTTTCCATCGCCGCCCAGCGCCTCATCGCCGATCTTCGCGTCCAGGTGCAGCAGCACATTGGGCGCTTGCCCGTGGCATTCTACGACGCCAACCGCACCGGCACGCTGGTCGCGCGCATTATGAGCGACGTCGAAGGCATCCGCAATTTGATCGGCACAGGCATGGTGAATTTTGTCGGCGGTCTGCTGGCAGCGGTGATTGCGTTCACCCTGCTGTTACGCATCAGCGTGGAAATGACGCTGCTCGCCGTGGTCGTTCTGGTGGTCTTTTCCCTGATCCTGATGATGGCGTTCAAAACCATTCGCCCTATCTTCCGCGAGCGAGCGCGCATCAATGCCGACGTCACCGGCAGGCTGACCGAATCGCTGGGTGGCGTGCGCGTGGTGAAGGGATATCACGCCGAGGATCGCGAAGCGCAGGTTTTTGCCGGCGGCGTTCAGCGCCTGCTCGAAAATGTCGTTCGCACCCTCACCGCGCAATCGGTGATGAGCCTGGCTTCCACGGTTGTGCTGGGAGTAGTCGGCGCGCTGGTCATGTATCTTGGCGGACGCCTCGTGGTTTCCCACGTGCTCACCGTTGGCGACTACGTGACCTACACCATGGTGCTGGCCTACTTGATTGCCCCGGTCATCCAGATTGTCGCAGTGGGAACGCAATTGACTGAGGCGGTTGCCGGCCTGGACCGCACCAGCGAAATTCTTGCCGAATCCAGCGAAGAGAATGACCCGCAGCGCGCCGTTCCTCTGGGACCAATTCGCGGCGAAGTGGAATTCCGCGACGTTGTGTTTGCGTATGAGCCAACCAAACCGGTGCTGCATGGTATCTCTCTCGAAGCCGCGCCCGGCACCGTTACAGCACTCGTCGGACCTTCAGGCTCCGGCAAATCCACCATCATTAGCCTGCTCTGCGCCTTCCACAAACCGGACTCCGGCCAGGCGCTCGTCGATGGCGTCGATCTCGCCACCGTTCGACTCGCCGACTACCGTACCCAGCTCGGCGTGGTGCTGCAGGAGTCATTCCTGTTCGATGGCACCATCCGCGAGAATGTTCAATTTTCCCGCCCGCTGGCCACGGAGGCTGAGGTTCTGGAGGCCTGCCGCATCGCCCGAGTCGATGAGTTTGCCGAGCGTTTCCCTGAAACCTACGAGACTGTGGTCGGCGAACGGGGCGTCAAGCTTTCCGGCGGCCAGCGGCAGCGCATTTCCATCGCGCGCGCCATTCTGGCGAACCCGCGCATTCTGATTCTCGACGAAGCTACATCCAGCCTGGACTCGGAAAGCGAAGCGATGATTCAGGAGGGACTCTCCTATTTGATGCGTGGCCGCACCACCTTCGTCATCGCTCATCGGCTCTCGACCATCCGCCGTGCCGATCAGATTCTCGTCGTTGAAGACGGCAGAATTATCGAGCGTGGCTCTCACGACGATCTCTACGCAGCCCATGGCCGCTATTGGGACCTGTACACCCGCCAGCACGGATTGCAGTCGAATCTTTTCCTTGCGCCCGGAGAAGGCGACAGCGTTCCCGACATTGACAATTCCGCCGAAGCAAAGAACGGTGGCCTCAGCTTCTCGCAGGCGCTGCGCGGCGTCCGCTGACTTAGCTTTCCGCCTTCACCACGCCAAGTTGCCACAGCAAAAACGCGTAGTCGAGCGCAATTTCCTTCAGGTAGTCGTAGCGCCCGGACGCGCCGCCGTGGCCCGCCTGCATATTCGTATGCAGCAGCAACAGATTGTCATCCGTCTTCAGGCTGCGCAGCTTGGCCACGTACTTCGCAGGCTCCCAATACATCACCTGGCTGTCGTTCAGCGACGTCTTCACCAGCATCGTCGGATATTCCTTGGCCGCAACATTGTCATACGGCGAATACGCCCGCATGTACTGGAACGCGGCCTCTTCGTTGGGGTTTCCCCACTCCTCGTACTCGGCCACGGTCAATGGCAGTGAAGCGTCCAGCATCGTGTTCATCACGTCGACAAAGGGAACATGCGATAGCACCACGCGAAACAGATCGGGCCGCATGTTCGCAACCGCGCCCATCAACAATCCGCCCGCGCTGCCGCCTTCAATCGCGACGCGGTCCTTCGCGCCGTAATCGTTTGCGATCAGATATTCTGTCGCAGAAATAAAGTCGGTGAACGTATTCAGCTTGTGCATCATGCGGCCGGCATCGTGCCATGGCTTGCCCATCTCGCCGCCGCCGCGGATATGCGCGTACACCAGCACCACGCCGCGATCCAGCAAACTCAGCCGGTTGGAATTGAATCCGATCGGCAAAGAATATCCATACGATCCGTAGGCATATACGTAGAGAGGATTTTTCCCGCGCTCCAGTCGGTCCCTCCGATACACCAGAGAAATCGGCACGCGCACACCATCGGACGCGGTCGCAAAGATGCGCTCCGAGGCATACAGGGCCCGATTGAAACCGCCTGGGACTTCCAACTGCTTCAGCAATAGGCTCTCACTGGTCGCCATATCGTACTGAAACACGGAGCTGGGCGTGACCAGCGACGTATAGCCATAGCGATAACTCATCGCGTCGAACTCGCGATTCGTTCCCGGTGTCGCGGTGTAGGTCGGTTCAGGAAATGAAATCTCGCGCGGAGTTTTCCGAGCTTGCTCCGCCAGGCTTCCCTCTCCCGTCAGGTTGTGAATGCGCAGGCGCGGCAATCCATGGTACCGCTCGCAGGCCACAAAGAACTTCTGGAAAAGGTCCACATCTTCCAGCATCACGTCGTCGCGATGCGACAAAATTTCCTGCCAATGCTCGCGTCCGGGCTGCTCCACCGTGGCCGTGACCAGTCGAAAATTGCGTCCTGTATCGTTCACGCGGATAAAGAAGACTCCGTCGCGATGGTCCGCGTAATACTCTATATCGTCGCGTCGCGGTTCCACGCAGCGCAGCGTTCCCATCGGATCGCCCGCCGCCAGATACCACTGCTCGCTGGTGGTGTGACTGGCCGCCTCCACAAACAAATATTTGCCATCGCGCGTGCGCCCGACGCCAACATTGAAGCGCTCATCCGGATCCTCCCAGGCAGTTTCGCCCGCAGAAAAACTTTGCTTCGCCGCGTCCAGCACTCGCCGAACAATCTGGTACGGGCGCTTGGTCTCCTCATCTTCCACGCTGTAGAACAGTGTGCGATTATCCGCTGCCCAGGCGACAGACCCAACCCGCTCCGCCAAAGACTTCAGCGTTTCTCCTGTCAGCAGATTCTTTACATGCAACGTATATTGCCGAAAGCCTGTGTTGTCCGTGGTGTAGGCCAGCAAGTTTCCATCGTCGCTCACCACCGACGCGCCAATCGACATGAATGCCTCGCCCTCGGCAAGCCGGTTCACATCCAGCAGCACTTCTTCATCCGCAAATCCCTCCACAGGAGGAAGCGGCCGACGCGCTGGGCCCTTCTCCGCGGGAACGCGGCAATAGATGGGATATTGTTGGCCCTCTACCGTCCGCGCGTAGTAGTCGAAACGCCCGTCGCGATACGGCACCGAGACATCCGTCTGCTGGATATGGCTCAGCATCTCCGCGTACAGCGTGTCGATCAGCGGCTGCAACGGCTCCATCACGGCGGCGGTGTAGGCGTTCTCCGCGTTCAGATATTGCAGCGTTTCAGGGCTTTCTTTTTCGCGCAGCCAGGCGTAATCGTCCTGGAGCACCTGGCCGTGCAGTGGAAGCTTGTGTGGGTCTTTTCGGGCAACAGGAGGTTTCAATTTCGTGATCGGTCGCATGCATCTCCACTATAGTGGAGCCGACGGCCTCAAGCGGAACAGTGCGCTACCCAGCATCGCCAACGTCGATTGCGCGCCAGATCGCGGCTACTCTGTTACACCATCGTTGATCCAGGCGCAGTCCATCCGCAGCGTTCCGTTGTCATTGAAGATGAGGCCATGAAACCGCAAAACACTGCCCACGGCCGCAGGCGTGGCGTTGAGCAATTGCGTGTTGCTGTCCGCATAGACGACGACATTGTTTGGAGTTTTCAGCAAAGTCGCTTGGCCAGCCTGCACCGCCAGGTCTGGGAACAAGTCGTATGGAGCCAGCGTAACCGTATAGGTCGTAAAGCTGCCGCTGCTGGAGACCGCGCTGATCGTCCCATTGATGGTCTGCGGAATTAGCGCCATCGTGGTTGCCGGCTCATACGCAGGGTCACCCGAAATGGTTAGCGCATATGTGCTGATGAGAACATTTTGCTCGTCAACCCTGTCGGTTGCTTTGAAACTGGCGGTGAATGGCAGATTCTGCACGTATGTGAGTTGGCAGATATTTGGAAAACGGTACTGCCGAAGTTGAAAAGGTGATGGACTGCTATCCACTAGGGCTAATACTGTTCACTTAAGTATCATGATGGCATTTTGGATATCGATGCGAGGCTGGGACTTGCTGTGTCGGGGCCGCAGCGGGAAGTTGCTCATCTTGCGCTTGACGCCGCGGGGATTGCGGCGATTGCGGCTGGAGACAACGCGCTCCTGAAGCATCTCGTCGAGAACTGCGTTATGAAAAGCCGTCGTCTTCGCAGGGGGGAATAGCGCCGTAGACTGCCAGTTTGCGGCGCACCACGCGCACGGCGTGCAGGAACGAGAGCCGGTCGGGGTCTTCGTCGGCCTGGAGCGCGGCTTCGTGCATGAGACCGCGGATGGCGAAG
>JAJYUB010000024.1 GCA_021792795.1 Acidobacteriota bacterium | reverse complement strand
CGGGGTTTTGGAAATGGCATAAAACGGCGGGGAATGAGGCCCGTTGAATCCGAAACGGCCCAGAAAGCCTGCTATAAGCTACCAACGGGATACTGCCTGCGCTCCCCAATACGAACACCAGCTTTGCAAACCGCTGCATCGCCCTTGGCAAAACGCTATGCCCGACACACGCCTAAAACTTGGGATTTTCAGGGCCGCGGAGGAAGATCGCGGGATACGCGACAACGGACGGATGACAATACTTTCCGCCCCATTCAAGCCAAAAGACTGCTTGAACGGGGCGGGCCAGATTCTCCTCAGGCATTGGTCGCCTGCAAATCCATCTCGCCGTTGGCGATGGCGGCGGCATCGGCAAGGGTCCGATGATGAATGGTAAAGAGGGCCAGCTCCAGCCGGTCCGAAACACCCGTCTTGTCATAGACATTGCGCAGGTAATTCTTGATCACCTGTTCGGTGGTGCCAAGATGGCTGGCGATTTCCTTGTTCTTGAAGCCTTGGACGATGAGGGCAACAATCTTGATTTCCTTGGGCGTGAGCCGATCGCGGACGCGTGCGCCCACCATATCGGTTTCCTCCGCCAGGTCGCGTCCTAATTTTTCCTGCAAATAGGTCTGCCCGCTGGCGACGCTCTGAATGCATTCCAGCAGGGTGGCGCCGGAGATGTCGCGAAAGACGACGCCGCCCAGGCCCGGGACCGCGTAGGAATGGAGCGACTCGGTATTTTCGGCTATGACAATCAGTCTGCTGCCGGCCCCGCGCGCGGACTGGATCAGGGCCGGTAAATTCATCTGCAGCGAAGAGGCAAAAAGAACGATAGAAGAGCGGAAGGTGCGTACTGCCTGCAATAGCCGTTCGCTGTCCATACATTGGGCAACGATGCGGATACCGTCTTGCAGCACAAGGGTCTTGGCTAAGCCAGCTCGAAAGATCGATTGATTGTCGGCAAGAATAATTTTTGTCATCGCAAGGGTCCCCACACAAGTACTTTTTTCTTCCGGTATTGGCCCTGACCGCAAGCAGCAAGTGCCTGGCGGTCAAGACGGCACCAAGAAGAACAACAAAAAATGAGCATGTTCTATTTCCTGTATCGGCAGAGGGCTTCAGAAACTCAACTGCCCGTACTTTGGTTCGAACTCCTGCTACCCTTGGGGGGGAGGTCAGGCTGGAACCAAGGCGTTGCCAGTGAATCATTGTTTCAGTGCGAACGAATATTGCATCCATAGTGCTGGACACGCATCAACTCCGAATGTGCGCTGCATCACTCATCTAAATTTCTGCAGCAAGAACAGAGTATCGCGTTTGGCGACCGTCGCGCGCCGCTATCTTTGCCAATTTGGATCATCCATCCCAAATTGGAACACATTGGAACGCTTGGTGCTGATTTGAGAAATTCGTAATCGTGCATCTAGCAGGGATCTATGAGAAAACCCGTACTCCTGACAGTTGACGACGATATCAGCGTGCTGGAGGCGCTGGTGCAGGATCTGCGCCGTCATTATGGCAGCCGCTATCGCATCGTCCGGGCCACCTCCGGCCAGTCTGGGCTGGAGGTATTGAGCGAGTTGAAACGGCGAGAGGACGCCATCGCTCTGTTGCTTTCCGATCAGAGAATGCCGGGCATGTCCGGGGTGGAATTCCTGGAAAAAAGCATTGCCCTGGCGCCGGCGGCCAAGCGGGTTTTATTGACGGCATACGCGGACACAGAGGCCGCCATTCGGGCCATCAACGCGGCGAAGATCCACTATTATCTGACCAAGCCGTGGGACCCGCCGGAAGAGCGGTTGTACGCCGTGCTGGACGATTTGCTGGAGTCCTGGAGCAGGGATTATCGGCCGCCGTTTGAAGGCATCCGGGTGATTGGCTCGCGGTGGCTGCCGGCAGGCCACCGGATTCGCGAATTTCTCTCGCGCAATCACGTCCCGTATCAATGGCTGGATCCTGGACTGGAAGCACTTCCTGCGGTGGCGAATCCTCCCGCTGTGGCGGCGAATGGGGCTGCGGCCAGTAACGGGACTGCGGACGAGGGAAAGCCTGGAGCCAGCCCAAAAGGGCACAGCGAAAGTGCCAGATTGCTGGCTGAGTACCATCTTGATCCTGGCAAGTTACCGGTGGTGTTATTTCCGAACGGAGAAAGCCTGGTTGAACCAGAAATTACGCTACTGGCAGAAAAAGTCGGGTTGCGGACCCAGGCGGAACGCGATTTCTACGATCTGGCGATTGTGGGGGCGGGACCGGCTGGCTTGGCGGGCGCTGTGTATGGGGCCTCCGAGGGGCTGAAAACGCTGGTCATCGAGCCGGCGGCGCCAGGCGGACAGGCGGGCAGCAGTTCCCGGATCGAGAACTACCTGGGATTTCCATCTGGTCTGAGCGGGGAGGACCTGGCGCGTCGGGCGACCATCCAGGCAACCCGGTTTGGGGCCGAATTTTTGTCGCAACGCGCCATCGGAATCCGCACCGAAGGGCAATATCACTTCATCCAATTGTCGGGTGGAGGCGAGGTTGCGTGCCACACCGCGCTGATTGCCACCGGCGTCGATTACCGCAAGCTGAAAACCGTCGGCCTGGAACGGTTGACGGGGGCGGGCGTCTATTATGGCGCCGCGTTGACGGAAGCGATCAGTTGCAAAGATGAAACCGTGATGATCGTGGGAGGGGCGAATTCAGCGGGGCAGGCGGCGACGCATTTTGCCCGGTACGCCAAGAAGGTGATCATGCTGGTGCGGGCGGACTCGTTGGAAAAGGGCATGTCGCGCTACCTGGTGGACCAGATCGCTGCGCTGCCGAATATTGAAGTGCGTACCCGGACCGAAGTGGTGGATGCCTGCGGCGATACGCATTTAGAGGCGGTCCTATTGAAGTCGCCCACGGGCGAGGTGGAAGAGGCGGCTTCGGGACTGTTTATTTTTGTGGGCGGAGAGCCCAAGACGGACTGGCTGCCCGCTAGGATTTTGCGGGAAGAGAAGGGATTTGTACTTTCTGGTCCGGACCTGCACCTGACCGACGATTTTCATTGGACACTGGACCGGCCGCCCTATTTATTGGAAACCAGCGTTCCGGGAATTTTCGTGGCAGGCGACGTTCGCTTTGGAAGCGTGAAGCGGGTGGCCTCCGCGGTGGGTCAAGGTTCGATTGCAGTGCAGTTTGTCCATCAGTATTTAGCAAATTTCTAGGGCGCCATGAAGAACCAAGGAAAAATCGCCGACCTTCCCGCAGCGGAGCAGCAGGCGCTGCTGGCAAAGGTGCGCTGCATCCCCCTGTTCGCGGACCTGGACGAAAAGACGAATGAGTGCTTGCAGGGCGCCGATGTGATCGACGCCAAGTCCGGCGATTGCGTTCTAGGACAGGAGCAGACCAGGCGATACTTCTGGATTCTGTTGGAAGGCGGCCTGCGCGCGGAGTACGTGGAACCGGACGGCACACGCAAACCGCTGGCGACACATCATGGCTGTGAGACGTTCGGCGAAGTGCCGTTGCTGACCGGCTCCGCAAGCCGCGTGGAATGCACCATGATCGAGCCCAGCCGCTTGCTGCGGGTGGAGGAAGATTCCTTCTGGCAATTGATGACGACATGCCCGAGTGTGCGCAAAGGAATTCTGGCGAACATGACCATGCGTCAGCAGGGGCTGCAAGGCCTGATGCTGCAACGGGAGAAGATGGCTTCGTTGGGCACCATGGCGGCGGGCTTGATGCATGAGCTGAACAACCCGGGTAGCGCCGCCAAGCGAGCCAGCTCGCAACTGCGCGAGAGCCTGACCCATCTGCAGGAGTTGAACCTTCGCGCCTGCCGCATGGACATGCAGGCGGAGGAGTTGAACTGCATCGCCGATCTGCAACATTACATTCTGCAGCCGCAGAAAACGGTGGCCATCAATTCACTCGACCAGGCAGATGCCGAGGAATCGTTGTGCGAATGGCTGGAATCGGCGGGCGTTCAGGATGCGTGGAAGCTGGCTCCGCCGCTGGCCGGCATGGGATTGACAGCGGAAAAGCTGGAATGCCTGCGCGCGAATTTTCGACCGGCGACGCTGTCGGACACGTTCCAGTGGGTGGAAGCGCTGGTGACCAGCGTGCAGCAATTGGACACGATTGAGGAGAGCATCACGCGGGTGACGGAACTGGTGATGGCCGTCAAACATTATTCCTACGCGGAGAAAATGTGTTGTTCGGCAATCGATATTCACAAGAGCTTGCAGAGCGTGCTGATGATTCTTGGACACAAAATTCGCCACAAAGAGATCCAGGTTTCAAAGGTGTTCAGCGCCGATGTTCCCATCCTGGAGTCGGCGGCGGCGGGACTGCACCAGGTGTGGATGAACCTGCTGGACAATGCCGTGGATGCGGCACCGCAGAAGGGACACATCACCGTGCGGACGTGGGTCGAGGGTAGCGAAGTGTTCGTCAGCGTCCGCGACGATGGCGCGGGAATTCCGGCGGAGGACCGACGGCATATCTTCGAACCATTCTTCACCAGCAAACCCGAGGGAGTGGGCACCGGATTGGGCCTGAGCATCGCCTACAAGATTGTGACCAGGCATTTTGGCGGCGACATTCGCTTTGAGTCGGAGCCAGGCACGACCGAATTTATTGTGCGGCTGCCGCAGCATCCCCCGGAAGCGGCGAACCAGGGGTCGTAGGCTTCATCGCAATCAAGCCAAACGAGGGCTTGCACAGGGCATCCGGATTGCCGTCGGTGGATGAAAATTGCCGCGAAGCGCTAAAAATTCAGTCCGACGTTCAAGAAGATGCTGCGATTGCCGGCGGTGGATGGGCCAAAGAACCCGCCCGCCAGCGACTGCGACTTGCCAAAAAACGGGGAAGTCACCGTTCCGTTGGGAACGCCAAGGTTTTCCCGATTCATCACGTTTTGCGCATAGGCGGAAAGCGTCAGGCTGTACTTGCGCGGGACAGCGGCATCCAGCCTTCCCGGGCCCCCTTGATTTCCGCTCAAGCCGCGGCCTCCCAGACCGGAGCCGTGCCCATGGAAGCCGGGGCCTCCGTTGCCCGTCTTGAGTTTGGGGCCAAAGCCGATGACTTTGGCGATGCGTAAATTCATGGCGAAGTTCGATGGTCCGGTGCCAAGGCCATACGGGATGATTTGCTCGTTGGTACCGAAGGGATTGGTATCCATGCATCCGTATGGCGAAGAATAGTAACGTCTCGGTGTTCCGGCTGGCGGGGGCGTAGCGCAGTTCGATGCCGGAGCCAAAGCTGGCCGCGCATTGAACTGGTTGTTTGCGGTCAGATCGCTGCCGATTTTGATGTTGTACGGCGTGCCCGAGTTATAGACGAAGAACGGCGCGAAGGAGATGGCGTAGGGGAGATTGACGTCGCCCAGAATCAAAAAGCGATTCCGGATATCGAAGGTTGTCGGCCCGTAATCCTGGCCGGGGTCGCTGGCGTTGGAGGCAAAATGACCCACGCCGCTAGTGTCGCCTTTGGCGTTGGTATAGGTATAAAAGCTGAATATACTCAAGTACTTCAATCGAGCATTGACGGTGGCAATCACCTGCTGTTCGCGGTACACGCCGCCGGACTGATACTGATTGACGTTCTGGCTGGGCGGGACGAGCGGGGTGGTCGGATAGATATTGGGCGCGCCGGCGAAGAAGGGCGCGTTGACGTTGTTGCTCAGGAAATCGTGGACTCCGCGACTGTACAGATAGGTGACGTTTCCGGTCACATTGCTGGCGATCTGGCGGTCGACACCGATGGCCCCTTGCATATCCAGGGCTGCATGAAAATTCGGATTTAATGTCGAGTAGGTAGGCGCCGAAGTGGTCGATGTAGGCGTGGGGGGCTTCACCGGATTGCCTGCGCTGGTCTCGGTGTAGCCGGTTGGGTTCGTCACCGTATAAATCTGCTGGTTGGACAATTCCCCAGGAGTTGTCGGCAGATTGTTATGAATGGTGGAAATGATGTAGGGAACTCCATAGATGCCATTGGGCACGGTGAAGCGCTGGTAAAACCAGCCATAGCCGGCGCGCACCACAGTCTTCGGTTTTCCCTTGCCGTGGCCCAGCGCATAGGCCAGATAGAGGCGCGGCGCCCAATCGCTTTTGTCCTTGATTTCGTTCTGTGTTTCCCAGCGCAAGCCATAACTCAGCGTCAGTTTCTGGTTGACCGCGAAGTCATCCTGGTAAAACAGGCCGAGGTCCATGGGAATGGCGCGGGCGGTGTACTGATTGTTATTGACCACGGTGACCTGATATTGCTGCGGGGTCCGGGCCAAATACGCGGAAAGCGACGGGAAAACATAGGATCCATTGGTGCCAGCGCTTGTAAAGTTGGCGTCGCGATAGGCGCGAAAACGACCGCCGAAGTTGAGCGCATGGCGGCCTTTGGAGCCGGTGAAATAATCCTGCACTTCGTAGTCGTCCTGATTGTCGCGGAGCGTGCCGGCATTGTTGCCGCCGTCGGTAAATGAGCCCGAGACGGTGACACTCGGCATGGTGTAGGGCGAGGTCTGGTTGTCGCGAATGCGACGGTAGCGGAAGCGAATGTTATCGACGAAATTCTTGCTGAGCACGATGCTGTCGCTTACCTGCAGCGTGTTCTCCTCATTGTTTCCATCGGTGGCCTGCTCGGGAAGCGCCAATTCGCCCACGCTGCCGTTGGTAAACGATGCGTGGTAATACTCGTAGCGAATGGTCAGCGAATTCGACTGTCCCAACTGGAAGTCGAACCGCGGGCTGGTGTCCACGCGAGAGCTTGGATTGCTGACGGACTCATTGAACGGCGTGCCCTTGGGGTTTGCGGGGGTGACGCTTCCTGGATCGACGGCGTCGACAATGGCGACGTTCTGTATGTTGCGGTTGAAAAGGTCGCCGAAGTACGACGAGGTTTTCGTCATGGGGCCGCCGATATTGCCATAGAAGAAATACGAATAGTAGCTGGGCTCGACGAGTGGTATGCCGTTCGGCGTCGGGTTGGAGTTCAGAATCGGGTTCTGCGCGTTCCACCCGGAATAGTTGCCGCGGGAAAAGATGTGCCCATGCATCTGGCCGGTGCCGGCTTTGGTCAGGATCTCAATGCGTCCATAGCCGAGACTGTCAAACTCCGCGGAGAAGGGGTTCTGGTTCACAATGATTTCGCGGATCGAGGACTTGGGCGGGATCTGTCCGCCGGAGAAACCATCAATATAGATTTGGCCGCCATTCGGGCCGGCCGATGGGCCCGCGAGGGCTTGCAGTTCACTGGCCAGCTCGTCGGGATCGTCGGAGAGAGCGTCCAGGTCCTTGCCTTTGATGATCATGGCGTTGGCATTGGAGGTTGGAGAGGTATCGATGGTGTTGGTTTCGGCGCTGACGTGGACCTGCTGCTGCTCGGCGGCAAGGGTCATGGAGATGTTCAACATTTTGGTGGTGCCGGGCGCGATGACGACTCCTTTCGATTCAAAGGGAGTGAAGCCTTCGATGGTGGTGTCGATGGTGTACTGGCCCGGCGGCAAGCCATTGAAGTGGTAATAACCTGCGCCGCCGCTGGTGGTGCTGACGGTTTTTCCGTTGCCGGAAAGAACGATGGAGGCGCCGGGAATGATCGCCCCCGTGGGATCGGCCACGACGCCGCGCAGATTGCCGGTGGCCTGTTGCCCGAAAAAGGTCGAGACCAGGAGGAGAGGCAGGACAAGTGCGGCAAAGATCCTAAAGCGTCGATGAGCCACTGACAGTTTCCTTTTGAGTCGGAATGTTGCGTCGCAATCATTGAGACGGAACAAGGGCGCAAAAAGCCTCAACAATGAGGGTTGAAAGGGAAAAATTCACAAGGCAGAAATTTTCACGCCGCCGGGATGCCGCTATCTTCCGGATGGAGAATACGTTAAGAACCCTTCTCGATGGGACGGGTGTCGGGACGGGTCTGCCGATCTGGGGCTTGTTGCCGACGTTCCGCATTGCGCCGGGCAGTGAATATTTTCCGCCCATCCTTCAGCAATCTGCGAAACATATAGGGGGTGAAAAACGCGCCGGGAGAACGCAGAGACTCGCGGACAGCGTTACGAATCCAGCCGGGTTTGCCGATGGTTTGGATCAGGATGGTGAGGGTGATGCCGCTGATCAAATTTCTTTTTGCGTCACGCAATTGACGTTCGGCTTTCGCATTGTTGGCGGCACGGGCGCTCAACAGCAGATCTGCATGCACCGTTTGCGCCCATTGTTGCCAGCCTTCAACGACGGACTGGCTCGTGGTGCTTCCGTGATGCTGGGTGTATTGAACGAAAGGTTCCGGGATGCAGACGGCATAGTCATGCAGCAGGGCGGCGCGGGCCCAGTTGCCAATATCGCAGAGGTCGCCATGCTTATTTTCGTAGCCGCCGACGGCAATCGCATCCTCGGTCCGCAGCAGGATGCTGCTCAACCGCGGGCCGCGATTGCCCGCGAACAGCTCCACCAGCAGCGAGACAACAGATTCGAGATGGGGCCCGGTTTCGGTGGTCCAGAAATGAGAATTTTTGGCGTCGGCAATCTGGCAGGGACTCCAGACGACCCCGATGGAAGCAGGCTGAACGCATAAATCCGGCTGCAAAAACGGGGCGCTGAGGCGTTCAATGGCGGTGGGTAGCAGAACATCGTCGTCGCCCAGCAGAAGAAAAAATTCTCCGGTGGCGTGGCGCAGGCAGAAGTCGAAGTTGCCGACCAGGCCGAGCCGCTGTGGCTGCTGGAACAGGATGAGGCGCGCATCGTGGATTTCCTGGACTCGCGCAACGGTGTCATCCGTCGAGGCATCGTCCGATACAATCACTTCAATATCGGAATAGGTCTGGGCGAGGGCGCTGCGAATGGCGCGCAACGCCAGGCCGCTGCGGTTGAGGGTGGGAATTCCGATGGTGACTCGCCCGGATACCGTCATGATGGATTCGTAACCAATGTACCATCGCCCGTTGCCTGCCACAGGCGGCGGGCAGCAGGACAATGTATGCAGAAGGGGATGGGCCATCGCTCGCCGGGCATTTTCCTCCGCAAAATCCCATGGGTGGCGCGGCTGACCGGCCATATTCCGCCAGGGCAATTTGCGCGGTATTTGGTGGTGGGCGTATGGAATACCCTATTCGGGTACAGCACCTACGCGCTGTTCACCGTTCTGCTGACGCCGAGGCTACGCTTTGCCTACATCTACGCGTCGGTCTTCTCGAACCTGATCGCAATCACGGCGGCCTATTTCGGCTACAAATTCTTCGTTTTTAAGACGCATGGCAATACGCTGGTGGAATGGTTTCGCTGCATCCTGGTCTACGGCAGCGGCATGTTGCCGGGGCTGGTGTTGTTGCCGCTGCTGGTGGGGGGACTGCATTACGGTTTCCACCTGGACCGCAGCGCTCCTTACATTGCGGGCGCGTTGCTTTTGGGGATTGGGACAATTTACAGCTTCTTTGGGCACAAGCATTTTTCCTTTCGCGTTCCCGACGATGCGGTCCATGACGCCGCCACTGAAGTGGAGGCGCCGATCGAGGATGTGGTGGAAGGTGTGATTGCTGGGCCGACGGAGAATGCAGCGGACCGCGTTTGAAGAGTTCCGGAAACCCTTACAATTCTGGTATCCGGTTGGCCAATCGGAACGGATTGCATCGAAACAACGCGAGGATACCGTGAAGACGATCAGCATTATTACTCCCTGCTACAACGAAGAAGACAATGTCGTCGAACTGTATACCCGCGTGCGCAGAGAGCGCCGCGTATATGGAACAGACGGAGAAACTGGAGGAGTTTATGCAATCCGTAAGTAGCTGCGTTGTTTGTCATGCGCCTGTTTCAAAGTCGTCGACCGGAGTCATCGCGCCGTTTTTGGCTCGGCGAATCTGGAACGCTCCATCTTTACCGGCGAAACTGATGCATTGCGGAGGCTGCGGGTTTAAATTTTTCAATCCCCGCCTGGATGGCGATGAGGAGAAGCGGTTGTACGCCGACTACCGTTCCGAGGAGTATCAGGAATTGCGGCAGTCCTATGAGCCGTGGTATTCAAAGTCCTTTAATGAAGGGCTGTCCGCGCCAACTGGGATGAAGGTCCGAAAGGACACGCTTCGGCGCGTTCTAAGCCCGTACCTCGCGGGGCTGCAAATCCGCACGATTCTCGACTTTGGCGGCAACAGAGGCGAACTGATCGAAGACCTTCTACCGAACACTGAGAGGTACGTGTTCGATATCTCAAACTTGGAGACGTTGCCCGGCATCGGACATCTGCGAGCGAAGGAAGACTGCAAAGGGCGCCAGTGGGACCTGGTGATTTGCAGCAACGTGCTGGAACATGTTGGCGACCCGCGAAGGACAATGGAGGAGATAAGCGAAATCGGCAACAAGGGGACATTGATATTTGTTGAAGTGCCGCAGGAATCGCCCGCCGGCCTGAAGAACATCGCGAAAAGGCTGACCCAGTTGGCGATATTATTGGCAACGCGGCCCTCCATCGGATTTCGATTGTTCAGGCCCTCACTGATTTACCTGATGCACGAACATGTGAATTTCTTTTGCCCGGAAGCGTTGCGGCATCTGGTGGATTCCATGCATTGGGAGATTGTTGCGGATGGGCAATATGACATCAGGTCCTATAAATTCGGAATTTACAGAGTCACTTCAGGAACGATGACCTGGTGCCTTGCGAGGAAACCGTGAAGACGATCAGCATTATTACTCCCTGCTACAACGAAGAAGACAATGTCGTCGAACTGTATACCCGCGTGCGCGCCGTGATTGCCTCGCTGGGGCGGTACAAGTACGAGCACATCTTTATCGACAACGCCTCTGAGGACAGCACCGTGGCCGTGTTGAAGGGCCTGGCGGCGGCCGATCCGAACGTGAAGATCATCGTAAATGCGCGCAACTTTGGCCATGTGCGCAGCCCCATGCACGCCTTTTGGCAGGCGCAGGGAGATGCGGTGATCGGCATTGTGGCCGACATGCAGGACCCGCCGGAAATGATTGCCGACCTGGTCGAGGGGTGGGAAGAGGGCTACTCCATGGTGCTGGCCATCAAGCGCACCAGCGGCGAACATCCGCTGATGTTCTGGGCGCGCAAGCGATACTACGCGCTGGTGAACCGGCTCTCTTCCATTGAGACATTCGAGAACTTCACCGGCTATGGCCTGTACGACCGGCGCGTGGTCGATCTGGTCAAGTCGTTTGCCGATCCGTATCCGTATTTTCGAGGGATGATTGCGGAAATTGGCCTGCCGCACAAGAAGATTTATTACGACCAGCCGGGACGCAAGCGCGGCATCACGAAAAACAATTTTTATACGCTGTACGACTACGGCATGCTGGGCATCATCAACCACTCCAAAGTGCCGCTGCGGCTGATGACGTTTACAGGATTTGCTGGCGCGCTGCTGTCGTTCCTGACGGGCATGACGTACCTGGTATACAAGATTTTGTTCTGGCGAAGTTTTTCTGTCGGGATTGCGCCGGTGGTGATTGGCATGTTCTTCGTCAGCTCAATATTGCTGGTGTCGATGGGCGTGATGGGAGAGTACATTGGCGCCATCCATACGCAGATTCAGCATCGGCCGTTCGCTGTGGAACGAGAGCGAGTGAATTTTGAGTTTCCGCCGCAGCCGCCGCTGGGATCGAGCAACATTACTTTAGTTTCAAAAGAGCACCGATAGTGATCGAGAATTCCCGAAATAGAGGGCATCATCAGATTGGGGAGGAAAGCAGACTTCATCGACTGCCCCTGGGAATCGCTGCGCATTTCAGTTTTGGTGACCATGCTTCCTCTCCCATTCCAAGCGAATCGACGTTCGAAGCTCAGCGCGGCGGGGCCGAGCCACAGGCCGGAGTTGGACGGAATTCGCGGGATCGCGTTGCTGGCCGTGATGCTGTCGCACGGCGGCGGGCGATACATTCTGCAAACTACCTTCGCCGCCAAGCTCTTCGCGTATGCCCTGGTTCCCGGATGGTCCGGAGTTGAACTTTTTTTCGTGCTTTCCGGATTCCTGATTACCGGAATTTTGCTGAAGACGAAGTCGGCGGAAAATTATTTCTCTTCGTTCTACGCGCGGCGTTTCTTGCGCATCTTCCCCATCTATTATTTTGTGGTCACCGTGGGCCTGCTGGCCGCTCATTACAATTTCTGGTGGAACTCCATGCTGCCGCCGGAACGGATGCGGATTGCCTACTATTTCTACGCCCAGAATTGGCCCATTTTTTGGAACCACGGCGCCTACCAGACGGTCAGCGTGTTTGGACATTTCTGGAGCCTGGCGGTAGAGGAGCAGTTCTATTTCATTTGCCCCCTGGTCATCTGGCTGCTGCCGGAAGGTTGGATTCTTTGCTTATGTGCGACGGGCCTGGTGATCGCGCTGCCGCTGCGCTTTTATATGGTGCAACGCTATGCCGAGAGCCTGGGGGCCATGGTGCTGACGACCAGCCGCATGGATGGGCTGCTGGTCGGCGTGGTGCTGGCCATTTTGTTGCGACGAAGGCAAATTCCTCTGCGGTGGATATATGTGGCTATGGGTCTGGGCGCGGCGGTCCTTGGATATATCGCCGTCTTCCACCACAGAGAACTGATCGACACGCGTTTCTATATGCCCACGCTCGGCATCACTGCGTTTGCGTTGCTGTCCGGCGGATTTCTGGCGCTCTCGCAGCATCGCATCCCGCGGCTTCATCGTGTTCTTTGCGCCGGGTGGCTGCGGACCGTCGGGAAATACAGCTACGGCATGTACATTTATCACGTTCCGCTCTACTTGATTTTGGAACATATTTTGAAAGTGCGATTTGGCGTTGTCTTCCCGTTGCCGCTGCGATGGGCGCTGCCGTATATCGCGTTTTTGATTGCGGTAACGTTTCTGGCGGCAAAGATCAGCTACGATTATTTTGAATCGAAAATTCTCGCGCTGAAGGTCCATTTCCGGCCGAGATCCAGGGCTGCAACGCTAGGGCGTCCGTATGTCGCCGGCGAGCGAGACGTTTTCAAGGGCCTGCCGATACGCGTCAATCTGGGCTAAGCATTTCTGTCGCGCGTTGCTGCCGGACTGCACGGTACTGTACCAGTCGAGCGTCATGTCGAGCGCCTGCGATAACGAGAGCACAGGCTGCCAGCCGAGATGCTGCGATGCCTTGGTCCAGTCCAGCGTGAGCATGTTGGCCTCATGCGGGTGGACGCCGCTATCGATTTGCCAGCGTGGCGCGGGCGCGGAGGGGAGCGTTGCCCAGCGCGCGGCCATGTATTCCACAATCCACTGGACCGGCTTGGCGTCGTGGTAGTGCGGGCCAAAGTTCCAGCCTCCGGAAAACTGCGGGCCGCGTTCCACCAGCTTTTCCGCCAGCGTCAGATAACCGCGCAGCGGTTCCAGCACATGCTGCCAGGGCCGGGTCGCATTGGGGTTGCGAATGCGAAGGGTCTCGCCGGAATGGAAGGCGCGGACGATGTCGACGATGAGCCGGTCCGGCGCCCAGTCGCCGCCGCCGATGACGTTGCCGGCGCGGGCCGAGGCGATGGCGACTTTATGCTCCGCGTATTTGGCGGGCGAAAAAAACGAATCTCTGTAGGCGCGGGTCACAAACTCCGCGCAGGCCTTGCTGTTGCTGTACGGATCGTGGCCGCCGAGCGGATCGTTTTCCCGATAGGCCCAGACCCACTCCTGGTTCTCATAGCATTTGTCCGTGGTGACGATGACGACGGCGCGCACGGAACCGCAGGCGCGCACGGCCTCCAGCAGCCGCGCAGTACCGAGGACATTGGTTTCGTAGGTGCGGACTGGATCTTGATAAGAGGCGCGCACCAGCGATTGCGCCGCCAGGTGAAACACAATCTCCGGCTGATGCTGCAGCAGCGCGTCCTGCAGGTGCTCCATCTCGCCGAGATCGCCGATCACGGACGCAAGGCCGCTGGCGACGCTGGCGACTGTAAATAAATTGGGAGAGGTATGCGGCGGCAGCGCGTAACCCATGACGTGCGCGCCCAATTGTTCCAGCCACAGCGACAGCCAACTGCCTTTAAAGCCGGTGTGCCCGGTGAGAAAAACTTTGCGGCCTTGCCAGAATGCGTTCACCATATCTTCCATGGGGCAGAGCCTGCGTCCCAAAGATCTTCGAGGAATTTCCTGTCGTGCAGCGTGTCCATCGGCTGCCAGAAGCCATGATGCTTGTATGCGGACACCTGCCGTTCGCGGCTGAGAGTTTCGAGCGGATCGCGCTCCCAAATGGTGGAATCGCCTTGAATGTAAGGAGCGACTTTCGAGGAGAGAACAAAGAAGCCGCCGCTCACCCAGCGCCCGTCGCCCTTGGGCTTTTCTGAGAACGAAGTCACTTGCGCATCGTCGCCGATTTCGAGCGCGCCGAATTTTCCCACGGACTGCGTCGCCGTCAACGTGACCAGCGTCTTGCGGCTGCGATGGAAACGCAGCAGTTCGTCCAGATCGATGTTCGCGAGGCCATCGCCATAGGTGAAGCAGAAATCTTCGTCCTTCTCCACGTAGGCCAGCGCGCGTTTCAGGCGTCCGCCGGTCATGGTGGCGGCGCCGGTATCGATCAGGGTGACGCGCCAGGGCTCGCAGTCGGCGCTGTGGGTCTCGATTTTATTTTGCTGCAGGTCGATGGTGACGTCGGCGGAGTGAAGAAAATAATTCGCGAAAAACTCCTTGATCATATAGCCCTTGTAGCCCAGGCAAACGATGAAGTCGTTGATGCCGTAGTGCGAATAAATCTTCATGATGTGCCACAGGATGGGATGGCCGCCGATTTCCACCATGGGCTTGGGGCGGGCGGAAGTCTCCTCCGCCAACCGGCTGCCAAGTCCGCCTGCAAGGATGATCGCCTTCATTTGTGTCTCCGGTGCCTCATTCATCGGGCCGGTTGAACGGAGTTGTTTGCCTGCGCAAATGCCCGGATGATATCGACAGTGTAGTCCAGCATCTCGTCGGTCAGGCCGGGATAGAGGCCGATCCAGAAGACATTGCGCATGACGAAGTCGGAATTTTTCAGGTCGCCGATGACGCGAAAATCGACATCCTTATAGGCGGGCTGGCGGGTCAGGTTGCCGCCGAACAGCAGGCGCGTGCCGATCTTATGGGATTCCAGTTCGCGGACCAGGCGGTTGCGATCGAAGGGCGCATCCTCCCGCACGCCGATGGGAAAACCAAACCAGCTTGGCTCGGCGCCGGGCGTGCTCTCAGGCAATAGCAGACGATCTTCCAGCGGTTTCAGGCCGTCGTACAAACGCTGAAAATTCTTTCGGCGGGCGGCGATGAAGCCGGGCAGCTTGTCGAGTTGCGACAGACCGATGGCCGCTTGCATGTCCGTGAGTTTCAGGTTGTATCCGATGTGGGAGTAGGTGTATTTGTGGTCGTAGCCGCAGGGCAGATCGCCGAGTTGCCAATCGAAGCGCTTGCCGCAGGTGTTGTCCTTTCCGGGCTCGCACCAGCAGTCCCGGCCCCAGTCGCGAAACGACTCGACCAGGGTTTTCAGCAGCGGAGAATTGGTGACGACCGCCCCGCCTTCTCCCATGGTGATGTGATGCGCGGGATAGAAACTGATGGTGGCAAGGTCGCCGAAGGTGCCGACTTTTTTGCCTTTGAAGGTGGCCCCCAGCGCGTCGCAACTATCTTCAATCAGCCACAGATTGTGTCGTTTGGCGAAGTTTGCCACGCCGTCCAGATCGTACGGATTGCCCAGAGTGTGCGCGATCATGATGGCGCGCGTGCGATCGCTCAAGGCAGCGTCCAGTTGAAACACATCGGCCTGGTAATCGGGCAGGGTGATGTCAATGAAGACCGGGACGCAGCGATTTTGGACGATGGGATTGACGGTGGTGGGAAATCCAGCGGCGACGGTGATGACCTCGTCGCCGGGACGCAGGGCGCGCTCGCCCAGACGGGGAGAGGTGAGGGCGGAAAAAGCGAGCAGGTTGGCGGACGATCCGGAGTTGACCAGGGTGGCGCCACGCACATCGAGGAAGCGCGCAAACTCGCGCTCAAACTTGGCCGCGAACCTGCCAGTGGTCAGCCAGCAATCGAGCGAGGCGTCGATCAGGTTTCGCAGGTCGGCCGCATCCAGCATTTTTCCCGCGACAGGGACAGCGGACTGGCCGGGAAAAAATGGTTGCGCGCGAAACTCCTCTTCAAAATATTGTTCCGCGAGTTGCAGAATCTGGTCCCGTAGTTCGCGGCTGCGTTCGCTCATCTGTCTATCGTAATGCAGTGGACAGGTCCGCGGCAGCAAGGGAATGAAGGCCGTGGCGCGGCGATGACCTCATCGGGGCCCCTCTCGTTTTGGACTTCAGGATTGCTGCATCGGCGCTAGACGGCGAAGAGGATGGAGACGAGGAGGATGACCAGCACCAATCCGCTGACGGCGACATACATGCGATCTCGCTCCAGGGCAAAAGAGCCGACCAGGAAAGCGACGCGGGCGACGGGAGTGGCAATCAACAGCAGGACCCCCAATTGGATGATCGCCGTAGGATGGCCGAGGAAGGCGTCGGGGACAAGTTGATGCAGGGAGCGCAGTCTTCCGCTGACGGAGTGGAAGACGTGATAGTTGGGAATGGCGGTCGCGTGGTCGATCAGAAGGAGGCCCAGGCCGATGACGGTCACGAAACAGGACACGAGCACGCCCGCCCGCAGGACATGACCGATCAAGATTTCCACTTGCTTGTCGTTGAGGCGGCGCATATTTTAGACCTTTCCCACCCAGCCGTTGTAGATCATTTCGATGGCCAGGAAAAAGATGACGACGGAAAACACCAGACGCAAGGACTTGACGTTGGATTTCACCAGCAATCGAGCGCCGATCAGGGAGCCGATCAGGACCCCGATCATCACCGGCGCTGCGAGCGCGGGATCGATGTATCCGCGACGGAGATAGATGCCGGCGCTGGCCGCAGCGGTGACGCCAATCATGAAGTTGCTGGTGGTGGTGGAAACCTTGAAGGGAATGCGCATGATGTGGTCCATGGCCAGCACTTTGACGGCCCCGGAGCCAATGCCCAGCAGGCCGGAAAGGACGCCGGCGCCGACCATGGTACCGAAACCGCCGGAAATGTGCTTGACCGAATATTGCTGGAGGTTGCCGTCAGGGCCGGGGAACGTACCGTTCATTTTGAGGCGGTCGGACCATGGATTGTGGGCGACGACTTCGTCGTCATGTCTCTGAAAAGAAAGATACACGGAGTAGAGCAGGACGAAGCCAAAGACAATGGCGATCCCGCGCGTAGGAGTGCGCGTTGCCAGCCAGGCCCCGCCGATCGCGCCCAGAGTGGTGGCGACCTCCAGGAACATGCCGATGCGGATGTTGGAATAGCCTTCCCGGACGTAAGCGGCGGCCGAGCCGGAAGAGGTGGCAATCACGGAGATCAGCGAGGCCCCGATCGCGTAATGGATATCGACCCCAAACAGCAGCACCAGCATGGGGACAAGCACCACTCCGCCGCCCAAACCGGTGAGGGAGCCGAGCAGGCCTGCCAGGAGAGAGCCCCCCAGGGTGAACAACGAAAATTCTAATTGATTCATTGGCAAACGTTACCAGTCCTGGGGTCGCCGATCGATGAATTGCTCCAAGTAAAGATGCTATCAACTTTCGACGATGAAACGCCCGAAGATCGCGACTATTCTTTGTCTATGGCGTCTGTAAGATTGTCTTTTGCGTTTTTGCGAGATACTTATGAAGGGTCTCGGTATTTTGCCGCAAGCTCGTCCGACAGAAAATTTTTCATTGCAGGGACAAAGATCATGGGAGCAACGCAGGGTCGAAGCATGGGCGGCAAGCTGCACCGCTTGGGCAAACCTTTGGGATCGGGAATGATGGCGGCGCTGCTGTTGGGTGGGCTGGCCGCGCCTTGGGCCAGCGCACAGGGACTGGTGCAAAACAGGATTCTAGCGCCGATCCGCTCCTCGCAGATGCAAGTGGTGAAGGGGACAGTGCATCCCCTGGTGGCTGTTGCTCAGGACCAGGGGCAGCTGAATGCCTCGACGCCGATCGAGAACATGTCGCTGGTGTTTGGCCTCTCTCCAGCGCAGCAGGCGGACCTGACCAACCTGCTGAAGGAGCAGCAAACCAAGGGCTCCCCGATGTACCGCCAGTGGTTGAAGCCGGGTCAGTTCGCCGCCCGTTACGGAGTGAGCCAGCAGGACCTGGCCAAGGTGGCCACATGGCTGCGATCGCAGGGGTTCACCGTGAATGCCATTCCGGCCAGCGCGGACCGGGTCGATTTCAGCGGGACCGCAGGGCAGGTGAGCACGGTCTTCCAGACGCAATTGCACCGATATCTTTTCCACGGAAGACAAGTCTGGGCGAACTCCACCGATATCAGCCTGCCGCGGGCGCTGGCGGGGATGGCGCTGGGCATCGAACATCTGAATACCTTTCGCCCGGAGCCGCAGTTCCTGAAGCATCTGGTGCATGGAGCGGCGCGCAGCGGCGGCGGCGGGGCGGGCCCGAAGTACACACTGTGCGACTCCACTCAGTCTCCGTGCCCCAGCAACGCCATCGCCAATTACATTGCTCCCTCCGATGCCCAGACCATTTACGACGTGACGGGCTTGTATAACGGCAACTTTACGGGAACAGGCCAGACCCTGGCGGTCGCCGAACAGACCGACATTACGCAATATGAAAGCGATATTGCCAATTTCCGCAGCCTCAGCGGCCTGAATGCGGCCAATGTACCCCAGCAAGTCCTGATGCCGGGCACGGGAGCAGCCACGGTGTATGTTGGCGATCTGGAGGAAGCGGACATCGATACCGAGTGGTCGGGCGCGATCGCGGAAAATGCGACGATTCTGTCTGTAACGGTTGGGAACAGCCAAAATTACAGCGTGTTCGATTCACTGAAATATGCGATTCAAACGCCGCTGGTCAACAACACCCAATTCGTCCCGGTCATCAGCATCAGCTATGCGGGATGCGAACAGGGCGGCAGCGCATACGTCCAGAGCTACGAGAAAGTGCTGGAGCAGGCAAATGCGCAGGGGCAAACGGTGCTTGCGGCCTCTGGCGACAGCGGTTCGGCGGGATGCGATACCGGGACCAATTCGAACGGCCAGGTGGTTGCCGCCAGCAACGGCCTTTGGGTCGACTACCCAGCCAGCAGCCAGTACGCCACCGGGGTCGGAGGGACGTCGTTCAGCGGGGACATCGGAGACCAGTCGAAGTACTGGAACAACAGCAATAACGCCGACAACGGTTCCGCCATCAGCTACATCCCTGAAACGACCTGGAACGACACGCCGGACTTCGCAGGGCTGACTAACAATGGCGGGCTTAGCGCCAGCGGCGGCGGCGCCAGTTCCTTGTTCACCAAGCCTTCCTGGCAGGTGGGACCGGGAGTTCCCGGCGATGGAAAACGAGATGTGCCGGACGTTTCGCTGGCGGCCGATCCCGATCACGATGGATACGTTCTATGCACGGAGGAAGTGAGTTCGGCGGGCACGCTGACCGGGATGAGCAGTTGCGTGTATCCGGTGGGTTCGAACCAGGTGCCCTACTTTGACGCCAACTCCAATGGCTATTTGTATGGGGGCACTTCGATTGCCGCCCCGCAATGGGCCGCCATCGTCACGCTGATGAACCAGGAAGCGGGAAACGCCAGCGGCGTCGGCAACGCCAATCCGGTCCTGTATCAGACGGCACAGTCTACGCCGGCGGCATTCCATGATGTCACCACGGGCAGCAACGCTGTGGTCTGCGTAGCGGGAAGCCCGAACTGCAACGGCAATACAAACGGCTATGGCGTGATGTCTTGCTGCAATGCGGGTACCGGATATGACCAGGCCACCGGGCTGGGTTCTGTGGATGCGGCGGCGCTGGCAGCGGTGTGGCCAAGGCTGACTGCGGTGAATGGCGTGTTCAGTCTGCTGCTGAAGCCGGCTGCGGTGAGCGTGGCCCCCGGCGGTACCGCAACCACCTCAGTGGTGTTGAGCCCCAGTGGAGCGGGGGGAAACAGCTTAGGGTTCACGGGTACGGTGGATTTGACTTGCTCCAACCTGCCGGCGGGAGTGACGTGCAGCTTCTCCAATTCGTCTGTAAGCCTGACGCCGGGGGCCGCGCAAACCGTGACGCTGACGCTGAACGCCAGTTCTTCCGCGACGTCGGCGGCGCGGATGCGGTCGTTTCCTTCGCCCGTCGGCCCTCGATCGCCGATGCAGTTGGCATTTGCGGGGATTCTGGGGCTGGCCCTGCTGGGGCTGGGACGGAAACGGCGCTTCTTCCCATCGCGCTGGATGGCGGTGCTGCTGCTGGTGGGTGGGTTGATGGCCGCGACCGCGCTGACAGCGTGCAGCGGAGGCAGCGGCGGGACGCCGGTGACACATGCGGTGACGGTGACGGGGACTTCGGGAAGCACGGTAGCCTCGACGACGATCGTTTTGACCATAACGTAGGCGCGCGCGAGGCTGTAGTTGTGAGCGCAACAAAGCCGAGATCCGGCGGACGCATGGGAGAGATGAACGCGTACGTCGCGCTGCTGCGCGCCGTCAATGTCGGCGGCGCCGGCAAGCTTCCCATGGCCGAGTTGCAACGCCTGTGCGAGGCGGCCGGATTTCTTTCGCCTCGAACCTACATCGCCAGCGGCAACGTCGTTTTTCAATCCGCGAAGACCGAAGCCCAGGTGAAAGTCGCTTTGGAGGCAGAACTGGCGGCGTACGCGGGCAAGCCTGCTGTTGTGCTGGTGCGCACCGCGGCGGAAATGGCTGCGGTCCTGGCAGAAAATCCATTCCCGCGGATGCCGGGCAACCGGACGGTCGCGTATTTTCTGGATCGCAAGCCGAGCGCGGACGCGCTTCAGACGGCCGCAAACCGGACCAGCGAGCAGCTTCGCCTCGGGCTGCGGGAAATCTACGTCTACTATGCCAATGGGATTGGCGACTCGAAGCTGAAAATTCCGGCGGCGAAACATGGCACGGCCCGTAACATGAACACCATCGCCAAACTGGCCGAAATGGCGGGAAGCCTGGAATCCCGTTCAAGGCAAAAACAGTCTTGAGCGGGGTTGGGGCCAATGTCATCCCGCTCGGCCCCTGAACGCAGTCGAAGCGGCAGTGCGGCAACCTGCGTTTCCTCCGGCCATAGGTGAAACCGCCGCTATTGCACCCCGCTTTCCTCCAGCGTGACCGAATTCAGGATGCGCTGGAAGATCACAACGTGCAGATTGATACGGCTGGCCAGGTCGGGCACAAATTCCTCAATCAAGTTGCCGGAAGGACTGATCGCGAACGCAAGCGCCAGTCGCCCGGCAGTACTTGAGAATCCCTGCCGGTCGGGCCCGGGCACGAACGTATTGCTCACCACCGCCGTCGCAATTCCGCCCACAAAGTTGGCGTAGTTGAACATCGGCTTCCCGGTATAGCTCTGCGTCCAGGCAATCTGGACAATGGAATGCAGAACCCTGTGCCGGATCGGCATGAACGGTTCCCGATGATAATGCGGGTCCTGGTGCATGAAAGACGGGACCAAAAATGTCCCGAAAAATTCGCCCGTCATGTCCTCGGTCAAACTCACGCCAGAATACTTCGCGAAGCCGCGCATGCCCGGCCCATACGGCGTGTGAGCGTCCGACCCGATCCCGATGGCCGCATCGCCGGCGATCGTCATCAGGTTGAACGGATCGATGATGCCTTTTACCGCCGACCGAAAATTGTCGCGCGCCGTCAGCGGGACCACATCGGGCCACTTCAAATATTGCGCAAATGGAGATGAAATATGCCCGCAACACATGTCCATCGGGCTTACAGGACAGGCGTCCACAGGGCACGTATTGTGCAACGCTGGCGCTGCGCCGGGAATCGCTCCCAGATACGCCGTGCTGGAGGAAAGAGTGGGCGTGAACCTGCGCTGTGGCGAGGGAGCGAAGGATTGTTGTCCTTCGCGCGCATCCTCCAGGACGGCGATCTGCTGTGGCCCCGCCGCGGAACTGGAGACCCCCGTCGCCGGCCCTTCCGCTGGCGCGGAAGGCAATGCCGCAGCCCGCACGGCCCACTCACGTTGCAAACCATTCTGGCTTGCGGCATCGTCCTCGCCCGAATGCGCCGCCGTCGGCTGTTCCGCCCGCTGCGCCGCCCGCGTCGCGGAGGGCGCATCGGGCAACTGCGCCAGTATTCCCGGCGGCATCGTCAACGCCAGCACAACTACACTGTGGGCCGCCAGTATTCTCCCTAGCATTCCTTTGTCCGAGATGCTTCGACGTGCAGCAAAATTGAGCGCAGGACGAGGTTGTCGAACTGCCTCCATCGCGACGACCAGGTACAGATGAGCGAAAGTATTGCGTGTCCTTACGATAGACCATGTCAGGAGAAAAAACGTTGCGTGGCCGAAATTCTGCGGATGCCGCAACCGTCATCGCGCCGTCAGGCCTTAGGGATGAGGCGGACATGCGCGCCAGTGCTCGGTCCGGCAATCGCCTCGGAAACCGGCATTTATTTCGACCCTTTGCCGGTCGCAAAGTTCGGCACATTCGTCGTGAATGGGCGCGAAATAAATTCGCGCAGCACATTTCCAACCGCGTTGCCCGCCGTCACAATCAACGCATCCCGCATCGTCAGACTGAAGGTTCGGTCGCTGGGAGCGCGATACACATTCGAAATCCCAGCCGTCATAAAGTTCCCCATCACTTGGGAGTAATTCGGCTGCGTTTCGCCGTCGTCTCCCCGCGTGACAAACGTCTGCGCCAGCGCGTACAGCACCCGCGAGCGGGTACTCCCCGTGCCGCGGTAAAAGTAGCGCGGGTCCTGATGGAAAATTGTCGGCAGTAGCGCCCGCCCCAGCAACGCGCCGATCGCGGAGTCCGCATACGCCGATCCAAATCGCTTCCCATATCCCTGCCAGCCGCCGCCATACCCGGGAAATGTATTGTGCCACTGCTCGACCCCGGCCACTCCGGCATCCGTCGCAAATTCAATCGGATCGATTTCCGCTCGCAGCGCCAATTCGAACTTCAGCTTCGGCGTCAGTGGCGCGGAATCCCAGATGTAGCTGGTATAAAAGTTCGGGAAGACGCCCAGCACGCGCTGCTTTTCTTCAATCTTTACCTGCGCCGTCGCCACTTGGTTGATGTCGGCGTTCACATGGACCGTCGTGTTCGATTGCGGATTCCGCGATGTCAGCATCGGCAGTTCGCGTTCCTCGCGCGCCCCCAACGTCACCTCGGTCGCCGGCTGCGGCGATCGCCCCGGCAAGGCGATCGACACCGCATAACTGCCCGGCGAAAGCCCGGAGATGGTGAAGTTACCTTTCTCGTCCGCCGTCGCCGTGTGCTCCTCAGCGTCGCCCTGACCCACAGCCGTCACCCCCACGCCGGCAATCGGCGCCCCGTGCAGGTCTTCGACCGTGCCCACAATGCTGGAAGAGTTGGAATCCGTCTGAGGACTCGCAGTCGCGCTCTGCGGCAATGGAGCGTCCGGCAACTCGTTCGCGGGGCCTGAGAGACCTGAAAGGGCATGCGCCGCAAATACCGCCAACAACAAACAGCAAGCCGGAATCAGGCGTCGCAAAAGTCGCTCCTTGCAAGTCTTAAGGGTTTAAGCCTTAGACTACGCCACGACGACGTTGGTGATCAAAGGCGTGCATCGAACGATGTCCCGGCGTCGCGTGGCCTCTCCCCCTGTCGCACGCCTCGCCATGGACTGCCGGCGCTCCCGAATGTTCGGCTCAATCGGTTTGCTGCGCTGCCTCCGCGCTCGAGGAATGACCGAAAATCGTTAGATGGCTGAAAATCTCTTTCGGAACAAATTCGCGCATGACGTTGAAGGCCGCCAGACCCCCTAGCGAGGCCGCCAGTGTTCGCAGCACCACTCCGCCGCCTTGGCTGGTGTCGGGGTAGTAGGCCAGCGTCAATCCAGCCGCCATCGCGCGCCCAAGGAACCCTGCGTAATTTGGAATGCTCTTTCCGCTGTCCGTACGTCCCACAAACACCTGCTCCAGGGCGTATTCCGTGCGCGCCGTCGTGCTGCCCACGCCCAGCCGATAGTAGCGCGGGTCCTCATGCAGCAACGACGGCAGCACCGCATTGGTAAATAAACGGTCGCTGTCTTCGCGGATCAGCGCGGCCCCAATTCGCTGTTCGAACGCGCCTGTGTCCGTCCCGTACTTCGGATCGGTATTGCGCAGTTGGCTTTCTCCCGCGGAAAACACGGTTGGAACCAGATTCACCGGTTCCACCATCTGCCGGAACGAATAGATGAATTTCCCTTTCACCGTCAGGCGCGGCGCCACCTCGCCTGGGAATATCGTCCGAGCGTACATGGGCGCGTACACAACGACTCCGCCGCTCGCTGCCGGCGCCTGCGCCTGCATCCGCGGCATCGAGTTGGCAGCGTCGGCAACCGGGATGGGCGCGTCCGGCAGCGTTTCCTGCGTGCCTGGCACGGCAGCCATCAAAAGCTGCGGGGCCGCCAGGGCCAGACAAACCCACCAAAAAAAACGCTGCAAACGCCACTCCCTGAAATGGTCCTGGATTCAGTTCCTTTGACGAATGCCAAGGGCCCTTTGTTATCCAGTCCCCCCATCGATTCCCATCGGTTGGATGCATTATCCTTGAGCAAGGTCTGCGAACGACATTCGCCCCGGCTGCATCCTTCGCTGGCGCGCGCTGCACGCTGCCATTGGTTGGAAGCGTCAACTGGAGAATGAAAACGTTGGATTGGAAGACGTCCCGACCCTGCTTCGCATCCTTGGCGGCCCTGTCGCTCTGCCTTATCGTCTCCGGCTGCCGCCATCGCCCCGCCCAGGCCCCCGCGCCGCCGCCTCCGCCACAGGAGCAAGCCCCGCCTTCTCCGCCGCCCGCTGCCGAGCGCGCTCCGCAATTCCACGGCAGACCGCTGCAAACTGAAATTGGGGTCGCCAGTTGGTACGGCGCGCCCTACCACAACGCCCGCGGGGCCAATGGCCAGATCTACAATGAAAACGCCATGACCGCCGCCCATCGCACCCTGCCCATGGGCACTGTCGTGCGCGTTACCAACCTCGCCACCCGCCAGTCCGTTGTCGTCACCATTACCGATCGCGGCCCGTTTGTTCCCGGCCGCATTCTGGATCTGTCCCGCGCCGCCGCCATGAAAATCGGCGTGTTGCGCACCGGTACCGCGCGCGTGCGCATCGACGTCCTGCGTTTTCCTTCCTCGTCGACGCAGCAGGGTCGCTGGTGCGTTCAGATCGGTGCCTTCCATCGTCAAGGCGAGGCGAAAGGCCTTCGCGATCGCCTGCAGCGCGAATATCCCAGCGCCAACGTCATCGACTTTCACGGTGCCACCGGCTACTGGGTCCGCATCCGCCCCGACGGAGAATCGCGCCGCTCTGCCGAACAAATCGCCCGCAGCCTTCAGCCCACGGAAGGCAAAGCCTACCTCGTCCGCCTCGACTAGACCCTTGTCGCCCCTGGCAAATATCCGGGTGCCCCATGCTCGCTGCGTCCTTTGCGGCCAGCGTGGGCGTGAAGAACTATTGTCATTCCTGGTCGGCCTGGGCGGCCCGACCGAAGCGTGACCGCAGCGGAGGGACTTGCGGTTCCCATGCTCCCGAAGTGGCCGTAAAAAGCCAAAGGGCGAATCCTCTTGCGAGAACTCGCCCTCGGCGATCCGAATTTCCGAAGATCCGGTGTTCGGTGACCGGATCACAACCTTAGCCATTCCGGAACCGCTCAAGACCCGCAGGCAGAACCCGCGCATCCCGTGCCCTTCCGTTCCTGCATGTCGTATGGGCTTTCCCTCTACCTGCTGCCTTCAGTCGACTGAAGCGAGTCTCGTCGACGAGACTCTAGCTGGCTTCGGTTCCGCTCTCTTCTCTGAAAGATTTCTCTTCCGTTGCCAATGAGTATTGCATGAGAATCCGTCGTCTTTCCGAATTTATTTCGGTGCAAATCGCGTCCATTCTGTGCAAAAATCCGGGTCGTCTGGACGACCCGACCGAAGGCCCCGCGGTCATTGTTCGCTCAGTTTCTTCCGGCTTGCAGCCAGGGAATTTCCGCGCGCCTGCGCTCGCGCATCACTGCGGCGGAGCGGTCGGCGCAGGCGCCGCATCTGGAGCCGGTGGACCCTCCGACTTGTTCCCCTTTCCATCCTTCGGCCCGTGTCCCTGTCTGCGAGGATGGGTCGCGCTGGCCTCGAAGCTGACAATCTGCCACGCTCCATTGTGCCGGTGATACACGCGTGTGTAGCGATATAACCCCGTGAGACTGTCGCCGTCGTGTGTGCCCACCACCTGCGCCTTTGAAACCACCACTGCCGTGCTGCCAAACACGCGAATCTTGCGGTCCCAGGTATGAATACGGGAAAATTTTGTCGTGCCGTCCTTGAAGCTGGAGATCGTCTCCGCCTTGGTCGCCAGCGTGCCATCCCCATAAATCCCCAGGTAATCCTCTGAAAGCATGGTGGCCATCGTGGCCGTATTGCCGGTCAGCTCCGCCTGCTGCCACATGCCTTCCAGCTTCTCAATGATGTGGACGATCTGCCTGGGTTGCGGGTGAGGATGAGGTATGGCTGTGGCATTCGCAGCGGGAAACCAAAGCGCCAGCAGCAGGACTCCTACGCTGCCGCGTGCGATGCCCTGCGCTTCTTGGGATCGAATCGTGGAATGACACTGCGCTCGCATGGCTGTATCGGGATGTTAGTTCGAGCCTTCGCTGGAGTCAAAGGGTAATTCGTAAAGTTTCAACGACGCCGACTCCATCTAGTCAATAATCTATGCCAGCGCGTTCAAATCTTCCACGCTGCGTTCCTTCATCCACTGGAACAGTCCGCCGATGGCGTACTGATGAAAGTGCGGCGACGCGCGATGCGCTTCCAGCGCCGCTTCATCGCGGTATTGCTCGTAAATCATCACCAGGCTGGAATCCCCAGCCAGTTCATGCGGAATGTAGCTGATGCATCCCGGCTCCCGGCGAGATGCCTCTGCCAGTTGCCGCGCTGCTTCCAAAACATTGTTGCGATCTTCCTGGGCGAACCGCATCCGCACGATAAATGAAATCATTCCAGTTTCTCCACGGGATCGTTCTCCCCGTCTGTTGCGTTACGTGGTGATTCCAGCCGGCCTTGAACTGTCCTGTCGGACGCCCCGCGATCGGGACGAAGGCATTGGCAAGCCATAGTTCCCCGTGCGGCGCGGCTGCGCCGGATGAATTGCCCGAGAGGTTGAAGACCAGGACCCCGGAAAATTCATGCTACATCACCACTCGGTGGATAACTCACTGAACTTCGCTCCACCCACTACGCCTGCGGTGGAGGCGCGGCCATCGTCAGCCCATGGCGGCGCATGATCTCCGCCATCTTGGCGCGATCCGGCGGACCGCCTGCGGTCGCGTTCACCGACTCGGCAGATTCGCGAAAATACTCCGGGCCCAACACAGCCGGCGAAATCACGCACAGCGACTTCGCATCCTGGCTTCCACTGTTATCGAATCGATGCACCGCGCCGCGCGGCATGCAGAGCGCCTGTCCTGGCCCTGTATTGATCGGCTTGCCGTCCACCGTCCACGTCACCACTCCGTCGAGCCGGTAGATCGTCTCCTCATAATGGTCGTGGCTGTGCGCGGGAACACGCAGCAGCTGCGCCGCCGGAACCGTCAGCTCGAAGATGGCAACGCTGCCGTTCGATTGCTCGCCGGTCAGCAAAAACCGCACCACCAGCGGCCCTATCCGAATCGTCTCATCCGCCGGATTGATGTGCGTGTCGTTCCTTGGCTGCGTCATGTGCCAAGCCCTCCGTTCGAAGAATCGACAATTGTCCTATCTCACAACGGATGCTCGCAGCTGAAAAATCTGGGTGCCCCACATCTCGCTTCTGAGATGTGGGATTGTACGAGGCTCGCACCGCAAATCGTCGGGTTGCCCCATCCTTCGCGGCTTCCTCGCGAAGGGCGGAGGAAAATTTACTCCATCTCCAGCGGCAAACTCAAATTCGATGCCGCCTCTCTCCGGTTGCGCGGGGCCTGCTTGAAGGTATTGTCGCGGGCGTAGCGCGGATACTCAACCTGCTGGCCGTTCAACAATTGCTGCACCGTCAACACCTGCATACGCGGATAACTGCTGCCGTCGGGAGATTTATAAAATCCAGCTTCGGCGGCCTCTTTCAGCATGGGCCGTGTCGGCTTTTCAAAGCACAGAAACACGCCGATCTCGGCCTTCTCGCGCTCCAGCGTCCCGCGCAGGTCGCGAATCTGCGACACCGTCACGCCGCCGGCCTTCACGGAAAACAAAATCTGCTTCGAGTCGCCCTTGGTGTTGTCGTGGAAATACAGCCGTCCGTCGATGCCCCGGTCCGCGCCCTTCTTCTGCTCCGCGGGTAAGAGGGAAAGATCTGTTTATAATTGATTTCATTCGGTGCTCGGGTTTTCAGTAGGCTCTTAAATTGCAAATAATGGAACCGCAGTTCCCCCCATGCTATTGAAAGCAGTTGGTTTTTCGGCGAGCCAGCTTTCTCGACATTTTCAAGCGCATGGAAATGATTTCGATGCAATGAGCGCTCACGCTTACGAAGCGATGGCCGTTTCGTTTATGAATCAGCTTCAGTCGCCGCAAATACGTGATTGCAGCCGACCGCAGGGCGATAGGATTCGATACGACTCGGATGCGCGCGCATTCGGCGTTATTGACAGTGCTGGTATCGTAAGAACATACTACAAACCGGTTCCATGCGCGTCTCTTCCAGTAGAGAGCAGAAATGCGATGAGATTGGCAGGACGATGCCATTGTCATGCATCTAACGAAGAGTATTTTGAAGCGGAGTGTAAACGAAAATGGCCGCGCTAAACGAACAGTATCTATGCCCTGTCTGCGGATATGGAATGCAGGAGCCACCCGAGAATTACAATATTTGCCCATCCTGTGGGACTGAGTTTGGCATCCATGATGTGAATGCTTCCATCCTGGAACTACGTGCAGTATGGTTGCAAAATGGATGCAAGTGGTGGAGCGATTCTGATCCCAAACCTGCAAACTGGGATCCTTATGGACAATTGGCGCTTGTGACAAAATCCGCCGGGGCCTACGTTCAAGGATCCCCCGCTTTCACAATTTCTAATGGGAAAAATTACGAAAATTGCGATCTAAAATCCGTCGTTACGCCATGGGCAGGAAAGGCTGCATGGCAATCTGCTGATACAACACTCGTAACGGCAATTTCGTAAGCGATTGCAAATTGATCTGAATGTCAAACCAGTAGACTCCTGGTTCCTGAACGGGAAACGCCATAGGCAGGGCAACGGCGACGCCTCGATCGTCGTCTCCCTCAAAATTCACTGGGATCTGCACGGATGCCATTTCCTGCCCTCCGGGGCTTGTCGGAGTAATCTGTATCTTGGCTGCGCCTCGATAAGTTCCGGATTTCATTAGGATCGCAAGGTTGGTCTGAATCAAGGTCGTCGCCATTTGCTCGGCTGGCCCAGCTACAGTCCATCTGTCCACGATGCGAATCAGGCTAACGATGCCATCGGCTTCGCGTAGGACCCGATCACAGAATACCGCCGTATGTAAGTATGGACCGCCAGTAATCGTCACGTCATTAGGATACCAATAAACAGTTTCAAGGGCAGCTTTACGCCAACTCCAGCAGCAGATTTGTGTATAGCACACGCCGCAACTCAATCAGGCGCGGGGCCATCATCGCCAGATACGCCATCATGTCGGAGTTGCCGAGGAAGGTATGAAACGCGCGCATCGCGTCTGCCACGCGCCCACCGGTTTCGACAATCTCCTCATACGCTCGCTGGCTGTCGAGGTTCCACTCCCACGTGTCCTCGAACGCGTGAATCTGCGAGCTCGACCGGCTGCCGTCTTTCTCCGCGAACAGCACGTTGTAGTCCTGCCGCGAGTTGAACGGCGGGTCCAAATACACCAGATCGACCGACCCGTCGCGCACGTAGCGCCGCAGCACGTCCAGGTTGTCGCCGTAATAGAGCTGGTTTTTTTCCGCCATGGATTTTCACTGTGAGGGTACCACGGGCCACTCTGGATGGAGTCATTCTGAGGAGCGAAGCGACGAAGAATCCAGACGATGATGGCTGTATGGATACATCGAGCACCCTCTGGATTCTTCACTTCGTTCAGAATGACGTAGGTCTGCACCTGGGTGCCCCACATCTCGACTCTGAGATGTGGGAGCTTCGCGTACCTACTTGAATTTTCTAGTTTGCCAGGCGCTGCATTCTTAGCCGCTCGACGCCGTCGAGTGCCTCCCACAGCGCTTTGGCTGCGGTCTCCGCGGCATCCAGGGCTCGGTCCGCCGACGCGGGATCGGCCGCCAGTTCTTTCTGGATCGCCTGCTTCCAGACTTCCGCGTGGTACACATCGGCCGTCTCATGCACGGTAAAGTAGCGGCAGGTTTTCGCGTCGGCTTTGTAGTGATCGCACAGGCCGGCCGCCTTCTGTTTCGCAATGGCCGGCACGCGCGACTCATACGCATACAGCGCCGCCAGTCCGACTGCGGCATTTTCCTGCTGAATCAGCTTGAAGAAAGTTCCGATCAGCGCCTTGGTCTCCGGCTGCAACTCGCGCTGCCGCACCGACGCATCGCTTGCGCCCATGCCGTTGGCAAAGTCCATCCAGAGCTGGCTGTGCGGCTTGCGGTCGGCGGAATCGATCCCTTCCTCATCCACCAGATTGCGCAGCACGGTGCGGCGCAACTCCGTATCTTCCAGGCGCGAGTGCAGCGCGCTCAGGTAGGTGGGGAACGCGGACACATGGTGCCAGTATTCGGCGGCGTATTCGCGCAGGTCGTCCGAGGTCAACTCCCCCGCCGTCCAGGCGCGATAGAAGGGATGGGTCAGCAGGTCGTAGGGTGCGATGCGGCCCTCCAGAGCTTGGAAGAAATCCGTATTTGCTGGCATAATGTGCCTCCTTGGGATCGCGGAAAACTGCGCGCGTTTCTTGAACTCTACGCGAATCCGCGGCGGGGCTCAAACGGAAGGTTTCGGCGTCGCCATCTTGCGCGCCGGCGGACGCGATTCCTCGGCTGCGGGCGGCAGCGCGGCCAGCAACTCTGCGGCAGTTTTCTCAAGGACAGGGTGCCGCCATTGCGGCGCGATTTCCTTGAGCGGAACCAGCACAAAACGCCGCACCGCTAGCGTGGGATGCGGCAGCGTCAACGTCGGTGTTTCCATCACCACATCTCCATACGACAGCAGATCCAGATCGAGCGTGCGCGGCCCTTTCGGCACGGAAACGCTGCGGTCGCGGCCATGCTGCTGCTCAATACGCAACAGCGCGGCCATCAATTCCTGTGGCGGCAGTGCGGTTCGCAACGCTACGACGGCATTCACAAAATCCGGCTGCTCGACCATGCCGACCGGCGCGGTTTCATAGAAGGAAGAAACTGCTTCCACCGTGCCCAATTGCCCCAGCTCCGCAATGGCGGAGCGCAGCGTTCGCTCGCGATCGCCCAGGTTCGCGCCCAGCGCGACATACGCGGTTGGTGGTCCGCCACGCTGCGGAGTTTCCGTCGTCATCGCATCACTCAACAGGGGCCTGTGCCAGGCGAGATTCTTCGGCAATCTTTCGCATTAGACCCATCAGCGCGACGCGCGCGTTCGCCGGTAAGTCGCCGAAGAATGCCTCGTCGTTTTCGTCGGCAGCCGCCGCCAGCTTGGGCACCAGCTTTCGTCCGACGGAACTGAGCCAAATCTGCTGGGCGCGGCCATCGTCGCGGCTGTCCTGGCGCTCGACCAGGTCCTTCTGCGCCAGCCTCTCCACCAGTCGGGAAACCGGGGCCTTGGTCATCCCGATGGAGTCTGCAAGCGCGCCGATTGAAATCGGCGCCGGCTGGTCGTACAGCTTGCGGAGGGCCACCCACTCGGAAACGCTGACGTCGTGGACTTCCAGCCGCCGCGCGAAGGAGGCGGACACGTTATTGGAGACAAAACGCAGCCAATATCCGAGGTGATCTTCCAGACGGCTGACGGGCCGGTGCCGCAGTTTTGAAGCGCTCATTTTGCCCCTCGTCAATATAGTTGCCTTAGCAACTATATTGTCAAATTGGTTGCCTTAGCAACTATTTGTAGAGGGAGTTTTTTGGGCCAGAAAAAATATTCCGAATGGGTGGCGCAGTTCTGGATTTACGCGGAGAGCGTTGCGGGATGCAGCAGCGAGGGGATGGCGATTTCTTCTTCCTGTACGGGGAGATGCACCATCTCCCACGCCGAACGGTCCTGCAGTAACCGGGCTACCAACGCGGTATGCATGGCGTGACCGGCCCGTTCGGCAACAACGCGGCCCTGGATGCGTTTGCCTGCCAGCGCCAGATCGCCGATGAGATCGAGGATTTTGTGGCGGACAAATTCATTGGGAAATCGCAGAGGGCCATTTTGCACGCCCTGACTGGTCAGGATGATTGCATTTTTTGGCGATGCGCCGCGAATCAGGCCCATATTCCGCAGCATTTCCTCATCCTCGCGAAAACCGAAGGTGCGAGCGGCAGCCAATTGAGTGGCGTAGGCGCCGGTATTCAGATCGAGCTGAAACGATTCTTTGCCGATGGGCGCTGGAAAATCGATGGCATAGGAAACGCTGTAACCTTCGCCAGGATAGACGCCGATGAATTTGCTGGCATCGTGGACCTCAATGGTTTTGCGGATGCGAAGATATTCTCGACGGCGACGCTGGGTTTGCAAACCCAGCGACTGAAATGCGGCAATGTACGGGAGAGCGCTGCCATCGAGGATGGGCAGTTCCAGGTTGTCGAGCTCGACAATGACGTTATCGATGCCGTAGCCGACCAGCGCGGACAGCAAATGCTCCGTGGTGGAAATCAACACGCCCTGGCGCATCAGACTGGTGGCGTAGCTGACCTTGGCGACGTTACGGCCAGTGGCGGGAATTTCGAAATTGTCGAGGTCGGTGCGGCGGAATAAAATGCCTGCACCGCCGGGCGCGGGCAGCAGTCGCAAATGCACCGGAGCGCCACTGTGCAGGCCGATTCCGGAAAACTCGACAGGGCCGCCGATGGTCTGTTCGAATTGCAGGTTGCGCGCGATGGCGAAGCTCCAATCCTGTAAACGCTTATCCTATAAGGAGTCGCGCAGGGATGGATGTGGCAAAATTACCACATATTGTGTCGTGACTGCACCGCAAACGAGGCGCACACAGGTTGAAGGATAAAGGATGCTGAGCCATGAGCATGGTATTGAAACATGAACCCGCAAGCCTGCTGAAAGATGCGAAACAACGCCAAAAAACGATGGGGGAGCAGTTGGAGGCGCTGGTGTCGATCGAGTCGCCGAGCGAAGACAAGGCCGCTGTTGACCGCGCGAGTGGCCTGGCGGCGGGCTGGTTCGAGGAATTGGGCGGAAAAATTCGTTGGCATCGGCAGAAGAAGTTTGGAGATTTGCTGGAGGTGCGATTCGGCGCGATGGCTCGGCGAACCAATGCAGGCGCGGGTGAGCGTCGCAAGCCGATTTTATTGTTAGGGCATCTCGACACGGTGTGGCCGATGGGAACGCTGGCGAAGATGCCGTTTCGGGTGGCGAAAGGAAGAATCTTTGGCCCCGGCGTGTACGACATGAAGGCGGGGGGGGTGATGGCGGCCCATGCGGTGGCGATGTTGCGCGAGCGGCAGGCGTTGACGACGCCGGTGGTGGTTCTGCTCGTCTCCGATGAAGAGATTGGGAGTCCCGTTTCGCGCGCGGTGACGGAGAAAATTGCGCGGGAGTGTTCGAAGGTCTTCGTACTGGAGCCGGCGCAGGGGCCGCAAGGCGCGTACAAGACAGCGCGCAAAGGCGTCGGAGATTATTCCGTGCATGTGCGTGGCGTGGCCGCGCATAGCGGCGTCGATTTTGAAAAAGGCCATTCCGCAGTGCTGGAACTGGCTCGTCTGATTGAAACGATTTCGCGGTTTACGGATTTGAAGACGGGGCTGACGGTGAATCCAGGAACGATATGCGGGGGCACGCGCAGCAACGTGATTGCAGCGGAAGCGCAGGCGGAGGTGGATGTACGGATTGCGCGGATGCGCGATGCGGCGCGAGTGGAGCGGCTGTTTCGCGGGTTGCGACCGACCGACCGAGGCTGCGCGCTGACGATTACGGGCGGGATAAATCGTCCGCCAATGGAGCGCAGCCGAGGTACGGTGGCGCTGTTCCAGCAGGCGAAGGGATTTGCGGACGTGATGGGATTTGCGTTGGATGAAGCCAGCACAGGCGGCGGCTCGGATGGAAACTTTACGGCGGCGCTGGGGATTCCGACGCTGGATGGCATGGGCGCGGTGGGCGAAGGCGCGCACGCTACGCATGAGTCGATTGTGGTGAGTGAGTTGGCCAAGCGCACCGCCCTGCTGGCCACCATGATTGCGGAATAGTGGACGATCACCTAGCTGATTCTTTGCAAATCTGGATCGTCCAGATGCTACGACTTAGAATAGCGAGGGGCTTCGATTTGACTCTTCAAAGCGAAAAATCCCGGCCTTCAGGTATTCTTCGACTGCCTCTCCGGCAATCCAGCGACGCTCCAGTTCCTCTGCGACGGCACCAGACGTAAGCGAACCGGCAAATGGGTCGAGAATCAAATCGTCTGGCTCCGTCAGTAGTTTGATATAAAACTTCGGCAGAAGAGCGGGAAAACGAGCCGGGTGGATCTTAATCCCTTCCTCTTTACAACGCTTCGTATAGAAATCGTTTGCTGAGTTATTGCCCATTTTCATCATGCACTCGGGAAAGTCGAAATCAGCCTCCGTCACATTCGGAGGAATCGAGCCCCCAGAGTGAATCTTGTCAAAAGACTTCCGAATTATATGGCCCGACGGTCTCACCGCGCCCCGTACTCCGTTTCGGTTCAGTCGGATCATATCCTCGCTGTACTCCTTGAGGACGTTGAGGTTCGACGCTTTGGGATAGGGGGTTTTGGAGAGCCACCAAACATATTCAACAGAGTCGCGAACGCGAATGCGGCGGACTGTCACCCATTCAGCAGGAACTGGCATTTTCGCAGGGTTGTACCAAAAACATTCCTGCGCGAGATGGAAACCTATCTCCTCGACCAAAGCGATGAGTAGCTTGAAATGGTAGATAGAGCGAGTTGGCGTACCCTGGTTGTAGCTGCCTCCGATATTCAATACGAAGCTGCCGTCTTCTGTAAGAATTCGCTGGATCTCCTTCGCGAATGGCAAAAACCACTTAAGGTAGCGATCTTTGTGCTCGTTGCCGTATGCTTTTTTAAAGTGCAATGCGTATGGCGGTGAGGTAACCACTAGATTGATGCTATTGGGCGGTAGGGATCGGAGAAGATCCAAAGAATCTCCAAGGTATGCGACTCCCTGTTTCGAAATGAAATAGGGATCCTTTCCGCTCAATCGCGATGGATGGTCGGGCCGACGCTCAGAAGAACTACGTATGTCGAGAGAGAGCGGCGTCCCTTCAAGTTCGTTAACGATTTGGATTTTCGACGACACAGTTGTTGCCATAATACGGCCTCACTAATCGAAAAGATAGACGAATAGGTTTACATTGTCAACCCATTTTAATAACGGGCAGGATTGGATTTCACAAGCTGAAGCGGCGCGTATCCGGGGTGTCACAAGACAGGCGATCTCAAGACTCATCAAGAAAGGACGGCTCCAGGTTTTTAAGATCGGCGGAAAGGTTCTTTTGAACCGCTCCGAAATTGAGACCTTTGTACCTGCACAGCCGGGACGACATTCGAATGAACGAATCGCTCGCGACGATCAAGAAACTTGTTAATGAATGCTCCGCTGATGAGCGAAGAGCGTTGAAAATTTATCTCGATAACCTTTTGCCGCATCCATTGGAAACCGAGTGGGGCATTGACTCGAATACCATATTGAGCGCAATCCGCAGATCTTCTGACCTCACTAAGCGGGGAGTACGCGGCATCATCGCTGAAGCAGTCTTTGAGAACGAGGTTATCCCCGGTATGGCAGCTTCTGGATGGAAGCCGACCATGATCGATGGAGACCGCTTATTCGATGCCCTTCTACGGAAAGGAGCTGTTTCTGCCCGCATTCAAATTAAGTTGCAGCGTCTCGAAAAAGGCGTTCCGAAGCTTTATTACCCGAGCTTCTATCAGGCGGGTTCCTATTACGTGGTCGAAGTACAAAAAACTCGTAGCGGAGAAAAGACCAAGATAGAAACCTTGCCGGGAACAGGCAGGAAGATTGCGGCAACGAACACTGTCACCGTGAAGACAAGGCCCTACCGATTTGGGGACTTCGACGTGCTCGCGGTGAATATGCATCCATCCTCGGGTGACTGGAAAAACTTTCGATACACATTAGGCGCATGGCTGCTGCCCCGACCCGCGGATCAATCCCTAATCGAAATATTTCAACCGGTTGCTGCTATTCCAAACGATGTTTGGACAGATGATCTGGAAACTTGCCTTAAGTGGTTTGAGTCTGGAGTAAAGCGCCGGATTCTCGTTGAGCTGCTTCATGTACCGAAGAAGAAATGATGTATTCGAAGCGGTGAACAAAGGTAGCCGCTATTTTCTGCTACTGGTGGGCGATGGAGTCGAGGCGCTGCTGGATGGCGAGGGAGTCGAGCGAGGCTAGGGGCAGGGAGAGCAGCAGGGTGATGCGGCGGTCGAGGGTAGAGAAAGTTTGCGCGAAGGCGCGGTCGATTTCCTGCGGGGTGCCGCGGACGGCGGCGGGATCGGGCACTCCCCAGTGGGCGGTGATGGGGTGGAGTGGTTCTCCTTCTTCCATCGCCTTTTGCAGGTCAATCACGCCCGCATTTCTTAAGGAAATGGCGGGTCGAGTATCTGGGCTTCGGTCAAGACCCGAAGGAGAACCACTCAGGCCGGGCCAGATGGGGCAGACTTCATTGGCGGCGTTGTCGCAAACGGTGAAGACGAAGTCGAGGTGGGGCGCGCCGGGCTGGGCAAACTCATCCCAGGACTTGCTGCGCAGGCCTTCGACAGGAATGCCGGCGGAGGCGATTTGGCGCAGGGCTTCCGGGCGAACGGCCCCAGAGGGATGACTGCCGGCGCTGTAGGCGGTGAAGGTGGGCGCGCCTTTGCTGTTGAGGATGGCTTCCGCGAGGATGGAGCGGGCGGAGTTGCCGGTGCAGAGAAATAAAGCATTGTAGTGCGGCATGACGCATCTCACTTTCATCCCAGGTTAGCTTCGCGAACCTGGGGCACCCAAATTTTCTTCGCGCGCGGGAAACGCGGGACACTTCACGGAGCCTGCCCTGAGCCAAGTCGAAGGGGTCGGCATGACAACTTTCTATCTGACACGCGAGCTTGGTTTGACGGCGTAGACCTTGACGCTGGCGGCAGCGGCGTTGACATCGTACTGCGACAGCAGCGATGCGAGTTCATCGTGCAGCGACGCGGGCGCGGGGATGGTGGGCGCGCAGCAGGAAGTTTCGAGCGCCGCGAGCGTAGTGGCGGTGGCGTTCGCAGGGGTGGCGGCGGGGGCGTGGCCGGCATCCTTGGCGGGCGAGCAACAGCCGGACTGATTCTCGACTTTTGCGTAGGCGTTCAGGTCGGAGCCGCTGTCGACAATTTCAACATGCTCAAAGCCGGCGTCGAGCAGGCCGCTGCGGTAATCCTCGATGCGAATGGCGCCGGCGATGCAGCCGACATAGGCGGCGATGTTGTTGGCGAGGGCCTCGGGCAGCTCGTGCTTGAGGGCGATATCGCTGACGGCGAGACGGCCGCCGGGCTTGAGGACGCGCGCAATTTCTCGAAAGACGGCGGGCTTGTCAGGGGCGAGGTTGAGGACGCAATTCGAGATGACGCAATCGACAGAAGCGTCCGGGAGCGGAATTTTGTCGATGGTGGAGAGATGGAACTCGACATTGGCATAGCCGCCGGAGGCCGCGTTGGCGCGGGCGCGAGCGATCATGGCGGGCGTCATGTCGATGCCGATGGCGCGACCTGCGGGGCCGACCATTTTGGACGCGAGGAAGACATCGAGACCGCCGCCGGAGCCGAGATCGACAACGACCTCGCCGGGTTTGAGATGGGCGGTGGCGGTGGGATTGCCGCAGGACAGGCCCATGTTGGCGGCGGCGGGAATGGAGGTGAGATCCTCGGCGGTGTAGCCGAAGGCCTCGGCGACGGCCTTGACGCCGGCGTGATCGCTGGACAACGTGCTTTCCGCGGCGGCGGCGTATTTCGACTTGACGGAATCCAGGATTTGCCCGGGCATACGATTCTCCTTGAGGACATATCTCTTAAAGCAAATATATGCGTTGCCAACATATTCGTCAAGGCGTATAAAAAAGAAGCATGAAACCACGTAAATTCAACGCGGAGAGTTTTTTCCAGGCGCTGGGAGACAATACGCGCCTGCGCCTGCTGAACCTGATGGGAGAGCGGGAGATTTGCGTCTGCTACCTGGTGGAAATTCTGGGGCAGTCGCAGCCGAAGATTTCGCGGCACCTGGCGTACCTGCGGCGCGCGGGAATTGTGGCAGCGCGGCGCGAGGGCAAGTGGATGCACTATCGCATCGCGATGCCGGCGGAGATTGGGGCCACGCAACTGCTGCGGCAGACGCTGGCGTGGATGGGGGAAGACCGCAAGATGCAGGCGGACCGCGCGCGGCTGTTGAAGGCATGCTGCAGCCCGAAGAAATTTGCCGCGCTGGAAGGCGCGCCCGTTCCCATGCCGGTCGATCCCGCTTGCGGCTGCGAGGCCAGAGCATGATGGCCAACGCACTGGCGACGGAGGGACAGGTTTGCGCGCCGCAGCAGCGGAAACACCTGTCGTTTCTGGACCGCTGGCTGACGTTGTGGATTTTTCTGGCGATGGCGATTGGCGTGGCCATTGGGCACTTCGTTCCCGGCAGCGCTGGGTTTGTAAACCGCTTTCAGGTGGGAACGACCAATATTCCCATCGCGATCGGCCTGATCGTGATGATGTATCCGCCGCTGGCGAAGGTGCGCTACGAGAAACTGGGCGAGGTGTTCCGCAACAAGCGAGTGCTCGGGTTGTCGCTGGTACAGAACTGGGTCATCGGGCCAGTGCTGATGTTTCTGCTGGCGATTGCATTTCTTCGCGGCGAGCCGGCGTATATGCGGGGGCTGATCCTGATTGGCATCGCGCGCTGCATCGCGATGGTGCTGGTATGGAACGAACTGGCGGAGGGAGACACGGACTACGCTGCCGGACTGGTGGCGCTGAACAGTATTTTTCAGGTGCTGTTTTACAGCGTGTATGCCTGGGTCTTTATGACGGTGCTGCCGAAATGGTTCGGCCTGGAGGGCAGCGTTGTTCACGTTGGCATCGGGCAGATTGCCAAGAGCGTGGGAATTTATCTTGGCGTGCCGTTTGCGGCCGGGTTGCTGACGCGAGTGGTTCTGCTGCGTCTTCGCGGGGAGGGGTGGTATCGGACGCGGTTCATTCCGCGCATCAGCCCGCTGACGTTGATCGCGCTGCTGTTCACGATCGTCGTGATGTTTTCCCTGAAGGGCGATCTGATTGTGCGACTGCCGCTGGATGTGCTTCGCATCGCGGTTCCGCTGGCGATCTATTTTGGGGTGATGTTTCTGGTGAGTTTCTGGATGGGCAAGCGGCTGGGCGCGAACTATGCGCAGTCGGCGACGCTGTCGTTCACGGCAGCGGGCAATAATTTTGAACTGGCGATTGCGGTGGCGGTGGCGGTGTTCGGGTTGAACTCCGGCGAGGCATTTGTGGGGGTCGTTGGTCCGCTGATTGAAGTACCGGCGCTGATCAGCCTGGTGAGCGTTGCCTTCTGGATGCGCAAACGGTATTTTGCGAGGCAAGAACCTCAGCGCCTAAAGGCGTAATCCAGGGGCTTCTTATCCCCGGCCTAAAGTCCGGGGTCTACCTTAAACCGACCGTCGACAGTCTGGGGGGCTACCTTGGCGTGAGCAGGCGCTAGTGTCCTGAGCGTGAAGCCCATTCGTTTTTGCGCATGTGCGGCACGACTGAAGTTGTGCCCCGATACAAAGCGAACAAGTCGTGGCGCAATACAAGAAAACAATCGGGCCCCGATAGAAGGCAAACAAGTCGTGCGCTGACACACGAACGAGAATTCTTTTTTGCACGAATTGACGACTCAGGACACTCGACAACACGCGGGACATGGGGCATCCGGAGGGTTGGTTGTGCATGGAACCCGCAGGTCCCTCGACTTCGGTCGGGATGACAAAGCTTATGTCCGCGCAAATTTCATCCTGGGAACTCTTGGCGCGGAAAGTCCCACATCTCAAAAAGCGAGATGTGGGGCACCCAGATTTCTTCACGGCAGCGCGGGATTAGACGTGGCGCAACGGCTCGATGGCGGACGGATTTTCTTCCCACACGGCGGCCGACATCATGAAGCGCGCATAACAGAAGAGCGCGACGCCGATCAGCAGCGGAATCAGGCCGACGAAGAAAACAGGGACGTGGCGCACAATGGCAGCCAAAAAGATCATGAGGCCAATGCCGACGGCAGCGGTGACGAGGCCGCCGAGTTGCAGGCTTTCGCGCCGCCTCTCCTGGGCGAGCCGATGCTGCTCCCGCAGATATTGGAGCGCCGCGTTGCCGCCCGCTTCAGTCGACTCGGCAATCTTTTTGAGCAGATCGCTCTTGTAATAGGCTTCCCGTTCTTTGGCTCGGGTACCGGTCCAGGTGGCCACGGCAAGAAAAGAAAACAGAGTGATGGCGCCAATGCTTAACCATACAAATACGGCTACGTCGGGTCCCATGGGAGTCCTCCTTTGAATCGAACGGTGGTGGAAGTCCTCGTTCTATTGGGTGGGACAGAGTAAAGTGATCTCCGGTTGCATTTTCTTTTTGGGCAGCGCAAGAAAATAAGGGGCAGCGCAAATAAAGAAAACGCAACCGCGGGCAGTGGGGCCGAGTCTTACCCGTTGAGGGCCGAATGAGCGCCAGCGAAGATCAAGCCGATGTTGCCAGGGTGTTGGCCGGGGAGATTGCCGCGTTTGAAGGCATTGTGCGGCGCTGGCAGGGCCCGCTGATCAACCTGGCGTACCGATTTTGCCGCGACCGGGGGCGGGCGGAAGAGATGGCGCAGGAGGCGTTTCTGCGGGCGTATCGCGGGCTGCCGAAGTGGCGCGGGGAGTCTGCGTTTTCCACCTGGCTGTTCGCTTTGGCAACCAACCTATATCGGTCGGAGCTGCGAAGGATTCCCGCGGGGGCGATGGCGCTGGACGAGATTGCGGAGCCGAGAGATCCGCGCGCCATCGACGGCGGCCTGGAGGAGTTGGACCGCGACCGCGCGGTGCGTCGCGCCGTGGACACGCTGCCGGCAAAATATCGCGAGGCGTTGATCTGTTTTTATTTTCAGGAGATGGATGTTCCCACCGCGGCGGCAGGATTGGGGATTGCGGAGGGGACCTTGAAGGCAAGATTGTTTCGCGGGCGGAAAATGCTGGAGAGCAAGCTGCCCTCGTTGCTGGACGCGCGGGAAAGCCATCCGTATGCGTGTCCGAAGGAGACTGCATGAACGACAGGGACCTGGATCGCGTGTTGAGGGAGAGGGAGGAGATCGTGCCGTCGTCCGGCTTCGTCGCCTCCGTGATGGAGGCGGTGCAGCAGGAGGCGTCCGCGTCCGCGCCGATTCCGTTTCCGCCCATTCCATTTCCATGGAAACGGGCGCTGCCGGGATTGATGGCGAGCGTGGCGCTGGCAGTGGGGCTGATTGTGCGGTGGGTTTCTAGCGGCGCGCATGGAAACGCTTCTGTTGGTTCCGCGACGGCCGCGCTGCCGGCGGGAAATCTTTTCGCGATGCTGCCGCACGAGCAGATTGCGGCTTCGACGCTGCTCGCGCTGGAGTGGAGCGCGCTGGCGCTGCTGGTGAGCTTTGCCGCGGCGTGGTTCTCGATGAAGATCGCGACAGTGCGGGAGTAGCCCGTGACGCGAAGTCGAATTTTTCCTGCTGCGAGATTTTGCTCCCACCCTTCTCGACGAAGCGGCGAAGGGTGGGGCGTCCGGCAGTCTACGGGAGACGCACGACAATGCCGGTGCTGAACGTTACGATTCCCAGGCTTGGGGAGCCGCTGGACCCAAAAAGCCTGGCATAGCCAACCTCGACGACCCGCCAGTCAACGCGCGGACGGACTTTCAGGTCAAGGCCGCCGAGGGCCTGACCGGAAAGCGAGATGCCGCCGTTCGCGTCAGTGCCAGGCGGAGAACCGGCGACCTTGTGAAAGTAAGTATCGCCGACCACCTCGCCAATCTGGGAGTCGACGCCGCCGATCAGACCTTCAACATACGGATGGAGGGCCGCGACAGGCAGTTTGAAAGCAACGCGCGGCCCCCCCTGGACACTAATCAACGATTGCGCCGGTTCTCCGCCAGGGTTGCTGTTGCCGGTGCTTCCGGATTGAAGCGAGACGCGAAAGTCCGGACCCACGCTGAGAAAGGCGAGATGGCGGCTGAAGCTCTTTTCGTCAAATCCGCCGAATGTGATTCCGTAAATCTCCGGCTCATTCGCGGCACGGATATCGGTGGTGCTGAACTCGCCATATAGGCCGATCTGAGCCATCGCAAAAGACGGCACGAGCAGGAGCAAGAATGGGAAAAGTTTCCAGAGCCTCATCGTAGAGCAATACCTCGCCTTTAAGAAATACTTCCGAAATTGCGATGCCCGAACGGCGCGTGCCAGGAGAGATGCGTCTGGACCACCGCAGGCGCACGACACGGTTCAAGCTGACGGCGAGGCGCATGGGCCCGCCACCGATCAAAAACGGTCTGCGAAGATATAACGCTGTTAAGAACAAGCGCGCGGCCCCAATTGCCGGTACACGCGCCGATGGAACGATCTGCTGAATCCGCGCCTGGGGCGTTGAAGTGGGCCGCGCAGCCTTTGCCGCTGCGCCGATCTACTATCTGCACAATTGCGGGCGGCAGTGAAGTCCGACCGGCAGCGGCGGACGCCGCCGTTCATCGACTTCAATTGTCTCCAACACCTTGGACGCGCGAAGTGTTGAAACGTGTGTATGTTTCTTCGCTGCGGGTCCGCACCTGGAGCCCGATGCATTCGCAGAACCTCCCGCAGTTTCACAGATCAACCTCCGAATCGGGGGCGCAGCCGATATGTCCGCGAAGGGCAAGCCGCCGGAAAGCGCAGCGAAACGCGAAATCAAATCGTCCTCTGCCTGTTATCCGACGAGCGTTTTTGGTTGTCTGGCAGGGCTGAGAAAAACGGCCATTTATTTTCATCGGCTGCAAACGACCAGCCAACGATGTGGCACCATCGTGGGTTTGCAATCGTCTATCAAGTAGGGAGGCGATTGCGAGCGGGTGAGTGAGTCATCTGCGGCAGGGTCCTCGAACGATGCCGAGTCAAAGGCAAATCCATCCTCAGGAGTCGTGCAATGAAAATGAATCGTCTACGGTCTTATGCTGTTGGAATTGCGGCTGTTCTGATTTCAGCCCCGATATACGCGTCGATGCAGGCCCAGCCGCAGCATTTAAAACTGGTCAGCGCCAATGCGGAACTGACGCAAGGGCTGAATTCAAAGTCTTCCCGGCAGGGGCAAACGGTGACGGCGAAGCTGACCGCAAACGTGACAACCGCGGGGCCCATGGAGTTGCCGAAAGGCACGATGCTGATGGGCGCGGTGGAGCAAGTGCAGCCGGGGAATGCGAACGGAAGCAAATCGGAAATCAGCATCGTGTTCAATGAGGCGCGGCTCAAGGATGGCCGGGAGATCCCCATCAAGGCGACGCTGCTTGGCGCGTATCCGCCGGCTGCGGTCTACACTTTGGGCGGCGTCGGCTCGTACTTGCCGATCCAGCCGCGCTTGATTCCCAGCGACCAGAGTGTGATTCAGGACCCCGGCACATTGGGCAACATCGCCATGCACAGCGCAGTGCAGAGCGACGTATCCGGCACCTTTCTCAGCAAGAAAAACGGCATCAAGCTGAGCCAGGGCACGCAACTCCAACTGGCGATCGCGCCGGAGAGCAGTTCTTCGTCCAGTGCGAGCGGATCGTAGTGCGACGCGGGCGCGCCGGCAATTTTCGCGCCCGCCGGTAGCCCAGGCGGGCCGCCATGTTCGCGGCGCATCTGGGCCATATTTTTTGGGGCGCGGAAATTCTCATCCTACCCTTCGCAAATGCGCGAGGGTTGGTGCATCGCACCCGAATTTCAGGCAATTGCGGCCCCCCGCATTCAGGTACACTGACAGCGACCGGGGGTATTCGTCTTGAGAAACGCTTGGGTGGCACTTATATTGTTGGGCTGGCTGGGCGGCGCGGCCAGCGCGCAGCAGCAGGCCCCCGCGCTGCTAGTGCATGCGGCAACGTGTCTGGCGTCGAAGAAGCAGCTCCCCGCCGCCGCAAACTCGTCGCTCAGCCTGGGGTCCTGGACGGATGCGGAGTCGTATCCGGGGAAGAGAGTTCTTTATGTCGTGGCGACCTCGGGCGCGAATCGCTTCGCGGGCAGGGTGTATTCGATCTTCTACTCGGAAAGACGCCATCGCGAAATTTTCGACATTCAAAACGGCACCACCTTCGTCCAATTGGACCATGGGAAAGGGCCCATCAGCTTTGTGGCGCCGCCGATCGGGGGCGAGGATTCGGAAGGGTCGTTTATCTCGGCCATCCAGCAGTTGGACGGGCAGCCCAGGTACACGGTGACCGGCGCTGAAATCAGCGGACCGATGCGTCATACCACTTGCAAATCGTATATCGATAACGACCAGCCATAGGTGCGGCATCTTGCATCCCGCGGCTCAAACGCAGCGGATGCGGAAGTCTACCCCCTACGGGGTTTTGGCCGCATAGCTGCGATAGGCGGAGGCTGCTGCAAGCTGTTGCGCAATGATCTTTTGCGACGGTTTGTCGGCTGGCCATCTAAAGATGTTGGCATGATTGGGATTGCCTTCGATGGGTGCAGGCTCAATTTCCAAGGACTGCTGTCTTACGATTGCAGCACTCAGATCGGCGCGGCCATAGAGCGTACGTTTGCGCATTGTGGCAATAGCGCTGCCGCATTTCCAAACCTGCTGATCGGAAAGGTCCAGATGACGCGTGACGGAAAGATCGGGATAAGGGTGAGGAATAAAAGCATCGGGCTTGATTCTTTGATCAAGGGCCACTACGTGCTTGCTGAATAGTACGAAGCGTGCCAACTGCTCTTCGTCTGTTATTGCTGGTGTTTTTGGGTTAAAGAGTTTCCGATTAAGCCAGTGCCGAACGCAATCTTTGTGCCATTTGATTCTATCTAGGAGCGGCGGCCTGTTGAGAGCGTCTTTCATGCCGCCGCGACCCGGTGTATGAGATCGAGGATAGCTTGAGGCACTTCCCGGACAAAATGATCCGAGCCATATCGCGTACTGGTCCCGATCAAGGCAGCAAAGTGGAGTTCTCCAGTTGGGCTTACACTGACGGAAAGCGTGCGATGTGGGGACTTATACCATTCCAATGTAATGTGCCCATCTGGTTCAGCCCCGATCGACGGTGCAGGTGTGCCGAGCGGCAATAAATCCAAGAGGCTCGAAGCGAATCCGAACGACCACTCCGATACTGGAAGCGCGTTATAGCCGTCCCAATCGCCAGTGCTACATTCACTATAAGTGGCGTTTAACTCACGAATGGCATCGTTCAGGCCACGACCTAAGATCGCTGTTTCCCTTAATCTTTGGATTGACTGATGGTAATGATCCTTAACGACATTCGCAGCTTCGCTTACGCCGAAGGATACCGGCGTGCTCATATTTAGGGGAAAAGCAATCGAAGCAGTGCCCATTTATCTAAATCTCTCCAGCGATTTCTCGGTCACAGTGTCAAAAAAAACTTTGTTCTTCAGCCACCGCATCTCGGCCAGATGATTCTTGATTTTTGACCGGTGAACACTCAAAGGTACAGTGCTGAACGTGTCGATGTCGAGGATCAAATTCAAGCCGATTGAAAGATCCGGAGGCCGTTGAAGGGTCTTGATTATGTTAATCGCATAGGAGTAATTCGGCACGACAACCGCATCCTGATGCATGAACCCAGAAACAGAAAAATTCAGGCTTTCAGGCGTCGATGGGCCTACACTCACATATTCCCCGAATTGCAATTCATTTGGAGGGAGTTGAATGCTGTTGATATAACGCAGGCCGAGGCGGGTAACTTGCGTGGGCTTTGTGAACTCGGCGTACCCATTCCACAGGCGCAGCGCTTCGTCTGAAAATTTCTCCCAGGTCTCGTACGGCTCCAATCGGCTCAACCCAAATCCGTCTCGATTGAATTGGACAATATATTTCTTGTCGATTGATTGGAATCGAAGCCCCTTCCATCCAAGGTCACGGAAGCTCTGGTTCGGTGGTTGAGGTGGCGTGACCGTTGCCTGAAACTGTACTTCTCGCTGAGAACCAGCAAAGTGGTAACCATTGCCAAATTTTCCTGACATGGCCTGCTGCAGGGAGTGTTCGACAATCGGCTCGTCGAGAGAAGTCTGAATATAAATTACGGCCTCAACGATGGGCGCTTTGGCGAGAGTCTCAAACGATTCGTCAAGATTGATGGCAAATTCGGTCATTTGGCAGGCATGCAGCAAGACGCGATGTGAATGGTCCGCTGAGTCCATTATGCCCGAAAGGTATCGCTCTCCCCATACAATGCAGGGAGCATGTCGCTTTCGTTCAGGATTCAAGGCACAGACGGCAGGGCGCGGCGCGCGACCCTGACGTTGCCGCATGGCGTGGTGGAAACGCCGGCGTTTATGCCGGTGGGCACGGCTGCCACGGTGAAGGCGGTGCCGCAGCATGTGCTGGAGCAAGTCCACACGCAGATTTTGCTGGGAAATACCTACCATCTCTATTTGCGGCCGGGGCATGAGCGCATCCGCCGCCTGGGCGGACTGCATAAGTTTATGAGTTGGCCGCATCCCATCCTGACCGATTCGGGCGGCTTTCAGGTGTTCAGCCTGAACCATCTGCGCAAGGTGACGGAAGAGGGCGTGGAGTTTCGCTCGCACATCGATGGGTCGTCGCATTTCTTTTCGCCGGAGCATTCGATGGAAGTGCAGATTGCGCTGGGCGCGGACATCGCCATGGTGTTCGATGAGTGCATGGAATATCCGGCGACGCGGGAACGGGCGCGGACTTCGCTGGAGCTGACGCTGCGCTGGGCGCGCCGCAGCCGCGACTATTTTTATGCGCATGCGGAGGAAGTTCCCTGGTTTGCGGAATTCAACGGGCAGACGCCAAGCCTGTTTGGCATTGTGCAGGGTGGGATGTATGAGGACCTGCGTCGTGAGTCTGCCGAGCGGCTGGTGGAACTGGACCTGCCGGGCTATGCGATTGGCGGGTTGAGCGTGGGCGAGCCGCGGGAACATACGCGGGCGGTGATCGCGTCCACGCTGCCGCTGCTGCCGGCGGACAGGCCGCGCTACGTGATGGGCGTGGGCTATCCGGATGAGATTGTCGAGTATGCAGCCATGGGCGTGGACATGATGGATTGCGTGCTGCCGACGCGGGCGGCGCGCCACGGCCTGTTGTTTACCAGCGAAGGCCGAATGAACATCAAAAACCAGCAATATGCGGAAGACCGGAACCCGCCCGACCCGGCGTGCGGGTGCATGGCGTGCGGGCGCTATACGCGGGCCTATCTGCGGCACCTGGCCATGTCGAAAGAGCCGCTGGGCGGGGCGCTGAACAGCATCCACAACCTGTATGCCTACCTTGACACGATGCGGTCGGTACGCGATGCTATTTCCTTGGGCGCCCTGGACGAGCTTGTCGCCCGCGCGCGCGGACGCGCCCGCCAACATGATGTAAGCTAGAAGATTCAGGGAAATATTGGACTTTGAACAAGTGGGCGCCCCATCCTTGCGAAGCAAGGATGGGATGGAACCCACGGATGTGCATCGATTCCAATCCTTCGCAAAAAGCGCGAAGGATTGATGGGACACCCAGATCCAGAATGACGAACATTGTTTTCTAAGGGAAAAGTTATCGCATGGCAAGCCTAGTGTTGTTCGCCGCAAACCCGCTGCAAAGCCTGACCACGTTCGCGCCCTTCATCCTTATTTTTGTCGTCTTCTATATGTTCATGATCCGCCCTGGCCAGCGGCGACAGAAGACCTGGCAGGAGATGCTGTCCAAGCTGAAGTCGGGCGACCGCGTGACCACTACGGGCGGCATCCGCGGCGTGGTCCTTTCGGTGAAGGACGATGTTGTGCAAATCCGCGTGGCGCCGGACAATATCAAGCTGGAAGTCGTGAAATCCGCCATTGCCAGCGTCACCACCGCCGAGGATGAAGCCAAGTCATGAAACGCTGCGTCCGTCCCATGTGCATTCAATTCCGTACCACCCCTGTAGACCCAAATGCGTAAGAACCTCACTCAAAAAACTGTCCTTATTCTGGCCATTCTGCTGGTGTTTGTCGGCGGCATCATTGGCATTCCCAGCGGGTTCAGTCCGGCGGCGGTCAAGCAGTCGATCACGGACCGCATCCATCTTGGACTGGATTTAAGCGGCGGCACCCACCTGATTTTGCAGGTGATGGTGGCGGAGGCCGTGGGCTCCAGCAGCGACACAGATTTGTCGCGCATCCTGACAGACCTGCAAACCGCAGGAGCGACCGGTGCGACGGCGACGAAACCCGATCCGAAAGGGCAGCCGGGGGTGATCCGCGTGACCGGCGTGCCGATCGACAAGGACAACGCGGTGCGTTCGGCGCTGGAAGACCAGTTCGCCACCCAGTACGACATTCAGTCGGGGGCGGACAACTCCTACACGCTGACGATGAAGCTGTCGGTGCTGCGCGATATCGAGACGCGAGCCTTGGAGCAGTCGAGAGAGACGATTTATGAGCGCATCGATCGCCTGGGCGTGAGCGAGCCGCTGGTGGAGATCTATGGGCCGGGCACGAATGAAATTCTGGTGGAACTGCCGGGCATTGACGATCCAGGCCGGGTAAAGGACGTGATCCAGTCGACGGCGCGGTTGGAGATCCACGAAGTGCTGGGCGGCCCCTATCCGGACGAGCCGAGCGCGCTGCAGGCCAATGCCGGAACATTACCGCCGAATTCCGAGCTGCTGAAATTCGACGGCGGTTCGGCCGGCGCGGGCCAGTATTACCTGCTGAACAGAATTCCGATTGTGTCCGGCACCGAGTTCCGCGATGCGCAGCCTTCGACGGACGTGAACGGACGCCCCGATGTCAGCTTTACGCTGACCACTTCCGGGGGCAACAATTTCTACAAATACACCAGCGCGAATATTGGCAAGAGCATGGCCATTGTGCTGGACAACACGGTGCGCGAAGTGGCGACGATCCAAGGCGCGATCCGCGACCAGGGACAGATTTCCGGTGGGGGAATTACCAAGGAAGAAGCGCAGAACCTATCGCTGATGCTTCGCACCGGCGCGCTGCCGGCCTCGATTCACTTTCTGGAGGAGCGGACGATTGGGCCGTCGCTGGGCGCGGACTCGATTCGCCACGGCGTGGAGGCCGCGATCGGCGGCCTGCTGGCGGTGCTGATCTTCATGCTGTTTTATTACCACGGCGCGGGCATCAATGCGGACCTGGCCTTGATCCTGAACCTGGTGATCCTGCTGGGATTCATGGGGTATGCGCACGCGACGCTGACGTTACCCGGGATTGCCGGAGTGATCTTGACCATCGGCATGGGCGTCGATTCCAACGTACTGATTTTCGAGCGAATACGAGAGGAACTGCGGGCCGGCAAGTCGCCCGCGGCCGCCGTCGATCAAGGGTTTGCGCATGCGTTCCAGACCATCATCGATACCCACGTGACGACCATTGTTTCAGCCGCGATTTTGTTCCTGTTCGGTACCGGGCCAGTGAAGGGTTTCGCGGTCACGCTGACGTTTGGCTTGCTGGCGAACCTGTTTACGGCGGTGTTTGTCTCGCGCGTCATTTTTGAAGCGAACCTGAACCGCAGGCAGCGGGGCGAGCCGATTTCGATCGGTTGAGCGGGAATGGCGTGGAGGGTGTACGGATTTTCCATGTCCCACCCTTTGCAAAAGAGGCGAAGGATGGGCCGCCCGGCGGTTTCGATGGGTTAGACGGGAATCGCCCAGGTGAGCTTCGCGCGCCTGGGGCACCCGGATTTTGAATGGAGTCATTCTGGACCACGCGTCGACGGGCGAAGGACGCGGAGAATACCAGCCTCGAAGGCAGAGGCAGCACCCTCTGGATTCTTCGCTGCGCTCAGAATGACTGGCCTTAGTTTTTAATTTTTGCATCGGAGCACGGCGTGGAATTTTTTCATGAAGTCAATATCGACTGGCTGGGAAAGAAGTGGTATTTCCTGGGTTTTTCCTTGATTTTCAGCATCGCGGGCCTGCTGTCGCTGTTCTTTTGGCATGGGCTGCCGCTGGGCGTCGACTTCAAGGGCGGCACGCTGATCTATTTGAAGTTCGAGCAGGCGCCGGACCTGGGGCGGATTCGCAGCGCGGCCGACCGCGTGGGCCTGCATGACGTGAGCATTGTGCGGTTTGGGCACCCGGAGGACCATGAAGTCATTCTTTCTCTTCCCGAGCGCGACACGAAGGAAACTTCGCTGGACGCCGGGCGGGTCGCCATCTTGCATACCTTGCAGCGGAACTATGCATCCAACGGAGCGGCGAACGCAAGCAAGCTCGATTTGGACAATGCTACCCGCGAATCGCTGACGGACTTCCTGACCCAGGCAGATCCGTTGCATCTGGCGAATCCGGCGGTGGAAGAAGTGCAATACCCCCAGATTACGGACACCCTTTTGAACTTTCGCGACAAGGTGAAGAACGGCCTGATTGGGTCCTTTTCAGAGCTGAACGGACAGGTGCAGCCGGCAGTGGTATCGGCGCTGCAGCAGGGGGCGTATCTGTCCGGCTTCACGGTGCGCAATACGGAGATCGTAGGACCGCAGGTGGGCGCGCAACTGCGGCAGAAGGCGCTGTTGGCGACGTTGTATTCGCTGGCGGGAATGCTGGTGTATCTCTGGTTCCGGTTTGAACTGATTTACGGCGTGGCGGCCGTGGTGGCTGTGTTTCACGACACGCTGATTACGGTGGGCGCGTTCAGCCTGGCCAATCGCGAGATGACATTGACGGTGGTGGCCGCGATTCTTACGCTGATCGGCTATTCGATGAACGACACCATCGTGGTCTTCGACCGCATTCGCGAGAACCTCAAGCTGATTCGACGCGCCACGCTTTCCGAGATCGTGAACAAGAGCATCAATCAGACGCTGAGCCGGACGGTGTTGACCTCTGGCCTGACGTTTTTGACTGTGTTGAGCTTGTTTCTGTTCGGGGGAGAGGTGTTGAACGGTTTCTCGTTCGCACTGGTGATCGGCATCCTGATCGGCACCTATTCCTCAATTGCGGTGGCGGCGCCGATGCTGGTGGCGTATCAGGACTGGCGGGGCAGGCGCGGCAAAGCCGCGGCGCTGCCGGCTGGGAAACGGGCCAAAGTGTAAAAGTGTAATGGTAAGAAGATTTCGCGGAAAAGAGCAGTCAATCAAGCTGGGCCCCACTCAAGCCAAAAGAGGGCTTGAATGGGCCACCCATCCCTCCTCCGGTGAGCGGCAAAAGATCGAGGGAACGCCGGGGAACCGGGATGATCGTGGAAAGCGATGGGATTCCAGAAAATTCCGGGAACTTTCCACCCTGCGTCCGGTGTCTAAGGAATGACGAGCATTTGGCCAAGAGTACGCGAGGGGGGTCCGCTATGTTTGAAGACAGCACATTTGAGTCGGCTGGCAAGCTGAAAACAAAAAGCAAGTATTGGATGTTGGCCACGGGGATTTTAAACGCAAGCGTGGTCGCGATTCTGATTCTGATTCCACTGATTTATCCGGAAGCGCTGCCGAACCAGGCGCTGGCGACCTTACTGGTGGCTCCGCCGCCGCCGCCGCCACCGCCGCCGCCACCGCCGCCGGAGGTGAAAGTCGTGCAGGTGCATGTAGAGTCGATGGCGGACCAACTGACAGCGCCTACCAAGATTCCAAAGACCATCAAGATGGTGAAGGACGATGCTCCCCCGCCGCAAGGCATTACGGGCGGCGTGATGGGTGGTTTCGGCGGCAGCTCTGGAGGCGTGATTGGCGGCATCCTGGGCAGTATGGGGAATGGCCCGGTCGTGAAGGTGGCCGCGCCGAAGAAGATCACGGTTTCGTCCGGTGTTGAGGCGAGCAGGCTGATTGACCAGGTCATGCCCACCTATCCGCCAATTGCCAAAGCGGCCCGCATTCAGGGCACCGTAGTTTTGGCTGCAACTATTGGAAAAAGCGGGTCCATTCAGGACCTGAAAGTGGTCAGTGGTCCGGCCATGTTGCAGCAGGCGGCGCTGGATGCGGTGCGGCGCTGGCGGTATCGTCCGACCGTGCTGGATGGGGTACCTGTCGACGTCGACACAACAATCCAGGTTGTTTTCACTTTGAATGAATGATAACTTCGCATTCACTCGCTCTAGCAGATGTAAGCCCGGTTTCAACCAAAGCAAGCTTATCCTTAAGGAGGATAAATTCCTGTGATTCTCGCACACGTATCGCAATTCGTTCCCCACACGGCTTCTATGGCCGCGTTCTTCCAAGATCAGCAGCAGGTCGGCTTCAGTGTTGTGGACATGTGGCACAACATGGGCTGGCTGCCCAAGGGGGTTGTGTTCCTTCTCCTGATCATGTCGGTGTGGTCGTTGGCTGTAATGATCGACCGCGCCTTGTATTTCTCGGCAGCCCGCAAGCAGAGCCGGGAATTCGCCCCTAAAGTTGCCGGCGCGCTGAAGGAAGGCCGCCTGGATGAAGCGATCAAGGTCGCCGACCGCAGCAAGAAATCGCACCTGGCCGAAGTCGTGACCGCCGGACTGCAGGAGTTCCGCAATTACGGCAGCGGCGGCACCGTCAGCGAAGACCAGGTGGAAGCCAGCCAGCGCGCCCTGGAACGGTCGGAAGCGATTGTCCATGCCAAGCTGAAGCGCGGCCTGGGCGGATTGGCAACGATCGGTTCGACCGCGCCGTTCATTGGCCTGTTCGGAACGGTGATCGGTATTCTCGACGCGTTCCAGGCGATCGCGACGCAGAAGACATCCGGCATCGGCGCAGTGGCCGGCGGTATTTCCGAGGCGCTGGTCACCACCGCCTTCGGTCTGTTTGTCGCCATCCCGGCCGTGATGGCCTTCAACTACTTCACCAACCGCGTGGAGGCCTTCGACGTCGAAATGGACAACTCCTCCAGCGAACTGGTGGATTACTTCCTGAAGCAAGGCGCACGCCGCTAACTGGAAGCCTGGAAGTTCAGGAAACGGTTTCACACAGGAATGACGGTTGTGGCCGGCGAAGCGTGAGAACTTTGCCGGCCGACCGGGCCGGACCTGAAAACATTTTGGGCCATGTTCCATGCCCGCTGCGCGGCGTTGGGTTCGAGACCTCTGGGAGTATTGTTATGGGAATCGCAAAAAGAGACGAAGGCAAAAAAGTCAATTCCGACATCAACGTGACCCCGATGGTGGACGTGATGCTGGTGTTGCTCATCATTTTCATGGTGGTCACGCCGATGTTGAACAACAAAGTGAACGTCGACCTGGCCAGGACGATGAGCGCGGTGCCGATGCCGGACGCCGACCACGAAGACGTGGTGAAGGTGTCGATTGTGCGCGATGGCCGAGTGTATCTGGGGGCCAACCAGATTACGCTGGCTGACCTGGGGCCGAAGGCGCAGGCCATGCTGGAAAACAAGCCCAACAAGACCGTGTATATCCGGGCGGATGCGCGCGCGAAGTACGGTGTCGTGATGGACGCGATCGATAACCTTCGCACCGCCGGAGTCGATGAAGTGGGTTTCCTGACGGAGCCGGAGCAGAATTCGACGCCGCCACCCAATGAAAAGAACACGCCAAACCCATCCGGCACCTAGGATGGAGACGCGCGCCGCGGGAACGGTCCCCGGCCACGCCCCTGGCAACGCAACATTAGGACGAATCGAAGCGCGGGCGGCCGCATACACCACGCCGCATTTTTTTGAAGCGAGGACAATCTCATGGCAATGACAGGTGGAAACGTCGGCGGTCTCTCATCGACCCCGAACGTCACTCCTCTAATCGACGTGCTGCTGGTGTTGCTGATCATTTTCATGGTGATCACGCCGACCACGCCGCACGGCCTGGACGCGCTGGTACCGCAGCCGCCCAAGAATCCGCAGCACCAGAATGACAGCGACCGCACGATCGTGGTGCAGGTGCTGGGATCTCCGGGAGGAAAGCCCGCGTACAAGATCAATGAGACCGACGTCGTGCATTCACAGCTATTGCCTCAACTGGAGGCGATCTATGCCACCCGTGCGACCAAGGTGATGTTCATCAAGGGCGACCCGAATCTGGATTGGGCGGCGATTGCGGACGTGGTCGATATCGGCAACCAGGCCAACGTGGACCATATTGGCGTGATCACTCCAAAGATTGCCGCCGGGCAGTAGCGGCGGCATCCGCAGCCCTGTTTCGCCCGCAAAGCAGGGCGCAAATAGGCGGGTCCGAGAACTTTCTCAATTGCGCGAAACAGAGTAAGATCACACAGTAAGGAAATTCATATTTCCGCAAAGGCTTTCCCTGCCGTTCCAGCCTGGGTGGGCGTCGACTGATTGTAAGGAGAGGTCAAGCCGAATGAATCGCATTGTACGTCTTCCGGTCATGGCAGCACTGCTATGCACTGCGTTATTTTTTACCACTGGATGTAACAGACTGAAGGCCCGCGACCAACTGAACAAGGGTGTGAACGCGTTCAAAACGGCCCGCTATGAAGAGGCCATCGACCACTTTCAGCAGGCGGTGGCGCTGGATCCGACCTTGCCGATGGCGCGCCTGTATCTGGCCACAGCGTATTCCCAGCAAGTGGTCCCCAACCTTCAAACTCCCGACAACTTGAAAGATGCGCAACTTGCCATTCAGAACTTTCAAATGGTCCTGGAGAAAGACCCGCAGAATGTGAGCGCTCTGAAGGGAATCGCGGCGCTGTACCTGAACATCCAGAACTTCGATCAGGCCAAGGCGTATCAGAACAAAGTGATTGCCGTGGACCCAAACGATGCGGCGGCATACTATACCATTGGCGTGATCGACTGGACCCTGGCCTACAAGAACGCCATCCCAGTGCGTCAGTCATTCGGGTTGCACGATAACGGCGATCCCATCAAAGACAAGAAGGCTTGCGAGGCGCTGGCGGAAAAGAACACTCCGATTATCCAGGAAGGGTTGGACGAGCTGACCAAGGCGACCCAACTGAAGGAAAATTACGACGACGCAATGGCTTATATCAACCTGCTGTATCGCCGCAAGGCGGACACCGAATGCGGAAACGACGATGCTCGCAAGGCGGACATTGCGACGGCCGATGATTGGGTGCAGAAAGCCATGGCGGCACGCAAGGCCAATCAGATCAAGGCCAACCAGAACGCTCCCAAGGGCATCGTCCTGGGAAAATAGGTTTGCGAAACTAGCAGGATGGAATTCAAACACCAAGGCCCCCGAAAGAGTCGGGGGCCTTGGTGTTTTTGGACGCGACGGCACGGCGATTCATGTCTCCATGTATGCGTAAGGGCAACCGCACCTGTAAAAAGGGTTTGGGCTGTGATGGACTCTGAGTATGGACACAGAGTCGGGAGTAGCGGTTCGTGGTCGTCGCAATCGTGAGGAAGTCGAGCAACTGGTGA
>JAJYUB010000023.1 GCA_021792795.1 Acidobacteriota bacterium | reverse complement strand
GTAGATGGTTAAGTCCATCTACTTCTTGAAGCCCGCTTGGTGCGGGATACATTCTGCCGGCCTTTGGCCGGAACAGGGCTTACAGCCCGTTATCAGAGCCACCGCCTTCAGGCGGTGGTTTTCACTCCTATTCTGGAGAGTTTTTTCCTTTTCACAAATTGCAACACCATCGTCCGCCGGGACGAGTCTGGAAATCCATGCCCCTGTTCGGTTGTAGCTTTGCCCGGACACCGGAGCACAAGCGAGAACGCACGATTGCTTCGCCGGAAGAGATTGGACGCGTTACCGGCAAGGACCGCGCGCAGCCTGGACCTTCCCAGGATTTCCAGGTCGGACGGGAGAGCGAAAAAACAGAATCCCCGCAGCTGCGTCTTAATAGATGTATATGCGATAAGCATTTCCTTGCGATATCGTACCGCTCGCATCCTTAATTTGTTCCTAAATTTGTGCATACCAGCATTCAGGAGAAATCCCCGTGGCCAATGCCAAGACTGCAAAGTCGCCTCGAACCAGGAAATCAGTCCCATCGAAACAGGAGAATGCGATCGTGAGCGATCGCGCCACCATCAGCGCCGATGCCTTGAAGCGCTCCTTCCTCGATCATCTTTACTTCACCATGGGGAAGTATCCGGCTGTCGCCAATCAGCACGATCTCTACATGGCGCTCTCCCATGCGGTGCGCGATCGCATGATGGAGCGGTGGATCAATACGGTCCAGAGTTACCGGCAGAAGGACATTCGTGTCGTTTGTTACTTGTCCGCGGAGTTTCTGCTGGGGAAGCATCTTGCCAACAATCTGAACAAGCTCGACATTCTGGAACCGACCCGTCAAGCCATTTCTGAACTCGGAATCGACTTGAAGCAGTTGGTCGAAACTGAACCCGAGCCTGGCCTGGGAAATGGCGGCCTGGGGCGATTGGCCGCCTGTTACATGGATTCTCTGGCCACGTTGAGCGTGCCCGCCATCGGCTATGGCATTCGCTATGAGTTCGGCATGTTTCAGCAGGTCATTGAAGACGGCTGGCAGGTCGAACGGACCGACAAATGGCTTCAGTTGGGCAATCCATGGGAGATCCCTTCCACCGACTGCGAAATGGAGGTGAAATTTGGTGGGCACACGGAGGCGTATTCCGATCGCCAGGGCCGCTATCGGGTTCGTTGGGTTCCGGACTATGTCGTCAGCGGGTTGCCTTACGACACCCCAATCCTTGGATTTCGCAACAACATGGCCAACCGCCTGCGACTGTGGAAGGCGCAAGCGACGGAGTCCTTCGACTTTACACGATTCAACGTTGGCGACTACTTCGGGGCTGTCGATAGGAAAGTCGAATCGGAAACCATCTCCAGCGTGCTGTATCCCAACGATGAACAGACGCAAGGCAAACAGCTCCGCCTGGAACAACAGTATTTTTTCGTCTCCTGCTCGCTGCAGGACATGATCCGTATCCACGGACTCCGCGGCCGCAGCCTGGAGGATTTCGACACGCAATGGGCCATCCAGATGAACGACACGCATCCTTCGATCGGCGTTGCCGAACTGATGCGCCTGTTCGTCGACGTGTACGACATGGATTGGGAACCGGCCTGGGAGATCACTCGGAAGACCTTCGGGTTCACCAACCACACCCTTTTGAGCGAAGCGCTGGAGCGCTGGCCGATATGGCTGTTTGGCAAACTGCTTCCACGACATCTGGAGATCATCTACGAGATCAACCGCCGTTTTCTTGCGGACGTCCGCGCCGCCTATCCGAACGACGACGCCCGGGCAGCCAGAATGTCGTTAATCGACGAGAACGGAGAACGCTACGTGCGCATGGCGCATTTGGCGGTTGTGGGCAGCAATGCCGTCAATGGCGTCTCAGAATTGCATACCCGCCTGCTGGAAGAGGAACTCTTCCACGATTTCTACCAGTTATGGCCGGAACGCTTCAGCAACAAGACCAACGGGGTCACTCCTCGGCGGTGGCTGCTGTTGAGCAACCCGCGCCTGTCCAGCCTGATCACGGAACATATCGGTTCCAAGTGGCCGACTGATCTGGAGGAGTTGCGAAAGCTGGAACCCTGCGCCGCCGACTCGCGGTTTCTCCTCCGCTGGAACGACACGCGGGAAGAGGTGAAGAGGGACCTGGCCTCCTACATTTTGGAAACAACCGGCATCTCGGTCGACCCCACCTCCATGTTCGATATCCAGGTAAAACGCATTCACGAGTACAAACGCCAGCACCTGAATGTTCTGCACATTCTCACCCTCTACAATCGCCTGAGACAGGATCCCGGACTTTCCATTCCTCCGCGCACCTTCATCTTTGGGGGCAAGGCCGCTCCCAGCTATCGCATGGCCAAGCTGATGATCAAACTGATTCATTCTGTCGCGGATGCGGTCAACAACGATCCAAGCGTTGCAGGCCGGCTGAAGATTGTTTTCCTCCCCGATTACAGCGTTTCCCTGGGGCAGAGGATTTATCCGGCAGCGGACTTGTCCGAACAGATTTCGACTGCGGGGAAGGAAGCCTCGGGAACAGGCTGCATGAAATTCGCAATGAATGGCGCCTTGACCATTGGCACTCTCGACGGCGCCAACATCGAGATTCGTGATGAGGTGGGAGCGGACAATTTCTTTCTCTTTGGGCTGACAGCGGAGCAGGTGGAACAGCTCCGGGCCAACGGATATACCCCGCGCCAGTACTACGAGAACGATCCCGAACTGCGCGAAGTCCTCGACCAGCTCGTTTCAGGTCCGCTTTCGCGCAACGACATGTCGCTCTTCCGTCCTCTCTTCGATTCCCTCCTCAATCGCGATGAGTACATGTTGCTGGCGGATTACCGCTCCTACATCGACTGTCAGGACCGCGTCGGTCGGGCCTTTCTGGATCGACAGCGATGGAACAGGATGTCTATAATGAACGTGGCCCGCATCGGAAAATTCTCCTCGGACCGCGCAATTCGCGAATACTGCACCGACATTTGGAAAACCGCATCCATTGAAGTACGCCCATTCCCCCGATAGGGCAGTCGCGTCCCAGCGCGGCGGGAAGGGCGATTCTCGAGAGACTCATTTTTCGGCGGCTGCCACGTTCAGCCGCCGTTTCAAAGGATTGGCTCATGCACCGATTTGTAAAGCTGATGGCAGTGTCGTTCCTTTTCCTTGGGCTGGAGCGCGCCTACGCAGTCCCAAGTTTTGCGCGGCAGACGGGCCTTTCCTGCAATGTTTGTCACACCAACCCTCCGGAATTGACCGCCTTCGGGCGCAACTTTAAGCTGCAAGGCTATGTGCTGACGGACATGACCGCCAAGGACAAGGTGGGGAACTCGAAGGACCTGCTTCTCTCCAAGTACATTCCGCTGTCCGCCATGCTGCTGCTTTCCAACACCTCCTTTCAGGCGAACCAGCCGGCTTCGCAGAACAACGCGGCGGCCTTTCCGCAACAGTTGAGCATCTTTCTTGCCGGTGGATACGCCTTGCACTTTGGCGGCCTGGCGCAGTTTACCTACACCCACGCGGACGACCACTTTGGCATGGACAACACCGACCTGCGCTACGCCAACCAGGGAAAGCTCGCCGGCAAGGACTTGGAATACGGCATCACGATCAACAACAATCCCACCGTGGAAGATATTTGGAACAGCACGCCCGCCTGGGGATTTCCGTGGATCTCGACTTCCTCCGGCGTGAGTCCGCTGGCCTCGCCCATCATCAACGGCAATCTTGGGCAGGATGTCGCGGGTGTCGGCGGCTTCGGCATGTGGAACAACCACCTCTACGCCGACATTACCGCATATCGATCGGAACATGCAGGCGCTTCGACTCCGGTGACTGGGGTTGGCCAGGCATACAACATCTCGGGAGTCGCTCCCTATTGGCGAGCGGCGTGGCAACAGACCTGGGGCAGCAATTATCTTGAGGTGGGGACCTATGGGATCTACGTCAAGTCCTTCCCCAACGCAGTGTCGGGCCCGGAAGACACATATCTGGATCCTTCTTTGGATTTCCAGTACGAGCGCCCCTTTGGCCCCAACCTGCTGGACATTCATGGGACCTATATCCATGAAAATTCGAATTTGGACGCCACTTATGCCGTAGGCGGGGCGAGCACCCAATCTAACCACTTGAACACTTTCAAACTGGACAGCACCTACCACTGGGCAAGTAAATACAGCGCGACTGGGGCCCTGTTCTCCACCACCGGCAACGGCGACGCGCTGCTCTATGCGCCCGCGCCGCTGACCGGCAGCAAGAACGGCAATCCCGACACCAGCGGTTACATTGCGCAGTTCGGCTACTGGCCGGTACAAAACATTGACATCGATGCCAATTACTCCGGATATTTCAAATTCAACGGCGCCAGCAGCAATTACGACGGCGCGCAGCGGAACGCATCCGACAACAACACCGTGTATCTGGCTTTGTGGCTGATTTTTTAGGAGAGAAGCATGGAGCAGCAGGAAGAGATCCAGAAAATTGTTTCAAATAAAGACGTCATCGTCATCGATCGCCGCTCTTTCTTTGGAGTTCTGCTTGGCATCGGTGGCGCGGGCATGGGCGCGCTGCTTGCAATTCCTGTGCTTCGCTATGTTTTATATCCGCTCTATGCGAAATCCAAGAGCACATGGTCGCCCATAGGCTCCATGGATGAGTTTTCCAATCTGTCGCAGCCAATCCTGAAACACCTCACCCTCAAGCAAGTGGATGGGTGGCGCGAGGTCGATTCCTCCCTGACCGTCTATGTGACCAAGGGCGCGGATGGAGCGCTTACTGTGCTCTCCGACATCTGCCCTCATCTGGGATGTGCTGTCGCCTGGCAGAAAGCCCAGGATGGGTTTTTCTGCCCCTGCCATGGGAGTGTTTTTAAGCCCGATGGAAAGCATGTCTCCGGCCCGGCGCCACGCGGAATGGACCCGCTTCCGCACAAAATTGTGGACGGAAAGCTCCTGGTGAAGTTCGAGTATTTCCGCGAGAATGTTCCCAACCGTGAAGTGTTAAGCTAGGTGACCTTGTGGATGAACCAGTGAAGGCCGATGTCCCGCAGAAGAAGATGCCAGCGCGTTTCTATAGCTGGTTCAACAAGCGCACTGGCATACGCAATATCATGCGCGCATCTTTGGATGAGCCCGTTCCCGGCGGCGCGCGCTGGGCCTATATATTCGGTTCCGGCCTGCTTTTCATCTTTATCTCCCAGGTGATTACGGGCCTATGTCTCGCGCTCTACTACGTTCCCTCGGCGGGATCGGCGCATACCAGCGTCGCCTACATTACCAAAGAGGTGGCCGCCGGCGATTTTTTACGTAGCCTGCATTACTACGGCAGCAGCGCCATGATCGTCGTGCTGGTACTGCACTTTCTCCAGACCTTTCTCTATGGGTCGTTCAAAGGCCGTCGCGAACTACTCTGGATTTCCGGTGCGTTCCTGTCCTTCCTGGTCCTTGGCATGGGCTTCACCGGCTATCTGCTGCCGTGGGACCAAAGCTCCTACTTTGCCACGGCTGTCGGAACGAACATCGTCGGGGAAGTTCCTTTTATTGGGCAATGGCTTACGGATATGCTGCGCGGCGGCGACACGCTGGGAACGCTCACGCTATCGCGCTTTTATTTTGGACATGTGTTTCTGATTCCGGCAATGATCTTCTTGTTCATCGGCCTGCACATCGCGCTGTTCCGAAAGGCAGGCGCAGCCGGTCCAATCGACGAAGATCCTATCCATCCGCAACTGCCTCCGGAGAGTTTCTATCCTCGGCAGGTCATCATGGACATGGCGTTTGCGATGCTCCTGATGGTCGGTCTTGGATTTCTGGCATACTTCCATCCTGTACAGCTTGGCCCTATCGCCAATCCCGCAAACACCCAGTTCATTCCGCGTCCTGAGTGGTATTACCTGCCCATGTTTGAATGGCTGAAGTTCTGGCCAGGCCGATTGGAGGCACTTGCAGTCATTGGGGTCCCAGGGACCGTCGCCCTGCTGTTTTTTCTGGTGCCATTTTTAGACCGCAAGCTGGAACGTAGACCGTGGCGAAGGCCGATTCCGCTCCTGGCAGTCACCATCGTTTTAGTCGGAACGATCTTTCTCGGGATCAGGAGCCACCTGGACGATTTGCGCGACCCCACTGTAGCGTCCCAACTCGCATTCCAGGCCAAGCAGGCGGAAGACTACACCAAGACTCCGTTCCATCCCCGCATGGAGTCCGCCAGTGGGCAGCCTCTCTCGTCCGGGCCCGTCAATCCTTTAGTTGCCAAAGGGAAGGAAGTCTTCGATTCCAAAGGATGTTCGGGATGTCACGGGAGCGATGCTACGGGGACGGCAGCTGCTCCCAGCCTTGTCAAGATTACAGCCACATTTTCTCTGCCGCAGATTACGGCCCTGCTGCACCATCCCAATGCGAAGATGCGCGCTGGCGGTATGCCCGCGTTCGATTTCGCCGCTCCCGACATGACGGCGCTGTACACCTATCTGAGTAGTTTGAATGGAAGCTCGCCGGGTTCGTCCGCCGCAGGGCTGACGAGTACGGCCTCGCCCGCTGCGACCCCATCCACGCCTGCTGCCACGGCCCCGCCGCTTGCTGCTGCCGGCGTCGCGGCGGCCAACGGCAAACAGGCCCCCGCTAAGAATGCTGCTGGGCCGGAATCGCCTTCCGCCGCCGCTGGGGAAAAGGTCTTTGAGGCGCATGCCTGTTTTGCCTGTCACGGACAAGCAGGCGTGGGGACGCCACGGGTGCCCCCGCTTGCGGGTTTAGTTACAGGGCTGTCCGACCAGCAGCTAGCGAAACTTGTGGACCATCCCAACGCGAGGATGCGCGCCGGCGGCATGCCCCCATTTACCGGATCGCAGGCTGAGGAGAGTTCTCTTATCGCGTATGTCCGGAGCCTCGCTGCGGCGAAACAAGCCACGGTCGCGCAGAAGCCTGTCACAACAACTGCGCCAGCGAAAAATGCGGCAACGGCTATCAGTGCGCCCGCGCCTTCGGCCAACCCGCCCGCACAACCCGCTGCAGCCCCATCGACCCCAGCAGCAAAGGCATCCCCGGTTACGGAGGGCCGCGCTGTTTTTGTACAAAACGGCTGTTCCGCCTGCCACGGCCCCACGGCACATGGAACGCAATTCGCGCCGTCGCTGGTGGGAATTACGCGCAAGTTCCCTGGGGAGAAATTGCCGTATCTCATTCACCATCCCAATGCCAGAATGCGAGCTGGCGGAATGCCAACCTTCAACTTGAGCGATACGCAGATGCAGCACCTTGTCGCGTATCTGGGGAGTCTGGGCGCGACCCCTGCGGCGGCGGCCAATCCACCCGCAAGCGTGGCTGGCGTTGGCGCAGCGCCCGCGTCGACCACGTCGGCACCCGCTACTGTGGCCCGGACCGCGCCGAAACCCGCGCCGCCGCCTCCCACTCCATTGGAGCTGCGCGGCCAGCAGATATTCCAACACAACCGCTGCGAAACCTGCCACGGCGTGGGCGGACTGACCGGAACCATCGCCGCGCCGCCTCTGGCCGGTACCGCGTCGCTGCTACCGGCGGCTGTGCTGGAGAACTTACTGCGGCATCACACCATTCGTATGCAGCAGGGAGGCATGCCGCTGACCAACATGAACCCCCCGGACATGAAAGCGCTCGTGGCCTATATTCGCTCCATGCCGACGTCTGCGGTAGCCAACTAGGCCGGGATCCATCGATCTGTTGCGTACGGATTCAGGGCGAATGACAGGCGCGAGTTCCCGGAAATTCTGCCCGGAAATTCTGATGGATACTCGCAACACCGGCGTGCGTGATTTCATGGCAAATATTGGACCGTTCGACCAGCGGAACAACGATGCCGTACTGCTGGTTGTCGGTCATCGAGGTACGCTGCGACCCGTTCCCTCAACAGGCGTGGGGCCCCTTTCATTCCCCAGTGACGATGCGGCATTTGCAGGAAACCTGCCTCCAATCATGGAAGCGCTGCTAGGGCCTTGGCTTGCCACCGCATCCGATCGACTGAAACAGCGAGTTCCACCAGAGCAGCGGGCCTTTCGCGGGGAACCCATTCCGCTGGACTCGCTGCTTCTCCTTCTCAAGGACCGGCTCCTTGGCGTTCTTACACAGGCGGTTGGCGCTAGCTGCCTCGATGCAGAAGAGCAGCCTGCGTCGCCGGTTGCGAGCGACCTGTTCCGCAAGTTCCCGCTGCTGTTGTCGCTCATCGGGAGCGTCGTTTCCGAGTGGGTAACTGCCACGGTTACATTTCTGGAGCGGCTGCATCGAGACCGACAATGGATTGCCGCGGCGCTGCAACTGACCGCCTTGCCCCCCATCGAATCCATCTGCGAAACCACCTCGGACGCTCACGCCGGCGGTCATTCCGTGCTGCGCGTCGGCTTCGTGGGAGGAGGGTGTCTGTATTACAAGCCCCGTCCAGTCACAGGAGAGTGGCTCTGGCATGCGCTGCTCGTAGCGATCGCCCGCCTCGATCCTGAACTGCGCTTGCCCTCCGCGCGAGTGCTGACGAACGATGTCAGGTTCCATTACGGTTGGGCAGAATCTGTGTTTCCAGAAGAAAACTCGCTCTCTGAAAATTCCAACGAGAGGTCGAACGGCGATTCAATGCCTGTGCTGGATTATTGGCATGCGGCCGGGGCCATGCTATGCCTGGCGCAACATGCGCGGCTGACCGATCTTCACCTCGGCAATATCGTCGCTACCCCCTGGGGACCGGCGGTGACCGATGCCGAATGCCTTGCAACGCCGAATCTTCCTGTTCGCCCAGGTACAGAAACTTCACTGGAAAATGCCGCGATTGCGGGCGCTTTGGAATCCATTGTCAGCACCGGTTTGCTCCCAATCGGGCGTGTTTCCGATCAACCGGACATCTCAGGATTATTCGGACACGCCACGCCCGTGCCGGGAGTGGAGCTTCCAGGATGGGCCGTATCGCCGGAGGGTCGCTATCATTTGATCTCCGTGGACGCCGAACTCGTCGCCCATCCCAACACGCCGAACCAAACAACGGCCATCGCAGTGCTGCCGCGGATGTTGAGCGGATATCGTCATGCCGCGGAACTCCTGATGCGCGGACGGGAAACCCTCATCGGGCCCGGTGCGCGCTGGCGCGCGGTACTGGAGAAGGCGCATGCGCCGCGCATGGTGGTGCGCGACACTCTATCGTATGGATTGTTGCTGGGCCGGTCTCTGGGGCCCCGGTATCTTCACTCCTGGTACCGGCGCCGGAACGCCATTCTCTCCGGACTTGATACCGAGACATCTGCCGGGCTGCCCTGGTCGTTGCTGCGTACAGAGACGACTGCGCTACTGCACATGCACGTCCCTCGCCTGGTCGTTTTGCCGGACAGCCGCACGCTGGCGAACAGCTCCGGGCGTCCAATTGCGCGCGGCTTCGCGGCCTGTACTCCGGCCCAGCCGGTCCTAGGACAGATCGAGGGACTGTCCACCGAAAGCATTGAGAACATCCAGGTCCCGGCCCTCTTAACGTCGATTCTGAGTCTGAAATGAATCCTGAAATTGTGTGCTAAGATTCGGATGTATTGAGCGCGCTGTGATGGATGGGTTGTGCGCTTCAACGTTGAAAGGACCGTATATGACCAATGTAGAGAGGCTGCAACAGGCTGGACTTGTCCAAATCCATCACCCCCTGACGGATGCCGAGGTGCAGAGTGTCAACCAACTTAGCGCGGCGGAAATTGACGCTTTGATCTCCGTGCGCGTCAAGCTGGGCGACGACTTTTTCCAGCGCAAGGTGCAAGACGGCGATTCCCATCGTATGGGAACACTGGCGCTCTAACTGAGAACTCGCAGGTAGCTGTCCGCAAAGTTCCGGGCAGCGCCAGGATTGCCGGGGAGACGGCATGACGACGCATAGTCAACGTCTGCGCGAAACAGTGTCTATTTTTCGGGGACGCCTCAGTTCCTTGATCCATGACGTATGGTTTCACCCAAGGCTAAACGAGCTCTACCCGGAATTTCTCTTTGCCATCTACGGAGTGACTGTCAGTTCAGCCCCTGCGATGCGGACCGCTGCGGAGCGTTGCTCTGCCGAGTTGGCAGACGGTCCGCTCGCTGCATGGCTCCGTGATTACTATTTGGAACACGCCGAAGAGGAAGCGGGCCATGAGCAGTGGCTGCTGAACGATCTTGCCTCCCTGGGCGTGCCGCGGCAACGAGTGCTGCAGCGGTTGCCCTATGCCAGCGTTGCTGCGTTGGTGGGCGTGCAGTATTACTGGATGTTTCATGTTCATCCGATCGCCTATTTGGGATACATTGCCGTACTGGAAGCGCCCACGTTGATCGAATTTTTGGAGGAAGTTTCCCTGCGTACCGGCATTCCCCTCGCCTCCATGTCGTGTCACGTCATGCATGCCAGGCTGGATCCGGGCCACGTCGCGGAGTTCGATGCGGCCCTGGATTCGCTGCCGCTGCTTCCGCGCCATCAGGACCTGATTACCGCCAGCGCCATCGCGACCATCGCTCATCTCGAACATGTGTTCTCCGATGTTCTGGAGCACTTCGTGCGCATTGACGATCCAGCAAGTGCCGCGACAATTTTTACCTCTCCCGGAGTCGCAATCGCTTCCCAGTCCAGAGAGTTCTGATATGCAGATGGCCTTCAGTCCCGGAGACGAACTTCTTCAATATCGCCTTGTCAGAAAGCTTGGCGAAGGGGGAATGGGCGTTGTCTTCGAGGCAGAGGACATCCGGCTTCAACGCACGGTCGCGATCAAGGTGCTGCAGCCGTCGATCTCTGAAGACATCGAGATGCGCGAACGATTTCTGCGCGAGGCGCGCGCCGCCTCGGCCATGGACCACCCGAACCTCTGCACCATCTATACCGTCGAGACAGCTCCGGACGGTTCACTGTTGCTGGTGATGGCCTATTACCGCGGTCAGACCCTCTCCCAGCGACTCAATGACGGCCCGATCAAGGTCTCCAGTATCCGCGACATTGGGCGGCAAACTGCCTTTGGGCTGCACGCCGCGCACATGTCGGGCATTGTGCATCGCGACATCAAGCCAGGAAACATCTTCCTGCTGGACTCCGGCACCGTAAAGATTCTCGACTTTGGGCTTTCCCGCATCGCTCATCAGCAACAACTGACCGCGCCGCACAAAGTGATGGGCACGCTTGCCTACATGCCGCCGGAGCAGCTTGCCGGGGAGCCGGTGGATTATCGCGCGGACATATGGGCGCTCGGAGTCGTGATCTACGAAATGGCGACGGGGCATTCCCCCTTCCGGCAGGCGACACAGTCCGCAACCATGACAGCCATCGCCGCCGGACGTTACGTTCCGCTGCACCATGCCCGGCCCGATCTGCCCAGTTCCATCCACCTTGCAGTGGAGGGCGCATTGCGGCTGCAACCGCACCAGCGCCATTCCTCAGCTGCCGAGATCCTGGGCCTGTTAAGCGAGAATGTCGGTGAAGCGCCGATGCCGGCGGCCATCAAGCCTGCCAGCCTTGCGCCTACCGTCTCCATGGGCTTCCGTGACGCCTGGGATGCCGAGACCGGGACATTCCGAGAGCACCCGGCGAGCGGCGCCGCTGCGACGGCCCGCTCCTCTCCGATCCAGCCCGACCGAGGAAGTTCCTCGATCGCTGTGCTGCCGATGCAGAATGTCAGCTCCGACCAGGAGAACGAATATTTTAGCGACGGTCTCACGGACGAATTGATCAATGCTCTGGGGACACTCCCTGGGTTGCACGTTGTCTCTCGAAGCTCGATTTTTTCATTGAAAGGGAAACCTCAAAATATCCGCGAAATTGGCAAGCTGCTGGATGTCGACGTGATTCTGGAGGGCAGTGTGCGCCGTTCCGGAGCGCGTATTCGCATCACCATGCAGCTCACCGACGTGCGCAAGGGATTTCATATCTGGTCGTCCCGGTTTGACAGGGAGATGGCGGACGTATTCGAGTTGCAGGATGAGCTGGCGACGGCGGTGGTTTCTGCCTTGCGGGAAAAGCTCTCGCTCAATCTTCGCCAATCCGATCTTCAGACAAGGACGCCGATGCAGACCGAGGCATACGAGGCGTACCTGAAAGGCCGCTACCATTGGGGACAAAGGACGATTGAGGACGTTCAGCTCGCTGGCCGTTATTTTGAGCAGGCCCTCAAACTGGACCCAAACTCCGCCGCGGCGTATGCCGGAGTGGCCGATTTTTATTGCCTGCAGGGGACCCTCGGCCTGATGGCACCCGATCAGGCATGGCCCATCGCGCGCTCCTCCGCGCTACAGGCCGTTGCGCTCGATCCGGACCTTCCGGAAGGCCGCCTGGCGCTGGCCTCCGTGCTGCAGTTCTACGACTGGGATTGGATCGGTGCGCGCGACCATATTGTGAAGGCGATTGAGTTGCGTCCCCAGCGTGGCGAGTCGTACTACCTGTATGTTTGTCATCTGATGACGCAAGGAATGCTGCAGGACGCACTGGAGCAGGTACGCATCGGACTTCGCTACGATCCACTTTCGACTCCGTTGCTGGCTGCAGAAGCGATACTGCGGACATACTTGGGCGACCACGACAGCAGCATCCTGCTGGCGCAGACCGCGCTCACCTCTTCTCCGCATTATTTTGAACTGTATTATTCGCTGGGGTTGGCACAGTCCTTTTCAGGGCGCGCGCACGAAGCGGTCGCCACCTTCCAGCGCGGCATTGAGCACAGCCGCATGCCTGTTTTGCTGGGCTGGCTTGCGGAGGCCCATGCGCAGAATGGGAACCATGACAAGGCCCGCGAGGTCCTCGCCAATCTTCTCGATCTGGCGAACAAAGGCAATCGGATGCCGGTGGCGATCGCCGTCGCCGCAGTTTCTCTCGGCGAACATGATCTCGCTTTCACCTGGCTGGAGAAAGCTGCGGACATGCATGACATTTTGGTGGCCTATGTCACGGTGCTGCCCAGTCTCCGGGACCTCCACGACGACCCCCGCTACCAGCGATTGCTCGACCGCATGAAGCTGGCCCATCCTTCTACCCATAGGAGGCACAATGAAACTCGGCAGAGTACAGTCGGAACACGATTCTAGGACCCTGCACCTGGCAGACTACGTCAAGATCGCCTCACTGCCGACGCCGCCAGCCAAGGAGTTGCTGGAGACCACTACGTCGTGGCCGATGCTGGCAAACAATCAATTCAATTGCTGCACCTCCGCGGCCGCCGGCCACATGGTGCATCACTGGACTGCGGCCAATCGGCGGGGTGTCTTTCTTACCGATGCAGACGTCATCCGTGCCCACGCCCACCTCACTGGAGACCGGCTGATGGACTGCGTCTCCATGCTCGACGCTCTAAAATACTGGCGCAAGACCGGCATTGGCAAGCATCGCGTCCACTCCTTTGTCAAAGCGCAGGCACAGGATGCGGACGAGTTGCGCGGCATCGTTTACCTGTTCGGGAGCGCGTACGTCGGGCTCGATCTGCCAAAGTTTGTCTTGGCGGGGGACCCCACCGGTTGGCCTCAAATTCCGTGGGCGATTCCCGCCTCGGTCGCACCGGAGGACGCCGCTCCCCAGCTTGCGAACGGCCATTGCGTTACGGCCGTCGGCTACGGTGAAGACGGCATCTACGTGGTTACCTGGGGCGCGCTCAAGACCATGAGCTGGGAATTTTACGGCTGTTACAACGTTGAAACCTACGCTGTGCTCAGCTCCGACTGGGTTGGCAGCGATCAGGTGTCCCCGTCTGGTTTCGATTTGACCAGTCTCGGGCGAGACTTGTCGCTCGTAGAAGGATCTTCCTCGCAGTAAGCGGCATGCCCGGGCCCTTTCGTCTCGCTTCCTCTTCCATCTGCTGGCACAAAAGACCCCGCACTCCAGACCTGCTTGCCTGGCAAGTTTTGTGCCGGTGAATCGGAGAGGAAAACTGGACAAAAGAAGCTCACAAAAATGGCAAGAAAGATATGTAAGCCAGAAGCAATCTTCAACTGGCTCCGCCGCCGCATCGATTGCGCGATCGATGGCTGGAGAGTCGATGGTTACGCCATTTCCTCAAGAAATGGCGGCAATGTAGGGCCTCAAAAGGACACGCGAGAAGGAGAACCGCTCTAATCGGGAGGCGATGTCTGGAGATAGAAGTCTTGTCATCCCGTCGATAAAAAAGGAAAGGCGTTGTCAAGTCCAGCTTCTCTTTGTTCCAGAAGCTCTGGTCCTCAACCAAAAACCACTGCTTCATCGTAGAAGCCTTCGTCCTTGTACCATCATTCCTTCGCGCTGTTTGCGAAGGAATGATGGGGAGAGCGGATTCAATAGGGCTGGACCAAAAAATATCGCGTCGCGGGCGAACTGGCGACAAGGCGGTTGCGGAGTCCATTCTTTTCCGCTATGCCCGATCATTTCCCGCTCGTCGACATCCTGTCCAGCATGGCGGCAAACTCAGGCAGTACAATCGTCTGGTCGCGGTCCGATCCGGTCGAAATCATGCCGATTTTCGCGCCGGATTCCGCTTCCAGGAACTTCAAATACTCTTTTGCCGCAGAGGGCAGTCCTTCGAACGTGCGCACATTTTCAGTGGCCCCGTCGTTGGAGTCCAGGCCCCAACCCTTCATCGTCGTCAGGATCGGCTCAATCGATTCCAGACCGCGCACATCCGCCGGAATGGTGTCGGTCGTCTTTCCATCGATCCTGTACGCCGTGCATACCGGGACCTCTTTCAGCGTGTCCAGCACGTCCAGCTTGGTGACCACCAGCCACTCCGTGCCGTTGATCTGGCTGGAATAACGCAGCAACGGCAGATCCAGCCACCCGCAGCGCCGTGGCCGCCCCGTCACCGCGCCATATTCCTGCCCACGCGCTCGAATCAGCTCGCCCTGGGCGTCGTGAATCTCCGTCGGAAACGGCCCTTCGCCCACCCGCGTCACATACGCCTTGGTCACGCCAATCGCGGTGCCAATCTTCGTCGGTCCCACGCCCGTCCCCGTGGCCGCTCCGCCTGCCGTTGCCGAAGAGGAGGTGACGAATGGATAGGTCCCGTGGTCGATATCGAGCAAGGTGCCTTGCGCCCCTTCAAACATGATGCTTTCGCCTGCACGCAACGCATCGTTCAACATCCTCGAAGTATCGGCGACAAACGGCGCGATTGCGTCGGCGGCGCGCGCATACTCTTCATACATCTTGTTCGGGTCCAGCGGTTCGCTTGCGAACAAGGCCTTCGCAATCGTATTTTTTTCCTGGCACGCATTCTTGATGTGCGTACGCAAAATCTCCGGATTCAGCAGATCCACGACCCGCAGTCCGCCCCGCTTCATCTTGTCTTCGTACGCCGGTCCAATGCCTCGGCTGGTGGTGCCAATTTTCATCCGCCCCGGAGCATTTTCCGACGCCAGCTCAATCATGCGATGGTAGGGCAGGATGACATGCGCTCGATCGGAAACAAAGAGCTGCCCCGCTACATTCACGCCAAGTTCCTTCAACCGCGCCACTTCCGTAAGAAACGCCATTGGGTCCAGGACAACGCCATTGCCGATGACGGCGCGACAGCCAGGCCGAAGCACGCCGCAAGGCACCAGTTGCAGCACAAATTTCTTGCCATCAATAATCACCGTATGTCCGGCATTGTGGCCGCCGGCATAGCGCGCCACCACGGAAAATCGTCCGGAAAGGACGTCGACAATCTTGCCTTTGCCTTCATCGCCCCACTGGGCGCCCAAAACTACTGCCGTCTTCGCTTGCATTTTTGCTCGTTTCCGCTCGTTTCCGGGGCCTGGGCACGCGGACGCTTCCCTGGTTCAGAAGGCGGTCCCGACTGTGTCCGGCCACGATTGGTATTGCAAAAATATTGTTCAGGAGGGTTGCTGACGAATCGCCAGCGCTTCATCTACTCAAGTAAGAATCCTATACTACTGGGAGACGCGATCCAAGCGGAAAGCGGCTGCGCCGCAGCGGAGAAAATCCGAGGGTGGCCCTCGATAAGGACGAAGGCGTTGTCAAGGCAGTGAAATGCGTGTAGTTGCGAGCGGCAACACTAGTCAAAATGGAGTGACCGGCCCAATGCGCTGGTCGTGGGTTAGGCTGTGAATCGGAAACGAATCACGGCGCAGGGCCACAAGCGGAGAGGGACCGGTCATGAAGGAAAAGGCACGATTTTTGGGATTGGATGTCCATGCCGAGACGATTGCCGAGGCGCATGGCGAAGTGCGCAGCCTGGGAACGATCGCCAACCGCGCGGAGCCGATCCCAAGCTGGTGAAGAAGCTGGGCGCGGTGGAGCAACCGCGTGCCTGCTACAGGCCGCCCGACGGGCTACGTTCTCTACTGGCAGTTGGCCGAGCTGGGAGTCGAGTGCGCGGCGGGCTACCGCGAGGTGCTGGGCGCGTGGATTGCCGAGTCGGAGTCGGAGGCCAATTGGGGCGCGGTGTTCAGCGATCTGAAGCAGCGCGGCTTGCGCGCTGTGCAGTATGTGGTGAGCGACGATCATGCCGGCATGGTGAAGGCGATCGAGCGGCACCTTCAAGGCGCGGTGTGGCAGCGGTGCCAGGTACACTTCCTGCGCAACGCGTTGAGTCTGTGCGGTCGGCAGCAGCGTCCGCAGGTGCTGCGGCCGATGAAGGCGGTGACCGAAGCCGCGACACGCGAAGCGGCCAGGGCGGCGCTGGCAGTGGCCATCGCGGAGTTGGAGAAAAAAGCTCCCAGGGTGGCGCGGTTGCTGGAAGAACACGGGGAAGAAATCCTTGGCGTCTACGCGCTGCCGGAAGCGCATCGCAAGCGGATGCGCACGACGAACATGTTGGAGCGGCAGAACCAGGAGTCGAAGCGGCGGACCAGAGTGGTCCGGGTGTTTCCTCATGAGCAGTCGTGCCTGCGGCTGGTCACGGTGCTGCCGATGGAAACCAATCGGGAGTGGATGGAGCGAATGTATCTGCGCATGGAGGAGGGACCGGTCAGCGCAACCGAGACCCCGGCAGTGGCCGCCTGACGGGCCAACTCGCTCCGGGCTACGCCCTCCGCGAGCTGCCCGTCAACCAACAGAAACAAGAACCAACTACCCTGAGGAATGGCATTCTACAGAAACTTTCGGGCTTGACTGTAGGAGGCTGCCAAGTTCAGAGCAAAAAACAGGCCATGCGATACTTGCATTCATCTTTTGCCGAGGGCGTATTTCGCGGTCTTATAGCCCATATCGCTGCGGGAAAGGTTGAGCCGTCGTGCGGCCTCCGCCTGAACTCCATCTGTCGCATTGAGAGCGCGCTCGATCAATGCCAGCTCAATCTTTCCGAGGACCTCACGAAGATCGAGATGGCCTGGTAGCAGGGCTGCCAATTGCCCGGCATCGAGTTCCGCGTCAGGTTTAAGTTCGGCCGTCGTTGCCGGATTCAGGGGGAAATCTTCGGGCTGTAACTGGGGGTGTTGTCCAAGGATGTGAGCGCGTTCGAGAAGATTTCGCAGTTCCCTAATATTGCCGGGGAAGCGATACTGAGTCAGCTTGATCATTGCCGCCTGGCTCAGCGGCCGCCGGGGGACTTTCATCTCTTTTGCAATTCTTGTGGAGAGAACATCGCAGAGGCCCGCTATGTCTTCGCGGCGATCGCGCAAAGGTGGAAGATGGATGGGTAGCACCGCCAGGCGATAGTACAAATCTTCGCGGAACGATCCTTCCTGGACACGGTCCCTGAGATTACGGTGCGTTGCCGCAACCACACGCACGTCAACGTGGCGGGTCTTTGTAGAGCCCACGCGCTGAATCTCGCCATCAGCAAGCACCCTGAGCAGTTTTGCCTGGGCTGCGGCGGACAGTTCTCCCGCCTCGTCCAGAAAGAGCGTTCCCTCGTGGGCGGCCTCAAACAGCCCGGTCCTCATCTGGTCCGCGCCCGTGAAGGCGCCACGCTCGTGGCCGAACAACTCGCTCTCGATCAGCGTCTCCGATACGGAAGCGCAATTGATGGCAATAAAGGGTCTGCGCGCCCTGAGACTGTTGCGGTGAATTGCGCGCGCGACCAGTTCCTTGCCGGTACCTGTTTCCCCGGTGATAAGGACCGTCGTGTCTTTCGGCGCGACCCGGCCAATCATCTCGCGGACCGCGCGGATGCTTTCACTCTCTCCAAAGATCTCGTCCGGGCCTTCCAGCTTGAGCACCGCTGTCTTCAATACGGCATTTTCCCGCAAGAGCGCGGTGCGCTCGGAGGCGCGCTTGACGGCAGCCCGAACAGCGTCCGGGACAAACGGTTTGGTGAGGAAGTCGAAGGCGCCTTCCTTCATGCACTCGACCGCCAGTTCCAGCGTGCCGACCGCAGTCAGAAAAATCACCGAAGTTGTCGGATCGCCCTGCTTTGCGGCCAGAAGGACATCCAGTCCATTGCCGTCGGGCATTTTTTGGTCGGTGAGGACAACGTCAAAATCTTCCCCAGCCAGAATGGTTTTCGCTTCCAGAGCCCCCGCCGCTTCGACGACCCCATGAGAGTCTAGGCGGAGATTCGCAGCCAGAATACGCCGCATACTCGGCTCATCGTCGACAATCAGTACTTTGCCCATCTACAACTCCTTGTGCAACTCTTTATGCCGAACTTCACCAGGGGCCGCCGCGAGAGTCATGGAAAAGATCACACAGCCCTTTCGATTGCAGCTCACCCATAGATCGCCTCCATGGGCCTGGGCGACACGGCGGGCGATCGCAAGTCCGAGGCCGGTACCGCCCGGTTTGGCGCTGTAAAATGGCTCGAAGATCCGCGGAAGGTCCAAATCGGAAATGGGGTCGCCTGTATTCCGGACGTCGATCTGAACCAGAGTGTCGTTCCGTGCCGCGTCCAGCGCAATCGATCCGGGTGAGTAGGCGGCATCGATTCCATTCAGCGCCAGATTCAACAGCGCCCCTTGGACCTGAGCGAGGTCGATATCGATCGCCAGGTCTCCTGCGGAAGAGCAACTTACCTCGATCGACCTGCGCGCGGCGTGGGCCTTTACTACATCCGCGGTATAGGAAAGCAGATCGTGGACGAAAACGGGGGAGCGCTGAGGGGCGCTGGGCCGGGCATAGCTCAAAAACTCCGTGGTCAAACGCTCCAGCCGGTCCGCTTCCCGTGCCGCGATCTGGACCATCTCTTCGCGGTCCGCGCTGCCAACGTGGGAGTTGGCTGCGGTCGCGAGCGAACTGGAAATCATGGCGACGGGATTGCGAATCTCGTGCGCGATGCCGCCGGCAAGCCTGCCGACCGCTGCCAGCTTCTCCTCAACGGCCAGTTTCTCCCGCGTGGATTCCAACTCGGACATGTTCTCGTACAGTCGGGTCTGTTGCTGTTTGAGTTGATGGACGAGGAGCCATACCAGGATTCCCATCAGGCCATAGAGGATGGAGATCATGCCGATCTCCAGAAATTCGGTAGGTCGCGGGGGAGGATGCATTGTAAAGAAATGCTGGGTCCAGAAAAAGACCATTCCGATTGCCGAACAAATTGTAAGGACCGTGGGCATCAATCCGAAATAGTAAGCGCACTGCAGAATGGGAATCGCAAGCAGAACAAAGTAGGGACTATCATCGCGGTCAGTCAAAATCGCGAGTAGCCCGGCAAGGATGAAGATTCCCGCAATGGAAAGAACGGTCTCCCGTCTGGCGGTCTTTTCAGTAATTTCGTTCGACCGTCCTTGCAGCCAGGCGATCTCGAAAACTTTCAGCGAGAAGCCGATGCCGAGGACCAGGATGACCGAGTGGGAAGGCTCGCCCAGCAGAGAAGCGAAGACCGTGTGCAGAAGAAGCAGCACCCCGAGGACAAAAAGCGTGAGCACACAGAAAGCAGTCTGTTGCCTTCTGAACGCACCGGTTTCGAATGCTTCCAGCGACGGGGCCTTGTGCATCATTGCTGTCGTGAAAAGGACATCTCCTTAAGGGTACGCTTCAGCTTCCCGGCTTTGCGAGTCTTCGGTGGCTATGGTTTGTCCCCGCTTGCCACGTCGATCTCTGCCACAGGAGGAGCAGCCGCATGGCCGGCCGTTGCCGGGACCATGGCATGCACGCCAAACTCATGCACCAGCCGGCCACCGGAATGCGCTGTATTGACGAGGAACACGATGCCGACGGTATACAGGGCCAGGAACGTAAGGGGCAGGGCTGTCGAGAACACCCTGGTTTCCCGGCGCCGCAGAACGCGGGGCAGCAGAAACATTCCCAGCAAAATAACAGACAACTCCGAGAACACTATCTTGGTTTCCGCCGCGAGGTCTTCGTGAGTTTCAAGGACTGCATTCATTGCGCCTCCGCGTTCCGCGAGTTTCGCCGCGGCCTTTCCCGTGGAGGCGGCTACGAACAGACTGGCAGTGCCCAGGAGAAGGACAAGAAGCGCGGCGATCATATAGGGCGCGCCCTTCGGCGGAGGCAACACCGCGCTGATCAAGATGAACAATGGGCACAGGAGCAGAAGCACGATGGGAAAGTGAATGATGAGCGGATGCAACGAGTCCCAGCTCGGCAGGGGCGGGAATTGCGGCATGATGAACCTCCAAACTGGTATAGCGCCGGTCCGCCGCCAATGCCGGCCAGCAGACCGGAATTGCCGCTCAAGCTACTTTTTCGAACTTTTCCCCTGGGGTGAAGCACGATGGACAATTCGTGAAATTCATCTCGCTTGTTGTGTAGCCGCAAGTCGGACATACAAAGAAGATCGCGCTCTTCGAACCTTTCAGCTTGTCCAGATTCTGCAACGACCGCGCATAGAGTTTGGCGTGCTCCGCTTCGGCAGTTTTCGCAAAGTTGAGGCTTCGCACCGCGGCGCTGTTGCCGTCGAGTCTCGCCTGTTTGAGGAAATCGGGATACATGGTGTCGCGCTCATAGGTCTCACCCTTGATCGCGGTCTCCAAGTTCTCGCGTGTAGACTTCACTTCAGGCGATTCGATGTTGGCCTGGGGAGCGGCACCCATCTTTTTTATGACCGCGGCATGGTTCGCGGCGTGGACTTGTTCGGCCCGTGCCGCCGCGCGGAACAAACTGGCAACCTCTCCGTAGCCCTCGCGATCGGCTTGCTTGGCAAAGGCAAGATAGCGCACATGCGCATTGCTTTCGCCGTTGAAAGCTGTTTGCATGTTCCGCAGGGTTGTGTTGGCGGCCCCAGCACCTGCGGTCCCGGCCAGCAACATCATCATTATTAGAGCAAGTGAGGCCTTGGCCACACCAGCAAACATCCCTTGAATTCGGCTCATGGTATCTCCTGGTTCGTGCTTCCCCTCTCTGCGAGTTGCACGCACACTACGGATCGATGCAACTCGCAGACCAAATGCTCGCCAGACGCTGAAGATATTGGAAATACACGCACTGTGCCGCCAGCGAATATCGGGACAGGACGATTTGTCCGAATTGTCTGACAGGACCGTCAAAGAATTAGGACAGATGCATTGATGGTTAGAACTGTTGCGCAGCATCTGCTAGAAAACAGGGCATCGCAAAAGCCAACGAGTCTGGTAGCTCAATTGCATTCGCGAAAGATATGTCCGCCGAGGGACAACCGAACCAGTGTTCCATCGGCGCGGGGTGGAGGGCGGACCCTTGAAGCCGTCCTCCACCACTTTGGAGTCATTCATGCGAAGCTGCTTCGGCAGAACGCCCGCAACGAACCAATCGACCTCTGGGACCCTTCTTTATGTCACCGATCTGGAGGGCGATTCTGACGAGGCCCTGGCATCCGTCTGTGAAATGGCAGATAGGAATTGCGTCGATCTTGAGCTGGTACATGTGGTCGATGTGCAGCGGGCGCCATCAAGTCCAGATGCACAGATGGGTATTCTGTACCGCCTGGAGACACTTGCCCGCAGGTTGAGAAATATTCGCAGGAATGTTGCATCGCTTCTGTTGTTTGGGACACCTGAAGATGTCATTTCAAAGAGAGCGTGGGACATCAAAGCGAAGCTGGTCGCATTCGGGATAAATGGCGCTTCCTCCAGAGATATTCAGCGAAAACTCGTCCGCCGCGTCAGACGGAGAGTTTCTTGTCCTGTCGTGATTATTGCGGCGCGTGCTGCGTAGAGGCAGGGCTGCAAAGAGGCTGAGGTATCGGGGCCTGCGTGGTCCGCGGAGAGAGTGAACAATATCGAAATCTAAACAGTGGAAACCATGCGCCAAGAGGAGACTTCCGATGTATGGCGAGAGCACGCCGCAGCCCAATGCGAAAGGGAAACTTCTACTCGTGGACGACGAGTTGTCCGTCCGGAAATTACTGTCGCAAATACTGACGCGCAGTGGATATTGCGTGCGATGTTGTGCGGGCGGTTTTTCCGCGCTCTCCAATCTCCAGCACGAGGTTCCGGACATTCTGCTCTCCGATCTCAACATGCCGGGTATGTCCGGTTTTGAATTGCTCTCGGTGGTCCGCCGCCGGTTCCCGGCGATCAAGACAATCGCCATGAGTGGCGCATATTCAGGCGACGATATGCCACCGGGGGTTGCGGCCGACGCGTTCTATGGCAAGGGGGCCAATCTAAAAGCTTTGATTCAGATCCTGGATGCCATGGCAGCGCCAAGCGCCCATTGTTGACCATCGCCCTCGGAGTTTCCAAAGCCAGGCCAATGTTGTCCGGCAGCACTCAGGCAATCCAGCGTTGAGACCGTACATCCTGGGGGGATTGCCAACTACAGGGTGTGTCGCAGCGGACTGACGGGGCACGGACATGGTCTCCGAAACCTTTTCGGGGGCCTTGGACGAAGTTGTTCCCCACGATTTTCCCGAATAGATCGAAAGCACTGGGCAGGGCGATCGATGCATCAACTCCTTCACTCGTCCATGAAGGCGCGTGCCGTCCGCCAGATCTCCTCCACGGACACCCATCACGATGTAATCCGGCTTCCGTTCCCTGGCCAGTTCGAGAATGATCTCACCCGGATCGCCTGCCCGCACAATGGATTCAGCTTCCACATGGGCCGCCTGAGCGTGGGCGAGCAGCATCTGCATTCCCTTTGCGCGCAGCTCCGCCAACTGCCCCGCGATTGGCCCCACCACGGGATGATACGCAACGGCATGCACCAGAAGCAGGGAGCCGCCAACGGACTGCGCAAATGCCAAGGCATACACCAACCCCGCGTGCGAAGCCTCGGAGAAATCGGTTGGGACCAGCAGCAGTCTGCGATGCCCATCCTCCAGTTCCTGCCAGCGCGCTTCCGGCACTACCGTCAACACTGGACAAGGGGCCGCGCGCACCAGTTGTTCGGCCACAGTGCCGAAACTCGACCGCCCTGTGAGGGCCATGCCTTTGCTTCCCAGCACTATTAGATCGGCTTGGTTTTCGCGCGCCGCATCCAGGATCATGTCTCTGACGTTGCCATGCCGCACGATCCAGTTACATTCCAGTGCGTTGCCGGCCAACTCCGCGCAGATGTTCTGGATGTCCGTCTTCGCTGAGTCGATCATGTCGCGCAGCGCCAGGTGAGCATCCATCTCGTCGGGAGAGACAGCCGCCGGATCGACAATATGCACCAGCAGAAGCCTGGCACCGTAGTGAACGGCAAAGCGCCGGGCATAAAGCAGCGCCCGGTCAGACGCCGGCGTGAAATCCATGCACACAACGATGGTTCTGATGCTGAGGGCGTGGCGTGCCATGGCGATCCTCCTGTTTAGGTAAGAGTCGAGTGCGGAACTTTGTTGCGACCTCCCACGCAATGATCCTTCGCACAAGCGCGGAAGCCACTCTGGGTAGTCGGCTGCAAGTATCTGCCGCGCCACCTTGCCGGCGGCGCGGCAGAAGCAAATCCTGGCCCCTTGCCTATGAATGCCGGACCGTACTGCCAGGATTCAAGGGCGCACCCCTCCGGGCCGGATGGCCGAGGATGGCTGCCAGCCAGCATGTGTCTTATTCGCCCTCATTTGCTGTTGGCAGCTCTAACTTTTGCTCAAGAGCTTGAGACTGCGACTTCGCCTTGTCGTAATCGACAAAGTCATTGATGGCTTGGACGGTCTTGTTCGCAAGCTCGTAGTTGCCACGCGCATAGTCTTGATAGGCGGGCATGTTCACTCGATTTTGATTTTCGTTCAAATGATTGATGGTCGCGGTAAGCTGGTCTGCCATGTCCTGCAACAAGGGATTGATCTGGTCGATCGCCTGCTGCTGCCATGGAGAACCTTCCGAACGCAGATCGTTTAGCTGCTTGATCACTTTACCCAAGTCGTTGACATGCGCTTTCATCGATTCGAGTTGCTTACCGTGCGTTTGCCAGGAGAGTTTGGAACGAGTAAAGCTCTGAAGGGCAGAGGCGTCATCGTCTACGAGCATGGCGTGGTGCTGGGCCTCCGACAAGAGGCCCGAAATTTGTTCTGAGTCCGACGCCTGCGCTGTCGCGAACGGGGCATTCATCGCCAGCAGCAACGCGAAAACGGCGAGACCGCCGGAAATTCGAAATATCGATCGAAGTTTCATAGATTTCTCCTTTTGTGGGCTTTATCGGGCAACACACACGTTTCTGAAAAGCAAGCCGAGCGCCATTCTGGAATGTCCTGCAAATCATTGGAATACTGACAGAGTCAACGCAAACAGTTCGAAGCATTGTCAAAGAGTTTGGACGTTGCTGTACCAATCCTTGGACAAGTTGATCGAGGCGCAAGCCGCTGTTGAACGCAAACCTCAGATGATATTGATGCCGACTTTGGCGACTGGCTTGCAAGAGAGTGCGTGCGTAAGGATTCCTGTGAATGTCCACAAGGAACTGAAGAGAGCCCACAGGGGGATGTCGTGGCGCAAAGCTCCGTGAAGCGTTGGAGCAGCCCTTTCGACCTCCGGCCCATTCACGTTGACAACACCTCACGGATGTTTCTCTGGGCGATTCCGCGATAGGAAATTCATATGCTCTGCGCCAATCCGCTATGTTGCTGCGACTCACCCTATCTGCGGGATGGTTCGCTCCATCTTCTCGAACTGGAAGTGTCCGCCGATCCACTGCTTGAAAGAGCCGACGGAGGATTCCCCATGCGCTCGTCGCCACAGAGGTTCTTCTGGCTGTGCGCCGACTGCACGAAGCTATTCACGCCTAGACGGTGGACGTCATCGGGCGTTATTCTCGTTGTGCGCGACAAGGGAGCGACGCAAAGCGGCGTTCACGCGCAAATTCCGGATCCGATGCCAGCCGGAAGCGCATCGGTTCCAGCAACTTTTCATGCCGCGCTCCAAAAATCGGCATAGCCGGAAGAAAAATGGTGGTCGTCAATGCAGGCACTACCGTTCCTTGCGCGCTGGCTCTGTGGACAGGCGTCGATACTGGCCGCTGCGCAGACCATGGCCCTTCGTTTTCAGGCTCATTCGGAGCGCGTCAAAAAGCAAGCGATTGAACGGCGAGAGAAAGATCGGTGAGCAACGACTTCAACAAGCGCGCCAGCTTCGTCATCGCGGTTTGTACATCCGTGGCCCTAGCTGTGGCGCTTGTCTGGATGACCCGCGTGATTTTGTTGGTACTCTTTGCCGGGCTGATTGGCGCTCTGTTTCTTTCGATCCTGACAGAATATTTTCAAGTCAAGTTCAAGCTTCACCGAAACGTTGCCTTTGCGACTGTCCTGGTTGCGTTTGGCATTTGCATGGGTCTGGGAATTTGGATCCGCGGTCCCGCGCTGGTGCAGCAATTCAGCGATCTCCAAATCGATCTTCCTGCCGCGGTCCACCGGATCCTCGCGCAGCTTCAAGGACAAAGCTGGGGTCGCTGGCTGCTTTCCCGTTATACGGGTCTGGGGCCGTTGTCTGGCGGGCTTTCGTATGCGCTCACGCGGATCGGCGGCGCAGTCGTCACGACCGCGTCGGTGCTTGTGGGCCTGTTTGTTGTTGCATCGGTCAGCCTGTATGTAGCTGCAGAGCCGGCGCTTTATTCGCGAGGACTGCATCGACTGACGCCCCAGGCCCATCGTATGAAAGTGGATGCATGCCTGGGCAGTGCGACACAAATGCTGCGCTCCTGGCTTGTCGCCAAAGCGATCTCCATGGTCGGCATCGGGCTCTTCGTCTCCGCGGGACTGTGGGCACTTGGGATTCCTCTGGCGGGCACTCTGGGCATCATCGCCGGGTTGTTGACCTTTATTCCGAATCTTGGCCCAGTGCTTTCGTTCCTGCCAGCGGCGCTGCTCGCCTTCGCCATCAGTCCAACAAAAGGCATGCTAACAATCCTGTTGTTTTGCGTGGCGCATTTCCTTGAAGGAAACCTCCTCACTCCCTTGATCGAACGGCACATCGTCAGGCTTCCACCGGCACTCACCTTGGCGGTCCAACTCCTTCTCGCCATGCTGGCTGGCGCTCTCGGAGTGGCCCTGGCCGCGCCCATCACTGCCGTTATGCTGGGAGTTCTGCAGGTCATCCTGCCACCGAAGCCTGTCCAGGACGATACCGCACAGAGAAAAGACGACCGCGATTGCTTGCGGGCCAGTGCTGGGGCCGACGGCCTGCTTTAAAGCTTTTCTCCGGTTGTTATAAAGGAAAGATCGCCATTTTGAGCCCTTCGGCTTCGCTCAGGGTAAACTCCGCGAAGAGTATTGGCATTGGCTTTGATTTGAAAATACCGATGCCTGAGGTCGCTGCGGCGACCTCAGGATGACGACCCGTCTGGAACCTGCACCCTACACCAATAGGAGAAATGCTAGAAATAACGGGCCGAGAACTTCAGAAACCATGGCCAGTTCGGCGCCTGCGTGTGTCCTTGGCGATGCTGCCGGAACGCCAGGTCGCCGTCGATGAGAGGAGTTCCGATGGGCGGAAACTGCGCCGTCCCAAGTCCCTTTTTTCCCAGGAGCCGATACACAGGGTCCGCGCCGACAGCAGCCAGGAACATGCCCTTGGCATCCACCCAGCCATCGCCATGGGTTGCGCCGCCGTTGATAAAAACAGGGCGCGGCGCGCACAGGGCGATCAGTTCATTGGCGTCGACCGGCAAATCGTTCGTGGTCAGCGGGCCGTCGTAGCGCAGGAAGTTGCCAGCCATCCAATGGTATTCTTCCGTTCCTGCAATGTTCCCCACCTGTTCTCCGAAATTGCGCCGGTAGAGTTTTGCCCCGGCTTCTCCAGAGGAACTGATATAGCCAACTGCGAAGCGCAGGTCGTATGCCATGGCAACCAGCGCGGCCTTGCCATAACGGGAGTGGCCGGCAATGCCGACTTGGTTGGCATTGACAGCTTTATCGGTCTCGAAATAATCCGGCGCGCGACTGCCCCCTACGCCCACGCGCGCAATGCGCCCCAATCGTCCTGGCTGCGCGGCTGGCCTTTGTTCACCAGCCCGATAATGCCCTCGGTCAAGCCCGCGCTGTTATCGGCCTGCACACTGGTCGGAATGTAGATCGCATATCCCCACCCTTTGGCGAGTACCTGCTGTTGCCAGCCAGGTCCATGGTTCGCAGGTGGTCTTGCTCGGAGGTGAGATGCACGGGAGGCGGCAACGCGCTTTCTGCCGTCTTTGCGGCCTGGGCTGTTGCCTGCGCGGGCGGGCGGGCAACCACCGCTGCAAACAACAGGGCAGACAACCACAGCGTGGATCGCATTTTCAACATACATCCCCTTCTACTTTGGGCTTGATTCGACCAGGCGCAGATTGCGATAGCTCTCTGGCGGTCCCAGGTAACTGGGCGGGACCCGACCCTGACTGACGACGAGTTTTTCCAATACGACGCCGGGATCGACCATCCAGAATTTCAATGTGTGATAGCCGGGTTGCGTCACCGTCAGCGTCGATGTCACCTTGCGAACGCCGTCGCTGACCGCGATGGTCCAGGCTTTTTCCGAATCATTGGCGAGCGCATCGACAATCTGAGGGGCCTGATCGTCGAACGAGATGGCATAGCGGAGGCCGCGTCCCGGCACGAAGTTGAGCGTGGGGGCCAGAATTGCCTCGACCTGGTAGGCGCCGGGATCGAACAGATACATTTTGTATTCGAGCGACGCTGCGGGATGAGGGGGCAGAACACTCGGCGCGGTCACCGGAAAGATGGTCATGCCGGAGAGGGTCTCGCCGAAGTCCGGAAGATCGCTCCAATGCGCTGCGCCTTGGCTGGTCCGGTTGGTGAAATCCGCGGCTTCGATCGAGACATAACGATTGCTCTCGACAAAGCCCTGTAGATCGTTCCGCGAAGGTGCTGCGGGGTTCGACGCCAACAGGTGCACTGCGACGGTCGCGCCAGAGCGCTGGGAGATAAAAATTGTGCCTGGGGTTTCTCCGGCTGGAACCTGGCTCCAATCGATACGAACCAGCAGCCGCTGATCTTTTGCGATGGTCCCATGATCGGGAGTCATCGCAATCCAGGGACGATCGGCGCGCGCGGCAAAGGCAAACGGCTGGTCTCCTTCGTTGAATACATCGATGAATCGCGTCTGCCGGTTGTAGATGTCGAATGTCGGCAGCGACAATGTGCGCGAACGGTCGGATGCGATGGCGGAGCCCTCGACGGTGACCCCCATTCTGGGGCCGGAGGCAGGCTGTACCTCTTGAACGGCAGGCATGGCGTTGAGCGGCGGTTGGTTCCAGAAGGTGTAGCCGATATGCGTCTGGTCCATCATGTGGTCCCATTTTCCATGGGCAAGCTGATGGTTGTACTCAGCGGAAAGCGCGGCGTCTTCCGCAAACAGCGCGCGGGCGCGTTTCGCCAGATCGTTGGCGCTGACACGGCCCTGCGTAGCGTAGAGATGATTTTCTCCCGCAGCAATGTATAGCTGGTTGACGATGGCCGACGCTTTGACGGGATACAGGACCAGCTCAAAGAACGCATCGCGATACGCGGGGGGAAGTTCCTGCTGAATTTGTTCGGCTTGTTTCGTGATGGATTGCCAGTCGGAGGAAACGCGGTCGGCCTCCTGGAAGTTGACAAGGCTGAATGTGCCCGGTTCCAGTTGCTCGGGCTTTCGTCGTCCGTTGTACTTGGTGTATTTCGAAATGAGGTCGGCAATCTCGGCGGCATGTTCCGGTCCAAAATTCCGTGCCGCCCATAATTTCGTGTACGTCGAAAGATTGTCCTGATTCCATCGAATGGGATCGCGCGCGTAATCGAGAAAGAACTCGATTGGGAATTCCATCGGCTTCAGGTCGCCGACGTTCACCACCCAAATACGATTGGCCCCGTAGGCGTGGGCCAGGTCCATCTGCTCCCATACCTTGGTGATGGGGTAGGTGTTGAGCCATTTATAGGAGCGGGGATCGCCAACATAATCGAAGTGGTAATAAATTCCTGCGCCACCGGCCCGCTTACGTTCAGCAGGGGTTGGCAGCCTGCGAAGATTCCCCCAGTTGTCGTCGCTCCATAGCAGGGTCACATCGTCTGGGACGCGCATGCCTTTTTCGTAATAGCTCTGGACCTCTTTGTAGAGCGCCCAGACCTGCGGATCAGCGGCAAGCGTAGGTGTCAGATTTTTCGCAACGATCTTTCGCTGCGCGGCGACGATTTTTTCGAGCAGCGAGATATTATCGGTCGGCGACATGGGCTCGTCGCCATTGCCGCGCATTCCGACCGTGATGGTGCTTTCCCAATTTCGGCCGCGCTGGATACCGTACTCCCAAAAGGCTTCGAGGTTTGTCGCGTTCGTCGAGTAATCCCACGGGCCGACACCGTGCTGCCGCCATTCGAACCAGGCACGCATCATGGGTTCGTGATGGGAGGTGCCCATGACGATGCCATATTCATTCGCAAGGGTTCCATTCAACGGGTCATCTTCGTAAAACGCGCTGTTCCACATCGCCGGCCACAGGTAATTGGCCTTCAGCCGGAGCAGCAGTTCAAATACGCGCGCATAAAAATAATGGTTAAAGCCGCCGTATCTCTCATTGACCCATCCAGTGAGGGAAGGCGCTTCATCGTTGAGAAAGATGCCGCGATATTTCACCGCCGGTTCACCTTCCACATGCCTGCCGGGTTTGACGAACAGCGCATCGCGATGCGTGACGGGGACATCTGCCCACCAATACCAGGGAGACACGCCAATCTGTTCCGACACATCGTAGATCCCAAAAATTGTTCCGCGCTTGTCGCTTCCGGCAATGACCAGCGCGCTTCGGATTCCGGGCAGGGGATTCGCAACCACCTGAATCAGGTTCGATTCCCATTTACCGCGTATTTCATCTACGCCGATTTTCTTGTTCTGCACCAGTTGATCAATAATTGCGCTCTTGCCGATGGTGCCGATGAGAATTACATTGGTGGGGAGTGGGGCAGCGTGCGTGATGATCGGGACACATCCGCTGACGCGGCGAACATCCGACTGCAGGTCGTGGGCCGCGCGGACGACTCCGGCATCGTCATTTGCGTCGACGTAAATCGTCGCTGCGCGCGCGTGCTGCACAATCGCGAAGCTGCCCGGACTGGCGGCGTATTCAATGTATGGAGCGTCCCCGAGAGTGAACGCCGAGACAGTACCGCTGCAGAGGAGAAAAGCAAGCGACAACAAAATCTGTAGACGAGCCATTTTCAAGGCGAACGCAAATCTTGGACCAATCATCATCGCCATTGCTCTCCTGTCTGCGCGTTGGACGGATATTATTCGGAGCCATGTGAATTTCGACTGAGGCAATTATTTCGGGGCCCAGATGCGGAACTCTCCGCTGCAATGCAACAAGCTCATCATGTACAACATGCCATCGTAGTATCGCTGTTCGCCGGCAGGGATGGGCGCGTCCCAAAGTGCCTGAACAAATTGTTTCGCCTGTGGGCCGGTGGCGGCGAGGCTGGCGACCGCATTGGTCGAGACCAGGCCGGTTGAGTGGCGAGCTTCCAGTTCGTGGCCAGCGAGCGTGTACTGGTCTCCATAAGTTTGGATTCCCTGGGAGAGGAAAAACTTCTGGATGCGATCGCTCAGTTGTCGCTCACCGTCTGTTTTTCCCCACCAGGACCAATCGACAGACCAGTTACTGGCTGTCCTCCACGCATCGAAGGAAAAGTTGGCAGCCATGGGGTTCCACTTGGTACCGTGCGGGGTGCCGTCGAAGTTGGCATAATCCGGGGCGAGGCCGGTCAGAGGATTCGTAGCTTTCGGAAAGAACCCGCGGCTTACGGTAGCGGCTTCCGCCCAGAAAGCGCGGTCAGGTTTCGGCCCCCAGCGCGACCATAACTCATAGAAGGCAGGAAGGTGATACGAAGGGTCAGTGAAGTCTCCTCTGCCAATTCCAGGCACGAATCGAATCATCTTATATTGCTCATTCACCATGCTGCCAACTGTGCGCGGGCCGAATTTCGTGGGTCCCGACATTACGGGATGATGGCGCATGTTGGTCAGGATCGCGTCCGCCTGGGCCTTGTAGTTGTAAATTCCGGGGCCATTTCCCCAGCGAGCGGAAGCGAAATAGAGAGACATCGCAAAATATTCTTCTCCGTCCGGCGCAGGTGTTTCCTCGTTCGGCGTGCCGTCTGGTTTGCACGACCACGAAAAATATCCGAATGAAGGATGTTTCGGATCGCCGATGTACATGTAGGTCCTGGCCCAGTTCCACAGTGCGTCGAACTCGGCCTTCTTATTGAGCTGGACAGAAATCATCATGCCGTACGACATGCCTTCGGTTCGCACATCGTGATGGGCGACATCCGTGATGTACGCGAGTGGACCATCGGCATTTTTTCCGGTGGCATAATAGATGGCCTGCGTGTTGGGATCGCCGTGGAAAAGCTGATCGAATGCAGCGTTGATTTTCGCATCGATCCGCGGCTGCGAGTGCCCGCCTTCGCGGAAGAGGCTGCGATAGTGGCCTGTCGTAAACGCGCCGGTGCCGTTGGAGGAGGTATGCTTCTGGGCAGCGGTTGTGCAGACTGCGCTAACGGCGAAGACCAAATAGAAACAGAAGAGGCGGCTTGCTTGGGCCGATGGGCGGATACGCACTGGATTCTCCGGAAAAGTATTGGCCGTGGCAGAAACAAGGGCTATCCTAGTCCACGTGCAGGAAACCATCAACCCTAATGCGATTTAGACATCAAGTCACGTTCACGCTTGTCGTCTGGCTGGCCGCGTTCGCGCTGCTGCCATGTTTCGCCCAGGATGCGCCGGCTGCAGTGCATTGGGTGGGGTCTTGGGCGGCCTCGCAGCAGGTGCCGGAGCCGGCGAACGCTCTGCCAGCGAATGAGCTGCGCGATGCAACGGTACGCCAGATTGTGCATCTATCTGTCGGCGGCGCGCGGTTGCGCGTGCATTTATCGAATGCGTTTGGGACCGCTCCACTGCGCATCGATTCAGTCCACATCGCGGGCCCGATTTCGCCTTCCAGCGACAAGATCGATACAGCGACCGACAGGGCGTTCACGTTCGCTGGAAATCCGGAGGCCATTATCCCTGCGGGAGCGGAATATATCTCCGACCCGATCGACTATCCGATGGCGGCGCTCTCCAATCTGGCGATCAGTTTCCATTTGAGTGAACCGCCTGCGCGGCAGACTGGTCATCCCGGCTCGCGCTCCACTTCGTATGTTGTCCATGGCGACATGGTTGCCGCTGCCGAGCTGCCCAATGCCACGAAGGTCGATCATTGGTATCAGATTGCGGGCGTCGATGTGACGGGACCCGCGGACGGGGCTTCCATCGTGGCTCTGGGAGATTCGATTACGGATGGTCACGCTACCACCACCAACGGGAATGATCGATGGACAGACGTGCTGGCGCAGCGGCTCCAGGGTTCGCCCGCGACCAATAGGCTTGGAGTGCTGAATGAGGGCATTGGAGGAAACCATCTGCTGGTGGATGGGCTGGGGCCGAATGCTCTGGCGCGGTTCAATCGCGATGTTCTTGCCCAGACCGGGGTCCGCTACGTAATTGTTCTTGAAGGAGTGAACGATCTGGGCGGGTTGACGCGATTGGGCGAAGTTCCGTCAGCCGAGCATGAGGCGTTGGTGGCTCGGATCCTTGGCGCGTACCAGCAGATCGTCTTGCGAGCGCATGCGCATGGCCTTGAAGTCATCGGGGCGACAATTACACCCTACGCCGGCTCCGACTACTACCACCCCACGGCAAAGGATGAAATGGACCGGCAGGCCGTCAACCAGTGGATTCGCGACCCTGGACATTTCGATGCCGTCGTCGATTTCGACAAAGTGTTGCGGGACCCCAGCCATCCGGACCACCTGCTGCCAAGCTACGATTCCGGCGACCATCTACACCCGTCCCCGGCTGGATATCGCGCCATGGCGGATGCCATCCCGCTGGCACTCTTCGAGCGGTGAGCCAATGTTCGTCCAGCGCGATGAATCTGTGCGGCAGGATCGTCAATTTGAAGCTGGTGCGCTCCTCTGTGAGAGGCATCTGCCCCTTGGGCCGCGGCGGGACCGGTTCGCCGGAGACGACCGCGCCGGTGACAGTATTGCGAACCTGTGAGTGCCGACCAAGAACGGAAACGGTGACATCGACCGGTGCATCGCGATACGACTCCACGACAAAATGATCATTGTCGTACACAAGGAGACCCACCTGGCTGGGCGCATCCAGTTGCACCGGGAACTGCCGCAGCAAATAGCTCCTGATGGCGGTCAAGACCGCTTGCGGAAGCCGGTAGAGATCGTTGAATTTTCCGGTATGGTGAGGACGAACAGCATTCCCTTTGAATACCGGTCCATCAGCAACAGCGGGGCCGCATAGCCATTCGCTGTCCCTCGCACAACCGGCCATGCGTCATTGGTAAGAAAACTAATCCTCGGCGCCAGGATGGCTTTGGATTCTCCCAGATCGGCCCCGCCTCCCGGCCCAAAGGCCCCCAATATTTCTGGATGCCGAGGATTTATCCGGATTCGTGCATCTGGACAATATCTTCAATGCCATGTCTATGCAATGCGTGGAGCAGGCCCGACGCGATCACGATATTCTTGTCGGCGCGCAACTGACCTTTGATTTTGCCGACAATTTGCGGATCGTATTTGGCCGATTCCGTCAGAAGGACCATGTCCGCGTCTGTCGGGAAGGCGGGAGATAGATCGATGGGAATTCCGATCATGCCGAGATAATTGTGAAGATAATCCTCCCCGCTGGATTGGTACGGTTTGTAGCTTTTCAGGCCGATGGGACGCCCGAGCTGCTCAACAATCGGATCGACTTCCGCCAGTGAATAGACCGCCGCGATCGCCATGTCCGGTGGACCCGACACGCCGGAATCCTTCTGCCAGGCGAGCATCGCGTCATAGTTGAACGTTGTATCGAGAGACTTCCATGCATCGCGATTCCCGGGCACGACAGGCCCCAGCAATGCATCCCAATTGAATAGCGTGATCTCCGGGGCCTTTGCAAACATCGTGTCCCACAGTTGCTCGCTGTAACGGTCGATGTAGCGAATGTCTTAGGTATCGACCCAACCGCCGAGGTTGCCGCAGGGCTTGATGTTTTCAAAGTAGCGAAAGATCTGATAGCTCTCGTATTGCTGCAATTGCTGGTCGGTCGCCACAGGATCGCGTGTTTCTGTCCCGGTATAAATCGAGTTGAAAATTTTCGATTCTTTATCCAAGTCGTATCCCAGGCCCTGGAAATGGGGATACCAGTTGGGGAACTTGATGGTGATCTTTACGTTTGGATTTACCGCCCTGGCAGCATTGACCACCAGGTTCTGTGCGACTTCATCCATGAGGCCCAGCCGGAATTGCGACCATCTTCTGCCGTCTTTCGCGGCGATGTCCGAGTCGGTCTTGGTTCGGAAAGAGATCGGAAGTGGCCAATTGTAAATCGTTTCAGACGATTTCTTGGCCGAGTCCGCTTGTCGGACTACTATGCTGTAAATTGGTTGTTGCAAATCGACGGTCTTTAGGATCTCTCGTGAAAAAATTCTATTGCTTTGCATTGCTGGCTTGCATAAGTGCGGTCGCCTTGGCGCAAAAAAAACTTGTGACGCGCCCGGCGATTACAGGGATCGCCGGCGTCGGCCTGGCGACACAGGGCCTTCCGTCCGACCGAACATTCTATGTGCAAACACTTGGCTGGGCGGCGGTACCTTCGATCGAAGCGCCCGGAGGAGTGCGTTTCTATGGCGTACCGAAGCAGTGGGTCGAAGTGCTTCCCGCCAAGAATGCCGATGAGCACCCATTCAGATATGTCGCATTTGCGACTTCCGATGCGAAGCGGATGCGCGTGTATCTGGCCCAGGATGGCGTCGCTGTCCCGGCTTCTGTTTCCCGATGGAAAGATGGCAGTCAAGGTTTTCGCGTGCAGGACCCGGAAGGCAACACGGTCGAATTCATCCAGCGCGGTCCGCTGCCTTCGCATCCAGCCCCAGCCCCGCGAGCTATCAGTTCTCGCATGATTCACGCTGGGTTTCAAGTCCACAACGCGGCGGCGGAGGACAGCTTTTATAAAAAAATTCTGGGGTTCACGCCTTACTGGAGGGGCGGCATGAAAGACGGTGTCACAGACTTTATCTCGATCCAGGTGCCCAATGGCACCGACTGGATCGAGTACATGCTCAACGTTCCCGCCAACCCCAGTCGTCACGAGTTAGGCGTAGTGGACCATTTTTCTCTGGGAGTGGCGGACATCGATACAGTGGTTGCCAAACTCTCGGAGCGTGGCTGGAAACCTTCTCCGGGCTCGCGCAAGCAGATGGGCCGCGACGGCAAGTATCAGCTCAATCTCTACGATCCGGATGACGTGCGGGTTGAGTTTATGCAGTTCCTTCCCTCCCAGAAGCCCTGTTGTTCGCCATTTACCGGGCCACAGCCGCAGCCGGAGTGAGTGGGAGTTCAAGCGGGTTCGTCTCCGTGGACCGTCGGCGCGCGTCATCGTACCTTCGTCCCGTGGAACCAGAACGTCATTTGCCCATGGCGAAGGTGGAATGCGACGTGGAAGACATTTGACTGGGGTCCATCGGCTGTCCTATTGCGAGACCCTGCGCCAGCTGGCCGATGACCTCACGGAGACCGAGATCTGGCCCGGAGTGTTCGTCCTGCGGCCTATTTTCGCCGAATGTTCTCCCAAAAAGTTCGCGATGTTGGCCACGTCGAAAAAATGTTGTGTGGCCGATTTTCCAGCCGGGCTGGTTCCCGCGCGCGGTGCTCCAGTTGTGGTGCGTATCTAGAAAAGCGATTGTCTAATTTTTTTTTGGTTTTTCGGTGCCGGGCGACGACCCTGCGGTCCGTTGAGGTTTGCCTCCCACGCGGGAACTAAATCATTTTAGCTGCAAAAAAAAGCCTTGACAACTGCCCTTCCATTGGAATACATATTGCTGCGGCCTAGTAAAGCGATTTAGACGGTGCTGAATTTCCGCCGGTAGCTTTGCGCGGCTACGCTTATCCACGATCGTTAGAGTTTGGGCGAGTATCCGCCCCTTAGGGGCTTTGGAGGCAAGATGAAACAGTTTTATGGGTTCGGCACGTTTGCGAACGTCGATCTATCCCTTGTGAAACGCAGTGCGGGCGCATTCCTTGCCTTGGCGCTGCTTTTGGTTTTTCTACCCTTCGCGCACGCGCAGACCACGGCCACAGTTTCCGGCACTGTCCAGGACCCCACCGGAGCGGTCGTTCCTGGAGCGCAGGTCAGTTTGATCAATGAGGCCACGCAAGACACGCGCGTGGCGGTCACCAGCGACGCCGGCTTCTTCGCGTTTCCGTCTCTTGTTCCCGGCACCTACTCGGTCAAGGCGGTTGCGAAGGGGTTCGTCCCGCGGGAATTTACCGGGATCGTCCTGCACGCGGGCGACTCGCGCGACGTCCCGAATTTCGTCCTCGCCGTAGGAAGCGCCACGCAGAGCGTGACCGTGCAGGCGGCGGCGCAGATCATCCCAATGACCACCGGTTCGCGCTCGGATGTCTTGGATTACAGCGACATTCAGAACATTGCCCTTGAAGGCCGCGACGTGACCGAGCTGTTGAAAGTGCTCCCCGGCGTCGTTGAGACCCCGAACGGGCTCAGCAACGGCCCGTCGTTCAACGCGCTGACCGTCACCGCGCAGACCAGTTCCGTCGGCAACGGATTGAATGTGAGCGGCGCGGAATATAGAGGCCCGCAGCAGTTGCTGTCGGATGGCGTCAACGTCATCGATCCGGGAGACATGGGCGGTTCCATCGGGACCATCAACCCTGAAATGGTGCAGGAAGTCAGCGTCTTGACCTCCAACTTCGGCGCGGACCAGGAATTTGGCCCGGTCGTGGTCAGCACCATCAGCAAGTCCGGCACCGACCACTACCATGGAGAAGCGTATTTCGATGCCCGCAACGACGCGATGAACGCCAACGACTGGCAGAGCAACCACCAGCATAAGCCCAAGGGCGGCGCGTCGTACTACTATCCGGGCGGCAATTTCGGCGGATATGTTCCGAAAACCCACAAGAAGCTGTTCTTCTGGGGCGGCTATGAGAGATGGCTGCAAGACCAGGGGAATGCCAACGTCCTCCAGTCCTACATTCCCACTCCGGAGATGATGGCCGGCGACTTCACCAACGATAACGCGGCCAACCAGGCGCTTTGCCCCAACGGCTTTACCGGGAACGGCGCAAACGGCCAGTGGTGCGATGACTTGTCCGGCACCGCGTACTCCGACGGAAGCGCGGCGTTGCCCTCCACGGCCCTCCCAGGCTACCACCTGGGCGGCTCCAACGGAACGACGACCTACGACAATGGCCAGTCTGTTCCTGCCAATTTTATCCTGCCCTCGTCCGCTGCCTTGTCCTCCTTCTGGCCCAAGGTTTACAACAGCAACGGGACGCCGAACCCGGCGGGAGGCTATTCCGATCCGGCGACCACCCCCGGCGGCTACAACTACTACCAACCCATCATCAACCACGTCGACGGCTGGGTATGGCGCGCCCGTGTCGACTGGAACCCGAGCGACAATACCAAGCTCTACGTCTCCTACCAGCAGGAATACAGTTCCTCCCTCGACCAGGGCAATGGCGCCCACATCTACTGGACCCCTGGCAACTCGGTCCCGTATCCCGGCGGAGGCTTGTATCAGTTTTCCTATACCAAGACCGCTGCCGGTCACTTCATCCATGTGTTCAACCCCACCACCACCAATGATCTGATCGCGAGCTGGGGCTACGGCAATTTGCCGAATTCGCCCGCCAACGCGTCGGGGGCCTATAAAACTACCTTTGGCTACCCCACGGGCGCGGGCTATGGAGAGGTCTTCAGTCCGGGGTCGAAGCTGGCCCCAGCCTACAATACAGCCGGAAATTTCACCTTCCCGGATTTCTCCCAGGGAGACGACTATGAGCCTTCCGGCGTCTACCAGGTCCGCAAAGAGGATCCCGCCTTTGCCGACAACTTCACCAAGGTCATCGGTTCCCATACCTTGAAAATTGGCGCATTTACAATGAACGTCTCCAATTATCAAGGGGGCGGCCAGCAGATGAACGGGGCCTTCAACGGTTGGGGCGAGAACGAAAATCCGTTTTTAGGCTATGAAGTGGGTTCGCCGAACAACCCCACCGCCAACTTCATCATGGGCTCGGTGACCGGGTACTTCGAAAACAATAAATCGCCCAACAGCGACATGGCCTATCAAAATACTTCTGTCTACGTGAACGACAACTGGAAGGTCAACAACAAGCTGAATATGGAAATCGGCGCGCGCCTGGAACACGTCGGCCACTGGTACGACCGCACTGGCAATGGCATGGCCGTCTTCTATCCGGACCGCGTCGCCTCGGACTATTACTCCGGCAAAGCGGAGCCAGGCTACTATTGGCATGCCATCAGTTCCGGCATACCGCTCAGCGGCATGCCGAACCGGCTGGCCTTCCTTTCCCCGCGCTTCGGTCTTTCCTACGATGTGTTTGGAAACGGCAAGACCATGGTACGTGGCGGATGGGGCGCATATCGCTGGGCCGACCAATACAACGACTACGCCGCCGATTTGCAGACGGCGCAGAACATCCGAGGCTATAGTCTGCCAGGCGGCAAGGAGATCCTGCAGTCGCAAATTGGCTTCATCAATAGCCCATTGGGCGTGGCAGCCGGGATCAACCCAGCTGCGATTGCGGGCCAGCCTGGATTTATAGCCGGGCAGCAAGGCGTTAGCGGTGGGTATACGGGTGCCGACCCAACCGACTATGGAGTTCCGCTCACCTATAGCTGGAACCTGACCGTCGACCAGACATTGCCGTGGAACTCTCTGCTGGATGTTGCCTACGTCGGCAGCAGCAGCAGCCAGATGGACAACGACGGCGAGTCAAGCAACGGTTCGAACTACGCTTCCCTTGCCGACCAGAACAAGACCCCGGTGGGCGCGATTTTCGCTCCCGATAAGAAGACTGGGCTGGTCGCGACCAACCCGGAAAATGTCAGCACCACCTGCACCGGGGGGACCAAAAGCGCGTGCAACCAATACGCGGATTATCATCCGTTTGGATTTGCCTACGGCACCAACCAGGTCATCATGCACCAGTCGACCTTCTTCTCCAACTACAACGCGGTGCAGGCCGCGTGGACGAAACGCTCCGGCAGGTTCGTCTTCGATTTCAACTTTACCTGGCAGAAACAACTGGGGACGGCGGCCTTCCAGATCGATCCCTTCGTCACCCGCGCCAACTACGGCGTGTTGAATGTGGACCGGCCTTACCTGTTCAACTCGAACTACATCTATCAGTTCGGAGAACTGATCCATGGGAACAACATATTCCTTCGTGGCGCTGCCAACGGTTGGACCGTTTCCGGTATCACTTCCTGGCAGGCGGGTGGCAGTCTGCAGCAGGAAGCCGGAGCGAACTTTGGCTTGTCGGAAAGCTACGTCAACCTCCCAGCCAATGCGAAGGCCCTGGGGATTACCAGCGGTATCGGCTCCAATACCTACTATGGAACGGATGCTCCTCTCGCGATTATGCCTGTGCTGACGTGCAACCCGCAGTCCGGACTGAAGAGCAGCCAGTTGCTGAAGCAGGCTTGCTTCGGCGCGCCGGCGATCGGCCAGTATGGAGGGCAAAACTTTCCATACTTTGGGAATGCGGCGTACCTAGAAAATGATCTGGCGTTCTACAAGACGTTCATGATCAAGGGCAGCCAAAACGTTCAATTCCGTCTCTCGATGTTCAACTGGATCAATCATCCGTTGCCGGAATTCAGCAGCGGAAACCAGTTGGCACTGCGTTACAACGTCGACTACGCCAGCAAGGCAATCACGCAGAACACGGCCGCCGATTCGCCAACGTGGGGCACTCTGGATACCAAAGCCGGCGCGCCTACGCAGAGAATCATCGAGTTAAACATGAAGTATAACTTCTAATCTACCTCCGCTGAACTTGGGGCATCCCGCAAGGGGTGCCCCAACTTTTTTCCGTAGATGGATGCCTGTTTCGCGTGTTGCGCGCTCCTTATCGCCGCAATTTATACTGACCTCATCATGGAAGACCCGAGCACAGATGTTGGCGTCTCGGAGTTGCCGACGATCGCACCCGCATGGAAGCCCTTGCCAAGAAATAGAAATCCGCATGTTTCGCTGCTACTGCTTTTTTTCCTCGTAGCATTTTCGGTGGTCCGCTTGCGCGCTTTCCAGGACGACCGCCCTGCTGGGGCCGAATTGCAACAGGACTACGACGCTGCCCAAAAAGCGCAGTCTGAGGGAGATTTACCGCAAGCCGCCGCCAACTCCAGGCTCTTTGTGGTGCGCGCGCTGGATCTTCTAGCGAGCAACTTCACCAACGTCGGCGATTATGGCCAGGCAACCCCTCTGTTTGACGAAGGTCTGCTGCTGGACCCAGGCGACTTGGAGACGCGTCTGGACTACGCTCAGGAGTCCGTTGCTGCCGGAGACCTGGAAAAGGCCAGGCAACTGGCGGAGGAAGCGGTGGAGAAGGCCCCGCGAGATGCGTCCGCGCATTTGGCGCTCGGTCGCGTTTTGCTGCTGCTGAAGGACGACCTGGAAGCCCAAAAGCAGTTTGAGGCTGCGGTCGCGCTCGATCCAAACTATCCGGACGGCCTCGCCCTGGCAAGAGCAGATCTCGCTCTCAAGCAGGAGCAAGAGGCCTCGACCATCTTTAGCGAAATGCTGAAAGGGTTCGGCGATACGGCCCAGTTACACATGGACATTGGTTTGCAGTATGCGGAGACCGACCATTCGGAACAGGCCGCGGAGGAATTCAAAAAAGCCATTGCCGAGAACGACAAACTGCCGGGGGCGCATTACTCCCTGGGCGCTGCGTACTTACAGAACATGGGAGAGATGAATTTTTCCAAGGCCGCCGCGGAGTTCCAAAAAGAACTTGAAATTTCGCCGAATGACGTACTCAGCCATACGCAACTTGGTTACATCGCCATGAAGCAGCACAACTTCCCCGAGGCGGAGAAGGAGTTGGTTCGCGCGAGCCAGCTTGCGCCGCAAGACCCTGACATCGATTTCATGCTGGGCCAGTTGTATATCGAGATGAATCAGCCTGCGGATGCAGAAGCTGCCCTGAAGCAGTCTATCGCGCTGATAAGCGATCTCTCGCGAAACAACTATCAGGTGCAGCGCGCCCACTATCTGCTGGCCCGGATACTGATGCAGGCGGGAAAGCCGGATGAGGCCAGGAAGCAGATACAAATTTCCAATGACTTGCTGCGGCAAATCGACGAAGCGAAACAGGGAAAGCGCGCCGAAGCGCCGCACGGCGAGGCCCCAGTGCAGCTCCCAAGCGATAACAAGACGGGACCCGCGGCGACCGATCCGCAGGAGCTACACAAGGCGGTTGCGGTGAGGGACAAAATTGCCCCTGCAATCGCAGATAGCTATAACAATCTGGGGGTGATTGCGGCAATCAATAAGGACTACGCACAGGCCACTATGTATTTTCAGGACACGGCGAAATGGGCGCCCGGGCTGGAGGGGCTGGACTTGAACTGGGGACGGGCTGCGTTTCTAGGTGGACAATATGAGCAGGCCATCCCGCCGTTGGAGCGATATGTCCAATCGCACCCAGCGGACGAAAGCGCCCGTTCGATGCTCGCTGAGAGCCTGGATCGAAAAAGGCAAGCTGGACAAAATCGGAGACAAGGGAGCAGCAAATAGCTTGGTTCTATATCATCGAAAGCGTCTGTACCGACAAAACTGCCGACCGATTCATAAGCTATGCGCGCCTTAATATTTCTTCTAGCTCTTTTCCTCCGACCATCGACGCCGCCCCCGGCGCAGTCTCCGATACGCTTTCACGATGTCGCGTCCGAAGTCGGCATTACGAAGGTCCCGTACACTTCCCCGGAGATGCGATATCTGTTGGAGACGATGGGAGGGGGAATAGGGTTGTTCGATTGCGACGGCGACGGGAAGCTCGACATCGTTACGGTGAATGGTTCCTCCATCGAACATTACCTGCATGGCGGCGACCCGATGATTACGCTCTATCGTCAGGACGCGAATTTGCATTTTACCGATGTCACACAGGCTGCCGGGCTCACCACCAAAGGCTGGGGAATGGGTCTGGCCATTGGAGATTTCAACAATGACGGCCTGCCGGACATTTATGTGGCCGGGTACGGGCACAATGTCCTCTATCAGAACATGGGTGGCTGCAAATTCAAGGACGTGACCCAGCAAGCGGGGGTCGCCGGCGGCGGCTTCAGCGTTGGCGCGGCCTGGGGGGACTACGACCGCGACGGCAATCTGGACCTTTTTGTGTCGCGATACGTCAACAGTGATATTCACAATTTGCCTCAGCCAGGCGCGAAGGCGTTATCGTATCGAGGATTGCCGATCGAGGTGCCGATTAGCGAAGGGCAGTCGGACCTTCTATTTCACAATCGAGGGGACGGCACATTTGAAGAGGTCGGTGTCAAGGCCGGCGTCAGCAACCCGGACAAACGCCTTGGCATGGGTGTTACGTGGGGAGACTACGATGGCGACGGTTGGCCAGACTTGTTTGTGGCCAACGATCAAGGACCGAATTTTCTCTACCATAACCTGCACAATGGGACCTTTGAAGAGGACGCCATGCTGCTAGGTGTTGCTTTGAGTCAAGATGGGCATCCGATGGGAAATATGGCGGGCGATTTTGGCGACTATGACCGCGATGGCAAGTTTGACCTGGTAGTTACTCGCTACGGATATCAACCGATGACGCTCTACCATAATCAAGGAGACGAAGGCTTTGTGGATACTACCTGGAACGTCAATATCCACCAGCTTAACTACTCTCCTGTCCGCTGGGGCAGCGGGTTTGCGGACTTCGATAATGACGGATGGCCGGACATTTTTGTGGCCACAGGCAATGTCAGTCCGTTAGTCGATACGTTGCCGGACGAACTGAAGTATCGTGAACCAATCCAGCTTTACAGAAATATCGACGGTAGTTCCTTCAAAGAAATGGCCGATATCTCCGGCTTGAACGATGGGCCTTTGCAATCGAGACGCGGAACGGCATTTGGAGACATCAATAACGATGGCAATGTCGACGTGGTCGTATACAACGAGGGAGCTCCGCCGTCCGTATTTTTAAACGAAACTAAGAATTCCAATCACAGTGTGCTATTCCAGCTGATCGGGACGAAGAGCAATCGAGCCGCCATCGGGGCCCGCATGACCGTAGCTACCGCGAAAATGACGCAGATCGATGAAGTCCACGGTGGCGGTAGCTATCTCTCGTCCAACGACGCGCGCCTGCATTTCGGTCTTGGCCAGGATGCGGTGATGAAAACGGTGGAAATTCAATGGCCGAGCGGGCAAAAAGAGGTGCTGGATAACGTCGCAGCGGATGCTATTTACACAGTCGTCGAAGGTAAGGGCATTGTAAAGACGACTCCATTTACAAGACCGTAGAAGTAGAAACCGTCGTATTTTTGCGCCACTGAGCCTATCGGCCCAGTCCGATGCGTACTTACGGCGTCACTGTCATTGCGCTGCCGCTGTATTGAATCTGCTTGTCGGGATTTGCGGTCGCCTCAGCGCCGGCACCATGGTCTGCTCCGACAAAGACGACGTCGAACGTCCGTTGCGCCACCATTGTCGGATATGATCCTTCCCGAGCGCCAAGGGTCAAAGTTTTTGTCGCTTCATTCCAGTGGATTGGAATGACCGAGTGCTCGCCCCTCTCGTAGGCATAGGTGTCTCCCGCATCCTCGTACAGTTGGAAGCTGCCATCGGCGCCGCGATAGATCCGCAGCTCGATAGGCGCAGCCGGTTTCTCGCCTGCCCACTCGATTTCCGGCCCCAGTGGCAGGATCGATCCCGCGCGCACGTAGACAGGGATGCGGTCGAGCGCGGCGCTGGCTTCGATCCGCTGGCCGCCGTTCGTTTTTTCTCCAGTCCAGAAGTCATACCACGCCGGAGAAGCGGGCAAGTAAAGTGAGCGACTCGTAGCTCCTTTTCGCGTGACTGGACTGACCAGCAGATCCGGTCCAAACATAAACTGGTCGGCGATGTTCCAGGTGTTCGGGTCTGTTCGCCAATCCATGACGAGTGGCCGCATGATGGTGGAGTCGCGGTCTGTTACCTGCCACGCCAGAGAATAGATGTAGGGCATCAGACGATAGCGCAACGTGTCATAGCGGATGAGAATGGGGGTGACGGGCCCATAGGAGAAAAGTTCGTTCTCATTATTGGCGCGGTGGCCATGGGTACGGAAAATGGGACAGAAGACGCCATACTCAAACCAACGCGTGTACAGTTCCTGGTACGCCGGGTCGTGTGTGTCGCGCGCCAGCGGCGGTCCGTATCCGGCGATGTCGGTCGTCCAGTAAGGCATGCCTGAGAGCGCGAAATTCAACCCTGCGGGCACCTGCCTGGAGAATGCCCAAAAGGTGCTGAAAACGTCTCCCGACCACGTTGTCGCCGCATTCCGTTGCTGGCCCGCGAACCCGGATCGAGTCAGGATGAAAACGCGCTTCTTGTCCGTTGTCTCACGCCAGTGCCGATAGACGTTTCCTGTGTGCATCAACGGGAAAATATTTGTATAAAGGGCGCCGTTGCCGATGAATAACTGCTTGTCTTCCAACGAAGCATCGCTTTCGCCGCCGTGCGGGTAGGCGATTTCCGGCTCGGAGCTATCGAGCCAGAACGCGTCCCAGCCTTGCGCGAACAGCTTGCCGACCAAGTGGTTCCAGTAGAAAGTTCCTGCCGCAGGGTTTGTAGCATCGTAGTCGGTGGTCCCGGGAACAATCAGTCCGCGTTGCTTCATCTCTTGAAAGTTTTTCGATTGCGGATTAAAGACGGCCCAGACGCTCAACATGGCATGGACGTTCTCGTCATGGAGTCGATGCAACATTTCAGTAACATTCGGGTAGGCATTGGGGCGGAACTCCGGGTCGCCCTGTTTCACCCACCAGAACCAGTCCTGCACAATCGCGTCCAGCGGAACATGCTGGCCGCGATATTCATTCGCGATATTCAATAATTCCGCCGAGCTTCGATAGCGGTCTTTCGACTGAAAAAAGCCGTAGGCCCATTCCGGAAACATGGGCGCGTGGCCCGTCATGACGCGATATTGATGGACAATCTGGTCCATTTCCGGACCATAGAGAAAGTAATAATCGATGGCGTGGGAGGCATTGGAGCTAAAGCGCATTTCCGAAGGGAAGCGATTGTCGTAATAAGAAATCGCCGCCGAGTTCCAGAAAATTCCATAACCGTTTGTAGAGACCAGCAGCGGAATGTCCACATCTGTATTGGCCTGTGCCAACTCGACGACCGTGCCGCGATAGTTGAAGACGCCATTCTGGTGTTGCCCCAGCCCGTAGAGCCCCTCCCGAACGGCCGGATAGAAGCGGTCCTCGACGCTGTACATTGCCTCTCCATTGCGGGTCATAGGCCGATAGGTGCGAGGCCGGTCCTGAAATTCCTGCAGCAGTCTGTTCCCCTGCTCGTCCTGGAATTCAAGGCTGCCTGCGTCGAGCGAGATGCGTACACGCACCTTTCCCGTGTCCAGAGTGGCGACGACGGGGTTCCACAAATGTTTCTGCGGCGACGCTGCCGGGAGATTCGCTGGAATATCGAGCGTAAATTTGGCCGGCGTGCAAGCGTCGACCATCCATGGCTCTTTTGGAGTTCCGGCCAGCACGTTGCCATTGTTTTCCGCATTGGGTGCGCCCACAACATGCACAGAGGTGGCGCCGCACACCGTCAGGTGCAGTGTGTCCGTAGGTGTCCTGACCGTCGCCCCGACTGTAGTTTTGGTGACGACGACTCCGGTCTGCGCCATCAGCGCGGCGGACGACAAGAAGAGGCAAGAGATTAGAAGGGTGGGGCGAGTGCCAAAAATTCCGGTGGGTCGATGCAGCACAATATCTTCCTCCGACAGAAACTACTTGCTCAAGGTTGCGCTTTCGCTACGAGAATCGACCCTCGCAGACGAATGTCTGCAGATGAGCTGCCGATCAGGATGTTGACTGTACCCGGTTCCACGACAAAATGCCCGGCGGCCTCGTCCCAATATGCCAGATCCTTGGCTTGCAGCGGCAGGCGCACCGTTTGGCTCGCGCCGGGTTCCAGATGGACGCGCTGAAAGCCGCGCAACTGCTCCCGCGGACGCGATACCTTGGAGTCCGGATACTGCACATACATCTGAACAACTTCATCTCCGGCCCGCTCGCCCTGGTTCGTGACATTTACGCTGACCGTCACTTGTCCGTCATTTTTGAGGGCCGGGGAACTGATGTCCAGGCTGGAATACCCAAACTTCGTATAGCTCAATCCATGGCCGAACGGGTAGAGCGGTTGCCCCTTGAAGTACATATAGGTGCGGCCATCGCGGATGTTGTAGTCCATCAGCGGCGGCAATTGGCCGATCGATTTCGGCCAGGTTACGACCAGATGCCCGCCGGGATTGTACTTGCCGAACAAGACATTCGCGATCGCGGGGCCTTCCTCTTCGCTGTTGTGGGCCATATGGAGAATGGCGGGAACATGTTCCTGCGCCCAGTTGATGGTGTAGGGGAAACTAGAAACTAACACGACGACCGTTCGTGGGTTGGCCGCATACACATCCTCGATCAACTTTTCCTGGTCGGGGTTCATGCCGATCGATTTGCGGTCGAAGGCCTCTTTGCCCTCTGTCGGATCGGGGCAGTGGCCCCAGCCCATCCCGCAGGTCGGCTGGTTGCCGACAAAAACGATGGCCACGTCGGATGATTTTGCCGCTTGCGCCGCCGCGCCATTTGTGTTGTCCAGCGCATAGTTCACTTGTACCGCCGATCCAACATAGCTCTTGATGCCCTGTAGTGGCGTGATCACAAATGGAGGAGTTCCGCTATACCAGTCCAGGTCAACCTCATCCGCGCGCGGACCAATCACGGCAATGGTTTTCAGCTTGTACATGTCCAGCGGGAGCGCATGGTGGGAATTCTTCAGCAGGACGATGGATTCCTCCGTCACATGCAAGGCGAGCTGCTTGGTTGCGTCGGCCTTCCATGGCTCGGGACCGTTCTTGTCATTGATGGATGTATACGGGACCAAACTGGGCGGATCGAGCAGACCAAGCCGAATCATGACGCGATAGACCCCTCGCAGGTTTTCGTCGAGGTCGGCTTCCGTAATCAGCTTTTTCTGCAATGCGCCTTCGACCGCGGGGCGATATTTGTCCAAAAACTGGTTAATGCCTGCGTGGATAGCGGCCGCCGCCGCTTCGTCCATGTTGGCGGAGTACTTGTGCGCCGTGACCATAAACGTCAGCGCGCCGGCATCCGTACAGATGATGCCGTTAAAGCCCCATTTCCTCATGGTCAGATCTTTCAGCATGGGATTGGCGGTCATGGGAACGCCATTCACCGCGTTATAGCTGGTCATGTAGGCATTGGCGCCGCCCTGCTCGATGGCCATGCGAAAGCCGACCGTGTAGTACTCATGCAGCAAACGGGCGTCGAAATTGGAGGAAGAGCCGCTGCGGTCGGTTTCGTTGCTGTAGGCCACAAAATGCTTCAGCAGGGAAGCTGTTTGCCAGTAGCGGCCATCGTTCCCCTGGAGGCCGTGTACAAACGCCGTGCCCATGGTCCCGACGAAGTACGGATCTTCTCCCATGGACTCCTCGGAGCGCCCCCAGCGAGGATCGCGCTCCAGGTTCAAATTCGGCGCTCGGACTACGATTCCGCCTCGGCCACTGCTTTGAAAAATGTAGCGTGCCTCGATTCCTTCCTCTCGGGCTGCCTGCTCAAGAAGAGCGGTGTCCCAGGTTTCGCCCAGACCCACCTCCTGGGGAAATTGAGTCGTTTCCAGGGGCTTGTTCAGCGGACGAACGCCTGGGGTGCCGCGCTTGACGCCGGCGGGAAATACGCGGCCCCAGCCTCCAGGTCCGCCGAGGGCCACGCCATGCAGCCCTTCGATATGCCCGGAGCCATGGACGCCCAGCCGCGGCACATCCGGGTCGGTGCCCAGAGCATCGATCTTTTCCTGCAGGGTCATCAGGGAAAGCAGATTGTCAATGCGCTGGTCTGTCGGCAGGTTGGGGTTTTGAAATGGATACTGGGTTTGATTTTGCGCGACGGACAGCGTGGGAAGACCCAATCCCGCAAGCAGCAACAGAACGAACAAACGCATGGAAGATACCTCACAGAACCGATGCGTGCAACTTGATTGCCTTGCTCTTGGCCGATGGTTGGAGCGGAAAATATCGTCTAAGGAACAGGAGAACGAGGCAATCGCCGTTCCTCGCCATTCGTCGGAGACAGAAAGCCAACTCGCCTCCGCAGATATAGAACGCTGTCGAAGGCCATTCACAAAGCGAATCAATTATAAGGCGAAATCCAGCGCAAGTTGTCGAGAAAAACGTTTTAGTTGCCTTAATCGCGCGATGCGCAAAGAGGGCCGGATGACGCTGGAGTTGCAATGGAAGGGATCGTCCCGCCGGCAAAGCGAATTGCGGCTGGAACATCCGCGAGTGGAGTGGACGTCATCGTGAGCGGGCCGAAGATTTCCCGGCGATCAAGTTCCTGGGCGGCTTGTGACAGACCGCTGTCGTTTCTCGCACCACCAGTTGCGGCTGAATCTTCAGCAGCTTGGGGCCGCCATAGTTCCCGGAAATTTTTTCCAGTAAAGTGTCCGCGGCAAGTTCGCCCATGGAGGACAGCGGCTGTCGAATGGTGGTCAAACGCGGCACGGTGAACGAGCTTTGCGGAATATCGTCAAATCCGATGACCGAGACATCGTCGGGAACACGCAGTCCGGCGTCGGAGAGGGCGCGAATGGCGCCGATGGCAGAGGCATCGTTGAAGGCCACCAGGGCGGTAAAGACCCGCTTTCGCGCCAGCAGCTTTTGTGCCGCCGTGTATCCATTTTCCGCCATGGTTTTTTCGTTGCAGGCGGGGTATATGCCGAGATGTACAGTATTTTCCGGGCGGATCTTGATGCCGTGCCGTTTGAATGCTTTTTGAAATTGTCCCCAACGGTCGTCGGTGTCCCCGTTCCCCTCGGGGCCTTTGATGACGGCAATTTTACGATGGCCGAGCTCCAGCAGATGGTCGACTGCAAGCGTCGCAGCCTTGCCGTTGTCGATCTTGATCCGGGTAATGCCAGGCCCTTCGGTGATGTCGCAGATGGCAACGATCGGCACCGGCAGCGCGCGATTCAATGGGGTGTTGATGAAGATCATTCCCTCCACACCGCGGTCCAGCAGGGTGTCGGGGGACATCCTCAACAAATCCGGCGCGCCGCGATGACTGACGACGAAATAAAAAAATCCTTTCTTCGTCAAACAGCTTTCAATCCCGCCGATCAGGGCGGCGGAATATTCATCTCCTACATCGGGCACCAGCACGGCCACGCTGTAGGTCCGTTTGGTGTGGAGATAGCGCGCAAAAACATTGGGACGGTAGTTCAGTTTCTCTGCCGCTGCCCAGATCCTCTCGCGCGTACTTTTTGCGATGGTCTCCGCGAAAGGCGATCCGCTGATGACAAATGAAACCGTTGTCGGGGAAAGTTCCAGATGGTTGGCGAGTGTTTTTAGGGTCGTCCGGACAGGCTTTTGAGCTAAGTTCGCTGTGATGGGAAGCGGCTGGCGTTGGCTCATAACGTTTCAATTCAAAATTTAAATCAAGCTTATCAGCAGGAGTGTCCAGTGTCGAATCATAGTCTGCGCATGCCCCTGTTGGCCATCTAAATCGCTTGAAGTAGCGTAAAAAGTAACTGCATACAGGGCTGATCTGAGATGATGACGGATGCAGCGCTCATGTTGGACCGTGATGGTTTCTGCAACAGCTTTCATATCCACAGAATCATGGTTGTCGGACAGTAAAAATATCTCACGACTCGCGTGGATATCACGTACCACTTGCTACCGAGGATCCCCGTAGACCGTTCCTCGGCCGTGGGTGCCGACATAAACGCGCCCGTATGACCGGGGATCGCCGCTAATTTGCAAGACCAGCCCCCATTGGTGCTGGTCATCGTTGATCCGCGCCCAGTTCTGCCCCTCGTCGATCGAGCGGAAGATGCCCGGCTGACCCTGCACCGTCCCCACCAGGTACATTGCGGGACAGGCCCGGTGCGGCGCAGCTTTGCCGAAACCGAACGCCTGGATATCCGTAACTCCGGGCATTCGAGTGAAAGAAATGTCGTTCGCGCTTGTCGCGGACGAAACCGACGCGGCATGGTAGAGCCCACTGAAGGCTGCGAACCACAAGTCATCGGCTCGTCCGGGAGCGGAATAGAGCCGGTCTTGACCACCTCGTGGATCGCCCCGTGAAGACTGGCCAAGCGCGAATGGTCCATCGGACAGCGTGAACTTCTGCGCGCTGAATGTTGCCGCGCCGTCCGTGCTGCGAAATACCGTTTGATCCGCGAGGGAAATCGCATAGGCATAGAAGGTTTGGGGCGCGATCGGGTCGGCGATGACCTGGAGATTGGCGGGAAGGCCCGTCGATGAGGCCCACGTTGCTCCCAGGTCGCGCGTAACGTAGGACGGAGAGCCCTCCGGCGTCCAGACCCAGGTTTTTCCGTCCGCCGAGACGGCAATCGAGCCGAAACGGCTGCCTGGCTTCGGCGTTGCAGCGGTGCCTTGCCAAGTGCGGCCTTCATCGAGCGAGTAGCTGATATTTTCGTCCGGCTTGTGCTCCGCACTGGTGCCAACGCGCACAATCGCCTGGGGGCGCAGAGTGGCGGAAGCGACTCCCGTGGTGTTGCCGAAGCGTGGCGGCGCGGATGAACCCTCAGGGGCAGGGCGGTCGAGGTCCCAGTGGACGAAACCACCATAGTCTCCGATTGCCGTAATGAGATGCGCCCCCTGGCCGGGGCTGTTCAATTGGAGCGCGACCGTCTCCTCAATGCCCGACGCCATGTCGCTCCAGTGCGTTGGCTTGCCGCGGTCCGACATCGTCAGGTCGAAGGTCTCCCATCCGTCGTAGCCGGTCGTAAACATGGCGTGGTCCGGGTTGTTCGGATCGATTTCGACATCGAAGAGCCAGTGGATGGGCGTGGCCTTCACATAGGGCGCAAGGCTGTAATCGTAAACGCCGTTGGCGTCGCCTCGCCCATGAAAGATGGTCTTCCAACTCGCTCCGCCATCGGTCGAGCGGAAAATGTCCTCACCGCCTGCCGATACCGAACGGCCAAAGGAACTGACAATCAACGTGCGCGGATGCTGCGCATCGACGGAGACAGCCGCATATCCAAACTCTTTGACTCCGGCGACCGGGCGGTCCGGAGTGATGTCAGTCCATGCGCCGGTGTGCGTGTCCAGCTTCCACACCGCTCCATCGGTCATGCGGCTGGGGCCGGGAGCGGTGCCGTAGACGACGTATAGAAATCCGTCCGACGAAAGCGCAGCCCGCGTCGGCCGATAGTGGAGGGGCTCCCACGGAATGGCGCGCCAGCTATCGCCCCTGTCGGTCGAAACGAAAAGATTGGAACGATCCATCAGCGAGACGCCGACATAGATCGTCTGGCTGGGATGGTCCTTTCGATACGCGGCGGTGGGTGCGCCGAACTTGACAAAGACGATGCCGCTGCCACGGACCGGCCTCCGTTGCCAGTAATGCCGCCGCGTCTCGCCCGGTTGCAGCGGCGGGGCGGGCGGAACCGCCTCCTTTACATCGGGAAAACTGGTGACGCGCGCCCAGGTCACGCCTCGGTCGTGGGAGCGCCAGAGTCCGTCATGACGCGTGCCCAAGTAAAGCACACGCCCGTCCAGCGGATCGACATCCAGCCGCTCGCCATTGCCGCGGCCGTCCTCATTGCCGCCAAATTTGAAGGGCACATTGGCGCGCTGGAAGGTATGGCCACGGTCGTCCGAGCGAAGGACCGCGCCATTCGGAGTGTTGGCGTTCGTGTAGGTGCCGCACGCCAGATAGACGCGGTTCGGGTCCGAAGGATCGACTGCAATCGATTCGATTCCCATAAGATTGCGATCTACATACGGCACCCAGTCCAGGATCGGGTGCCAGCGATGAGGGGTCGCATCCCAGCGGTAGGCGCCTCCCATGTCTGTACGGGCGTAGCGCACATCTTTCGCCGTTGGATGGAAGATGATTCCATCCACGAACCCGCCGCCGACAATCTGGACGCTCTTCCAGGTATAGGGAACCTGCTTCGGGCCTTGCGCGAATGCGGCGCTTGCGCCAAGGAGAAGTGCAACCATGGCGATTCTGCCTTCTGTATGACCATGTTTCTTCCTTTGCGAGCGACCGTCAGGAGATTCAATATGGCACGATCTTCATTTTTATTCCACCCGGTAGAGTGCCGAAGCATGTGGCGCCAACGTGACGCTTAATACGCTGGTACTGCCAAGGTCCTTGTGCAGCCACAGGTCGCGGGCGACGTGCTTGCCGGCGGGAAGGCCAAGTTCCTGCCATGTGAAATTCATGTCGAGCGGCGCATCGCTGACATTGAAAAGCGCAACATATTCTCCTTTCGCCGAGGCGGCCTGCGCGGTCCATACCCAGCTTTTCGGAGTATGGATCAATGCTTTGTTGCCGGTTGAATTCTGATCGACCTCAATCACCTCTCGGTTGGTGAGCAGTGCCTCTGTAGCGCTGTCCATTCGGGCGAGATTTGCCCCCAGAATCAAGGGCGAACGCGCGATTGACCAAAGTGTGAACACGGTTCGCATCTCGTCCGCCGTCAGACGCGACGGACGCGGCTGCTGCCATCCTGGATTCGGCCCGAGCCAGCCGAAGGGCAGCATGTCGGCGTCCGGCCAGTGTCCGGGCCCGGCATAGCGTTCCCATTGCGCTAGCAATGGGAACTGATGCACCACACTTTGCGGGAAATCGCTCGATGTGTTGTCGCGGCTCCAGACGTCCCAGAAGTCGTCCGAGATGCGCCACATTTGCGCCTGTGCGATCACATTGGCGGCATCTTCGAGAGGTGTCGGGCCGGGTGAAAGGCTCAGCACGATGGGTCTGCCCGTCTTTTTCAGCGCGCTGCTCACCATGTGGATTTCGCCCGTCTTGTACGGCTGCGAGATGCAGTCCACCTTGACGAAATCGACGCCCCATCCCGCGTAAAGCTTCGCAATCGAATCGTAATAGGCCTGGCCTGCGGCATTGTTTCTGACGCCATAGTTGTCATGGTTCCAGCGGCAGGTGTCGGAGGTGTCGGCAGCATCGGCGGCGTGGTAACTTGACCCCGCGATGGGCAGGTTGCGTGCGACGGCCTGCTTCGGAATTCCGCGGATGATGTGAATGCCGAACTTCAGGCCAAGCAAGTGGACGTAGTCCGCCAGCGGCTTGAATCCGCGGTCCTTGTTGGCGGAAGGGAAGCGGTTGGTCGCGGGAATGTAGCGACCGTTCGCATCCAGGGTGTGGCCCTGGTAGGCCTTGTCCGGTTGGGCCAGATACCAGCCCTCGTCAATCGTCACATATTGCCAGCCGCTGGGTTGCAGGTGCGCGTGAAACCACTCTACGTTCTGCCTGAACTCCGGCCCGGTGATCGTGAGTCCGTAGGAATCCCAGCTATTCCAGCCCATCGGCGGCTTGCTTGCAACCTGCGAACCACAGAGGAGCGGCAGCGCAAGAAAAGGCGCGAGCATCCAGACGGAGTGGCGCATTCGGGGGCTCTCCAGTCAACGTTTTCTAACAGCGAGAAGTATACCTAAATTACGCGGACATTAAGGAGTTGGATTTTCCAGCCCGTCGATGATGGGTCGTTGCATACGACCGATATCGCCAGCCAATCTATCGTTCAATATTGACAAGGAGTGTTTGCGTCCCTACATTACGGTGTGGATGCGAGTCCTCGTTTAAATCGTTTTATATGGAATAAAGTGGCATAATACTGGACGTGGATCGAAGTGGGTGCCGGTGAAGTTGGCGGGCATGCCTAGGCGTGGTGGGGGGCGGGATCGCACTCATTCCAGGATCGATCGATTGCGTGAAGTTTGCGCCATTGAAACAAATACCGCAGCACGAGAAGGAAGGAAAACAATGCACGGCAGGCAGATGACATTTGGAATGATTGTAGGCAATCGCGGTTTTTTCCCTGGCCACCTGGCGAAAGAAGGTCGCGAGGAGATGTTGCAGGTGCTGGAGGGCGCGGGCATTCGCGTCATCGCGTTGACTCCGGAAGAGTCGAAATACGGCGCCATTGAGACCCACGAGGAGGCCCGTCGATGCGGCGATCTGTTCCGCCAGCATCGCGATGAGATCGACGGCGTGATCGTCACGCTGCCGAACTTTGGCGACGAGCGCGCCATTGCCGACGCCATGCGCTATTCGACGCTGAAGGTCCCGGTGCTGGTGCAGGCGACGCCGGACAAGGCCTCGAAAATGACGATCGCGTTTCGGCGCGACAGCTTCTGCGGCAAGATGTCGGCCTGCAACAACCTGATGCAGTACGGAATTCCGTACTCGCTGACGAAGCTGCACACGGTCTCGCCCAGCTCCGACGGATTCAAGAAAGATCTGGCCTGGTTTACCGCCGTCTGCCGTGTCGTGCGCGGACTGACGAACCTGCGCATCGGCTCGATCGGCGCGCGGCCGGCGGCCTTCAATACGGTCCGCTACAGCGAAAAGCTGCTGGAGGCCAGCGGCATCTCGGTTGAGCCGATCGACCTGTCGGAGATATTGGGCCGCATCGACCGGCTGAAAAACGGCGACAGCAACGTGGAAGCGAAGCTGGCCGCGATCAAGAAATATGTCCCCACGGGCGATGTGCCGGAGCCGGCTTTGATCAAAATGGCCAAGCTGGGCTGGGTGATTGAGCAGTGGATGCAGCAGACGCAAACCACCATCAGCGCGGTGCAATGCTGGACCTCGCTGGAAGAATATTTCGGCGTGGTGCCCTGCACCATTATGAGCATGATGAGCGAGAACCTGATTCCGTCGGCCTGCGAGGTGGACGTGGTGGGCACGTTGAGCATGCATGCGCTGGCGCTGGCTTCGGAAACTCCCAGCGCGCTGCTGGACTGGAACAACAACTACGGCGACGACCCGGACAAGGCGGTGTGTTTCCATTGCTCGAACCTGCCGAAGCATTTTTTCAACGATGTCGTCATGGATTTTCAGGCCATTATCGCCGGCACGGTGGGCAAGGAGAACACCTTTGGCACTTGTGTGGGCCGCGTGAAAGCGGGAGAGATGAGCTATGCGCGCTTCTCCACCGACGACCGCCAGGGCGAAATGCGAGGCTACGTCGGCGGAGGCCGGTTCACTAACGATCCCCTGGAAACCTTCGGCGGGGCTGGCGTGGTGGAAATTCCTCGATTGCAAAGCCTGTTGCGCTTCATCTGCGAAGAGGGCTTCGAGCACCATGTCGCCGCCAACTTCTCGGAGAGTGCCAGCGCGGTTTACGAGGCCGCCGGCAACTATCTCGACTGGAACATGTATTTTCATGAACCCGAAGAAGATTGATGCTGCTTGCGGCAGACGCAGTTTCTTCCGTCGAAAATCGCCTCCGGAATGAAGGGCCGTCATTCTGAACCAAGCGAGGTAGACCCGGGACTAGAGCATTTTCATAGTTGCTATAGAGTGCCGAAGCGAGTTCTGAACCAGGCCTCGGCGTTCTCTGGAGTAAGCTGTGGCAAAAGTTGGGTGAGGGCTTCGTCGAGTGCTTCTTTGGTTCGAGACTT
>JAJYUB010000089.1 GCA_021792795.1 Acidobacteriota bacterium | reverse complement strand
TGGAATCGCGATGTGGCTCGATTTCATAGCCCAGACTGCGGACTTCACGCGCCAGCACATTCCGGTAAGCTTCCGTCAGATAGGCGCATCGTTCATAAAGACCGGACGCCTGCAACGCCTTCCAACGACCTTCTACACCGTCATAGGTAAGATTGGCTGCGACGGCATGAGTATGCAGTTGCGGGTCGAGTTCGCGGCTGGTGTCATGCCGATAGGCAGCGACGACCCAATTGCCCGTGGTGCGATCTTCATTCGCGCCATCCATGCGAACCCGTGTGGCCGCATAATTCTCCGCTTCGGCCAGGGCTTCGCGCACGGCCTTGTCATGCGCTGCGATGAGTCGCTCATCCCCGCCCACAAGAGTCTGAATCGAAACCGACTTGGGCGCGGAGAATGTCAGATCATACAACGAACGCGCCTTGCTCTGTTCGGCCCCATCCTCACCGATGCGGTCTGCGCCGTGACGTGGCCGTAGAAATTCTTTTGTCTCAGGATGCAGACCTTCACGAATGGCCTCAAACTGTTCGCGTGTAACCTCTCCACGAAGGCCGAGCAATTCCGCACCCCGTCCCTGCCACTCGCCCTGAACCCGGCGCTGCTCGTCGTAGTAATCGCTGTGTTCCAAATGCCGCGCCGCATACCCGATACCGCCCGACATCGCTCGAATCGTCAGCATAAGCCGACGCTAACCCTGTTCGAAATTGCATTGCAAGCAATACCGAGGATTTTCGTGCTTTCAGCCCAGTGGTATCCTTAGAGCGTGGAAGTTACCCTAAACATCCCGGACGAACTAGCCGCCCAGATCATTTCTGAGGGTAAGGACCCGTCGCGCACGGCATTGGAAGCGCTCGTACTGGAAGGGTACCGCACAGAGCAGATGTCCGAAGCGGAGATTCGGCAACTGTTGGGCTTCGAGACTCGGATGGAAGTTCATGCGTTTTTGAAGGAGCATGGCGCATTTCTGCATTACTCTATTTCCGACGCTGCCAAAGACCGGGAAACGGCGCTCCGGCTGCGCGCCAAGCGGCAACAGATTCCAGCTTCCGGTGAACGTCAACCGGGATGATCGTTGTTGCCGACACCACGCCTATAAATTATCTGATTCTCATTGAAGAGATCGACGTGCTGCCAAAGCTGTACGGGCGCGTCATTATCCCCCGTGCGGTGAGCGAAGAATTGATGCGTTCGCGTGCGCCACTGAACGTGCAGGAGTGGATGAAACAGCCGCCCGACTGGTTGGAAGTTCTTTCCCCCACTGTTGTGGTCGATGCAAAACTGGCAAAGCTCGATGCAGGAGAGCGTGATGCAATCGCACTGGCGGAGGAACTATCCGCAGACCAGTTGATTGTCGATGAACTGTTGGGGAGGCGTGAGGCTGAGCGGCGCAGTTTGCCCGTCATCGGTACGATCGGCGTGCTGCGAGAGGCTGCTGAAATGGGCCTGCTGGACTTGCGAAGCGCATTTGAACGCTTGCGGCAAACCAGCTTTCATATATCTCCGGCAATTCTTGCAAGCTTGCTCAATGACCCGTCTTAGGTTTTTGCATTCATCGAAAGGCTGTAGTCGAGGAAGACACCATCCCTAAGCCTGTCGGCTTAGGTCAACGGGAAACTCATCTTTCACCGAACAGAGATTGAACAAGGCCGGATGGTATCCGGCCTTGTTCGTGTTTAGTTCGAGATGCGTTTGAGGCGACCCGGAACCAGCGAGCACTCACCACGGAAACATAAATCTGACCGAAATGGGTTGATTTTGGATTCTCTCCAAAGGCACTGGCAGATATTTACCAATCAAATCGCGGCTTCGCCTTTACGCGATGAATGCAAGGTCGTAAGACCCAACGAGATGTTAACGAACTATTAAACTTTCAAGGTTACTTTTATTTTCTGCACGTCGATGCAAGCAAAAAGTTTCGACAAATCGCACTTTTTCCTTGACAGGGATTCGGTTGAGGTTCTCAATGGTGAGCAACTCGGAACTTCACGCAGTTCATTTCTTGTGCTTTACGTGGAGCCATGCCATGCGAACAAGCACCCCATGGTTTTTCTGCTGCCGGCATTCTGCTTTTGGTCGCTTTGACCGAACCACTTCCACTCCGACGCTTGTCCTTGTCGCCGCGCTGTATCTGGCAATCCCGCCAGTTTACGGGCAACAAAATCCATTCACTCAAGTCCTTGAAAATATCAACCAAGGCATCGTGTTGCCGCAGAGCGTTCCTCTGGTTCCTCGGCAGGATGCTGGGGCGCTCGCGGAGATTAAAGCGTATCGAAGTGCGATCAGTCTCGGCTCGTTGGATGGACATGCAGGGAACGGGACAGTTCACCTCCACCGCAACCGATTCGACCGACGCCAAGAAGCCCCACAACGCGACCCTTTGGATTCGCGGCTGGCGTGGGTGTCGGGTGGACGTACAGAAGCCGAATGGCACGAGCAGCGTACGCATGACGGAGGCCCCGGAGCCATACTGTATGCCGATGAGCACAGGAAAGCCATGGATGCACGAGATGCAGCGGCTGGAGTGCTCGCGTTTCCTATGCTCATATAAAGACAACTTCCCGGCGAGCAACATCATGCTGGTCGACCAAGGGCTAGTGACGGTGGAGGGACACCTTAACATCGAGACCGCCTATCCCCGCGCCGCCCACCAGCGCTGCTGGGTACACAAGATGCGCAGCACTTTTCACGGCATCGTAGTCGCACTTGCGGACCTTCTCCGGAGGTCAACACGTAGGATGACTTGACGATCGGTGCAATGTCGGCTTCAAATCTCCTGACCGATTCGGGCAGGAGCTGACTTTAGCGAATTATCCGCTCTCAAGAAGGGGTGTACAATGAAGGCTTCTGTATCATTAGCTAGATTCTGCAGTATCGCCGTGGCAAGCCCATCTTTGAACATTAGATTGCTGTCGCTGGTGTTTGTTATTTCTTTCCTTGTGTTCGGAGCGTGCTTACCAGTCATCAACGCGCAGGTACTGGCACCAGCAAAGCGCCCTGCCTCAGTGCCTAAAGGATATCTGATCACGCCATTTGGGTATTTCCATCCAAGCTGTGTCAACCATCTGTCGAAAGGCAGCACCTTACTGCTGGATGACCATGCCATTCGGCACGCAGACGGGAGCTTTGAAAGCGTGACAGCATGCGAATACCTGCATTACGACGCGAGAGGTCGAGCTGTCCCAAAGCTGAAGGAGCGTGGGACGGCACCATCGATTGGCCACAGTTGGATTGAAGATGAAAGCGTGGCGACCGGTAGTTCGTTTGGAAAGCTGGTGGCGAATTGGACCGCTCCCCCGGCCCCGACATCAGATGACGGCCAGACTTTATATTTTTTCCCGGGCATGGAAGACAACGGCTATACAGTAGGCATTATTCAACCTGTTCTTGGCTGGAACGCCGATTTTAGCAATGCGTGGGGCATTGCGAGTTGGGATTATGTCCAAAATGGATATGGCACGGTATACGAGAGTTCACCAGAATCGGTCAATCCAGGAGATTTGATCTCTGGAACAATCCAGTCCAACTGCAGTTCGGGAACACTCACATGCGGATCGTGGAATATTACTACCAAAGACTTAAGCACCGGCACCAGCACTGTAGCCAATCAAGTTTCTAATAATGGACAAACCTTCAATTGGGCCTTTGGGGGTGTTTTAGAAGTGTATTCTGTTTCCCAATGCAGCGATTACCCTCCAAATGGCACAACTTATTTCGACGGCTTGACTCTCTATGACAATAACTTCAACCAGATCTCAAATCCAGCGTGGTCACTCAATAATTATTATGCCGGGCTCACGCCGCAATGTGACTACGGCGGAGCAGAGGAGCCGACCATCGTCGCGTTGAATTATGGTCCGTCGCAAACTTTAGCGCCCACCAGTGGTGGCAGCTACACAACCAACGGATATACTCCTCCCGAAGTTACATTTACGGAAACCCTTTACGACAGCACGCCGGGAGCTGAGATTTACTGGCAGGTGTCTGGTTGTAGTGGATACACCAGTGGCAGCAGTCCTGTTAGTTCTGGAGGTGGTTTCACGCTGGTATATCAGAGCGGTTCTGACTGTAACCCCAGCGGGACCATGTACGCGACAGCGCCGGGACATTCGCAAAGTCAAACGGTTGCAATTGACTTCCCGTAGTCGGTAAGGGATGATGACGTGTGAAAGAGAAGCAATGTGGAAAGCGAAGGCAACGGACAACTTGCTCCTCTTGCCTTGAGAGGTGAGGGTGCGCAAGAGCAATGAACAAAACGTCCTTTTCCTGCTTTGCATTCCTCTGCACTTCAAGAAGTCTCCTTGGCGTTTCCACGCTCTCGCAGCCTGTCTAATTTGGGCTACTTGCTTCTCTTCCGCTGCAACATCTCAGACGACTGCCGCTTGGACATGGATGGCCGGAAGCAGCAAGATTTATCAACCTGGCCAATATGGAACGCTGGGAATGCCAGCGGCCGGGAATATTCCTCCTGGCCGCTGGGATGCCGCTACCTGGACTGATCAAAACGGCAACCTCTGGCTCTTTGGCGGGCTTGGGTATGACGCTGCCACCAACACAACAGGCGTTCTCCTAATGGATTTGTGGGAATACTTTCCATCCTCTAACGAATGGGTCTGGATGGGTGGCAGTGACGCTGTAGGAACTCCGTCTCCCGGGGTCTACGGAACGCTGGGGAGGCCGAATGCCGGAAACGTTCCTGGGAGCCGCTCTGGTGCCGCAACTTGGTCCGATCAGAACGGAAATTTCTGGCTTTTTGGCGGGACTGGATGTGATTCGGCCTGCAAAGTGGGCGACCTGAACGATCTTTGGGAGTACAGCCCATCCACGAACGAATGGACGTGGATGGGTGGGAGCAGCACCGTTGGAGCTAATAAAGGACAGCCCGGAATTTACGGAACACTTGGAGTAGCCGCCGCCGGAAATATGCCCGGGGGACGTTCTGGTGCGGTGACCTGGACCGATCAGAACGGCAATTTCTGGCTTTTTGGTGGGACCGGCTATGACGCCAGCGATGTGTCTGGTGTTCTCAACGACCTTTGGAGATTCGACCCCTCCACGAACGCGTGGTCATGGGTGAGCGGCAACAGCATGCTTCCCAAAGCCGCGCATGGATGGCCGGGTTTGTATGGCACACTGGGGACTCCCGCTTCCGGGAATTTACCCGGCAGCCGCTCCGGTGCAACGGGTTGGAGGGATGAAAACGGCAATCTCTGGCTTTTCGGTGGTGGTGGTGTCGATGAAAAGGGAAATGGCACTGCTCTCAATGATCTTTGGAATTTTAATCTCTCGACGAAGATGTGGACGTGGATGGGCGGTGGTACGACTGCGGTCAGTTGCTACGCAGAGCTTGGAATCGAAATCTGCCAAGGACAGCCTGGGGTGTACGGCACGTTCGGGATATCGAGTGCCAACAACATTCCCGGGGGCCGTTCCGATGCGATGGGCTGGAGCGACGCCACCGGCAATTTCTGGCTTTTTGGCGGCCAAGGCTACGACTCTGTAGACAACGAGAGCAACCTCAATGACCTTTGGATGGCCAGTCCAGATTCCAGTGAGTGGACATGGCGGGGCGGAAACACCACCGGAGTTGACTGCACCGTTACACCAGAGGGAAGTCCCTTTTGCAAGGGCCAACCGGGGGTGTACGGCTCCCTAGGTGTCCCAGAACCGGGAAACGAACCTGGAGGCCGTTACGGGGCGTCTAGATGGAAGGACGAGTCGGGCAACTTCTGGCTTTTTGGCGGTTACGGTGCCGACAGCACCGGAAACACTATGGGCGTTCTGAACGATCTGTGGAAATTTCAGCAGTCCGTAAATGTGTTGCCCGCAACCGCTACTCCAACTTTCAGTCCGGACGCTGGCAGCTATTCATCCAGCCAAATCGTCACCCTCTCTGACGCGATCCCAGGTGCAACAATCTACTACACCATTGATGGCAGTGCACCAACGACCGATTCGTCAATCTACAGTCAACCGATCACCGTCTCGTCGTCTGGCGCACGGTTTTCAGAGACCATCCAAGCGATTGCAATTGCCAGCGGCTACTCGCCGAGCAGCATGGCTAGCGCGACCTATGCGATCCAGATGCAACCGAACTTCTCCCTCGCAGCCTCTCCGAATTCGCTGGTGGTGAATGTCGGGCAGACTGGCTCAATCACGATTACGGTTACTCCAGTGAATGGGTTCAACTCTGCAGTTTCGTTTGGTTGCTCCGGGCTGCCGCCGGGAGCTTCGTGCAGCTTTTCTCCAGCAACCGTTTCACCGGACCAGGCACCGGCCTCGACAACTCTTACCCTAAGTACTTCCGCACCAACGGCCATAAGTAGGGGTTCCAGCCTGGAGTCTTCTACGGCGGCCCTTGCGATTGTCATTTGCTTCATTCGCAGGAGGAGACGCTGGCCTGCAAAATCGATGGTGCTGGTCGCCGTTGGCATCGCATGGCTGGGTCTGCTGTGCGGATGCGGCAGTGGCCCAAGTAAATTCCATCCCACGACCACGACAGTGACGATAACTGCGACATCCGGATCGCAGCAGCAAAGCACTACCTTCATGTTAACCATGAACTGAATTGCCCGCCATTACTCACCTTTGGTCTGTTGCTAGCGCATGATGTCCTTTTTCTCTCATTTTGAGCGGTCATCCGTTTCTCGTCGGTTGTGGGCGTGCGGCTTCCTCAAAGGTTTTATACCTCGGTTGTTATGCTCTGACTGAGGAATTGGGCGAGATTGAATTGTAATGGGCGGCGGTGTTGCAACCTCTGCTGGGGCGGAGTCTCTCCAATTCTGGATGCCAATGCCGGTAAACAACCCAATCAGCAGGGCAGCACCGGCAACAAGTGGTACCCATATGCGCAGGACATCATTCTTGAGTTCCCGTAAGAGCGCGTCAACAGTCTTAGCACGGCTTTCCAGGGAATATGTCAGGCGGCTGTTGGCAGATTCGACCTGGGCCACAACGCCACCATGCGAGTCCGATAAATCGCGTAGCGCCGTAGTGAGGTCTTTATGCGCATCGGTCATGGCCGCGGTCGTTGTTTGTAATCCCCGGACTGTCTCTGGCATTCCAGACTTGATGAAATGCTGATGTAGGCTTTCGCCCAACAGCTTGGCAATTTGCTGAGGATCGAGACCGGCTTCGATTTCACCGGGCAGTTCAGCGAGTCGTGACTCCAGTTGATGCACGTAGCCCAGTGTTTTCTGTTGCGTCTCCTCTGAAAATTGCCGATGCAGATCGAGCATCTCCTGAAAGCGTTCCCGTTCGTCCGCAATATCTTTCGGCGTATGGCGCGTGAGCAAGGCGAGAACACCCATTGCTTCGAGAATACGCAGCATCTCGTCATCGGGACTGAGCGTGTGCGTGTGTGCAAGAACACGGTAGTAGGCGGTATGCAATTCTTCTGGAACCAGGCGAGCGAGAGAGTCGAATAAAGTCGGCCCTCCCGCCTTCACGTTGCGAGTTTCCTTCGCAATGCTCATGGCAAGAACACCTGCTTTGCGCGGTCGAACTCCGAGAAGAGCCGCCGTCGATAGCTTTGCGCCCGCATGATGAGCGATGCCCGTTTCAGTTCTTCGATGGAAGCTTTGCGGTCTGCCACCTGGCCGAGTTGAATGCCATACTGCCGTATTGGATTTTCGAGTTCTGCCAGCCGAAATTCCATGCGCAGAATTTCAGGAGAAAAAGCTTCGCGGAAACGATGCGCCTGTTCGGTGGACTTCCAATATGTAAAGTCAGCCAACGCACTCGTCGCGTTTTCGATGACGACATACTCCACGCGGTCCTGCAGGCGGCTTGCCCACGCAAGGACACTTTCCACGCTGGCGGGGTCGGGAGTCACAACACCAACGGCTGTGAAGCGAACTCCGGTCGCAGCGACATCCTCGTACATCGATTCAAACCAATCCGCTGCGACCTGTCCGGCACCCGCGCCCATGTCGGCCAGGATGATCGGAGTTCCGCCGTCGAGATGATCGACAAAAGCATCGAGGCCAGCAGGCGTATGAATGTTGACCTTCGTAACACTGCCGTTGAAGAAGTGCTTTAACGAACCACGGGCTTTGTTTTCCGTATCGAGGTCGAGCAACGTGACCGGAATCTCGTTTGCCAAAAACCATTCCGCCAGAGCTACCATGACACCAGTTTTCCCGACGCCGCCTTTGCCGCCCATCGTAAAAACAACACGTTTCGCGTTCGCTGTCATCGCGCACCTCCATGAGTGGTCAGAGTGAGAGGTTCGTTTTCGCGGAAGACGAAGCGAGTGCGCTTCGCTTCGCGCGCTGTGGGCTTTGCTTTGAGTGCCGCAAGACGGCCCGGTACTGGCGATTCCGTGGCAGCGGATTCCAGCGGCGGCAGTTCAAATTGTGTTCGTTTGCGATGCTTGGCGCGAACTTTCACGAAAGAATGGAGTGTGCTCGGAGCTACGTGCAATCCGAGCCGTTCCCGAAAAATCCATGCAATGTCGCGATAGGTCCTACCCTTGCGCCGCAGTTCGCGGATGAGTTCGCGGTGAGGCTCCAGCTTGGAGCGATAGAATTTTTCGGGAAGAGATTCGAGAATGGTCTGCAGTGCCGGTTCCATAATCTATGCCTCCTGAGCACCGCACTGCATTGTTCCAATAAACGTCCAATAAGCGGCTCCGACTGTGCCTGAAAGTGCTTTGGAGAGCTATCCATGCCACCTGATTCCAGTAAGTTACCGAGAAATCAGCCACTTTCACGGCGATAACACGGGTTCAAATCCCGTCGGGGACGCCAATCATTTCAGCAACTTCCAAATCCCATCCAGGATTTTGTAGGTCCGTTATAGTCCGATAAGCGAAAATGCTCGGTTTGGGCCTGCATTTTATGCAAGCAGTTTCTGGTTGAGCAGCATGGTTGCAATGCGACTTTGAGCATCCCGCTTGTTCTGCGTGATGGCCTGTGCGTACAGGTTCATCGTCACAATGCTGTTGGCATGCCGCAGGAGTTCCTGCACCGTCTTGACATCCTCGCCGTTGGCCTTGAGGACTGTCGCGTAGGTGCGCCGGAAGGTGTGCCAGCCAATCCCCTCGATACCAAGGATTTTGGCTGCTGGCAGAATGTGCGCTCGAAAGAACGCACCCGGCCAGTAGGGTAAGCGGCCATTGGAATGTGGGCTGGCAAAGACCCAATCCTCCGGTCGCGGATAGGGACTCATCCGCCGCCAGTTGTAAAGAGCTTCCGCAAGCCGCAAATCCAGAGGTACGGGCTTACGGCTGGCTTCCGTCTTACAATCGCCGACACGCTGCATGACGATGGAGCGGGTGACAGAGATTTGCGATTTCTCGAAATCGATGTCATTCCATTTCAGCGCCAGCAACTCACCAACACGCAAACCGGTGAGCACATCGAGGAAGACTGCCGTGCGTGCCGGTTCCTTCAGAAGATGGAGCAATGCGCCAACTTCCTCCAGCGTGAGCACAATCGGAGTCTTCGACCGCTTGGAGCTTTGCCGCACCAAGGTGATCGGGTTGCGGTCGTGCCATTCCCAACGCATGGCGTGATTGAAGACGGCGTGCATGATGTTCCGCATCTTCGCCTTGCTTCCATTGGAAAGTTTCAGCGAGCGTAGCCATTCCTCTACGGCGACAGACTTTACATCTTTCACGCGGTAGGTGTTCCAACGAGGCAGTATCCATTTGCGGAAATAGCCTTCGTAGGTCTTGCAGGTCGCGTAAGTTTTGCTTGAGTCTTCGCCGAGTTCTTTCTGCCGATAGTGTTCAACAAGCATCGCAACACTGACCGGAGTAAGGTTCATGCGAGGACTTTCCACGTTGATGTCTGCCCGAAGCGCTGCGACGACCTTTTGCGCCGCCGTCTCGTTCGGATATTGTTCCAGTGTGCCCAGCACCAGGTTGCGGCGTGTCCTTTTGCCATCGGGCTGGACTTCGTACCATCGGTACTCCCATGCCTTCCGGTTCCCGGCGCGCACCACAAGCTGAAGACTGCCTTGCTGAAATCGTGATCGTCTCATTTCCTCTCCATTTCAAGGGTTGTGAGACGGCACGGATAGCTGTCTGAGCTTACCGTGAAAGGCAGGCAGCGGTCGAGGTCGGAAGCACGGAAACGCCAGAGATTGCCCACGCGCAACCCAACGACGAGACCTTGACGGGCGTATCGCTGTAAAGTTTTGGGATGGACTTTGACCAGTGCTGCGGCTTGCTCGCTATTGAGCAATGGTTCAAAAGAGTAAGAAGAATCGAACATAATTCGCACACTCCTACAACCACAATGCCGTGGGCCAGAAGGGATGTCTACTACCACATATTGCGGCGTTTCGAGCCTATCGACATGGCAAACCGGAGTAGAGAGACGCTGAAGGAGCCAGAAGGACTGGGAGGTAGTAGAAAGTAGTTTTAGGAACAAGTGGCGCAGGCGTATTTTTCATCCGATGAAAACAAACTGTGCCATAAATCTTGAAAATGACTGGACAAACCACTGTGACATCCCCCGGTATCGGCAGCATAGCCGAGGCGCTGTCTGTGTCAAGGCCGACCACAGGTCGCCGCTTACGCGGGCATGCGCCTTGACACAGACCTGAGCGACCTCGGCACATAATCTCCATTTATCCGGGGAATGTCACATCACTTCCATCTCCCAGCAAAACCAATGCGAAGACAAATCAAATGATGCCACCCGTGATACCATGCTTTTTGTGA
>JAJYUB010000088.1 GCA_021792795.1 Acidobacteriota bacterium | reverse complement strand
CCCAAAAATCGTGCCTTTTCCTTCATGACCGGTTCCTCTCCGCTTGTGGCTCTGAACTGCGCTTCTGTCCTGAATCGCAGCCTAACCCACGGTCAGCGCATTGGACCGGTCACTCCATTTTGACTATAATGCGAAATTCTTTCCTTCTGCCACATGTATTTCCGCACATTTCTCGCCGCAACGTGGGCGCGTGTCTAGTTCTAGAGGGTGGGAAGATTAACGTTCAGGAAGCCGGAATTTGTCAGGCCGATCGATGCACAGTAGATTGATAGACGCCCGATGAATTCCCATTTGTGCGGCGTGAAAAAAGAAGGAGATGACATGTCTAAATCGTTTTTGCTCGCCGGCGCTTCTCGCCGGTTGAAAATCTGGCTCTCTGCATCGCTGGCTGGCGCAGGGGCCTTCCTCTTGCTTGCGCCAGGATGTTTTGCGCAAGCGGCCGCCGCGAAGGCCCCCGCCCCCTACTTGAATCCCGCAATTCCCATCCAGCAGCGCGTCGACGACCTGGTATCGAAGATGACGCTGGCGGAAAAAGTGTCGCAGATGCAGAACCACGCGGCGTCCATTCCACGGTTAGGCGTTGCCGAGTACGACTGGTGGAGTGAAGCCCTGCATGGCGTGGCACGCTCCGGGTATGCGACCGTGTTTCCGCAGGCCATTGGAATGGCGGCGACTTGGGACGCCCTTCTGATCCACGAAGAAGCTCATGTCATCGGCATTGAGGGGCGCGGGCGATACAACTCCGCAGTGCGGGAAGACAATCACGCCATTTTCTACGGCATGGATTTCTGGTCGCCGAACGTGAACATCTTTCGCGATCCGCGCTGGGGCCGAGGACAGGAAACCTACGGCGAAGACCCGTTTCTCACCGGACAGTTGGGGGTCCAGTTTGTGACCGGGTTGCAGGGAGACAATCCCAACTACTATCTGTCCATCTCCACCCCCAAGCACTTCGACGTGCATAGCGGCCCAGAGTCGGAACGCCATCGCTTCAACGTCGATGTCTCCGCTCACGACCTGCAAGACACCTATCTGCCGGCCTTTCGCGCCACCATCGTCGATGGCCATGCCGACTCCCTCATGTGCGCCTATAACGCCGTCGATGGAGTTCCCGCCTGCGCCAACAAAATGCTGTTGCAGCAAACGCTGCGCGGCGACTGGAACTTTCAGGGCTACGTCGTCTCCGACTGCGGCGCGATCGGCGACATTGCCAACGGCCACAAATATGCTCCTTCGGTCGAGCAGGCCTCGGTCGATGCGGTGCGCGCGGGAACCGATCTAAGCTGCGGCGACGAGTATGCCACGCTGGTCAAGGCAGTGCAAGACGGCCTGATCCAGGAAAGCGAAATCGATACCTCCGTAAAGCGCTTGATGATGGCGCGAATTCGCATGGGAATTCTTGCGCCGCCCAGAGATCAGCCGCTGCAATCTCTGAATCGCGCCGTGGTGTATTCGCCGGACCACGCCAAGCTCGATTTGCGTGCCGCGGACGAGTCCATGGTGCTGCTGAAAAATGACGGCGCGTTGCCGCTTGCGGCCAACGTGAAGACGATCGCTGTGATCGGACCCAATGCGGCATCGCTGGCGGCGCTGGAAGGCAACTACAACGGCACGCCGATCCATCCGGAAACGCCGCTGGCCGCATTCAAAACACTGGCCGCGCAGAAGCGTTTTCGCGTTCTCGATGTGCAGGGCGCGCCCTACGTGGAGCAGTTGTCGTTGCCGGTCCCGCCGGATGCCTTTCACACCGCCGGCGGCGCGGAAGGTCTGACCGAAACTGCTTTCCCCAATACGAATTTCTCCGAAGCCGGCATCACCTCCACATCGGACAACATCGACAGCAACTGGGACGGAGCCAGTCCCGATCCCAACCGCATTCCGCGTAAAGCATTTTCTGTGCGCTGGAGCGGCACGTTCACCCCGCCGGCTGCCAGGGACATCACGTTCCAGGTGAAGTTGGCCGATTGCTATCCCTGCAACAACGTCGAAACCTACAGTGTGTGGATTGACGGCAAGCAAGTGTCGTCCGGCACCTCCCACGATAAAAATGGACGCGGCCATCCGGCAGAGTTCCACGTCGCTTTCGCCGATACCAGGCCGCACGCATTTCGCCTGGAGTATTCGCACCAGTCGCCTCTGTTTGGCGCCGGCATCAGTTTCAACTGGCAGCCGCCGGTGGATGTGCTCCGCCAGCAGGCCGTCGCAGCCGCGCAGCAGGCCGATGCCGTGGTGGCAATCGTAGGTATTTCTCCGCGCCTGGAAGGCGAAGAGATGCCGATTCACATTCCCGGATTTTCCGGCGGCGATCGCACCTCGATCGACCTGCCGGATGTGCAGCGACAGATGCTGCAGGCGGTGGCCGCCACCGGCAAGCCGCTGATCGTCGTGCTGATGAACGGCTCGGCGCTGGCCGTCAACTGGTCTGCGCAACATGCCAACGCGATTCTTGAAGCTTGGTATCCCGGCGCTCGCGGGGGCGAGGCGATCGTCGACACGCTACTCGGCAAAAACAATCCCGCGGGCAGATTGCCGGTCACGTTTTATACCTCGACCAGCGAACTGCCCCCGTTTACCGACTATTCGATGGCCGGCCGCACGTATCGTTACTTCCACGGCACAACGCTGTATGGATTTGGATTTGGGTTGAGTTACTCGAATTTCAAATTCGGCAAGCTGCATGTCTCGACGGAAAGACTGCGGGCGGGCGATCCTTTCACGGTGGATGTAGACGTCACCAACACGTCGAAGGTCGATGGCGATGAAGTGGCAGAGTTGTATCTTACCTACCCGAAAACGAAGACCAGCCCGATTCATGCGCTCGCCGGATTTTCGCGCGTGCATGTGGCTGCCGGCGCTACCGTGCCCGTTCAGATCAAAGTGGACGCGCGGCAATGGAGTCAGGTGCTGGAGAATGGCGATCATGTGATTCTGCCCGGGAGCTACATGCTGTTCGTCGGCGGCAGCCAGCCCGGCACAGATGCCAATGGAATTTCGACAACCGTGACGGTCAGCGGGAAGAAGATCCTCCCGCGATAACGCTGCGCCGTACATCGCAAAAAAGGCAGACTTGGCAGTCTGCCCTTTTTGCAGCCCCGTGAACTGCGCCGCCTATCGGAAAGCGTAGTCCCAGTCTTTGATCAGGTTACCGACATTCAGCGTGCCAATGCCAGTGGCAAAATCCCAACCTATGTTGCTGTTGTAGGCCTTGGAGTATGCCTTACTGGTGATAGACAATACGCCGTTGGTTCCCGAAGGCGTGTAGCAGTTGAACGGTCCCAGGCAATTCACATCCATATCGCCTTCCGCTACGTCGTTGAATACGCATTGTGAGTCGATGCCGTTGCCCAGCGTGGAAATGCAGGAATTTCTTCCCATGCCGCCAAACTCCATCCTTGCCAGCGAATAGTACACATAGTTCGGGTTGCCCTGCGGAGCGCCCTGCGACTGGTTGACCAGCGCCTGGATCCCGGCCACGATGGGCGCCGCGAATGACGTGCCGCCCGCCCCCGACCAGTTTGCGGGATTGCCCGTACACGGCGCGCCACCCGCGCCCGTCGCCGGATCGGTATAGCAGAACACATAATAGTGTCCCCAGACGCCATTCGCCGCGAACAGCGAAACGTCGGGCAGATCGCGCACTCTGTCATTCGGATTGCCAAACACGCCTTGCTGGTAATCCGGTTTCGCGTAGCCACGGCAGCTTCCGCTGACGGCCGGCGTGTTTGCCTTGGGAGAGGTCTCCCCGTAGGCGCAGCCGCTGGGACCGCCGCTTCCGCTAGCTGTGGTCAGAAAGTATGCCTCCCCGATCGTTGAATTGCAGAAGCCATTGGCCCCGAAGGAGACGTTGTAGCCCACAATATTCGCGATCAGAGTGCTGGCACAGGAATCGTTCCATGGAATCTCGGGAATGTACGACTTAGCCGAGCCATAGGTGAGGTTGTTCTTCGCGTTCCAATACTGCGCATTCGTGCCCGCATAGGTGTCGCCATAGTCGGTGCCTCCCACCGCCACGTTATACGGCGTCGACGCAAATCCGCTTACGGCAATTCCGTATTGCGCGGCCGGCTGGTTGGCGTCGCAACTGGCTGCGCCTTCATCTCCCGATGAAACAAAGACCGAAACGCCTTCCGATGCGGCCTGTTCATAGGCATACCGATAGGTTGCGTTGCCGGCTGCGCCTAGCGCCGCCTCGCATTCGCCATAGCTTATGCTGACGACGGAGGGCGGCACCTCTTCATCGATCAACGACTGCAACGCCAGCAGGCCGCCGAAGGTGGTCTGCGTGTCCGTGCAGGAGGCCAGCACGATCGCCGCATCCGGCGCCGCCGCGCTGGAATACTCCGCATCCAGAATCGCCTCTGCGTCGTTGCCGACCAGCACCCCAGGGTCAGTACATCCACCCGGGTGAATCTGCGTGAACGAGCCTTTCTTGTACTTGTCCAGGCCGAACGTGGTGCGGAATGTGTACCAATCCCTAACGGTGTAAACGTCGGTATCTTCGATCACGACGACTTCCTGCTTTTCGCCGGTGAAGCCCTTCTGATAGGCAGGGTCGAAGTTGTAAATCGTATGCACATCGTCAGGAACGACAAGCTGATAGGAAGAGTTGACGGTGAATCCCGGCGTTGCGCCCGGTTGCGATGCGCTGGTAGCTGCCTCTGGTTGCGCGCCGCGCGGGACGACCGTCCTCGATATGAAATCGATCCGGCCCGAGCTGATCGCGGTATGCGCCGGCTTGGGACGAAAATCGTTCAGCGATGATACCCCGACAATCAGACTGGCAAACTCCGCCGGGACCTGCGGATTTCGTAGGTTGGCAAAATGATTTCTCCCGTTGACCGTCAGGTTATGCAGCCCCACGTTCATCGCCGATTCCACCTGCGCCGCCGTTCCCGAAAAATCGATTACCATGCCGCTCTTGGAAACGCCGTTGACCTGAAACCCGCTCTTCTGTAGCCACTGCACGATCTTCTGAATATCCGCGGGGTCTGGGCCATACTGCTGGCCCAATTCCTCCGGCGTCAGCCAGTGGTGGAAATCCGGGCTGCTGGGTTGATACATTGCCTCGATTTTCGCCTCCAGCGCGGCTTCTCGCTGCGCCGGACGCTGTAACTGCAGCAGCATGTGGTCCAGTTGCAGGCTGCCGTCGACCTCTCCATTGTCTTTGGCTACCTTCACCTCAGGGCGAACGTTGCCGGGAAGCGAAACCATGGCGGGGCCTGCGCTGTGGCCAGTAAGGCCCACGGCGGGCAGGGACAGGGCGAGGGTCGTCACCGCGATGAGCAGTCCCAGACAACGCGCAGCGGTACGGAATGGATAGTTTTTCGTCACGTGAATGCCTCAAAAAAAACGGGTGGATTGAGTTGAACTTTGGGGATTTCGCCGACGCGTGAATAGGCATCTATCAAGTCGGTGAACGGATATTAGTATTTGCCGGAGTCTCCCGTCAACACAGTTCTTGTCCGCGCGTCGATGGCACGAAAAAGCGCGCGCCAATTGCACATAGTATGCAAGTCACAGCCACAGGTTGTCGCCGCGGCGACCTGTGGCGGACTACATTGAGTTGGAAAGCATCGCGCTTGCGATTTCGTCCAGGATGGATTGCGCCGCCTTCGCTGGATCAGCCGCCTGCGTAATCGGACGGCCCACGACGAGCTGGCTGGCGCCCGCTCGAATCGCGTCCGCCGGAGTGGCAATGCGTTTCTGATCGCCGACCGCTGCGCCCGCCGGACGAATGCCGGGAACGACCAACTGCGCACCCTCGCCCAATTCCTGACGGAGCAGCCGAACCTCTTCCGCCGAACAAACAAGACCCTGGATGCCGCTCGCTATTGCCATGCGCGCCAGGCGAAGCACCTGATCGGCTGCCGAAATTTCGATGCCGATGGCCGCCAGATGCGTCCGGTCCATGCTGGTCAGCACCGTCACCGCCAGCAGTCGCGGAGCGTTCGGCAATGCGGCTGCAGCTTCCGCCGCCGCGCTCAGCATGGCTGGACCGCCCGCAGCATGAACGGTCAGCAGCGATGCGCCCATCAAGGCCGCCGAACGAACCGCTCCCGCAACCGTGTTGGGAATGTCGTGAAATTTCAAATCGAGAAAAACCGAGAAGCCCTGCGCAGCCAGTTCTTCCACCATCGCATTGCCGGTCGCGAGATACAGCTCCAGACCAACTTTTACCCAGCGACAGTTTCCGCGAAGTTGCGCCGCCAGTTCTCTCGCTTGCGCTACAGTCGGAACATCCAGCGCAACAACCAAGCGGTCTTTTGCGATTGAGGCAGTGGCGTCGACTCTCATCGCTGCGCCTGTCCGCCGCGGTGGGCTTGCTCCACGGCGTTCGCCACGCGCAGTACTGTGGCTTCGTCGAAATGCTTGCCGAGAATCTGCGCGCCAATCGGCAAGCCTTCTTTGGAGTTGCCGCAGGGAACGGAGATGCCGCAGATTCCCGCGAGATTCGCCGTGACGGTGTAAATGTCCGCCAGATACATCGCCAGCGGATCGTCGGTTTTTTCGCCCAGGCGAAAGGCGGGCGTGGGAGCGGTCGGAGTCAGGATCGCATCGACCTGCGTGAAGGCATCGAGAAAATCGCGCGTCAGCAGGGTGCGCACCTGCTGTGCCTTGCGATAGTAAGCATCGTAATATCCCGCGCTCAACACATACGTGCCCAGCAGAATGCGCCGCTTCACCTCTTTGCCAAATCCCTGGTCACGCGTTTTGCGATACATGCCGCTCAGCGAGGCTGCATCGTCCGCCCGCAGGCCGTAGCGAACACCGTCAAACCGCGCCAGGTTGGAGCTGGCCTCAGCAGTGGCGAGCACATAATACGTGGCCACGGCGTAGCGCGTATGCGGCAACGAAACTTTGTTCAGCGTGCAGCCAGCGGCGCGCAAAGCGTCGGCCGTCTTCTCGACTGCGGCGCGGACCTCCGGATCGAGTCCCTCGCCGAAGTACTCATCAGGAATGCCAATGCGCAGCCCTTTCACCGGTGTTCCCAGCGCGGCGGCATAGTCGGGTACCGCTGCGCCGGATGAAGTTGCGTCCATCGGATCAGGGCCGGCAAGTATGCCCAGCAGGATCGCTGCATCCTCCACCGTGTGCGTGAACGGACCGACGCGATCCAGCGAAGATGCAAAGGCAATCAACCCGTAGCGAGACACGCGGCCATACGTGGGCAGCAGGCCCACCACTCCGCAAAAGGAAGCGGGCTGGCGAATGGAGCCACCGGTATCCGTGCCCAGCGTCGCCACAGCCATGTTGGCGGCAACGGCAGCCGCGGAACCTCCACTGGAGCCGCCGGGAACGCGATCGAGAGAGCGAGGATTATGCACGGGCCCGTACGCGGAGTTCTCATTCGAGGAGCCCATGGCAAACTCGTCGCAGTTCAATTTCCCCAGCAGCACCGCGCCTGCGGCGGCCAGCTTCGCCACGGCGGTGGCATCGTAGGGCGGACGATAATTTTCCAGAATTTTCGAGCCTGCGGTCGCGGGCGCGCCCTGCATCACCAGCACATCTTTAATGCCGATGGGAACGCCGGCCAGCGGCAACGCTTCTGCATTCGCCAGGTCGCCGGACTTCGCCAGATCGCCGGCCTTTGCCAGATCGCCGGCCTTTGCCAGATCGTCGATGCGATGCGCCTGCGCCGTGGCGCGCTCGCGGCTCAGCGCCAGCCATGCGTGGATCTTCGGATCTTCCGCCGCGATGGTGTCGTAATACGAATCGGCCAGTGCGACGGCGCTGGTTTCGCCGCTGACAATGGCGTGCCGCGCGGAGCGAATGGTACGACGCGTGCTATTGGAAGTGGACTTCAGTTCAAGTTCAGCCATTCTTTTCCCTTACTAGCTCTCATGGAAATATCGACACCACCTTGACCAACTTAGTACGATGGATTGGTTTACTAGGCTTTTCCGAAGTTATGAACTCCTCAGCACCAGCAAAAACAGCACAAGCGATCTGCAACGCATCGAGCGCGCGCAGCCCACTCTTGGAAGCTTCTTCCATCGCGCATTCCAAGAGCGCCTGACTTGTCGGTATCCAGCGCGAAGCCGTCTTGAAGAACGTTTCGTAAAACTCAACTTCTTCCGTCCGCTTATAAAAAATTGCCTTTGGCAAAACTTCGAGACGAACGTAATCGCCGGCAACGTATTCGCGGTTTTGATCGACGAGGAATGGGAGAGCAAGGGCAGCCGCATCGGCTGTTCCCTGGGCCGCGAAAATAAGGACGCCGGAATCGATGTACGTAAGCGTCGTGGGCAAAACTAGCCTCGACTCCTCATCTCTTCAATTTCTCTCGCTAAGGTTTCGGCGCTCTTTAATGGGACGCCGGATTCTTCTATGCGGCGGCGAGCTGAAAGGATATGATTCCTGCTTTCTGCAGTAACGAGTACGGGCGCGGCGTAGACGGCCCCAGAAACTCCACAACTTTCCGAAGTGAAGGTCTCGAGTCTATTTGCGCTGGACCGTAACAATTCGGCGATTTTAGTCTCGTCGATCGCTAATAACATGGATAGGCTCCTTGTTCAAAGGTTGATCGTAATAATGTTTCCGACTGATCCATTTGAAATTCTCATGCTTAGTGATGGCCGCGATTTCAATAGGACCGCCGACAATATTTGGCCCTGGAGTGAAGCGTTGAAACATAATTGCGGAATGGACCAAAAATCGAGCAAGATCGATAACATCTTGAATCGGCATAGGAGCAAAAACTATAGGTGCCTGTAGCTGCGCAACTATCAAAGGCCCAAGCTGAGCAGCGAGCACTTCTGGATTTTGTTGCGGTTGAGTCACGGCAGCTAGCACTTTAAATAGATGTGGACTAAAACCCATAACTATTCGTTGCAATACCTCGGTTGCCCCACCCCAATGCATTCCTACCTCATAGTCCTGCCTCAGTTTTTTCGGGGGTTGCGCAACTCCCTTCTGCACTTCAACTGACCACGATTCGCCTAACGCTCTGGGCTTGGAGTAGCCCCCGAGAAGAAATCCCACGTTTGTGTTCAGCCTCAAAGGCTGCTCAATATTTTGGCATTCGTCTCCAAGGAACTTTGCCAGAATCTTGGCGACCCCCTCCATTGTGTATTCTTCGGCGTTGAACCCCATCTCTGCCGGTGTATCGGTCAGTTTCTTTCTAAGGTCCTTTATCAATGTGCCAATTGAGGCGTTACCGATATTGCCGCTTCCGAAAGTAATGCATCCGATGGGTGCGCCCTTCACCAAGTTGAAAATCTTGTTTGCGTTGTCGTACACATTGGCAACAAAATTTCCGCCTGGGGCAATGCCCGGTGATGCGCTTATAGATAGCGTGGATGCGCTGTCTGCCGCCAACACCAGACCATCGTGAACACCAATTAGGACTGCTACACTCATATGCTGGTCGCTTCCCGTAAGAATAGCGGTTCGTGTTCCGTGCCTTGATACCAGCGCTTCGTCTGCTGAGTCAAGTGTACTCAAATCAGAACGTGTAGGCTCGTGGTTTTCAGCGTTCAATCACCTTAGGAACTTTAAAGTAGGTGCCATCGGTTTCCGGCGCTGCCGCCATCGCCTTGGCGCGATCGAGCGATGGACGGACTGAATCGTCCCGCAGCACGTTGCCGGCATCCACCGCGGCTCGGTCGCCGGCGGCGTGCATGGCGGCGTTCACCTGCGTCATCGGCGGAACATCGCGGGTGTCCAGTTCGTTCAACTGCGCCACGTGGCCGAGAATGGCATTCAAATCGCGCAGCATTTCCTGCTGTTCGTCTTCGCGCAACTCCAGTTGCGCCAGTTCCGCCACCCGCAGCACCCGCTCCAGCGGCACGGGCCCCGGCTTTGCGACACTCCCGCCTTGCTCCGGCATCTCCGACTTGGACTGCATTTTTCTCCGATCCTTTTCGATTGGACCCGCTCTGGCTAGTATAGCGAGGACCTTTTGCGGCACTGGTTTTCAACCGGGAATCGCGTTATCGCTGCTGCAAAACGCGGTAGAATTTGTCTACTCTCGCGAAGAGGCGAAACCTCGCAACCAAGCGGGTTTCAAGAGCTTCCCCAGGCGAAAACCGGCGAAAATCGGCCAATTCCAGAAGAAAACCGAAAAAATCCGAAGAAAACCTGTGGAAATACGCTGTTTTCCGTTGACAAATCCAGCGGAAAGCCGCAAGGTAAACGGCGGAAGGGTTTCTTTAGACCCGCATCCACGCTGTCGATTTCCGCATTTTGTGCGAAACTCGACAGGCGGCAACGCGGTCGACAGAAGTCAAAACAAAAACCGCAGTGGCACACCCACTGCTGGTATCAGGAGGAAGACAAATTATGGCAGCAGGCATGACCAAAACAGCACTCGTTCGGCATCTTGCCGAGAAACTCGAATTGACGAACAAGCAGGTAGCAGGATTTCTGGATCTGCTGGCGGAAACCGCCGTCAAGGAAACCAAGAAAGTTGGGCTTTTCGTAATTCCAGGACTGGGCCGTCTGGTGAAGGCAGAGCGGAAAGCCCGCATCGGCCGCAATCCGCAGACCGGAGAAGCGATCAAGATCAAGGCCAAGACCGTGGTCAAGTTCCGCGTGGCCAAGGCCGCCAAGGATGCAATTGCGCCCGTAAAGAAGTAGGCACGGGAACGGCACGAAGTTTCACGCAATCGCTGCACGGGGTCGGCCACGATTGTCAGGCCCCGATGCTGCCAAGGCGCAGGGACAAGGGTTCCTTTACCCACCCTGCGCTAGATTGTGTGACGCATCGGGCCGGCAACGCGGGAAGTGCCGGTTTTGGGCGGCGGATGCATATTGTTACTGCACGCAACTACGATTCGGTGTCCCTACCAGCCAACATTCTCCACTGAAAAGCAACCCAACATGGAATCTCGCCGGTGCGCTCACATTTGCGCGAACGACTTATTCTACTTCTCTTTCAAGATGAGACTAATTATGCTATTTTGTCTTCATGGCAAGACCACGAATAACCGATGAGCAGTTGGTCGCATCCGCACGGCAGGTTGCGCAGCAAACCCAGGATATTCG
>JAJYUB010000087.1 GCA_021792795.1 Acidobacteriota bacterium | reverse complement strand
CGCCCAGAAGCGGCGTTCCCCGGCAGTTGCAGGCTACCCTCAGGCAGGATGCGCTGCCGGAGCCCCTGTCGGCACCCCAAATCCCCCTCGCCGCGACATCGTCCATACCTTATCGACGGATTACGGAGTAGGGGCCATTGCATCGAGTGGAAACTTTGGCCCGTGGAATGCAGACCGACCCGCCGAGACTCCGGTGAGCGGCATCTATTCGTTTAGCCATGCCGACTTGAGTACGACCCACGGGATTGCCGGAATGCTGTCTTCCACAGGCAAGTATTCCGGGAAGCTGGACACGATCACAGTGGATGGCATCACGGACACGCCCGACTTCAGCGTCGATGTGAGCGGGCATAAAGTCGACCTGACCACGCAATTTCATGCCATTGTGAACGGGGCCAATGGCAACACATACCTGCAGCCGGTCAAGGCGCAGTTTCTGCACACCCATATCACTGCGAACGGGGACGTGGTGCGAGACCTGAAGCAAAACGGGCATGACATTCATCTGAAGGTGACCATCGACAAAGGTCGCGTCGAGGACCTTCTTTGGCTGGGAGTGAAGACCGATCCGCCGGTGATGGCGGGCAACGTGCGGTTAAAGGCAAAGTTCTACTTGCCGCCGGGGAAAGAACCTGTGAACCAGAAGCTTCAGATGCAAGGAACGTTCGCGGCTGAGAACGTATCGTTCAGCAATGCCGTAATTCAAAAAAAGATGGACCAACTGAGCCTGCGCAGCCGGGGGAGGGCGCCGGAAGCGAAGGACATGGACAATGAAACCGGGGTGCAACTGCCCGGGCAACAGGACGTGCAAGCGAACATGCACGGGGTCTTTGAGTTGGGAGGCGGAAAGCTAGAACTACCGCAACTGGTTTGCACTGTGCCCGGCGCGGAGGTCCGATTGGCTGGAGTCTATACGTTGGACGGCAGAGAGTTCGATTTTTCGGGTCGCGCGCGGATGCAGGCCCCCGTTTCCGGCATTGTGGGCGGTTGGAAAGGGAAGTTGCTGAGGCCCCTCGATTCGTTCTTCTCCAAGAACGGCGCGGGCACCGAGATTCCCATCAGGATCACGGGAACAAGTTCCAATCCGCATTTTAGATTGAATTACTAGAGCGACCGTTCGCGATCGAGCGCGGCCAGCACTTCTTCCGGCTCGGGACGTACGCGGAAATCGGCGTGTGCCTGGGCGAACGCAATGCTTCCGTCGGGCCGCAGAAGATAGGTGGCCGGAAGCAAAAGTCGCCAGGACGGATCGTCATTGATAAAGGGGACATTCACCAGGATGCTGCGATAGTGTTTCTGGTGATAAAGCGGAACGGAATAGGCAATGCGGAAGCGTTCCGCGACCGCCAGCCCGGGGTCGCTCAATACGGGAAATGGAAATGGGTGTTGTTGCAGCAGCAAATCATTTTGATGCACGGTCTGCGGGGAGATGGCCACCAGCAACGCTCCGCGCTTGCGCAACTCCGGATACAGGTCGCGCCAGGCTGCCAGTTCCGTGAGGCAATAGGGGCACCAGCGCCCGCGAAAGAAGTTGACGACCAGAGGCCCCAGGGCCAGCAGGTCGGCGGAACGCACTATGCGCCCGTTCGCATCTGGGAGAGAAAACTCGGGCGCCATGCTGCCAACAGGGAGGATTTGCTGCTCGATGCCTGTCGAAAACAATTCGGCGACGGCACGTTCGCTGGGCTGCAATCGCTCGGGCTGGACCAGATTCCGCGTCTGCTCGCTGATTTGGTCGAGTTGGTCCTGCAATTTGAGCACAAGTCGCTTTCACTGATTCATACGCCTGCCGACGGAGGCGTATGGTTGCTTAGCGGCCGCCGCGCATATTGGCGAGCGAGCCCATCAGACGGCGTTGCACCGCGCCGCCCTTGCCCATGGACTTGAACATTTTGCGCATCTGGACATACTGGCGCAGCATCTGGTTCACTTCCTGCACGCTGGTGCCGGAGCCGTGGGCGATGCGCTTGCGGCGGCTGCCGGAGATGAGCTCGTGGTTCTTGCGCTCGGCGGCGGTCATGGAGTTGATGATGGCTTCAATGCGGGTGAACTGTTTTTCATCGACATTGCCGGCGGCCTGTTGCATTCCTTGAAAGGGGCCGACCGAGGGCAGCATCTTGATGATGCTTTGCAGCGAGCCCATTTTCTTGATTTGCCGAAGCTGCTCGCGAAAGTCATCGAGAGAGAAGCCATCGCCCATCAACGCCTTTTTCGCCAACTCCTCCGACTTCTTTCGGTCGAGATGTTCCTCCGCTTTCTCGATCAGCGTCATAATGTCGCCCATGCCGAGAATGCGGCTGACGATGCGGTCCGGATGAAATGGCTCAAACGCGTCCGGCTTTTCGCCCATGCCGATGAACTTGATGGGCTGGCCGGTGACGTGACGAATGGAAAGGGCCGCGCCCCCGCGCGCGTCGCCATCCATCTTGGTCAGTACCGTTCCGGTGAGCGCGAGGCGATCGTGAAATTCCTTTGCCGAGCGGACGGCATCCTGCCCGGTCATGGCATCGGCGATGAATAGAATCTCTTGCGGATTCAGCAGCGACTTTAGCCGCTGCATCTCGGTCATCAGGCCTTCGTCGATGTGCAGGCGGCCCGCGGTATCGACAATCATCACATCGCAGCCGGAGATGATGGCTTCGCGGCGCGCTTCCTTGGCCAGCCGTTCGACCAGGGCGGGACCAGCAGCCTCGCCTTTCAAATCGCCTTCATACAAATTGGCGCCGATGGCCTTGGCAACGATTTGCAACTGCTCCCGCGCTGCGGGACGATAGACGTCGACGGAAACCAGCAACGGGCGATGGCCGCCTTTTTTCAACCATGCGGCCAGCTTGCCGGAAGTCGTCGTTTTACCGGAGCCTTGCAGACCCGCCATGAGGATGACGGTTGGCGGTTGCGACGCGAACTTGAAGCGGGCCGTGTCCGTACCCAGCATGGCGACTAGTTCATCGCGCACGATTTTGATGACCTGCTCGGTGGGAGAAAGCGCGGTCAGCACCTCCTGGCCCACGGCCTTGGCGCGGATGTGCTCGATGAGGTCCTTGACGACGTTCAGGTTGACGTCGGCCTCAAGCAGCGCGATCCGGATCTCTTTGAGCGCCTCGCCGATATTTTCCTCGGTGACGGTGCCCTGGCCGCGCAGGTTTTTGAAGGTGCGCTGAAGTTTTTCCGACAGGTTTTCAAACATAGGTCAAACCCTAGTGTACCAAGGGGAGAAGGTCACACTTGAGTGGAGGGACCGAGGGTGAATTGTTGCGCCTGACCGAGTTGACGCGCGCCTTCGGGTTTGCAGGGATGCGGTTTCCGCGGAGTTGTCAGGAGAGGGCCTTGAACGACGCCGTGCGGTCTCCTTTCACGCTGACGCAGGGCTGTTTCTCAGCGCACATATTGAGTTTGAGTCGCTCAAAAATCAAGTCCACCAACTTCTCGGGATGGATCGGTTTCAGGATGACCTCAAAATCACACCAGGCTTTGCCCGCCTTGGCCAGTAAGCCCGTGGTCGCTGCCTGCCCGGAGAACAGCAGGATGCTGCAGTCCGGAACGTCTTTTTGAATTGCGATGGCCAGGTCGATGCCGCTCATGCCGGGCATGACGACGTCAGCCAGCAGCAGGTCGGGAGGAATGAGGCGCGCAATTTCAAGCGCGCCGGGCCCATCATAGGCAGCCATCGCGGCAATTCCATGTTGCGCCAGGATGGTGGTGAGTGTGTCGGCGATCACAACCTCATCATCGACGACCAGAACTACTGGATTGCAGGGGCCAGACAGGGCGGTGATGCCCTTCGCAAATACGTCAGCCAGCGGGACCGCGTCAAAATTTGCAGCGTAACTCACAATATCCCCCCCAGAAAAATAACCATAGCAGGGTCCCAGTGAATCTTCTTTAAATGGTTTGGAAAGTTGTATTTAGCTGACGGTTAATTTTCGCGCGGTTTTAGGTGACGATTGTGTTAACTTATTGTCAAGTTTGCGTCGCGTTATTGCGACGCAAATATCTACATTCGATATTCGTACAGTTCGATCGCAAGCCAAGGGGGGAGGCTTCCAGTGAAATTCGATTCCATGCCTCAGGCGAATGTTCCCAAAGGCCGTGACGGGAAACACAAGCAAATTGTGGAGTTGCTGCTGCGTGACATTGGCCAACTGAAAGAAAATTCCGCCTTGAAGGTGCCTCTGGCTGCGCTGCCGGACACCAAGGAGAATGTGCGGGCAGCGCTGAGCCGGGCAACCCGGCAAAAAAAGATCGACATCGCGACCTCCAGCGACAGCGAATTTCTGTATGTCTGGAAACCCGTGCAGCCAACGAGCGCGCGCGGCTGATCTTCCGATTTCAGATCAAGGACGGAGACGGGGGGAAGCCTCGTCCGAGGCAATTTCGCCATCGCGAATGTGGACGATGCGATGCGCGTAGCCTGCAATGTCAGGTTCGTGCGTGACCACGATGATGGTATTGCCTTCGTCATACAACTGGTCCATCAGGGCCATGATTTCCGCGCCGGTCTTTGAGTCGAGATTTCCGGTGGGCTCGTCGGCGAGGATGATGGAGGGACTGTTGATGAGCGCCCTGGCAATGGCCACCCGCTGGCGCTGACCGCCGGAGAGCTCATTCGGCTTGTGGTACATGCGCTCGCCTAGGTTGACCGCTGTCAGGGCAGCTTTGGCGCGCTCAATGCGCTCCGCCGCGGGTGTTCCGTTGTAGATCAGCGGCAGCTCGACGTTATGCAAGGCCGTCGCGCGGGCAAGCAAATTGAAGGTCTGAAACACGAAGCCGATTTCCTTATTGCGGATGCGCGCCAGCTCATCGTCGTTCAGTTCGCTGACCTCATGTCCGTTCAGCCAATAGCTTCCCTGGGTGGGCGTATCCAGGCAGCCGATCAGGTTCATCAGGGTGGATTTGCCGGAGCCGGACGGGCCCATGATGGCGACGTATTCATTGTGTCGAATGCGCAGATTGACACCGCGCAGAGCGTGGACCTGCTCGGCCCCCATGTTGTACGTCTTCCAAAGATTGTCGACAACAATCACTTCATCCGGTTCCGGCTTCGCCGCGGCCGGCCGAGTCGTCGGATCTGCGGAGGCCGACTGAGTCGAAGTCTCGAGTGTCATGCACAATCTCCCGTCAATAGAGCAAAAGAGCAAAACTCAGGACGCTATGTTTTATCCAGCAGTCGTTGAGGTTCAGGGTACCAGTTTCGCGCGCCCCAGCCTATGCCGGGGAGGTTGTCGCGGCTGGCGTGGTATCACGTTTCACGGTGGCGTCGTCTTTCAGGATCCGCAGCACGCGATAGGGGCCAACAACAATTTCATCGCCGGGCTTCACGCCGCCGGTCACCTCAATGTCGGAAGTGCCCGTGATGCCAGTCTGGACGGGCACGAAGACGGCGCGCAGTTTTCGTCCCTCTTTCCGCAGAACAAAAACTCCCTGGACCGGTTGAGGTTTCGGGCCGGTGGACAGACTGGCGTCGACCTTCTGAGCGCCTTTCTTCTTCTTTCCGGTATCGGGGACCTCCATGACCAGGGCCTGCAGCGGAATGGCGACGACATTATCTTTCTGCGCTGTCGTGATTTTCGCTGTCGCGGATAGGCCGGGCCGCAACTCGGATGTGGGGTCGTCTAGCGTGACGACGACCTTGAAGTCTTTCGCCTCTTCGGTACCGGTCGTGCTTTGGCTGGTGGATGCGCCGGTCGATCGCAGCAGTGCCTGATCGCCGACCTCCGTAACATGGCCTTTGAAAATCTTTCCAGGAATGGCGTCGACAGTGACATCCGCAGGCTGCCCGATTTTGACTCCCGTGATGTCGGTCTCGTCGACCTTGACTTCGGCGGTGACGACCGACATGTTGGCAAGTGTCATCAGGGTGCTGCCTTCCGTGTTCTGAATGCCCGGGACCACCGTTTCGCCTTCGCGCACCGGTTCATTGGTCACGATGCCATCGAGCGGCGAAATGCTGATGGTACGGTCCAACTGGTCGGCATCGTTGCGCAACTGGGCGACATTCGACGCCAGTTTGGCGCGAGCGGAAGCGGTGGTGGCGTTGGCTTGAGTCAGGGAAGCTTCATCCTGGGCCAGCGTCGCGACGGCGATATCGTAGGCGGCTTTCTTGGCGTCGAAGTCCTGCTTCGCGATCAAGGCATCTTTATACAACTCCTGGGCGCGCTTGTAATCGAGGTCCTTCTGTTCCAGGTCCGCTTTCGCGTGGTCCACGTTCGCTTTCGCCACTTGCTGGGCGGCGATGTCCGCGGCAATGTCTTTTTTGGAGGAATCGATGGTGGCTTTTTGGGCGTCGACGCTGGAAGATTGTGGGACGCTCTCAATGGTCGCGACAACTTCGCCCTTGGTCACGCGATCGCCCTCTTTGGCGTACAGGTGTGTAATGCGCCCAAGTATCTGGGCCCCCACATTCACAAAGACTTTGGGTCGGATTTCACCGGTTCCGCTGACGATGCTGGAAAGATTTTCTCGCGTCACCTTGGCAGTCAGCACTTTCTGCGCATCGGCATCGCTGCGGTAGACGGTAAGGGCAACCAACGCAGCACAGCCAATCAGGATCGCGACCACAATGGCAATCGTCTTCTTATTCATCTTCATTCGGCAATCTCTTCCATCGATGATGGGACCACGCAGGAATTCACCGGCATCTTCCGACGCGTCCGTTTTCTTATATGTACGATGATGCGCAGATAAAGTTCCTTACAAAGGTCCCATCCTGGAATTCCAGGTCCAGAACCGGGTCCAGGACCAGGGGAGGCCCAAGCAAACGCCATGCAAAGTCTTCTTGCGAGCTTTGCACTGTCCACCGGCGAGCCAGTTACGCACCCCCGCTTGAAAGTGTCATCCCAAACGCCATACAATCAGAATACAGAAATTGAGGTCCAGCCATGTCCCGGATACGCTTGATTATCACCCTCGCATTCCTGATTGCTTTCTGGGGACATCCGGCCAGCAAAGTACGCGCGCAAGCTGCCCAGACTCAGGATACATCCCTGAATACATCGGACAATGCAACCCAGCAGCCGAACCCATTAAAGAGAAAGTTGAGCGACAGGGAAATTCGCGAGCAGCAGAAAGAGCTGCGACAGGAGTTGAAGGGCCCCTATAAGAAGTGGCTGGACCAGGATGTTCGCTGGATCATTACCGACCAGGAGAGGAATGCGTTTCTCTCGCTGTCGAACGATGAGGAACGCGACGCGTTTATTGAGCAGTTCTGGCGCCGTCGCAATCCCGATCCCGAATCCCCGGATAACAGCTATCGGGAGGAGGTCTATCGGCGCATCGCTTACGCCAACGAGCACTTTGCAGCCGGCAAGCCGGGCTGGATGACAGACCGCGGCCACATGTATATTGCGTGGGGCCCGCCGGACAGCATCGATTCTCATCCTGCCGGCGGTCCGTACAACCGCCCGATGTCGGAAGGCGGCGGACAGACCGAGACATACCCGTTCGAAGTATGGAACTATCGCCATCTGGACGGAGTTGGGGAGAACATCGATATCGAATTTGTGGACCCGTGCATGTGCGGCGACTACCACATGACGATCAATCGCGCCGAGAAAGACGCGCTGCTGCATGTCCCCGGAGGCGGCCCGACATTGGATGAAGAAATGGGCCGGGCCTCAAAAAAAGATCGGTTCAATGGCGGTCTGGAGCAGTTGGGCAAGGGCCCGATGTCTTCCATGGAAGGCTCGAAGGAATTCGATCGGTTGGAGCAGTATGCCAAGCTGGAAGCCGCTCCCATGATTAAGTTCAAAGACCTTGATGAATTCATGACCAGCCACAAGGTGCTGACAGGGCCGTTTTTTCCGTTCGACGTCAGGACGGATTTTGTGCGCGTGACAGACGACACCGTGCTGGTGCCGATTACGCTGCAGATCCGCAACCGCGACATTACGTACAAAACCACAGATGGCGTCGCCAAGGGAGTGGTCAACATTCTTGGCCGCGTCTCGACCATTACAGGACGGATCGCGCAGACTTTTGAAGACACGGTGGAAGTGGACGAGCCATCCGAGTTGTTGCCGAAGACGCTCAACAGCAAATCTGTCTACTGGAAGGCGCTGCCATTGCGTCCGGGACGCTATCGGCTGGACGTCGTCATCAAAGATGTGAACCTCCCGGACCATATCGGCACGTATGCACGCTCTTTCATCGTTCCGGAGTACGACGACGATAAACTGGCCGCGTCGTCCTTGATACTGGCGGACAAAATGCAGCAGGTCCCATCCAAGGACATAGGTACCGGGCAATTCGTGATTGGAAACACGTTTATCCGTCCTCGTGTGAGCGCCACTTCAACTCAGCCCGTTAGCTTCAACCGGGACCAGAGCCTGGATTTCTGGATGCAGGTGTATAACCTGAAAATCAATCCAAAAACCAAGCAGAACGAGGCCACCGTTCATTATCTGGTGACCAATCTTGGGACCCATAAGACTTTGTTTGAAACGACGGAGTCGGCAAATAAGCTGAATCCCAACTCCGATCAAGTAACACTGGAGAAATCCATGCCCCTGGCCAGTTTGCAACCGGGCAAGTACGAAATCACCATCAGCGTGAATGATGGAGTATCCAAGCAGCAACTGGCGCAGTCCGCGCCCTTTGAGGTCACGCAATAGAGTGGTCTGCGTCTAACGCGCAGGGCATGTTTGATCTCGTGCGTGGAAGGTACGTCCCCCCAACGACCTTTTCGCGGCAGAGAGGGCAACCTCGAGTGATTAGCTGAACGATCGGTGATTCGATCCGCGACTCAATTCGTATTGGCAGCCCTGTTGTCGTTAGCCGTTCCCGCGTTCGCGGCGGGGCCGGCTAGCGTCAGCGGCGTTGTGCAAGATGCCAATCATGCCCCATTAATGGGGGTCGTGGTCGAGCTGTTTGGTCCCGTGAATGCATTTCCTCTGCTGACCGCGTTTACCGATATTCATGGGCACTATCAGTTCTCCGGCCTTGCTCCGGGGCGGTACAGCATTCGCGTGCTGCAGGCGTATTCCATGCCGGCACATCGCAAGAACATCCTGGTCGGCAGCAACACGCATGCCGTCGTAAACCTGAATTTGATGTCTCTGCTCGATGTGTCGCAATGGTTTCCGGCCGTGCCACGCGGCGCGGATGAGCCGGCGGATGAGTGGAAGTGGATGCTGCGCTCCGGGGTAGATCGTCCGATCTTGCGCTGGATGGACCAGCCGAATATCGACCAGCCGAACGAGCAGCCCGATGTTGATCCGGCAGCCATGAATCAGCCGAACAGCGAAGGTCCCAATCGCGACGACGGTACGGATTACCCGGACGCGGCCCATCCGATTCGAGGCCGCGCGGCGCTGACCGCAGGTTCTTCGCAGTTTGGCGAAGGAGGGTTTCGTCAAGAAGCCTTCTTCCGAATGCGGGAGGGCAATACCGGCGATGCCGTTGTGCATGTGCAGTCTTCGACCAGCGGAGCCGGTTTTGTTGCCGCCGGAATGGAAAGAAACCCGCTGCCCGGGGACACGACGCGCGCGGTGGCCTCCTTCCGTACATTACCCGTCGACTTCGGCACAGGCCTTGGACGGTTGCAGATTTTTCAAGTCCGCGGCGGCGAGGAACTGGCGTTAAGCGATGCGGTGGTGGCGCAGTTTGGCGCGGAGACAGAGGCGGTGCAGGCGGGACAAACTGCGACAGCGGCGCTTCCATTCATGGCGGTCCATTTGCAGCAAGCCGGAAATGAAGTCACGTACAGCCTGGCGACCACCACGGACCTGCAGGGATTGACGGACCTGGCTTCCTCCGGCGAAGTGCCGGCGATGGCGATGCAGGACGGAAGCATCCGACTGACGCGTTCACTGCACCAGGAATTTTCCGTTCAGCGGAAATTGGCCGGCGTCCAACTGGAGGCGGCCTATTTTTACGATCATTTCGTCGATCCAATTTTGAATGGCTACGGCGATGCCAGCGCGGCGGAGTTTTCCTCCGGAGATGTCCTGCTCGATCCAGTGACCGGCGCGTTTCGTTCCGTAGGCCCCAACTATTCAGGCGGCGGGTTTCGCGTCTTTGCCGCTCGACAGGTGAAGGGAAGCGTTTGGACGGCCGTGGAATATGCAGAGGGCCCGGCGATCGATTTGCCCAGCACCAACTTTGCCGGTCAAACCTCATTCGCCAATGCCTTGACGGATGTTGTCCAGACGCGCACGCAGTCGGTGCTGGTGAGCCTACGCGGGCGCATACGGGGCGCTTCGGGCACCACGTGGAATGCAGGATACCGTTGGCAGCCGGAAGACACGATTACCGCCGTCGATCCATTCAACGCCGGAATGAATGCGCCGTTTCTCAGCGTGATGCTGCGTCAGCCTCTGGGCTCGGGAAATTCCTCGCCGGACCGGTTGGAGTTGGAGGTTGTGATGCAGAACCTTCTGGCGCAGGGCTATCGGCCGATTTTCTTTGTCGGCGGCCAGACGTTATATTTTGCGCAGGCGCCGCGCCTGGTGACCGGCGGCCTGGCATTTTCTTTTTAGACGGCAGGCAGGGCTGCATAAAGCGCGGCCGGATTATGATATTCTTGCGTTGGTCACCATGCGATTCGGTCTGTCAGGCCCTGTCGCCGCCGCACGATCACCCTTCCCAGGACGCGTAGCTCAACTGGCAGAGCATTCGACTCTTAATCGACAGGTTGGTGGTTCGATTCCACCCGCGTCCACCAATTATCTGATGCCATATCAATTGTTTACAGGCCGTCTCAAGTTTATGGGTTGGCCTGTTTTTCGCCAGTGTGACGTAAAATGTGACGTGAACCGTTCGCCTCGTTGCGGCGATCGATCACTTCACGTAGCGGATCCAAGCGATGATGCTGGTACGGCTTCATGGATTGCACATCCACATGCCCCATCGAATCGGCAACCGCAAATATATTTCCCGTAGCCTCCATGGTGAAACTCCCGTAGGTATGACGCGCGCTGTAAGGAACGATTTTGTTGCTGACCCCTACCCGCTCACGCAATGCACGGAAGCCTACCGCAATGCTATTCAGGTGACCCGTCTTCGACCGGTCGGAAGGAAATACCCAGCCATCCTTCTGTTTGCCGCATCGGGCTTCCAGCACATTTTTCATACGCTGGCTCATGGGAACGAAGCGACGGGATTTCGCAGTTTTTCCGTGCGGATTCCAGACGCGCTTGTTGGCCCAGTCAATATGCTCGATTCTCATTCGAAGGATTTCCTTGGGCCGCATTCCCGTGTCTTGTGCGATCACGAGAAAGTCCCTGATCTGCTCTCGGAGGCGCTGCGTTCTTCTGTGCTTGACCGGGGTTTCCAATCCTTCCAGAAGCGTTCGCTCCGTGGCCGGGTCGATCAAGGTGTCTCTGCCGTATGCCTTCGA
>JAJYUB010000022.1 GCA_021792795.1 Acidobacteriota bacterium | reverse complement strand
CCGCCTCCAGGGCAGCGAGAGCATCGAGCATGGGGACTCCTATCTGCGCGTATCTATACGCACAGAATTATGCCACAAAAAAAGTAAATGGCAAAACTCCACTTTTATGTCGCACACCCCCTGACGGTTCATGACTTTGTGCGGGCGGCGGTTCTCCGGTATACTTAAAGTTTGCTGTCTATATACGATTTCTGTTTAGGAGCGCACTCCGATGCCGAAGCGCACATTTCAACCGAATCGCCGCCACCGCGCCAAGACGCATGGCTTTCGTGCCCGCATGAAGACCAAAGCCGGGCAGGCCGTACTGTCGCGCCGCCGCGCCAAGGGCCGCAAACGCGTCTCCGTCAGCCCCAGCTATCGCGATTAACTTCTCCTCCCACCCTTCGCCAAGAACGCGAAGGATGGCCACCCGGCCTAGTTCCCACCGCCGAAATCTCCTAATTTTGGGATTCGCCGTTCAATATCGCAGTCCTGACACGAGTACTGCGCACATTGCCGCTGGTTCTTGGGCCCAATTGCGCGACAATAGGACCAGCGGTGAGCGATGCCAGCCGAATCCCCAGCCCGTTCTCGCAAGCCCGCCGCCACTCCAGCGCGGCAGGCGAAGCTGCGGAAACATGCGGACTATCAGCGGGTCTATCGCGAGGGGAAACGGCAGTCGCTGCCGTTGATGACGTATTTTTTCGCCGCTCGCAGGACGCAGGATGAAGTCGGAGTCGCCAGCGTATCGAACGGAACGGAACCGCCGCTACCTGAAACGCAACCTGGATCGCGGGTCGGCCTGACGGCTGGCAAAGTACTGGGAAACGCGGTCGAGCGCAATCGGATCAAGCGGCGCATGAGGCAGGCCGTTCGCCAGGCGCAGACAGAACTGACCGCCAGCGTGGACGTGATTCTTCATCCGCGACGGACAGTGTTGGAAGCGGAATTCTCCCAGATTGAGCGCGAGGTGGCGCGAGCGTTTCGCGCGGTGCAGCTGGCGTTAAAGAAAGACCGCGATGCAGACTCCTCCCATGTCGACTAAGCAGGAGCATCGCGCCGCCTGCGTCGAGCGGCTGGTCCGCTTCTATCAACGATGGATTTCGCCGGGTCTTCATGCGCTGGGCGGCTCGCTGTTGCCAATGCCCAGCGGCTGCCGTTTTCAGCCAACCTGTTCGGAGTATGCCGCAATCGCGGTGGCCCGCTATGGCTGGGCGCGCGGGTCTGCGATGGCGTTGGCGAGGGTTGCGCGATGTCATCCGTGGAGCCGCAAGGGTCGCGCCGGCGGGTTCGATCCAGTGCCATAAGGCGTCCTGCGGCGGTGTTCGCTGTCTTCTCGGCGCGGGGTTCCCGCAGCCGGTTCCCAAGGCCTGCAGGTGAGCGATAAAAACGGGTAGGATAGGTATACCCGCAATCTGCGCGAACCGTCCCCGCACGTCGAGCCCCGAAATGGGCGCGGAACGATCGAGTCAGCAGAAAAATCCAACCTTCACTTCGGGCATGGCCTGGCTGTGGAAGGGTTTGTGCAGAAATCGCACTGCGGAAATTGAAAGCAACAGGAAGTCTCTTGGCCGAATATAAGAATCCTAATCAGCAAGGCGGGAAGCAGGATACGAGTTCTCTGCTGGTGTTTACGGTCGTTTTTGCCGCAATTCTGCTGGGCATGCAATTTTTTCGCCCAAAGCACCCGGCGGCCCCTTCTCCGGCCCAGTCCACTGCAGCAAAAACGAATACAAGCCAGCAGAACAGCGCGGGCGCGGCTGGAGCCGCCAGTCCGAATGCGGTGGCCAATGCGGCCGCTGCGGGAACATCCGCTGCGGCAACGCCGAAGGTCGCTGCCGCCAGCCTAAGCACCACGGTCGTGGAGAACGAGCTGTATCGAATTACCTTCAGCAATCGTGGCGGCGAAGTGACTTCGTGGATTTTAAAGAAGTACACCAACTTCGACGGCAAACCGCTCGACCTGGTTCATCCTGCAGCGGCCGAAAAATTCGGCTATCCGCTGGCGATCTATACCTATGACGCGGGCTTGCGGCAGCGTCTGGCGCAGGCACTGTATGTGCCTTCGGCAACCGGCACGCTGACGGTGCCCAATCATCTCACGTTCGACTATTCCGCCGGCGATCTGCTGGTCCGCAAGACGTTCCATTTCGACAACAGTTACGTCGTCACGGCGGATGTCAGCGTGACCCAGAATGGCGCGCCGGTCGAGGCGCTGGTGGCGTGGCCGGCGGGCTTCGGCGATCAGCGAGACGCCAGGGATTATTCGACCTATCAGAAGATCGATCGCTCCAGCGACGGCAAGGTGGAAAGCATTGCGCCGAAGAAAGTGAACGATGGGGAGACGCAGGCGGGCCCGCTGGAGTGGGGCGGCGTCAGCGATCTGTATTTTGCCGCGATGTTTCTACCGGAAGCACCGGCCAATAGCACCTTTGTCGCGCTGCGCCACTCCCTGGATATTCCCAAAGATCCGAACGAACCGAAGACGAGCGAGACCGAGGTTGAACCGGTGTTAGGTGCGGCCGTGGGTGCGGTCAATGGCCCCACCACAGTAAGAATTTTTGCCGGACCCAAGTCGTTGGGCGTGTTGTCGTCGATCCGCGCCATGGGGCCGGATGGCAAACCAACCGGACCGAACCTGGTTCCGATTGTGCATTACGGCATGTGGTCTTTTATCGCCAAGCCGCTGTTCTACCTGCTGCGCTGGGTCTATGACCGCGTGGTGCATAACTGGGGCTGGGCGATTCTGATCCTTACGGTGTTTCTGACGCTGGCCATGTTTCCCACCCGCTTCACCATGATGAAGTCGTCGATCAAAATGCAGCGCATCCAGCCGCAGATGAACTTTATCAAGGAGAAATACAAGAAATACAAGTTCGACGACCCGCGCAAGCAGGAGATGAATCGGGAGATGCAGGAGTTGTACAAGAAGGAAGGCGTCAACATGTTTGGCGGCTGCCTTCCCATGCTGGTGCAGTTCCCCCTGATTTTCGCGTTTTACGCGATGCTGGAAAATGCGATTGAGCTGCGCCATGCGCATTGGTTCTGGCTGCACGATTTGTCGGCGCCCGATCCGTATCACATCCTTCCCATCCTGATGGTGGTATCGCAGTTCTTCTTCCAGATGTTTACGCCGTCTCCGGGGGTCGATGCCGCCCAGCAAAAGATGATGGCGTTTACGATGCCGCTGTTCAGCGGATTTATCTGCTGGCATTATGCGTCGGGTTTGGCGTTGTACTGGTCCGGCAGCAACCTGATCGGTATTGGACAGCAAATGGCGATCAATCGCACTAAGCTGGGTAGAGAGTTGCGTGAGATCCAAGCCAAGCGTGCAATGAAAAAGAAGGGTGGACGACCGGCTGCAGTCGGGCGGCGTTGACAAACCTGTAGAAGCGAGATTATGGATACCAATGCCAATTGAAAACTATCAATCTGCCGTAGAAACGATCGATGCACTTCTCAAGATGGTGGTCGGCAAGGGTGGCCTGCGCCTGAAATATCGAATCACCGCGGGCGCCGGCGCAGCCGATCCTCACAACTTTGAGTCGCGAGAGATTTACGTGGAAATTGCAGGCCCGGATGTGGACCTGGTGCTGGAGCACAACGCGGAATTGCTGCGTTCACTGGAACATATCGCGGCAAAATCGCTGCGGCTGGAACCGGCGGAGCACGACCGGATCAGCTTCGACGCGCGCGGCTACAAGGCGCTGCGCGCCCAGGAATTGCGCCTGGCCGCCGATACGGCCGCCGAGCAGGTGCGCCGTACCAGCGAGCCCTATCAATTTGCGCCCATGAATTCCCGCGAGCGGCGGATGCTGCATCTGGCCCTGAAAAACCATGAAGACCTGCGCAGCGAAAGCAGCGGAGAAGGCATGCGGCGTTCCGTCGTCGTCTATCCGAAAAACTGGCAGCCCAGAACTCCTTCTTCCACGGCAACGGGACGGGCGCGCACATTTGGGCGAAGCTGATCGAGGCTCCGTGTGTTGCCAAGTTTGCATTAGATGCTTCGCTCGGTCTCTTCCGGCAAAGTAGAATCGATCCGTGAATCAGCAAGCCCATCCTGCGGTTGCGCCGCGACATCTGCATGCCGATCTTCCGCGCGACACCATCGTTGCCATTTCCACGCCGCCGGGTCGTGGAGGGATCGGCATCGTTCGGCTCTCCGGCACGCGCGCGGTTGAAGTTGCCTCCAGGCTTCTTCGCTTGCCAAGGCCGCTGGTCCACACCCAAGCACAATTGGCGGAGATTCTCGACCCGGAGAGTGAAGACCCTGCGAACGCGAGACGGCTCGATGAAGCCGTCGCAACTTTTTTTCAGGCGCCCAACTCCTACACGCGAGAAGACGTGGTGGAGATTGCCGCGCATGGTTCCCCAGTGGTGTTGGAGGCGCTGGTGCGCGCTGCCATCGCGCAAGGCGCGCGTATCGCCCGTCCCGGAGAATTTACGGAGCGCGCATTTCTTTCCGGGCGGATCGACCTGACCCAGGCAGAAGCTGTGCGCGACTTGATCGAGGCGCAAACTCTCTACCAGGCGAAAATCGCGTCGGAGCAGATGGAAGGCGCGCTGTCGAGGCGCATCCAGCCAATCAAACAGGCACTCGTGCATCTGATTGCGGAGTTGGAAGCCGGCATCGATTTTGCGGAAGACGACATTGAGCTGATGCCGTCGGCGGTTATCGTGAACCGGATCGAAGCGATCAGGGAGACGCTGCAAGCGCTGGCAGCGTCGTTTGCGTACGGCCGTGTGGTGCGCGATGGAATTTCGCTCTCGATTGTTGGACGCCCGAACGCGGGGAAATCCTCTCTGTTCAATCGGCTGGTGCAGCGCGAACGCGCCATCGTGACCGCCACGCCAGGAACTACGCGGGACCTGGTGACGGAGCGAGTTTCGCTGGGCGGGATTCCTCTCGATTTGATCGATACCGCAGGCTTGCGGGCGGCGCAGGATGAAGCCGAAAGTATTGGCATTCAAAAATCGCGCGAGGCCTTGGCCGATGCGGACGTTGCATTGCTGGTGCTGGACGCGACAGCGGAGGCGCTCTCAAAGGAGGAGATCGCGCTGCTGGAACAGATGCTCACTCGGCGCGCCATCGTGGTGCTGAACAAGATGGATTTGGCCCACGGAAACTCCGGAAGCGAGGTTGCCAGTTTGCGCGGAGGAAATCCGGCAGCGATTGAAACTTCGGCGCTGACCGGCGAAGGAATTGCAGCGCTGCGCGAAGCGATTCTTACCCTGATCCGCGGAGAGGGCAAAGAAGTCGAGGCCGGCCTGATGACCAATCTGCGCCAACAGCAGGCAGTTTCTGAGACGTTGCAAGCCTTGCAGGATAGCGAGCACGCGATCGTTGCGAATGTTCCCCATGAAATGCTGCTTCTGGACCTTTACTCCGCATTACGAAGCCTGGACGCGCTGACCGGCGCAACCACCCCGGACGATATCCTGAACTTGATTTTTTCCACCTTCTGCATCGGAAAGTAGAGCGGCTTCCGAGGGCGTTCAAGGAAATGTAGAGAACAAGATCAAACCATTTTCATTGCACTGCCTGGGGCCCATCTCATAAACATTTTGCATGGGAAAATCTGCGAAGCTGGATACGGTCAAGGCGTCTCCGCGGACATGCGATGACCGGCCGCTGGGAACTGACAGAGGAACAGTGGGAGTTGGCAGAGCCAGTGTTGCGCCCTCGCCGACGCGAGGACAACCGCAGCCGTCCGTGGCACAACACACGAGCGGTACTGAACGGCGTGCCGTGGATTCTTGGCAGCGGAGCGCAGTGGATCGAGATGGCCTTCGAAATGTCCGCCGTATCAAACCTGCCATCGCCGGCTCCAGCAGTGGGTCCGCGAGGGCAAGCTGCCTTTGGACGAAGCGTTCGTGGATGCGACCTTCGCGAGCGCCAAAAAGGGGGCTTCGCGATCGGCCCGACCAAGCGCGGCAAGGGTACAAAGATCGTCGCTATCGCCTCTGGCGACGGTCTTCCTCTCGCCGTATCTATCGCAAGCGCTTCGCCTGCCGAGTGCAAGCTTGTGGAAGATGTTCTGGCCGGATGCTTGCTAGACGAGCTGCCCGCAAGACTGATCGGCGACAAGGCCTGCGACTCAGACCCGCTCGATGAAAAACTCGCCACCGACTACGGCGTCGAGAGGGCCTCGCCCAACCGGTGCAACCGCGTAGCAGATGGCACAGGATGGCCACCTGCTACGCGGTTGCACCGGCGCAGATGGAAGACTGAACGCATCTTTGCCTGGATCAGAACTGCCGCCGCCTCGTCGCCCGATGGGAATACCGTATCGAAAACTTCCTTGGCTTCGTCCCTCTCGCATGCCTCCTGATGCTCCTCAGGCATTGATGAGATGGGTCCTAAGCGGCCTTGAAGTCGAGAGTCAACATGAAGTGTTTCGGACTGCCTTTGACCACGGCACGCTGCACTGCCTTTTGTTCTGCTCGTGCGATCCAGTTCTTGAGGTCTCGGCCGCTCTTTCCATCGGGCATTTCAGCCAGGTTTTGGCAGGCCGAAGCTCGATCGAAGTCGACCCTCTTGGACTGCAGCAGCATCTCCAAAATCCGTCTGCAACCGCCCAGGTCGGGCAAGGGAATTGAGATCTGTTGTATGAACCGGCCCAGTATCGCTTGATCGAGAGACTCTGGGCGGTTGGTCGCCGCGAGGACAAAGAAGATCCCGCAGTTGATTTGCGGATTCCGGCGATCTCCTGCAAGGGCTGCCCGATGACTTTCTGCATGAAGGAATCGTTGCCACTGACGGCGCGGTCTCGCGCCAAGATATCAATCTCGTAGAGGAACAAAATCGCCGGGGCCGAGGCGCCCTCTCTCTCGAAGAGGTTCTTAACGCGGTTGGCTCTTTGGCCGAGAAAGCTCGCTTTGAGGTCCGCCGTCGTGGCGGCAACAAACGACAGTCCGCTTTCGTTGGCCACGGTTCGCGCAATTTGGGTCTTTTCCTGTGCCCGTAAGTCCGGACAGCAGAATGCCGGTAGGATGGGTTGCGCCGTTCGCTATACGCAAGCAGAACGGTATGGCACTCCTTCACAGCAATTCGACCGATTATCAATCTCATGCGGCACCATCGCATCGCAACATCGGCGACGCGGCCGCGGGACTGGCTCCTTCACGCCTGCGCCATGCCATGCACTAAGATAAGCCCGTGCAGCCCCTTCTCCGCGTGGAACATCTCTCGATCACATTTGCCTCCGATGCAGGCCAACACACGGCCGTCGATGATTTGAGTTTTTCCATCGACCCAGGTGAATCCCTGGCGCTGGTGGGCGAGTCTGGCTCCGGAAAATCCGTCACTGCGCTGGCGATTTTGCGTCTGCTCGATCCTCGCGCCCGGGGCGCCGGCAGCATCTGGTTTCGCGAGCAGGATTGGATGCGGCTTGCGGAACACGAGATGGTCGCGCGCCGCGGCCGCGATGCCGCCATGGTGTTTCAGGAGCCGATGACGGCCCTGAATCCGGTCATGTCGATCGGCAAACAAATCGCCGAGGCCATTCGCGTCCACCAGCGCGATCTTTCGCGAGCGACCGTGCGCAAGCATGCCATCGAAGCCCTGGAGTCGGTTTCCATTCCGGAGCCCCATCTGCGATTCGACGACTATCCCCACCAGTTTTCCGGCGGTCAGCGGCAACGCATCCTGATCGCGATGGCCCTCGTCAATCGTCCCAGCCTTATCATCGCCGACGAGCCAACCACGGCGCTCGACGTAACCGTGCAGGCGCAGATTCTCGATCTGTTGCGCGAGATGAAAGAGCGCTCCAATGCGGCGCTGCTTTTTATCTCGCACGATCTTTCTGTCGTCGCTCAAATCGCCCAGCGGGTTGCCGTCATGCGTAAAGGAAAGATCGTAGAAATTGCCCCCTGCGCGCAGTTATTCGCCAGTCCACAGCACCCGTATACGCGCAGTTTGCTGGCCGCCGTCCCCACCATGCACAGCAATCGCAACGCCCCCCTGGCCGCGGCGGAGGCAATCGGCATCATGCCGGAAGGCCCGCTGGTCGAAGTCGCCCCCGGCCACTGGACCCGCGTTGCGGAATAGAGACCACAACGATACGGGAACAATTTGAGAAATGAGTAGGACTTAGCAAGGCGAGATGCGCTTTTTTACAGTTGAACGCTTCCAGAGACGGAGTGGAAGAATCCGGAATGGCACCCACCCATTCCGCCACTTGTTTTCGTCAATGCCCGTCAGTATTTGCTGTAGGCGGCATTGAATTTTGCGCGCGGCTTGCCGTGGATGTATGCGGCCACGTCATACGCATCCTGCGGCGACAGCGTGCCGGGCTGGGTCGGCGGCATCGCCTTGACAAGGAACGCCGCCATCTTGGGGACCTTGTTCATGCCAGCTCCGTCGTTGTAGGAGTCCGGGCCCCACAGCGCCGGGAACACAGCCGGCACTCCCGCGCCATTGTCTTGATGACAGGCCGCACACCGCTGTTGGTAGATGACCGCCCCGCGATCCGCATTGCCGGTGAGCGAGGGTATTTGCACCAGACCCCGTCCGGCGAGCGCCTCCTGTTTGGAAACGCCATGAGAGATCCATTCGATATAGGCAAGCAATGCGTTCATCTCTGGACTGTCCAGCGGTGGAGGGGTCCCGTTTTCGCTGCGGACGAAACACTCCTGCACTCGCTCGCCAAAACTGATCACGCGCCCAGCTCGCTGGCTATACAGGGGAAACAATCCCGGAACGCCGGTCAACGGCGCTGCTTTGGGCTCCGTGCCTCCCTGGAGGTGGCAATCGTTGCAGCTCAGTCGGTTGCCGACATAAGCCTTGGCGTGCGTCGGTGTCTGGTCAAAAATGTCCCTGCCCTGGCGGATCAGGTCGCCTTGTTTTCCCGCCGGAACACTTGCAAGATCAGGCGGCTGCGAAGCGATGGGCACTGTAGCCGACGGTTGCTGGATGGTTCCCGGCACCGTGTTTCCGGCATTCCCAGTCAGGGCGACACCCAGTGCGAAAGTCGTCAGCAGCAGTGCGACGCGAAGCTTCATTTTGCTCTTCCCGTAATCGATTGAAAGCCATAGTCGTGATACATTCTCTGCGCTTGTGGTGAGGTGAGGTACTGTACCCATGCGCGCGCGGCGGCTGCGTGCGGCGCAGTTTTCAATACTCCCGCAGCGTAGATAGCAGTGCTGTTTTGCGCTGCCGGAATGGCAACCCCGGCGATTGGATTATGGATCATCTCCTGAAAGCGCACTTCGGAGGCCCAGGTCACGCCGGCATCGGACTCTTCCTGCATGATCCGCATCGGCGTCTGACGATGATGGATGTGCGTCAGGTACGTCTTCCCATCGGCGACCTTGCTGACATAAACCGACTGATAGAGTGCCTCGCCGCCCGCTTTGCGCAATGCGGCTGCAATCTGTCGCGACACGCCTTCCCACGCGGGGTTGGGCATGGAGAGCCGCAGGCTGGGTTGGCCCAGGTCTTTGAGCCCGGCAATGTGTTTCGGATTTCCGGCAGCCACCATGATGGCCAGATCGTTAGTGGCGTAGCGGACGGATTGCTCGACCTGTCCCTGCCGCGCCATTGCATCCACCACGCGGGCCCCGGCCTCATACACATCCGGCGTCACCTGCAGGGTCAGGTTGCCCAGGGTCAAGGTATTTTCGTTGGCCATCTGACGGCGCAAAATCCCAGGCGGCAGCGTCTCGTAAAAAATGTGTCCGCGCAGTTCTGGGTGTTCTGCTTCAAATCCGGCGATAAGCCGTGGCAGCACAAAAAACTGGTTGCCGCCGATGAACAGGACCAGCCTGGCATCGGCGGGATTGCCATGCAGATCGGGCACATTGTCGATCGAGTCCACTGGAAAGACATACCCCTTGGCGCTTGCCGGGTCGTTGTGGCCTGCGCTCCATGGAGGAGCGGCCTGCGCCAGCGCTGCAGCCACCATAGAAAACGCGACCATCAGGCCCAGCAATATCGTCGAAATTTTCTTCCGCATCATTGCGCCTTTCACTTTCCTTCAGACCGTGATGTAGGAGTAGTGGCCTTCGCATTGCAACACCGCGATGGCGGCCACCATGGAAGCAACCACCAGCACGCCAGGAAGGGTGTGCGCCTGCCAGTCCTTCACCACCTCATCCCGCGTTTGCGAAAGACCCAGACGCTGAATCACAATCTTGGATTGTTCTTCGCTGGCCGTGTGACAACTCAGGAAGCGCACGCCGCGAGACTGCAGCACTTCAATACTGGTGTTCTGAAACATCGACTCTTCGCTCTGCGGGTCCTGCGAGGCGAAGTGCGGCATCTGGCGGGAATAAAAAAAGTTGCGCATCGCGGGCTTTCCAGTCCTGGGATCGTCCACCTTGAGCCACTCGCCGACACGGTATTTCTCCCAGACATAATCATCGAAGTTCAACAGATTTGCGGGTCCGTGAAGCGCGGCCAGCACCTGGATCTGCTCCATGGGATATCCGAAGCCAAAATGAAATCCATTCAATGAGTTCTTGATGTTGTTCAAAAATTTCCCGCCGCCGATGGAGGTGACATCGTAGACCTGCCGAGCGCGCGCTTTCGACTGCAGAAGATGACGAAACTCCGCGAGCTTCCAGTCGTCGGTCTTGTCGACAAGTTGCGCATGCAGCGGAGAGGATGCTGCGGTGAGTGCCGCAAAACCGGTGGCGGCAGCGGCGGCTGCGCCGAAAAAATTGCGGCGCGTAAGGTCTGTCATCGTGTTTCCTCCCAATTGGCGAATGTACCTGAGGTGCATCCCCGATGCGCTCCGAGGATGTCGCATACCTTGGAGAGACACCGCACTGGCAATCCAGCCCGTCGTTTCTAGATATCAGCTTAGTTCTCTGACCGTGAGGGAAGGAAATTGCAAATTCTTATGGGTCATAACAAGAAGATGTAGAGTTCCAGGGCGCTTTCAGGTACGCAAGCAGACGCGTAACTGGAAGGCAGGAAACATCCGGCTGGCCGCCGGGCATCTGCGGCGCAATTTCACCTGCCGCAAGTCGTGCCATAAAGATTCGGACGTCTTCACGTTTAAGCGAGGCCCACTTCAGCCCCTAGCCACGCGATCTTTCTGTACTCCGGCAAAGGGTTTTTGTTTCCCCCGTCCTCCGGAGCCTCCAGGAAAGCATCGAACAGGGTCGCATACAGCCCCTGCCGACTCGCGAGTTTCTTGTTCCGCGCCCGCAGAAATCCGTAGCGAAATTGGGAACAGCGTTCCGCTTCCTCCAGAAACTTTGACGAAAAGAATGCGTGCGACTCGGCGATGGCCCCAATGATCAGCGATCGCCAGCTCATCCGCAGCAGTTCCCGCAGCATCGCGGTTCCGTTGGGCAGGTCGTCCATGCGTGCTCCCACCCGCTCGCTGAAACTTATCAACTGCAGCACTAGCGAATCCAGCGGCTTACCGATGCTCGCCGCGCGCGAGAACATCGTTACCGACCCGCGCTCAAGATCCTGGCGCACATCCTGTAAATCGTCCCCCAACTGCAGCAGCACGCCCCACTCGAAAGAAAATCTACTTTCCTGCGGGTTCAGCCATCCATGGGACAGGCAAGCATCTGCCATCACGGAGCTGCCACCCTTGGCGCAACTCATCGCCAACACCTGCGCGTCGTCGAATTTGTCCGAATTTTCCATCTGTGCGATGCTCTGCTCCTGCGCCCGATGAATGGCCAGCAGGCAGTCGAAGACCTCCGGATAATCTCCACGCGGATATTGCTCTTCAATCAAGCCCACCAGGTTCCATATCGCAGCCTCGCGATCGTCCCCGGCAAAAACAGCATCGCCCCGCAGCCGGCCACGAAAGCGCTCGCTGAACCGCAGTTTCGCCTCGCCGGAAACGTCCCCTCTGTCCAGATAGTTATCGCTATACGGATACAACAGGCTATAGCCGAGGATCGACGAGGTCAGCCCGACGGACTCGCCAAGCAGCGGCTGCAATCCGCAGGCAGTCCATGCATTGCGGCACGCCTGCACAATGTCCGGCATGCTTAGGCTGGGATCGAACCGCCTCGCCCACCTGGCAAGTTTCGTACCGACGGGCAAAAAAACGTTGGTCAGCAGGTTGATCGCGTCCGGCTCCAGCCCCAGCGCCGTCGCGGAAAATCGCGCGAACGCAGCCGTGATTCGCGCCTGTGTTTGCAGCCGCTCCGCATCGCTTCGAGGAGTTCGTTTCAGCTCCCGCTCGACGGCCCGTAACGCTTCGTCGTAGGCCTTTTCCCGTCGCCGCTGCTCCTGCACGCTGTACTGCACGCCGCCCAGCGCCGACCGCCCAGCGCCCGCGTTCCACACTTCCGTGGTTCGCGCCACCTGCGCTTCCACCCATGGCCAACTGTAGAGTCGTTCCATCCTGGTGCAAGTTACGATAAATCGAATGCAACAGTTCCAGGAAAAGAACCGGGACCTTTCGCTCACGAATTATCCGATGTTCAAGATGGGCGGCTTAGCACGCACCGCATCCGGCGCACGGCATCTGGCATTCAAAATCCGCAGGTCTCAGTCTCAATACCCCTGAGAGCGGATCACGAAGTCGACCCCATGTTCACGATTGACCGCGAGCGTCTTCGCCAGGTCCAGATGTTCGATCGGGAAAGTGTAGGCACGCCCGTTGGTAGCGACATAGACGACCCGCATCCCGCCATCGAACCAGTAGCGGGTTGTCCATCGCGTATAGCCGTCCTGGGTCACAAGGGCGGTCCACTGCGGCGTCGCTCCACGAACCTGCGTATAGCCGATGGAGTGTTGCCCCGCAGGCTTCGCGGCCGCCGGAGGCGAATACGACATGGCGGCACGCTGCGCGAAACCTTCGGAATCGAGCGGAGTCTGCTGCGACGTCGAAACTCGCACGTCCTCCATGATTTTGAGGGTGAGGCGCGTTTCTGGCTTCAACACGGGACGTGGTCCGCGCCGTGGAAGGTTCAGCAGGTCGATCGGCCATAGGACGGGGATCGACCAGGCGACAGCGTCACGCACAGGGTGACCTTTCCCGTCGATCTTGCCCGTCTTATCGACTGAATATCCAGGGACATACACCACTTTTGCCTGGATCGGTATTTCCCGGTCCGGCGGCATGGCCACCCGGTCGAATTCCAGCTGCATCCAGCCTTTGCCGACGAAGTGGCCTGGATCTTTGTAGCGTTGAAACTGGCCCACCAGGTAGCTCCCATAGGGAAATACGGGCCGGCCGTAGAGTTGAAAGTGGCTTATCTGGCATAGAATCGGGTCGCCTACGTCAATGTTCTTCGATGACAGCTTTGGGCCAGAAACTGTGCATTGGATCAGCGAGCCAGCCGGAATCAGTTGTTCAGCAGCATTTCCGGCGACCGGCGCGGCGAGCAGTAACAATGGGAGAGCGTACCAAATCCGCTTCATATGAGGCCTCCTCATGCGGACGGGCTCGAATGGCCCCGTTTGGCGTGTTTTTCGGTCGCCAGATTGTGGCGGCTAACTAAACAGATGGACGATTGCCCGGCGGAATAGTGAGTTTTTTGCCCACATTTCCGCTGATTTAGGATGCAAACGCCCGCGGACGGTTGCCCTGGGGCAGAACAAGGAGCGCGGCGACCCAATTCAAGCTGGTCAACTACGAAGTGCCCGAATTTGTAAGGCTGGCGGGACGGGCGTATCCTGAGATTCGTTACGGGCGGTATCCCGCACCTGGCCAAAACATCGGCAACCTGGGAACTGCACTGGAGATTGCCATGGGCCTGACTGAACCGCGCAGCGCCGATGCGGCTGCACATTCCTCTACCTCTCTAAAAATCACCCTCCCAACTCTGCAGGAAAAGAAGCGCAATCGCGTGCCCATTTCCGCGCTTACCGCGTATGACTATGCCATGGCGCGGCTGGTGGATGAGGCCAGTGTCGATCTAATACTCGTGGGCGATTCGCTGGGCATGGTGATGCTGGGCTACGAAAGCACGCTGCCCGTCACCATGGAGGAGATGCTGCTGTGTACGCGCGCGGTGCGTCGTGGCGTGCGCCGTGCGTTGCTGGCCGCGGATATGCCATACGCCTCCTATCACGAAGATGTGCGGCAGGGCGTTCGCAACGCACTGCGGTTTGTGAAGGAAGCGGGCGCGGAGGCGGTGAAGGTGGAGGGCGGCCGCAATCGCGTGGACTTGGTGGCGCGACTGACGGATGCGGAAATTTCGGTGATCGGCCATCTTGGCCTGACTCCGCAATCGCTGCATCGCATGGGCGGATACCGCGTGCAGGGCAAAACTCTCCCCGCTGCCGAACAGTTAGTCGAAGATGCCTTGGCCCTGGAGGCCGCAGGCGCAGCGCTACTGGTGCTGGAAGGCGTCCCGCGCGAGGTCGCCGCGCGCATTACGGCGGAGCTGACCATTCCCGCGATTGGCATCGGCGCCGGTCTGGAGTGCGATGGCCAAATCCTGGTGCTGCATGATCTGTTGAACCTGAGCTTCGCGCCTGCGGCAAAGTTTGTCCGCCGCTACGGCGATGCAGCTTCGCTGATTCGCAATGCCGTGGAAGCCTATCGCAAGGATGTGGAAACAAGAAGTTTTCCCAACGATGCCGAAAGCTATCATTTGTCCGCGGAGACCCTTGGAAGCTTCACTCGTGCCGGTGCTGCTCGAGCCGCGGTCGCTCCAGGCACCCTCCGGCAACCTCACAAGGCGTAGGCATTTCGATTCATGCAAATTCTCTCTGACATTTCAGAGCTTCGCACCGTGTTGCGCACCTTGCGCGCGACCGACGATCGGCCCACCCCGCGCAGTGTCGGCTTTGTACCCACCATGGGAGCGCTGCATGATGGACATCGTTCCCTGGTGCGGGCCGCTCGTCAGCATTGCGGTATTGTCGTCGCATCCATCTTCGTCAACCCCAGGCAGTTCGCTCCCCATGAGGATTTCAGCCGCTATCCGCGCACCTTGGCGGAAGACTGCCAGATGCTCGAAGCCGAGGGCGTGGACGTCGTCTTCACTCCCACGGCAGAGGCCATGTACCCGCCCGGCGCGGCCGCCTTTGTCGATGTCGAAGAAGTGAGCGACCGGCTCGACGGGGCCTCCCGTCCCGGACATTTTCGCGGAGTGGCCACTGTAGTCGCAAAACTCTTCCACATCGTGCAACCGGAGCTTGCCTTCTTCGGCCAGAAAGATGCCGCCCAGGTTGCTGTTCTGCGAAAGATGGTGCGCGACCTCGATTTTCCACTTGAAATTATCGTCTGCCCTACCGTTCGCGAGCCCGACGGGTTGGCGATGAGCTCACGCAACCGCTATTTGTCGACGGAAGAGCGGCGACAGGCGCTGTCGCTTTCTCGCGCTTTGCAGGCGGCGCAGATGCAGGCCGCCAGCGGAGAACATCGCGCCTCCGCGCTGCTGCAAACCATGCGCGCAACCCTGCAGGAAGGGCCCTCCGCGCGCGTGGATTACGTCGCGGTTGTCGATCCCGATACGCTGTTGCCCCTAGACGATGTTGCGTCAGGCGCGCTGTTGGCCGTCGCCTCGTATGTCGGCAGCACTCGGCTCATCGACAACGCTCTGCTAGCGTCTACGACCGGAAACACAGTCGTGCCCGGCAAGAAAAAATCGTAGCGGCAAATCGGCGGCTTTGCGAATCCCGATGCGCGTCGTCGCGCGGATTTCTTCGCATAGAAAGCCGTCCTCAACCAAACCCAGTAGACTCTCCACGCTCGTAAGATCAATCCCATTGTCTGTCGTGCGAGTAATTCCAAACGCCTGGCATAGCTTGCCCGGCCCGGACGCCAAACGATGGAGATCCGCAGACTCACTCAGTCCGCGATGGCGCCGCATCTCCGCAGCCCCTTCCAACGGCTCCAGCGCGCGCAATAGAACACAACCCGGAACTCCCTCGGGAAGGCAACTGACGTTGAAGCAATAATGCAAGCCGTAAATGCTGTACACGTAGGCATGGCCAGGCGGCCCATAGAGGACCGCATTGCGCGCGGTGCGTCCGCTGGCGGCATGGGCGGCGGGGTCGCGTTCACCCAGATACGCTTCCGTTTCCACGATGCGCCCCGCGAGTGGGCCACCGGTGCCGCGGCGCACCAGGATTTTCCCCAACAGCGCACGCGCTACCTGCTCCGGTGGAGCGTCGAAAAAGTTTCGCGCCAACGGCCGCCGCTTCCTCGCGCCTGCAAGTAAGCCCGCGTCTCCGGTTTCAGGCGCGGGCTTTGGCATGTTCGCGGATCATTTCCAGAACTTCTTCCGCATGGCCCTCGGGCTTGACCTTGGGAAATATCTTCAGCAGCCGCTGGTCCGGGCCAATCAGAAACGTGGTGCGCTCGATGCCGAACACTTTCTTGCCATACATATTTTTCTCGCGCATCACATCAAACTGATTGCACACCTTCTCATCGACATCGGCGAGCAGCGTGTACGGAAGATTGTATTTTTCCTGGAATTTCTTCTGTGCCTTCGGCGTGTCCCGAGAAATGCCGAGCACAACGGCGCCGGCTTTCTGCAGCTTGGTGAATGTGTCGCGAAAGCCGCACGCCTCAATGGTGCAGCCTGGGGTATCGGCCCTGGGATAGAAAAAAAGGACCACAGGCTTGCCGGAAAAATCTGCGAGCTGCACCGTCTCATCGTCCTGGTTCTGCAGGCGAAAATTGGCAACTTTGTCGTTGACCTTCATCGCATACTCCTCGTCGTAAGGTTTGGAGAACTAGTTTTTCAACGGCGACAATCCCTGTAGCCACGCGCGAAACTCGTCTCCCAGATCGTCCCGCTTCAGAGCAAATTCCACCGTTGCTTTTAAGAATCCCAGCTTATCTCCGGCATCGTACCGTGTCCCCTCGAAGCTGTAGCCGTAGACCTTCTCATGCTCCAGCAGCCCGCGAATGCCGTCGGTAAGCTGCAGTTCCCCGCCCGCTCCCAATGGAGTCGTTTCCAGCAGCTCAAAAATGCGCGGCGTCAAAATGTAGCGCCCGATGATGGCGTTTTTCGAAGGCGCATCTTTCAGCTTGGGTTTTTCTACCAGGCCTTTCACTTCCATCACCCGCGAATTCTTGGACATCGGCTTGGCATCGATCACCCCATAGGATGAGATGGCCGGCCCTTCGACAACCTGGGTGGCTAGAATGCTGGACTGGACTTCCTCGAAAGCGGAAACCATTTGCTGCAGACAGGGCGGCGTAGCGTCGATCACGTCGTCGGGAAGGATCACCGCGAATGGTTCGTCGCCGACCAGGTCGCGTGCCATCAGCACAGCGTGGCCTAGGCCCATCGCCTCCTTCTGCCGAATGTACGCGACGCGTCCAAGGTTCGAAATCTGCCGCGCCATTGCAAGCAAATCGCTCTTGCCGCGAGACTCCAGTTGCCTTTCCAACTCCACGCTAATGTCGAAATGATCTTCAATAACGGTCTTGCCGCGACCGGTCACGATAATGATCTGGTCGCAGCCGGCGGCAATCGCTTCCTCCACGCCATATTGAATGATGGGTTTGTCGACGACCGGCAACATCTCTTTTGGAATGGCTTTGGTGGCGGGCAAAAAACGTGTGCCCAATCCCGCGGCGGGAAAAACTGCTTTGCGGATTCTGATTTTTGACATGTTGACTTGCTTTCTCCAATATTGGCAATGGTGAGCGGACCTTATCCGCAAACGCGCAACCGCATCCCGTATCGCAGTATAAGCACTGCGCTTCCGTTCGCGCTTTATTTATATCGACTATGAGATGAGCATCCCGGTTCCCTTGTTGTATGCTTCGGAAACGCTACAGCACCGGCGACGGGCCCCCTAACATCGCCCGCCGAACGACAGGCAGAGGCACCCCTCCCTGGCGCAACAACTCATTGTGAAACTTCTCCAGCGAAAATGCCGCGCCCTCTTTTCTCTCCACATCGGTCCGCAATTTCAGAATCATCAGCTTGCCCAAGGTGTAATACAAATACGTTGGATCGCTTGCGCCGCGCTTGGTTTCGACCATGCCCGTGGCGCGAGTCTGGTAGCCATCCTTTTGAAAGAATTCCACAGCCTGATCGATGGTCATCCCCTGCGTGTGCATTTTGATGCCGACAATAAACCTGGCATCGCGCAGCAGCGCGTCGCTCAACTGTCCCAGGCGAATCAATTTTGCTTCCCGCGCATCCTTCACGCCCCACCCCGGCTGACCATAGCCTTCGTCCAGCATCATCTGCTCACAATAGTGCGCCCAGCCCTCCACGTTGCTGTTGGAGTAGAGCATTTTCCTCACCCGCGAATGAATCTGCGGCATAAACAGGAATTGCACGTAATGGCCAGGATAGGCCTCATGTACAGAGGTGCTGACAATGGTACCGATGTTGAAGGCGCCCATGCTTTCGGCGCGCTCCTGCGGCGTCTCATCCGGCCCCGGCACTGTCACGTTGAAATAGGCTTTGTGGGAGCCGGTCTCATACGCCCCCGGTGAATCCATCGACGCGAAAGTGGTCGCGCGCATGAATGGCGGTGTATTTTCCAGCGTCGGCTGCACGTCGGAAGGAATGCTGACGATCTGCTTTTCGCGAATGAACTCGATCAGATTGTTGAACGTGTCCTGAAATCTTCCGAGAAGTTGGTCCGGCGCCGGATGATCGGCCTGCAGCTCGGCAAGCACCTGCATTGGCGTTTTGCTGGGATCGAGTTCCTGGGCAACCTGGCGAAACTGCTCCTGGTTCTTGTGAAGATCGGCGTACCCGATTTCCAGCAGGCGGTCCAGAGGAACGTCGACCATCTCGTCGTCGCGCAGTTTGGCGCTGAATGTCGCTGCGCCAATACGAAAATCTCCGTTCGACCTTGGCAGCACATCGGTCTTGAGCCACTGCCGATAGTTGTTCAGCGCCTGGATGACAGCCGCATTGGAGATATGAAACCCGTCCAACAGCTTGGGATCTTTGACGCTGGTAAACGCCGCCGGAATGTCGTCCTGAAAAAACCCGATAATACCCGGCAGTTGCTCCAGCGCAACCTCGGTGAAAATTTTCGGCGGATTTGCCAGGTTGGCGCGTGCCGCCTCCAGCGCCGCAGGCATCTGCTGTTCGCGCTCAATCAATGCGGCCAGCCTCGCGTCCGCAGGCGCGTAATTGCGCTCGACGATCGTGAAAGCGCTATTGGCGATCCCGCTGGAATACGTGTCGGGATCTTTCTGCCACGGCCGTATCGTTTCCAGCGTCAGTAGTTGACTGCGAATCGTGCCTAGCAGAAATTCGCGGTCTCCCTCGTCCGACAGGTCCAGCTTGGCCGCCGGAAACGCCGCCACTTTCTTCTCATAGGCCCGCAGCGCCGCAACTTCCTTGTCCAGACTGGCACGCGAATAGTTTTCCAGCTTGTCGTCGTACTGGTGCAGGCCGGCGCTGGTGCCCTCGGTTGGGTTGAAGGGCAGATACACGGTGTCAAAGTACGCGTCAACTAGTTGCTTCCATTCCGAGTTTTGTTGATGGCTTGTCGGAGTCATGGTGGAGTTGGCCCCTAGAAAAGTTGTGCTGATCAGAACGACACTTGCGATGGAGAGCCAGCCGGAAATACGAAATTTCATGGCGATTTCCTTTACAGACGAGGCGAATACGGAAGTATATCGGATGGACAATCAGATCGACGATTCTGGGCGCGCTTTGACAGAAGCGGTTTCCGGTCAGAGACTGATGATGCGACTGGCGTATTGCCACGTTGCTACGTTCAGGAGGAACTCACAATGAAGATTCTCGCAAGTGCTTTGACCCTCGCAGCCAGCGTGGCCCTGTTGCCCGTCGGCCTGGCGCAAATGTCCCCTGGTGCGGCAAAGAAGCCCATGCCCAGCCCGCCAGCCAAGGCTGCGGTAGAAATGGGCGGCAAACAGGTCACGGTCGACTACAACACTCCGTTCATGCGTGGACGCAAGATCTTCGGCGGTCTTGTTCCTTACGACAAGGTCTGGCGCACAGGCGCAAACCCGGCAACAACGTTGAAGACCGCGACCGACTTGAAAATTGGCACAGCCACAGTCCCGGCTGGCACCTACACGCTATATACGCTGCCCTCTGAGACGACCTGGAAGCTGATCATCAACAAGCAGACAGGACAATGGGGAACGGTCTACAACGAGTCGCAAGACCTGGCGCGGGTCGATATGCAGAAGAACACCCTGCCGAAGCCGCAGGAACAGATGAGCATCAGCTTCGAGAAGACGCATGGCAATCACACTCAACTGCATGTCCGCTGGGACACCACGGATGTATGGGTTCCCGTCGTCGCGCAATAACTAGCGCACCGGCTGGCTGCCGACTTCTTTTGCCGAGGAGTTCACAATCGGCGGAGTTGCGAGTGCTTCAATCAGCCGCCGCAATTCCGCCAGCACCTCGGCCGGCACCGTCGCTTTCACAGGAACGCGCAACACCCCCTGCGGAGTGAATTGAGCGCCGCGCTTGGCGTTGCGGGCCACCAGTTGCATCAATTTTTCCGGATCGATGCCGGCGGTTTCCGTAAATCGAACGCTCACCATTTGGCCTTTGCGGTCCATCTGCGCCACACCTGTCTGCTCGCAGAGCAGTCGCAGGCGTCCGGCGGTCACCAGCAGTTGCACCGGCTCCGGCATGGCGCCATAGCGGTCCTGCATCTCCGCCAGAATGTCTTCGATGACGCTTTCGTTTTCCGCGCTGGCGATTCGTTTGTACATGCGGAGCCGCTGATTTTCTTCTTCAATGTAGCTGGCGTCGATGCGCAGCGAGATGCCGAGATTGAGCTGTACCGGCGGCCGCTCGGCTTGGTCCTCGCCCTTCAGTTCGCGTACCGCCTGTTCCAACATGGTGGTGTACAACTCAAAGCCAACTGCCTCAATGTGGCCGCTTTGTTCGCCGCCCAGCATGTTGCCAGCGCCGCGCAATTCCAGATCTAGCGCCGCGATTTTGAAGCCTGCGCCAAGATCGGAAAACTCCTTCAACGCAGACAGCCTGCGCCGCGCAATGTCAGTCAACTCACGATCCGGCGGAATCAGCAAATACGAATAGGCGCGGCGATTCGATCGGCCCACGCGCCCGCGCAACTGGTACAACTCCGACAATCCATGGCGATCGGCGCGGTTGATCAGGATGGTATTCGCGAGAGGAATGTCGAGTCCATTTTCAATGATGGTCGTCGCCACCAGCACATCGTATTCGCGATGCATGAAAGCGAGCATCACCCGCTCCAGTTCCGCTTCTCCCATCTGGCCGTGGCCCACGCCAATGCGTGCCTGCGGCGCCAGTTCCTGCAGCCGCGCGGCAATTTCGTAAATATTTTCGACACGATTATGGACAAAATAAATCTGTCCTCCGCGTTCCAGTTCCACTTCAATCGCGGAGCGAATCAGCTTCTCGTCGTACTTCGCCACCACGGTTTGGATCGCCATGCGGTCCTTCGGCGGCGTCTCAATCACGCTCATATCGCGCAGTCCCACCAGCGACATGTGCAGCGTGCGCGGAATCGGCGTGGCCGACATGGCCAGCACATCGATCTCGCGTCGCATCTGCTTCAACCGCTCCTTATGGCGAACGCCAAAGCGCTGTTCTTCATCCACCACCAGCAGTCCCAGGTCCTGAAACTTCAGGTCTTTCGACAGCAGCCGATGTGTGCCGATCAGGATATCAACCTTGCCCTGCTCCACTTTCTCCAGAATTGTCTTCTGCTCCTTCGGCGAGCGAAAGCGCGAGATCATTTCAATATGCACCGGGAACGCAGCGAAACGCCGCTTGAAGGTCTCGAAATGCTGGAAGCAAAGCACCGTGGTCGGCGTCAACACGGCGACCTGCTTGCTGTCCTGCACCGCCTTGAAGGCCGCGCGCATCGCCACTTCAGTTTTGCCGTAGCCAACATCGCCGACCAGCAGACGGTCCATCGGCATCGTCGATTCCATGTCGCGTTTGATGTCGGCAATCGAGGTGATCTGATCGTCCGTCTCGTTAAAGTCGAACGCATCTTCAAACTCGCGCTGAAATTGGTTGTCAGCGGAAAAGGCATTGCCTTGCGCGGCCTTGCGCACGGCATACAACTTCAGCAGCTCGTCCGCCATGTCCGCCATGGCTTTTTTCACCCGCGCCTTGGTGCGCGTCCATTGCGCGCTGCCCAGGCGATGCAGCACAGGAGCCGGTCCGGTGTCGGTCGAGCGGTATTTCTGGATCAGATCCAGGCGCGTCAGCGGAACATACAGACGCGCGGCTTCGGCAAATTCAAGGATCATGAATTCGACATGCATGCCATCCTGCGAAATTTCCTTCAAGCCAAGATAACGAGCGATGCCATGGTCGACATGCACGACGTAATCGCCGATCGTCAGGTCGCGAAAATCGGAGATAAATGCGGCCGTGTTCGATTTCGATTTGCGCACCACCGGCCGCGCCGTCACGTCGGCCTCATCGGAAAAATCGTTCGCGCCAAAGACAACCAGGCGCGCTTCTTCCAGCACCGCGCCGTTTGAAATCTCCGTCCGCACAATCACGGGAGCGCGCATGTCGCCGCGCAAATAGCTGGTCTCGTCGTACATGGTCTCGCTGCCGGTATGCGCGCTGCGGCTGCCAATGCGATACGAAATTCCATACTCCTGCAGAATGCCGGCCAGCCGCTCCACTTCGCCCTGGTTCGCGGCAGCCAGCACGGTGCGCGTTTCCTGCGCCGCCAAAGCCTGCAATTGCTCTACCAGCGCGGGAATCGATCCGTGCAGTCGCAATGTGGGCCGCGTTGGGATTTCGATCTCGCCGAGTGAAGTCGTATCGGTATCGAGCACATCGACGGTCCCCAGTTGGTCGAGATCGAGCCCCGGCGTTCCGGCAACGCGCGTCTGCCATTCCCATGGCGTCAAATACAAGTCTGCGGGAGGAAACAGGGTGTCGATGCCGCTGCGTTCATGGCGCTGCTCCACCTTGTTCCACCAGCGCTCCAGCTGGTTTTGCACCATTCCCGGCTCTTCCACGAAAATGCGGCATTTGGGAATCAGATCGAACACTGTTTGGTGCTGTCCCGATGCTGCGACGGCAAAAAATTCCCACCCCGGAAATACATTGGTCCCTTCCGCTTCCATCGCTTCCTGCAGCGACTCGCTCTCCCCTTCCAGCCGTTGCCCGCTCAGCCGCGTATGCACGCGCGTCAGCAACGCATTCGTCATGGGCGTTTCCGTCAATGGCAGCAGGACCGCTTCATCCACCGGGGCCGACGAGCGCTGCGTTTCCGGGTCGAACTTTCGCATCGACTCAATTTCGTCGCCCAGAAATTCAATGCGGAGCGGGCCGTCCATCTCCGGCGGATAAATGTCGAAGATGCCTCCGCGCAGCGCATAGTGCCCGCGCATCTCCACCATGTCGACAGGCTGGTAGCCAACGCTGGCCAGGTGGGCGACCAGGGTCTCAGGATCGGCCTCTTCTCCGCGACGCAGCGTACAAGCCAGATTGGCGTAATGCTCGGCGGCAAAGATGCGATAGCACGCCGACTCGACCGGCAGAATGATGAGCCGGGCTGCGCCGCGCGCAATTTTCCACAGCGTAACCGCGCGTTGTTCCTGAATGTCCGGATGCGGTGAAAGGTTTTCAAATGGCAACACGTCGTGCGCGGGCAGGCGCACCACGGCAGCTCGATCGAGTTCTCCAGTCAGGTCGCACGCAGCCTGCACGGCCAACTGCAAGGCTTCCGCCGCGCGATTGTCGGAGACGACCACGAAGACGGGGGCCTTGGAGATTCGAGCCAGCATCGGCAGATACAACGCGCGCGCCGTCGCCGTCAGCCCGGAAACACGCCGCCGCCCAGCGCCGCTGACCAGGGACGGTCGCAGGCGATCGATGCCGGGGGACTTATCGAGGTCCGAAAAAAATTCCCTGACGAAGGGAAGAATCATGAGCAGTGCCTAAAGCGCGATTCGGTGAAAGGAAATTCCGTTAGCGGATTTCCAGGATGTTCGTTTCTTTCGACGCATGCTCCCGCGCATGTTCGGCCAGTTGACGCGCAATTTTGTAGAACGGCGCCGCCTGCTCCGACAGATCGCCGGCCAGCGAAATGGGAAGGCCGCGATCGCCTCCGGACCGAATCTCCGGATCCAGCGCAATCGAGCCAAGGAATGCAATTTCATACTCCCGCGCCGTGCGCTCTACGCCACCCTTGGAAAAAACATCGATCTCGTGATGACAATGTGGACATGTGAAGAAGCTCATGTTCTCGACGATGCCCAGCACATCCACCTTCACCTGACGAAACATTTCAATCGCCTTGCGGCCATCCTGCAAGGCCACATCGGAAGGCGTGGAAACGATGACTGCGCCGGTCAACGGAACCGTCTGCACCAAGGAGATGACCACGTCGCCGGTGCCCGGCGGCAGATCGACAATCAGATAATCCAGCTCGCCCCATTGCACCTGCTGCAGAAACTGACGAATGATCTGGTGCAGCATGGGCCCGCGCATCACCATCGGCTTGTCGCCTGGAGAGATGGAGCCGACGGAAATCAACTTCACTCCATGGGCTTCGAGAGGCTCGATGCGATTGCCTTCCAGCACCCGCGGCTGCTGCCGGCTGCCCATCATCAGCGGCACGTTCGGCCCATACACATCCGCATCCAGCAGGCCGACGCGATTGCCCAGCCGGGCCAGCGCAATCGCCAGATTGACTGCGATCGTAGTCTTGCCCACCCCGCCTTTGCCGGAGCCGACCGCAACGATATGGCGAATGCCCGGCAGCGGCTGCGGTCCATCCGGTCCTTGTCCCGTGTGTCCCATGCGTGTCCAACTCCTTGCTCAACTCGTAATTGCGGCCCATTGCCAGCGGTTGCGCCGGCCGCGGACTTTGCGCGATGCAGGAAAACGGGGCCTCTGCCGCGCCGTGAAAAACTTAGACGGTGGCCTCAAGCGCAACTCTGTTCTGCCGTTTCCGTTCTTTTTCCTGCTCGCGGCGTTCGCGTCGGCGTCCTGCGTCCTCAAACCTTCGAGCTTCCTCCGGTCCTTCCAGCGTCAACGGCGGCACCGGCACCCGTCGCCCGTTCGCATCTATCGCTACAAAAGTCAGATATGCGGAAGCAATATGGTGGCGGGAACCTGCAATTGCGTTTTCCACCCACGCCTTCACTCCCACTTCCATGGATGTCTTGAATGCGCGGTTGACAGATGCCTTCAATATCACCAGGTCGCCAACATGCACAGGCGCGATAAAATCGATGTGTTCCATCGACGCTGTAACAACGTGCGCGCGCGCGTGCCGATACGCCGCCATGGCTGCCACCAGGTCAATAAACAGCATCAGCCGCCCGCCCAGTAGATGGCCCAGGGGATTGGTATCGTTGGGCAATACCAGTTCCGTCATCTCCGACTGAGACTCGGCTACGCGGCGTGGCTGAGGCGAAGATGTTGCGATCTCTGTCATGGCTGCTGCTCCTGTAGGCGCCTTGATATAGGCCCTCGGTTTGGATTGCGTCCGGCCGCTATGTGCGGGACGCCACTGCTAAGGGAACTTTTATTTTACGCTGCGAAAGTTTTTACGGGGAGATCGCTTGAGATGCACCGCATGACGCCGTAAGGTGGAAGAGTGACGGCATCGATCGCCGCCCAACCAGATTTCTTTCTCTCGGGGCATGATGAGTGTAGACAAAGTGGCGGCATTTAATGAAATTCTGGCGCAGGACCCCAGTAACGCGTTTGCGCGCTACGGTCTGGCTGTCGAATACACCCATCGCGGCGAGACTGCTTTGGCGCTGGAACAGTTCGATACATTGCAGAAGTCGCATCCAGACTACACGGCCGGCTATCAAATGGCTGCGCAAACTTTACTGGCCAGCGGGAACGCCCGCCAGGCTGAACTCCGCCTGCTTGCCGGCATTGAATCCGCCCGCCGCACCGGCAACCAGCATGCTTTGGCAGAGATGGAGGGAATGCTCGATGAACTGACAAATCAGGGTATCTAAAACCTGAACTGAATCAAGCTGGAGAAAGAATGAAGATTCCGTTGTTCCCGCTCGACCTCGTCTTGTTTCCCGGTGCAGCGCTGCCGCTGCATATCTTTGAAGATCGCTACAAGGAAATGATCGGCGAATGCCTGCAGTGTCATGGCGAATTCGGCATGGTGCGGGCCCGGCGCGAGGGGCTTGCGATTGTTGGATGTACCGCGAAAATTGTGACGGTGATGCACCGCTATCCGGATGGACGCCTTGACATCCTCTGCCGCGGCGAGCGCCGTTTTGAAATTGAATCGCTCCTCGACGGACGAAGTTTCCTGCAGGCGGAGGTGGATTTTCTGGCGGACCGGGAGCCCTGCTCCACCCGGCGCGATCGCGAGCAATGTGCCGCGCTGCACATGGAAATGATGGAGCTGTCCGGAAACGCCGCCGCGGAATTTCCGCAATTGGACCTGAATCAGCCGGTGGCCTTCCTGCTGGCGTCTGCCATCCCGGCGGATCTGGAGTTCAAGCAGGAACTGTTGCACCTCCACTCCGACAGAGAGCGCACCGCCCGGTTGATGGAGTTTTATCAATTGATCCTGCCCAAGCTGCAACGCGGTTCCGTGGGCTTAAAGACAGCCGCGCACAATGGCTTCATCATGTGATCCGTTCGGGCAAGACGGTTCAGCCGAGTGGCCTTGCATCCACGGCAACCTTCCATTTCCATGTTGTTGGTGAGTGGAATGTTGCTCGATTTGCGCCCGCGCCTGTCCGTGACGGGTTGAAAGCGCATCGAAAGAAGGAAGAACCTTCCCTACGAATACCCGTCTAAGATCCAAGGGGGCAGCCATGTCGAATTCATCCCAACTTCCGGCAACCCTGGGCGAGTTGCGGCGCAGCACCCGCTTCTCGGAAGCACGGCTAGGCCTGCGCACCGTGAAAGACGAGATGCGCGAGCATCTGATCGAGCGCCTGCGCGCCAAAGATGCACTGTTCCCGGGAATCGTCGGCTATGACGACACCGTGGTCCCGCAGATTGTGAATGCTGTGCTGTCGCGGCATAACTTCATCCTGCTGGGCCTGCGGGGACAGGCGAAGAGCCGGATTCTACGCGCCCTCACGGCCCTGCTCGATGAAACGATTCCCTATATTGCCGGCTGCGAAATCCGCGACAATCCCTACGCGCCTGTATGCCGAGCCTGCAAAGATCGCATTGCGGAACATGGCGACTCGACGGCCATTGCCTGGCTACCGCGCGATCGGCGTTATGTCGAGAAACTGGCCACTCCCGATGTCACCGTTGCCGACCTGATCGGCGATTTCGACCCCATCAAAGCGGCGCGCAGCGGCCTACAGCTTTCCAGCGAATTGAATATTCATTATGGTCTGCTGCCGCGCGCCAATCGCGGCATTTTTGCCCTGAATGAGCTGCCCGATCTCGCTGGCAAGATCCAGGTCGCGCTATTCAACATCATGCAGGAAGGCGACGTCCAGATCAAAGGCCATCCCGTCCGCCTGGCCCTCGATGTCGCCTTGATCTTTAGCGCCAATCCAGAGGATTACACAGCGCGCGGCAAGATTGTCACGCCATTGAAAGACCGCATCGGTTCGGAAATCCGCACTCATTATCCGCTCACGCTGGTCGAAGGCATCGCCATCACCGGCCAGGAAGCCTGGACCGAACGCGGCCTGATGAAGACCGAGGTTCCCGGCTACATTCGCTCCATCGTCGAGCAGATTGCCTTTACTGCGCGGGAAGATAAGAAGGTAGACCGCCGCAGCGGGGTCAGTCAGCGGCTGCCCATCAGCACCATGGAGCTGGTCGTTTCAAACGCCGAGCGGCGCGCCATTCAGCATGGCGAATCGCTGGCCGTGCCGCGCGCCGGCGATCTGTACAGCGCGCTGCCCGGCATCACCGGAAAAATTGAACTGGAATACGAGGGCGAGATACGCGGACCTGAGACCGTGGTGCGCGAAATTGTGCGCCAATCCATTGCCCAGGTCTTCGACCATTATTTTGCCGGCGCCAATACCCAGCAGATTGAGCAATGGTTCAACCTCGGCGGCAACATCAAGATGCAGGACGACCAGCCTGCTGCGGCAATGCTGGCCGAACTGGGTCAAATCCAGGGGTTGATGGAGACACTGGCGCCCCTCGGCATCCGTGCCAAAGACGCCCCGGAGCGTATCGTGTCGGCGGCGGAGTTTCTGCTGGAAGGCATGGTGGCCCATCGCCGCATCAGCCGCAATGAGGAGCGCGGCTTTATCGCTCCCGACAGGCAGGCCCATTCCGGCGAGCGCATGGAACGGGGCGCGGAACGCGATCCCGACGACTTGGCCGCGCGACGCGGCCGCAAAGTCTACAACTGATCTTTTGACGACGATGTTTCTTCAGGGCAACGATGAAGCGCATTCGCTACAGCAAATACACGGGCAACCTGGCTGACGAGTTGGAGATGGAATCCCTGCTGGAGGCACTGTCGGATTTCCTGCTGGATTCCGGCTTCCGCTCCCCGTTCAGCCACTTTCAAGAACTCGGCAGCGGGCAGACCCTTGACAACTTGCGGAATGCCATGCGTCAGGCGCTGGAGGATGGCGGCATGTTCGACGACGCGATCCGGGAACGCCTCGACCAGATGGCTGCGGAAGGCGAGATCGAAAAATTGATCGAGCAGTTGCTGGACCGCATGGAACAGGAAGACTACGTCCAGTTCGATCGCGGCCAGCCCGCTGCGGCGGCCCAGCCGGTTGCCGGACGCGTTTCACCTGCGGTTGGGGAAGCCGGCGGCACCGCGCCGGAGGTACGTTTCCAGGTCACCGACAAGGGGCTCGACTTTCTCGGATACAAAACTCTGCGAGACCTGTTGGGCTCGCTCGGCAAGTCCTCCTTCGGTCGCCACGACACCCGCGAACTTTCCACCGGGGTCGAGATCGTCGGCGGTTCACGCCTGTACGAGTTTGGCGACACGCTGAACCTCGACGCGACCGCCACCCTGAGTTCCGCGCTGGCCCGCGAAGGTCTCTCTCTGCCGCTGAACCTCGAATACAGCGACCTGCACGTGCATCAGTCGGACTATCAAAGCTCCTGCGCCACCGTGGTGATGCTCGACTGTTCCCACTCCATGATCTTGTATGGAGAAGACCGCTTCACTCCCGCCAAACGCGTCGCCATGGCGCTGTCGCACCTGGTGCGCACACAATATCCAGGCGACACACTGTCGCTGGTGCTGTTCCACGACTCCGCCGAGGAGCTGCCGCTGTCGCAGCTGGCACGCGCCAAGGTCGGCCCCTACTACACCAACACCCGCGAAGGCCTGCGCCTGTCGCAGCGCATCCTGGCCCGCCAGCGCAAAGACATGAAGCAGATTGCCATGATCACCGACGGCAAGCCCTCGGCGCTGACGCTGCCGAATGGGCGCATTTACAAAAGCGCCTTCGGCCTGGACCCGCTGGTGGTCCATGAAACTCTGGAAGAAGTCGCCCGCTGCAGACGCTCCGGCATCATGATCAACACCTTCATGCTGGCCTCCGATCCCGGCCTGGTGCAGTTTGTGCAGCGGGTCACGGCCATTTGCAAAGGGAAGGCCTACTTCACCACCCCGGAAAACCTGGGCCAATATCTGTTGATGGACTTTCTCTCCCGCAAGATGAAGACCATCCATTAGGGCTTGTAGGACTTGGGGTGGGGCCCTTGGGCTGCTGTCCCAAGTGTTGGCGCATAGATGCGTTTTTGCCGCGACCGGGTTTTCTTGTCGTCGAATTTTCTGTTGATTGTACACATACAAAATTTCCGCGGAAAAGCTGATAACGTTTCTGCGCGAGAATAGTCTTCTTACTGAAAGCCAGAAGGAGCGAGATATGGTTCGCCCATGGCACGTAAACTGCGGACGCAAGTACGCGTGGACACTGTTGCTTCCAGCCGCCCTGTTGGGGACGGCTCTCGCTGCAACTATTCACCCGTCCCGTGAATCATCCTCTCCCCTCAGCCAGCAGATGGGGACCATCTGCAAATTCACCGCCGGACCGAGAGCTGGCGACAGCCAGGATTACTCTCCCATGCAGGCGCCGCTGAATGCGCCCTGTCAGGATGGATCTGGCAGCACCGGGACCATTGTCGCCTCTGCGCCGAAGGCGGAAACTGCGGTCAACCGGCAAATGGGGACTGTCTGTAAATTCACGGCGGGGCCGAGGACAGGCACAACGCAGGATTATGCGCCCATGCAGGCCCCGCTCGATATGCCCTGCTCCGATGGATCTGGCAGCAGCGGGACCATCATTGCCGCTCCTCCGGTAGCGCAGGCATCAGACAGTCCGCAGACGGGATCGGCCTGCAAGTTCACCTCCGGACCGAAGGCGGGAAGCACGCGCGATTATGCTCCCATGCATGCGCCGCTGAATACGGCCTGCGACGACGGGGCGGGCAGCAGCGGGGTGATTGTCGCCGCGCAACATATGGGAACAGTCTGTAAGTTTACGTCCGGGCCGAAGGCCGGGAGCACGCATGATTATGCCCCCATGCATGCGCCGCTGGGTACCGCGTGCGACGACGGAGCGGGAAGCAGCGGAGTGATCGTCGCAGTCCTTCCAAAACCGCCAACGGGAACGGCCTGTAAGTTCACCTCCGGGCCCAAGGCGGGAAGCACGCGCGATTATGCTCCCATGCATGCGCCGCTGAATACGGCCTGCGACGACGGTGCGGGCAGCAGCGGAGTGATTGTCGCGGCCCAACAAACGGGAACGGTCTGCAAGTTCACCTCCGGGCCCAAGGCGGGAAGCACGCGCGATTATGCTCCCATGCATGCGCCGTTGAATACGGCCTGCGACGACGGTGCGGGCAGCAACGGGGTGATTGTCGCCGCTCCGATTGCAGATGTTCCGTCCTGCACACCGCCTTCCGCTTGTACAACAGTGCCGCAGGCGGCAACACCGAATGCAGCCGCGCCGCCGCCGGCCTCAGCGACCTTGGCGAGCTCTGGCGCATCTGCGCCAGCAGCGCCGCAGGCTGAGCTGGGCTCTGTCTGCAAATTGACATCAGGACCGAAGGCGGGAACCACCTACGACTTCGCGCCCATGCAGGCGGCCATTGGCGCGCCGTGCAATTACGGCCCAGACAACACCGGCGTGATTATTGCCGGTACGTCGCAGCCACCCCCTCCGAGGCCTGTCGCGCCTGCGCCCACGATGGGATCGGTATGCAGTTACACGACCGGGCCGCTGGCCCTGACCACCGCCGATTTCTCCCCGAAGCGGGCACCTCTCGGTACCCCTTGTACCGATGAACACGGGAGCCGCGGAGTGATCGTCGAGCATTGATCTTCGGCGGTGGCCCTTCGGTACCAGTCCCGCATCGGATGTTGCTGCGTGCAGAGGTATGCCTGTGGGCGGAGCGATGCGGGTCCTTGAAAAACGCCTCAGAGTTCCGGCGGCGTCCGCAACTGCTCGCGCAACTCGCTCGCCAGCGCGAATACCTGCCGCAGCTTGACCGCCGTCCCCGGTGTGAGCATCGGCTCTTCCATGGCCAACTGGGTTTGCAGCAGCAGTCCGGTAATGGTCGTATTCATTTCGCCTTCCATGATCTGGGCCGCAGCCCGCATCGCCAGCGACAGTTCCCGTTCGCGCCGTTGCAACGCGGCGCGCACTTCGCGCAACACCCGGTTGCATCCGGAAATGCCAAGATTCACCTGGATGGGGACGGCCAGACCCGCCTGTTGCCACAGCACTTCGGCGCCGGCAGGGTCGGCCTCCACCAGGCTTTCGTCCAGCACCAGCACGCAGTATTCTCTTCGGCGCAGCGCAGCCAGCGCAACGCGTCGGTTTTCCGCCACTTCGACCGACAGGCCAAGTTGCCGTCCAATGGCAGCAGCACAATTGTCTGCTCCCGACATCGTCGTCACCAGCAATACGGACTGCGACATGCGATTTCTCCTTAAGGTTGACCGATTGCGTTTTCGTTGGGCCGGCAGCGGAGCGCGAAGCCCCACCCGAACGGATCAGACTTCCGGGTCGTCCGAGATGCCGTATTCCTTCAGCTTGCGATAGAGCGTCGTCTTGCCGATGCCCAGCAGCCGTGCCGCTGTCAGCTTGTCTCCATTCAGCTGGCGCAGCGTGTTCAGGATCGCCTGCTTCTCCATCTCCGCGATCGTCAGGATGCTGGCATCGATCTGGACGGCCTCCTCCGGCGCTGTTTCCGCGGCGTCCTGCCGCTGCATTCGATGTTCCTGCAACTGGGTCGGCATGTCTCCTAGGTGCAATACCGGGCCGGAGGAAAGAGCGCACGCCCGCTCGATCGTGTTTTCCAGTTCACGCACGTTGCCTGGCCAATCGTAGCTGCCCAACACGCGCAGCACATCGTCGCTCAGGGTGTACGACACCCCGGTTTCGCGACGGCGCCGTTCCAGAAAGTGTGCCGCCAGCAGCGCAATATCCGCGCGGCGCTCGCGCAGCGAAGGCACCTTCACGTTGACCACATTCAAGCGGAAAAACAGGTCCTTGCGGAACTTGCCCTGCTCCACCATCGTCACCAGGTCACGATTGGTGGCCGCCAGGATGCGCACGTGGATGGGGACCCGCTGGTTCGACCCGATCGGCCGAATCTCCTTTTCCTGCAGCGCCCGCAGCAGCTTCGCCTGCAGGTCGAGCGGCAATTCGCCAATCTCGTCCAGGAAAACGGTGCCGCCTTCCGCGGTCGCCAGCAAGCCTTCCTTGGAGCGGTTCGCTCCGGTGAACGCCCCTTTCACATAGCCGAACAATTCGCTTTCGATCAACGTCGGCACCAGCGATCCGCAATCCACTGGAATAAAAGGATGGGCGGCGTTGGGCCCGTTGTAGTGAATCGTCCGGGCGACAATCTCCTTGCCGGTCCCGCTTTCGCCCAGGATCAGCACCGGATGTGTGGTGTGGGCCACCTTGGACAAAATGCGATAGACCCGTTCCATCTCCGGACTGCGCCCGATCAGGGTCCCGAACCCATCGGATGTGCGCAGCTTTTCTCGCAGCCGGCGGCTCTCGGTATCGAAGTGGCGGCGCTCCGAGGCGCGCTCCAGCACGTCCGACAATTCGTCCATGGTGAAGGGCTTGGTCAGGTACTCGCTGGCCCCGGTGCGCATCGCCTCCACGGCGGAGGACACCGTGGCATAGGCGGTCATCACCACCACCACCGTTTCCGGATACAAGGTGCGGATTTCTTCCACCAGCGGCAGTCCGCCGCCACCCGGCAGTTTCAGGTCGAGGAGCACAATGTCGGCCATGTGGGCCTTCAGTGCGGCCCGCGCGGCATGGACGTCCTCCACGCTGGACACGGCAAAACCATGGTTGCGCGCGATATCGGAAACAGCAGTGCGGATGGCGGTATCGTCATCGACCACCAGCACATGCATCATGCTGGCCCGCTCCAGGGGAGGAATTTGAGACGTGGGGGTAAACATGCGCGTTGTAGTTAGCATGGTACGCGGGTTCCTTTCCGATTTGCGCCAAAATTGTTGTGTTGGCCGTGGCGGCCCGTCTTCGGCTTCGGCATCTCCGAGACAATTGCCAGCTTTGTTTGCCGCAGGGCCGCGCTGCGCGGGCGGACGGGAGGCGCCGGCGATAACAGCGGCAACTCGATCGCAAAGCTAGCCCCGTGTCCGACCCTGGAACGGACGCGCACCGATCCGCCTGCGCCCATCGTCAATTCGCGTACGATCGCCAGTCCAAGGCCGCGCTCCAGCAAAGGGCCGGTTGAGGTGCGTTTCGTGGAAAATCCAGAGTTGAAAATGTGGGGCAGAGACTCCGCGGCAATGCCGTTCCCCGTGTCGGACACGCGCAGCACCAGCGAGCCGGGTCTGGAGGGACCGCCATGCTCCAGCGCAATCCTCAATGTGCCTCCCTGGGGCATCGCTTCGATGGCGTTGCGCACCAGGTTCAGCAGGATACGTTCAAATTCCGGCTCCTGTAACGCCGTCGTTCCAGCGCGCGCCACGGTCTTGACTTTCACCTGGATCGTGCTTCCGGCCATCTCTCGGAACAACGGCATACGCGTTTGAATCGCACCAGCCAGATCCAGCGGCTTCGGCGGGGCCACCGCTTGAGGCGAGGCGTTCGGCAGCTTCGCAGGCGCCTGCGCGGAATCGAGCCAACGGCGCACCAACCCCTGGCCGCGCTCGATCGCACTCGAGAGTTCCTCGATCCATTGGCGACCCTCCCCAACGACCGTGCCGGAGGTGCGCAACAGATCGCAGTACACCTGCAGCACCGTGAGCCAGTTGCGGGCGTCGTGAGCAAGATGACGCGCCTCCGCCGTTTTCCGCTCCTCTGGCGCGCCTGAAGCAGGCGGGCCGGGGAGAAAATCACGATGTTGCTTCGATACCGCGACGGTCATGCTTCATCTCCGCTTGCTGTTGCGTATTGCCGTTTCGAGCCAGTTCCACAATCGGATCGGATTCGCTGTTTATTCGCTTGCGGGATTCTTGTATATCACGATTCGATTCGATTTTCGTTCGCTCTTCATGCCTTTTCTCTATCACGCAGCGTGCCAAACCCATCCTCTTCCCCTAACGGTAAGGATTCAGGGGACTTAATTGGGACAGCTTTTCCCGCTTCTCGTTACCAAAGGCACTAGGCGTTTCATATTGGTACAAACGCTTTTCTAGGCATGCGTGTAACTTACTGATTTAATAGATGTTTCCGGGAATTTCCCGGAAAGTCCATTTTGGAATCCACTTCCCACTCTGGGATCTTCCCAAAAAAGCGTCTTGCCGCTCCCATTTTGGCAAGCCCGCGAGTGCGACGAATTCTCGAAATCGCTACAATGGACTCCACATGCCCGCTCCCGTTCCCACCTACTTCCGGCCCGAAGGCCGCGCCACCGATGCGCTCCGTCCGCTTCGCCTGACCCTCGATTTTGTGCCCACCGCCGAAGGTTCGGTGCTCATCGAACTGGGGCATACCCGCGTCCTCTGCAACGCCACCGTCGAAAATGGCGTGCCAGGCTGGTTGCGCAATCGCGGCCAGGGCTGGGTCACGGGCGAATATGGAATGCTGCCCCGCGCCACCCTCACCCGTACCCCGCGCGAAAGCGAACGCGGCAAAGTCGGCGGACGCACCCACGAGATCCAACGCCTCATCGGCCGCAGCCTGCGCGCCGCCGTGGACCTGAAGGCCCTGGGCGAGCGCACCATCATTCTGGATTGCGATGTCTTGCAGGCCGACGGCGGCACCCGCACCGCCGCCATCACCGGCGCTGCCGTGGCCCTCGGCCTGGCGATCGATCGCCTGGTCGCAGCCAAAACGCTGCCTGCTTCGCCCATCCGTCACCTCATCGCCGCCATCAGCGTCGGCGTTGTGGACGGTACGCCGCTGCTCGACCTGGCCTACGAGGAAGACGCCCGCGCCGATGTCGACATGAACGTCGTCATGACCAGCGCCGGCGATTTTGTCGAGGTGCAGGCGACTGCGGAACACAACACCTTCTCTCGCGAGCAACATTTCGCCCTGCTCGACCTGGCGGCGCGCGGCACTCGCGAGCTGATCCAGGCACAGCAGTCCGCGCTCGCGCACCGATCGAAACTATGACGCCCGTCACCGCTTCCCATTCTGCCGCCAGCGTAAAATGAAGACGACGATATGGAAGGGATGAACCTCAGAAGTGTGAATCTGGCCTTTCGGGGCCGCAACCGCCCAACAGACCCCACAAGACAAAATACGAAGGAGTATACGATGATGAAGCTCACCCCCGGCAAATTGGCTGGCATGAAGGCCCTCTCGGATGACCGCGGCGTCATTGCCGCCGCCGCCATGGATCAACGCGGTTCCCTGCAGAAGTCTCTGGCCAAGGAAAAAGGCGCTCCGGTCGACGACCATGCATTGACGGAATTCAAGACCCTGGTCACGGAAGTCCTCACCCGCCACGCCTCCGCCATTCTGCTCGATCCGGAATACGGACTGCCCGCCGCCAAGCACCGCAATGGCAAGGGCCTGCTGCTGGCCTATGAAAAGACCGGCTACGACGCCGCCACACCCGGCCGCCTGCCCGATCTGCTCGACCACTGGTCGGTGCGCAGAATCCAGCATGAAGGCGCGAATGCGGTGAAACTGCTGCTCTATTACACCCCGTTTGAAAAGAAGGAAATCAACGACGTCAAATATGCCTTCATCGAACGCGTCGGCGACGAGTGCCGTGCCCACGACATTGCCTTCTTTTTGGAAATTGTCGGCTACGACGCCGAAGGCGGCGATGAAAAGACGGTTGCCTATGCCAAAAAGAAACCGGAAATCGTGACCCGCGCAACAGCGGACTTCTCCGATGACAAGTTTGGCGTCGATGTGCTCAAGATGGAAGTGCCGATCCAGATGGAGTTTGTCGCCGGCACCAAAGCCTTCAAAGGCACAGCCGCATACTCGAAGGAAGAAGCGCTGCGTCTGTTCCGCAAGGCGGCGGAAGCTTCCACCAAGCCCTTCATCTATCTTTCCGCCGGCGTTTCCAATCCAGTTTTCATTGAAACGCTGCAGCTGGCGGGTGAGTCCGGCGCCAAGTTCAACGGCGTCCTCTGCGGTCGCGCCACCTGGAAGGACGGTATCGCCGTCTACGCCAAGCAGGGCGCCAAGGCCTTTGAGAATTGGCTGAAGGATGAGGGCGTCAAGAACATTGAGAACGTCAACACCGCGCTCAAAGCCGCCACTCCATGGCATGAACGCTTCGGCATGTAGCGTGCCATGATCGCGCTTAACAAAAGACCCACAAGGGCCGCATTCCTACGCAGTCCTTGTGGGTCTTCACGTACCTGGCCCCTGTTCACACGACCTGGGCGAACGGCGTTGCGAGAGAAAAATGGGGGGAAGACGAGGCGGAGTCCAAGCCGGTGAAAGGCGCGTATGAAAAGGGCTGCCGTCAGCGAGCAGCCCTCTTCGTTTTTCGATCTTGCGAACGACCCGGCTATTTGCCAACAACGATCACAGTGAAGCTGCCGGGAACCATGGGCGGCCGCGAATGGGACTGTCCCGGTGTCGCTGTGGGTCGCGGGCCGAATTTCGCTGTCACCAGGTAGACCTTGCTCCCATCCGGACTTAGCGTTAACGTCCGTGCCCCTTTTTCGGTCGGAAGATTCTGCACAACAGTGAAATGCTGCGGAGAATCTTCGCGCACCGCCGTCAGCGTTCCGCTTTCACCGTTCGAACTGAAGGCATATCCGCCGTCCACGGAAAAGCGGGCGGCGTCCGGGCCGTCCCCAATCGTCGGCATCGCGACCACTTTGCCCGTCGCCGTCGATACGATGGCCATCTTTCCGTTGCCGCAAGCGCTAAAGAGCATTCCGTGAGCGCGATCGATGGCCAGGCCCGACGGGCTTTCTCCCGGCGTCACCGGCCATGTGGCCAGCAACTTGCGAGACCTGGCGTCGAAGTGAACGATCTCGCTCTTGTCCTCAATGTTGTCGTACATGTTGCCCTTGCCGTCGGCCACCGGAAACTCCGGCGTCACCGGCAGATCCAGCGTCGCCAGCACTTGATCGTCTTTTGTATCAATCACAGTTGCATTATGGCTGCGTCCGTTAAACGCCCACACTGTACGCGTGACAGGTTCATACAAAATCCCATCGGGATTGGTCCCGGCGGGAACCGCGCGCACCACTTTGTATGTCTTGCGATTGAATACCGCCACCTGGTTGCCGCCGCCGTCGCTGATGTATCCGTTTCCCCCGGTGCAAAGACGACTCCATGCGTACCATGCAGCCCCGTGATGTCCGCCACCTGCTTGCCACTCTTCCGATCCACCACCTGCACATGATTGCCCCGTGTTACGTAGAGCAACCCACCCTGCGGATCGACAGCGATATAGTCCCATCCTCCTTCGCCGTCGATTTGCCACGTGTGCTCAATGTGAAAAGGACCCTCGGCCGCGAACGCCGTGGTTCTGGCCGTCGTAGTCGCCAACATTGCACCCGCAGCCAGCATTAGGCCCTGGCAAATCAATCCGTATCTTCTCATGTCGTTCTCCTCTTCGCTCCCGCCGCGGAGATGCCTCGACCGGCCGCCAACAACACGTTATCGCCGATCGCTGAAGAGTTCCTGAAGGGGGCGCGCAATTTGTTCCGCGTTCGCCCCAGGCAGCATCACCGTGGCCAGCGTTTTGCGGCCAACTTCGCTGCTGATCTCGATGCTGCCGTCTGCCGCTTCCGTAATCGCCTTGCAAATCGCGAGCCCTAGTCCGGCCCCGCCCGTATGCCTGGACCGCGATGGATCGCCGCGATAAAAACGATCGAAGACATGGGGCAAATCTTCCGCGCGAATCCCCTCGCCGTTGTCCTCCACCTCGAAACCTGTCCTACCCTCCCGCGTTCGCACTCGCAGGACCACGCGCCCTCCCGCAGGTGTATGCTGCAGAGCATTGACTGCCAGGTTCGTCGCCAGCGTTGCGCACTCCTCCGCGGCGATGCGCGCCGCCGTACCCTCGGCAGGCTCCAAGACCAGATCCACTCCGCGCACGGAAGCCAGCGGCCCCATCTGCTCGACCACCTCGCGCAAACATTCGCTCAGGTCGGTCTGCGCCGCAGCGGCCGCTTCCACGCCGGGCTGTTCCAGGCGCGCCAGAATCAACAATTTCTGCACCAGGTCTTCCAACCGCGCGCAGTCGGAGAGACACAGTTCCAGTCCACGTTCATACTCCGTCGCGGTTCGCTTGCGAGAGGTCAGCAACTGCAGTGACGATTTGATAATGGTCACCGCCGTCTTCAATTCATGTGCGGCGTCGTGGACAAATACCTGCTGCTGCAGAAATGCCCGCTCCAGCCGGCTCATCGCCGATTCCAGCGCATGCGCCAGCACTGCCAGTTCTTCCACCGCAAACGCATCCGGCGGAGCGCGAAACCGCAGGGAGTTCGAGGAGATCGCGGCCGCGGCGCCCGCCAGGTCCTTCAAAGGGGCCATGCCCCGCCGCAGCAGCAACAGCAGGGTCCCGGCGGTGAATAGCAGGATAAGAAAATTCGAGAGGAGCAAGAATTTTGCCGCGTGACTCATCTCCAACCAAAATGGCTTCAACGAGGCCGCATAATAAATGACCACCGGACGGGCAATTCCAGGGCTAGTATCGGTCTGATCGATTTGCCGCACTCCGTAGAGCGCAAATCCGCGATACCATTTCTTGTCCAGGCGGAAATTGCGCGCTGTCCCCTGTTGTCCTATCGCCTGCTCAATCTCACTGTTCCAATTCGGAGAACTGCCGACCCTCCGCCCCGACATGCCCCGCACCTCATACAGATCGCCGCGCGGCAGGTCGAGTGCCTTCGGGTCCAGCATCACGTTGTCGTCGGCATCTTCCGCGTCCTGCACCGCGCCCAGCAAAGAATCCGCTCGTCCTCGCAACATTAAATCGAAGGCATGCAGGTTCTGCTGCCGTTCATACAGCAGGGCCAGCCCTGTCGCAGCCGCTGTCAACAATAGCTCCACCAGCAACACCGTCACCACCAGCCGGCGAGTTAGCGAGTATGGCTTCATGGCTGGGTCTCCCGCAACGCGGCTGCCAAGCGATACCCGCGCCCGCGCAGCGTCTCAATCCATTTTTCTTCTCCGCCGCAATTCAGCTTGCGGCGCAGGTTCGAAACATGCGCCTCAATCACGTTGGAGTGCCGCTCCCAGTTGAAGTCGTACAAATGCTCCAGCAGCGACTCTTTGGAGACGATCGAGCTCGGTCGATGGCTCAAATACTCAACGATGCGATATTCCGTCGGCGACAACTCCACTTCCACCCCTCCGCATCGCACCGTACGCTCCACTGTGTCCACTTCCATATCTCCCACGCGGATCAGAGGATGGCTCACCCCCTTACCACGGCGGATCAGCGCCTTCACCCGCGCCATCAACTCGCCCAGGTCGAACGGCTTTCCGACGTAGTCATCCGCCCCGGAATTCAGCAGCTCCACGATGGACGATTTCGACGTGATCGCGGTCAGCACCAGCACCGGCGCTTTCTGACCTCGCTTGCGCAGCCGCTGCAATACCTCGGCGCCGCCGATCTTCGGCAGCATCAGATCCAGCACGATCAGATCGTATTCACCCGCCTCTGCCAGATACGCGCCAGTCTCGCCATCGTCGGCGATGTCCACGGCATAGCCGGGCCCCTCACGCAGCGCCGCCGCGATGTTCTCCGCCAATCGTTCTTCATCCTCCACAATCAGGACTCGCATACGCTCTCGCTCTACCTTAGCCCTAACCTTGTCGAAGTCCTCATGGCTTCAGGGCCTCGACCGTCCATGGCTGGCCCTTTCCTGTCATGTAGTAATGCACCGCTGGAGTGATGACCAGCGAAAGCGCCATGGAGATAAGAATGCCGCCGATCACAGCAATGGCCAGCGGTTGCAGCATCTGCGACCCTGCGCCCAGCGCCAGCGCCAGCGGGAACATCCCCGCCACCGCGGCGACAGCAGTCATTACGATAGGGCGTAGCCGCCTGCGTCCCGCCTGGATCATGGCATCTCTCGGAGAAAATCCCGCCGCGCGAAATTTCACATCGGCATCCAGCAATAGAATCCCATTCTTTGCAACAATGCCCACCACCATGATCAGCCCCATGAAGGAGGAAATGTTGAAGTCTGTTCCCGTTATCATCAGCGCAAGAAATACTCCGGAGGTGGACAGGACCGCCGACGCCAGAATGGACACCGGCGCGGAAAATGTTCTGAACTCAAACAGCAGCACCAGGAACACCAGCAGCAAGCCGGCAAACAGCACCATCAGCAAATCGCGAAAGGACTGTTGCTGCGTCGCATACGTGCCGCCGTATTCCACGCGAATCTGCGGCGGCAGGCCCACGGACGCCACCGCTTGTTTCACGCCGACGATGGCCTGCCCTAGGCTTGTTCCCTCCAGACGCGCCGACACTTCCACCAGGCGTTGCAGATTCTCCCGCAAAATCTCCGTCTGACCGGGAAGGTTTTGGACAGTAGCGAGCGCGCCAAGGGTTGCTGTCGTCCCCGCGGAGCTGACCAGCATGGTGTTGTTCATCGCCAGCGGCGAGGCGCGGTTCTGCTCCGGAAAGCGGACACGGATGTCATAGGCGCGGTTATTCACGACCAAAGGAGTCGGCGCTGTTTGCCCCTGCAGCAACGCGGCCGCATCCGTCGCCACTTCTTCAGGTGTAAACCCGCTGGTCGCGGTCACCGAAGGTTGAACGTGATAGATCGTCTCCGGGCTGCTGATGGTGTCGTCGATTCCGTTCAAGACCCCCACCACTCCTGGGACATTCGAAATTTTATCCGCCACAATCGGCGCCCAATGTCGCAGCAGATCGGGATCTTCGCTGAACAACTTGATGTCCACCGGTTGCGGCGCATTGGTCAGGTCGCCGATCATGTCCTCCAGCGTCTGATGCAGGTCGATGTCCAGTGCCGGTTCCGCTCGACTCACTTTGTCCTGTACCTCATCCATAATGGCGTAAATGTCACGGCTGCGGTGACTGGTCAGGTTGACGGAAATATCTCCCGTGTTTGCCTCCGTCACCGCCGCCAGCCCCAGTTGCAAACCGGTACGCCGCGAAGTCGCTTTCACCTCCGGGATGGAGCGAATGATTTGGACAACGTGGCCCACAACACGGTCTGTCTCCTCCAGGGAACTGCCCGGAGGCATGATGTAGTCCACTGTAAAATCGCCTTCGTCCATTTTCGGCAGCAGATTCGAACCGAGTGAGGCATAGGAAAAATAGGAAATAACGACCAGCACAACGGCGAAAGCAGCCAGCCACCACGGCCGGCCCAGAACAAATGTCAGCAGCCGCTCATACGCCCCAATGACGCGCTTCATAAAGCCGCCGATGCTGGCTTCTTCGGCTTCCATCATTCGTCGGGTCTCGGCCTCATGCGACGCGAACGCGCCGATACGGTCCTGCGGCTTCACTGTGTCCTTGCGCCGAACAAAATATTGGCTCAACGTTGGCGTCCACGTCAGCGCCAGTAGTAGCGATGCGATCAGGGCCGAAGCCATCGTAATCGCCAGTGCGCGAAAAAAGGTGCCGGTGACGCCGGTAATCAGAATCAACGGCAAAAAAATCACGACCGGCGTCAGCGTCGAGCCCACCAAAGGCGCCTTCAGTTCGCTCAACGCGCTCTGCACCGCCTGCATTCTTCCTTGACCCGCATCGCGATGCAGCACGATATTTTCGACCACTACAATGGCATCGTCGATGACCAGACCCACCGCGGCCGCCAGACCGCCCAGTGTCATCAGATTAAAGGTCTGCCCCAGCAGCTTCAGCACGATAAATGTGACCGTAATTGTTACTGGAATCACCAGCCCCGCCACCAACGAACTTCCCCAGTCCCGCAGAAAAACGATCAGGACAATGCAGGACAGAACGATGCCGATCAGGATCGCGTCGCGCACGCTGCGGATAGCTTCCTTCACCAGTTGCGCCTGGTCGTAAAAAACTGAAAATTGAATCCCGGGCGGAAGGTTTTTCCTGATCCGCGACAGCTCCTTGTACACTCCGTCCGCCACTGCCACGGTATTGGTCCCCGGCTGACGGTTGATGCTCAGCAGCACACCCGGTTTGCCGTCCGCAGTCACGACCGTGTAAACAGGCTTCACTCCGGCACGCACCGTCGCCACGTCGCCGATATGCACCGGCACCCCTGCGGGCGTGTTCTTGATGACAATATTGGAGATCTCGCTGGGATCGTGGACCTGTCCATCGACCAGATCGAGCACCAAATCGTGATGCTCCGAAATCAACCCCGGCGACTCGATGAGGTTCGTCCGGCGCACCGCATCCAGGATCTCCGTCACCGTCACCGACGTCCGCAACAATTTCGCCGGGTCAGGAATAATGTCGAACTCCGGTACTTCTCCACCTTGGACCAGCACCGTCGCCACGCCATTCACGCGGTTCAGTCGCGGCTTCATATTGTAGGTTGCCACCTCCCACAACCGGGTCGCGGGCATTGTGGAAGAAGTCAGGCCGAATCCGAGAATGGGGAAACTGGAAAAGCGCAGCCGAGTCGCTTCCATCCTCGCCGTGGGAGGAAGGGAAGTCTGGACCACTGACAATGCCGCGTACACCCGCTGCAACGTCTGGAACATGTCCACGTTCCAGTCGAAAAACAGGTCAACCTCGGCTGTGCCACGGCTGGTGATGGAGCGTACCGTCTGCAGTCCCTGCACACTGTTCACGGCTTCTTCGACTGGACGCGTAATAGTGACCAGCATCTGATCGATCGGCATCACTCCGTTGTCGACCGCGATCAACACGCGAGGAAAATTTGTCGTGGGGAACACGGCAATCGGAATACTCAATGCCATCAACCCGCCCACCAGCGTCAACACGACAATCACCGCGATTACGGCCTTCGAATAGGTGACGAACCAGGCCGGTTTTTCCTCATGGCTGCGATCTTCGGGGCCGGCTGCGCGTTCTTCGATCGGTGGCCCATTCAAGCCGATCCTGGGTTTGAGCGGGGTTGAAAGATTTGTCATCCCGACTGGAGGGACTTGCGTTTTCGTCGGCTCGGGGCCATCTGGCTCGCTCGAAGGAATATTCGTCATTGCAGTTCTATGCCCCCGCCTTCGCGCCGGGGTTGTAGTTGGCAGGCGTCGCTTTTACTTTCGTCTTGTCCGGAAGCCCATATTGCCCGGTTACAATCACTTGTTCTCCCGGCAGAAGCCCGCTCACAATTTGGACCCGTATGCCCTGCTGAATTCCCAACTTTACGTTTTGCGAATACGCCCGGCTGTCCGACTTCACCACCATCACGGACGTTTGCCCGCTCGATTTCGTCAATATCGCGGAAGCGGGGATGACCAGCGCATTCGCGATTGTTCTTGCCGTGATGGAAACGCTCGCAGTTGTGCCCGGTTTCAGTTCGCCGCGTTGATTGTCCGCTTCCACCCACACTTCTTCCGTGGTGCTGCTCGGGTCCAGCGCCGGACTCAACACCGTGACTTTGGCCGGAATATCTTTGTCCAGACCTGGTATACGGAGCGTGGCCGCTTGACCCAGCCGCAACAACTCCGCCTGCTGTTGCGGAATGTGCAGCCGCGCCACCACCTTGGACGTGTCCATCACGACCAGCAACGGCGTTCCCGCAGGCGCTACGTCACCGGGGTAGACAGCGCGGTCCGCAACCGCGCCATCAATGGGGCTGCGAATTTCCGTATACTCCATTTGCGCCGCCGCGCCGAGAAACTGCCCGTGGGCCAACTCAAGTTGCCCCTTCGCTGCCTTCTTCTGCTGCGATACGCCCAGCGCTTGCAAATTTTGCAGGTGTTTCTCGGCCGTCTGATACGCGCTGCGCGCCGCGGTCATAGTCACTTCCGTCGCATCCAGTTGCTTGCGCGCAATCGCGCCCTGCCGGTATAGATTTTTTTCACTGTCGTACAGCTTCTGCTGCGCAGCCAGCGCCGCGCGCGTGTTCAGCAGGTTCAGATTCGCGGTTTGTACCTCCTCCGGCAACGCGGAAGCAGTCGCCGAAGCATAGGCGGCCTGCGCCTGATCGTAGCTTCCCTGGGCCGACACCACCGCTGCGGCCAGGTCCTTGTTTTCCAGCACCGCCAGCAGTTCCCCGCGATGAACCTTGTCGCCCCGTTGCACGTAGAACCGTCGTACCGGCGCAGAGATCTTAGGCGAAATCGAAGCCTGATGGATCGGATACAATACGCCTTCCGCAGTCACCAGATCGACAATCGTCTGCACCTTCGCCGGCGCGGTCTCCACGCTGACCACCGGCTCCGGAGGCGGCAGTGTGTTATCGCCGCTGCAACCGGTCGAGGCCGCCATCGTGGCGGACACCATGGTTGCGATCGCGGAGAATGAAAAAATCGATCGACGCAAGCGGCGCATCATCTATAGGCTCCCCGTCAATGTCGCCAAATTGGCAAGCGCCGTCGCGTAGCGCGTTTGCGCGTCGGCGAATGCGCCTCGTTCCAGCGTCAGCGTGTCTTGCGCAGTCACCACCTCCAGCGCGGTGGCGTTGCCGCCCTTGTATTGCAGCAAGGTCAACTTCAGGCTTTCCTCCGCATTTGCCGTCGACGACTGGCGAATTTCCATTTCCGATTTGGCCACCTTCGCCTCCCCATACGATCGCTCCAGATCGGCGATCAGCTTCCGTTGCGCAAACTCGCGGTCCTCGACCGCCTGCTCTTTCAGCTCTTCCGCGGTCTTTACCCTGCTGTGGGTCGCGCCCCAATTCCAGATCGGCAGCGTCAACGATGCCAGCGCCGAGTATCCAAGGTTCTGAATCGGCCTGCCATGAAGCTCAGGATCCAATCGCGGATTCGACGGTGTTTCCATTGCAAAACGGTTGGCGTCAATTCCATAAAAATAGTCGAGAGTCATCGCCGGTAAGTATTCCGCCTTCGCGGCCGTCACTGCGTCAGAAGCCATTCGTACCGCTCGGAACGCCGCGTCGAGCGCAGGATTGTGCTGTCGGGCCTCGGCCTCGGCATTGTCCAGAGACGGCAGCAACAAGCTCTGGGCAGGATCGTCGACCACAACATAACTTTGATTCACGTCCGGAAACACCATCAAGGCCAACGCGACACGCGCATTTTCCAGCGCCAACTGTCCATCCTGTAATGCCACATGGCTGTCGTCGAACTGGATTTGCGCCTTGACCACATCCGCCTTCGCAACCTCGCCGCCGCGTTCAAGCTCCTTCGTCGTGTTCAAGAAATCCCGCGCAACCTGAAGCGCCTGCTGCAGCGAATCGAACTTCCTCTGCGCAGCGACCGCCGTCGCGTAATTCTGCACCACAGCAACCGTCAAACCCCGCTGCGCAATCTCCGTCTGGTCGTGCGCCAACGCGGAAGCAACGACGCTCTGGCGGTACAGGGCAACGTTTGCCAACGACAGCGCCTGATGCACGTCGAGCTGAGCGATGTACTCATGCACGCCGTTGTTCGCAATATAGCGCGCGGAGGGCGTTCCATTGCCCTCGGTATACAGGTACTGCGAGTTGTAGGAAACCGTCGGCAGGTTCGCTGCGCGGGTTTGGGTCGGCTTCTCTGCGGCGGTCCTTTCATTCATCAACGCCAGTCGCACCGCAGGGTCCAGCGCCTTTGCGCGCCGCAATGCATCCGCAAGCGTCAGTTGCACCGGCGCTTGCTGACTGGGCATCGTAAGTTGCGCGGAAGCTGCAACACTCGAAGTGCCGCCTACGGTTTGCGCAGAAGCCGTGGCGGCCACAAACAGCATCGCCATTCCAATGCAAGCCAACTTCGCTGCGGATGAAAAATTCAATGTCTCTCCTGGCTCAATATTGTTGTCCTGCATCTTGACGTCGTTCTGCTTAAGATGGGCGCGCCCGACACCCACGGCACTCCCCGCCTGCACGTCTACGCCGACCCGAAAAAGCACACAGGTCATTTGTACGACTCTCTACTGAAGATAACCTTAAGACGGTTGTCGAATCCCCAGCGAGTACCTCCGCCATCAACCGAAAGCGATGACAGAAGGGATGGAATTCCGCAGACGGCAACGTGGAAGGCCGCTGCAAAAAGGGGGTATAGTGGCTGACATGAAGAAACACAGCCGCTGTGCCGCATGGCTCTTCGCAGCCTCCTTCGCCCTCGCCTCCGCCTCGCTCGCGGCTTTCGCTCAGACCACCGCAGCCACTGCCCCGACCAAAGATTCCAGCTATATTGACCCACGGGGGACGGCGCATGTGACCCGCATCGTACCGATACCGAAGACCGTCAGCCCGCAGGCCCAACAGTTCCTGGCGAGACCGGTCTCGGACGCGAAGCCGAACGGTTCGCTGCAGCAGCGACGAAAGGGCACGGACAACTGGCAGGCACGCGCCGGAAAAGAGTTTGAACAGGTATATCCGGTGAACGTGTCGCACAGCACCATCGCCGGCGTCCCGGTGCTGATCGTCACTCCACTACGTGTGCCGCCGGAAAAACTGGGCCGAGTGTTGATCGACATTCATGGCGGCGGTTTCAATTCGGATTCGGGCTCTCTGACGGAGACGGTGCCGATTGCCAACCTGACCCAGACCAAAGTGATTGCGGTGCTCTATCGCCTGGCGCCGGAGCATCCGTTCCCAGCCGGTTTGGACGATGTCATTGCCGTCTATAAGGAAGAACTGAAGACCTACAAACCCAAAAATATGGCCATCTACGGCACCTCTGCGGGAGCGATCCTGACCGGAGAAATGGCGGTGAAGCTCAAGCATCTCGGATTGCCACAGCCCGCCGCGCTGGGGATTTTTTCCGGCATGGGCGACTTTGACCGCTCCGGCGATTCGCAATCGATGTATGCGCTGGACGGCCTGTCCGGGCATCTCAAACCGCCATCGGGGACGCACGATCCGGAGTATGTCGGTTCGACCAGCCCAAAAGATCCAGTGCTGTCTCCAGTGTATGCGGACCTGGCCGCACTGCCGCCGACCCTGTTCATCACCAGCGAACGGGACATGCTGCTGAGCGGCACGACCATCCTGCATCGCGCATTTTTGAACGCTGGAGTCGACGCGCACCTGATCGTTTTCGAAGGATTGCCCCATGCGTTCTGGAACGATGTGAACTTGCCGGAGTCGCGCGAGGCGGACCAGGACATGGCGAACTTCTTCGACCGATATGTGGGAAAATAATGGCTTGGAGTGGCTGACCGTTCCCCCATCCGGCGGCTTCGCTCAACCGCCACTTCATCGTTGGAGTTGCGTATGTCTTTCCCCATCAAAGTGTGTGTGGTTTGCTCGGAAGAGTTTGAATTGAAACCGGACAAGCCCGGCTTCGCCAACCGTTGTCCTGCGTGCAGTGAGCCCGAGGCCACCAACGCAGGAAGTCGCCCCACCGATGCACGCAAAGGCGACAGCGGCCTCAACGAAGCGCGCCGCGGCGCCATCCGCGATCTGCTCTACCGCAAAGACAGCTAAGCGTTGGCGACCGACCAGCCAACAACTCCGCGAATGGTCCTCTTTCCACCGATGCCGCAATCTCGGAAATCCACGCGCCGCTTCCCACAAGCCGACTTATCAGGATTGACCCCGCCATCTCTCAGACGAGGGGCAGTGCGCACAGATCATGCGACGCCACTGGCAGCGCATAAGCTATCCTTGCATTCAGGGAATTGCACAATGGCTGACGCGAAGTTCGACCCCAGAAACTTCATTTCGCCACCATTCAGGACTTGCCCGAAGTGCGGTAAAGAATACTTCGGAATTCTTACAATCAGCGGCAACAGTTATTCAAGACGGTGCCGAGATTGCTGGCACATGGTCAATCGCCTCCCTCTGCCAAAGCTGAACAAAAAAGTTATCTATTTAGATCAGTATGTCGTCAGTAACCTAATGAAGCTGGACAACCCTGTCTATCAGCGTGACGGCTTCACAAAGGAAAAAACGTTCTACCAAGAACTTCGTGACCTCCTCGTGGAACTGCAACGGATGCAACTAATTGTCTGTCCCGATTCTGCGTCGCACGTTTCCGAGTCGCGGATTTCGCCGTTCAATGCGGAGCTCAAGAAGACATACGAGAACTTGTCTAGCGGCATCACGTTTCAATCGTTCGAATCGATATCCTCGCTCCAGATTGGAGAACTTGCGCGCGCGTGGTCAGATGGGCGTGAACCGGTCTTTCGCTTCAACGCTAGGGACGTATTGCACAAAGATCCGAATGAATGGAGCGAGCGGTACTACATCACTTTCCAAGACAATCCGTTCATCGTTCCGAATGAGATCAAAGCCGCGCGTGCTTACATGCACACGCACATCGCCCGCCTGTTTCGGGATGTTTGGAGCAAGGAAGCGCGGACGTTCCAGTATTGGTACAACCTTGAACGGAAGGGATATCAGGGGCACCTCGGCGCAGCAGTTGTAAAGAGCAGACGTGAACGAATGGAGTCGATGCTCGCTTACCAGCCAGGTGTAGAACCTTCGCTGGAGGAGTTAGGCAAAGTGCTTCCATCCGCAGCAGAGGCACTTCTTGCTGGTTTAGAGCACATAATGCGCTTCCCGAGGGATGGAGGCATGAGAACTCCTGACGAGACCGCCGAACTCGAAATGAGCTTCGGGGAGGCCAATCGGATCGCAGAAGCACCCTTCGTGAAACTTCAGTCGCTGATGTACGCGGCGATCGCGATGCGCGCTGCCGCAGGCCAGAAAGAGCCTCCAAATGAGGGCATGACCACCGACATCGAGACGATAGCCTACTTGCTGCCCTACTGTGACGCAATGCTGATGGATAATGACTGCCGGGCGCTGCTGCGAAACATTCCGACGGCCCTCCGGCCCGCGGAGGTCGAGCGAGTCTACTCGCTGAACAGCCGCACCGCATTTCTAGATTATCTCCGCTTGATCCGAGCGAGCATTACACCCGAACATCTCGACGCACTCCGGGAGGTATATGGCGAAGAGTACATCTGAGAAACCCATTCTTATGGGCTTCTCCAAGAGAGTAGCCAACACAAAGCGGCGCACCGTGACGGTTCAGTCCCGATAAACGCCGTTCTCATCAACGAACTTCTGCCTTGTCAGCAAAATCGGGAGCAATTCTGGACCGATCGATTCGATGATCAGACTGTCAAAGCCCTTGTATGTAGCCTCGGATTTTCGGGAGCTGAGCCACCACCACAACTCCGCCTTCCTTCGCGCGCCGATTTGGTACCATACGGCGATGGAAATTTCCCGTCGTGATCTGTGCGCCTTATTTCCCGCAGCCGCGCTGTTGAGTGCGTTGCCGCTGCAGAGTGAATCCACCGAAACGCTTTCTAACTCCCAGGTATTCCCCTTCGACAAGCTGCCTGTCCACCGCTCCGCAGGCGGCGGGGAGTTTCGCCCCGTGCTGCAAGGGAAATTGCCAACCGGAGAAATGCTGGAGCTTCACGAAACCACCTTGCCGCCCGGAGCCATGCCCCACCAGCCGCATCACCATCTGCATACTGAATTGTTTCTGGTGCGCATCGGTACTCTTGAGGTGACAGTGAATGGCCACAGTCAAACCATTGGCCCCGGCGGAGTCGGCTTCTGCGCTTCCAATCAGCAGCACGGCATCAAGAATGTCGGAAACGTCCCCGCGCAATATTTTGTTGTCGCAATCGGCCCGGGTGCTTAATTTCCTTCGCGTCGCTCCTCATTCTGTCGCTGCCGTACTTCCGCTCACCGGCTCCAGGTGTGCGGTAAAGTGCCGCAGGAACGGCGCCTCATACGTCAGCCGCATGCCGCGAATCTGCATGCGTTTCTCCCACACGCGCAAAATAATCTCCACCACATAATCGATGTGGCTTTGCGTGTAGACGCGCCGCGGAATCGCCAGCCGCACCAGCTCCATCTGCGCCGCTCCCGCAAACATCAGGCTACCGATCTCCACCGAGCGAATGCCGCCTTCCAGATACAACTCCGCCGCCAGCGCAACGCCTGGAAACTGATCCACCGGGATGTGCGGCAGAAATGCTTTTGCGTCGAGATAGATTGCGTGTCCGCCGGGCGGCTGCACAATCGGCACCCCGTGCTCGGAAATGTGGTCTCCCAGATACGCCGTCGAGGCAATTCGATAGCGCAGATAGTCTTCTTCCAACGCCTCCTGCAGCCCCACTGCCACCGCTTCCAGGTCGCGCCCCGCCAGTCCCCCGTAGGTCGGATAGCCTTCGGTCAGAATCAAGAGGTCCTGCTCCTGCCGCGCAAGAATGTCATCGTTCGTGCAGAGAAAGCCGCCGATGTTCGCCATACCGTCTTTCTTGGCAGACATGGTACAGCCGTCTCCGAGCGCGAACATTTCCTGCGCAATCTCTTTCGGGCTCTTCGCGGAGTAGCCCGGCTCCCGCAGCTTGATAAAGTACGCGTTCTCGGCAAAACGGCACGCGTCGAAATAAAGCGGAATTCCATGCTTGTGGCACACCGCCGATACAGCCCTAGCGTTTTCCATCGATACCGGCTGTCCCCCGCCGGAATTGTTCGTCACCGTCAGCATCGCCAGTGGGATGCGCTTGCGCCCCACTCGCGCAATCAACTCATCCAGCGCGGCTACATCCATATTGCCCTTGAACGGCAGCCGCGCTTCGGGCCTTCGCGCCTCCGGCAACAGCAGGTCTACCGCCTCCGCGCCGACAAACTCCACGTTGGCACGCGTGGTATCGAAGTGCGTGTTGTTCGGCACCACATCTCCCGTCTTGCACATCACGTGGAACAGGATGCGTTCCGCCGCTCTTCCCTGATGCGTCGGGATCACGTGCGTATAGCCGAAGATGTCCTGCACCGAAGCCTTGAAGCGGTCGAAGCTCCGGCTGCCCGCATAGCTCTCATCGCCTTCCATCACCGCCGCCCACTGGTGGGTTGACATTGCCCCGGTGCCCGAGTCCGTGAGCAGGTCGATCAGCACATCATCGGCCCGCACCAAAAATAAGTTGTAATGAGCGGCGCGCAGCAGGTCTTTTCGCTGCTCGCGCGTGGTCCAGCGGATGGGCTCGACACTCTTAATGCGGAAGGGTTCGATGATGGTTTTTGTCGGCATTCAAAAAGGCTCCTTCACCAGCGAACTTCTTCGAGACTACAGCCTTCTTCTGTCGTTCGGGATAACAACTCGCGATCGGATCGTCGGCAACTTGGCAATGTCCGCCAAGCGAAATCACCGTCTCCATTCCGTGATCGGGTCTAATCTCCCGACTTTGCTTCAGGCTTTTTCGCAACGCCACCGCCAGAATTCTTCGCTGTCTCTGGAGCCGGTGTCGCGTCCGCGTCCGCCATCGTCTCCGTATCCAGTTCGTGTTCTTCTCGATAGTGTTCGGCATCCATCTTGCCATCCCAGAAGGCCCACTCCACCGGATAGGAATCCGGATCGAAGATCACCTGGTAGAAGTGCCACACCAGGATCGCCAGCGTCGCCAGGACCGCCTCGTAAAAGTGGATCGCGGTCGCCACATCCAGCCACCAGCCCGCCAGCAGGTTTCCCACCGGGACCTTGGCCCATAGCATGATACCTGTGACGGCCATCAAAATCGTGCCCCACACCATCGCCCAGTACTCCGCCTTTTCCGCATAGTTGAAGCGCCCGAACTTCGGCCTTTCGCGGCTGAGGCCCAGGTAATACCGCATCGTGCCCCAGGCGTCGAAGGCATCTTTCGGCGCGGGCGCTATTGAGCCGATCCACCGCCGTCCTTCCCTGGTCACTGCGGCGTACACGATGTGGTAGATGCACAGAACGATCAGTGCCACTCCCGCGGCACGATGCACAATCCCGCGAAGTTTTTCGCCCACGCCAAAAACGGCGGCAAACCAGGAATCTGGATATTTCAGCGCAAACCCCGTAATGACCAACACCGTAAACGTGAACATCAGGATGAAATGCTGCCAGCGTTGATTGTGCGTCAGCCGCAGCACGGTGCGGTGTTGCGTCTTGCGCCGCGTGATCGCCTTGCTGCGCCAGATGATGAAGTTGTGAAAGAACATTCCCCCAATGACCAGCAATATCAGCGTGAGATAAAACTGTCGTACCCAGCGCACCATGGACCCGCCAATGCCCGTGGGTTGGTTGGGATCCATGTGGACCTTGCCCAGGGTGAATCGCCGCGTCACTCCCTTGTGACACTGTCCGCAGGTCGCATCCAGATTGGCGCGGTTGATGGTCGAGCGCGGATCGCTCGACGGCAGAATGTTGTGTACGCCGTGGCAACTGGCACAGTTGGCGACAATGACCGAACCATTCTTCGACGCCAGCCCGTGATAGCTGTCCAGATAGGTGGAAACGCGATTTCCCGCAACTCCGAACTCCTGCGTCAGCCGCACGCCCTGGTGACAGCCCGCGCACGTGGCGCCGGACAGGTTTTGCGAAACAGTAGAGCTGGGGTTGGTCGGGGCCTTGATGGTATGGATGCCATGGCAATCGGTGCAGGTCGGTGACAGTTGGTTGCCGCGGGTCAGCGCCTCCCCATGCACGCTCTGCATAAAGACATGTTGGATTTGACCATGGCACTTGCCGCAGGTGGCCGCGACATTGAACTTGTTGATCGGCGAATTGGCATCATTTGCGGGAAGAATCTGGTGCGAACCATGGCAATCCGTGCAGACCGCCGCGCTCTGCGATCCTCCCTGCACGGCTCGCCCATGCACGCTGTCCTGATACGACGCGAACACTTGGGGGCTCACCCCGCTGCCATCCATCACGAACTTCTGCCCGTGACAGCGACCGCACGTCGCAGGAACATTGGCGTGGCTCACCGGCGATTTCGGATCGCTGGCCGGCAGAATCTCATGGGCGGATCCATGGCAATCCACGCAGGTTGCGGCGGGCGTTCCGTCCGGTTTTTTATCCTTGGCATGGAAACTGTGTCGATACGCCTTCTCGGCATCGGCATGGCATCCGGCGCAGGTGATCATCTTCGGCTCGGCCCGATGCGGAGATTCCTTGACGTCCTTATGGCAATCCACACAGGCAAACATGGTCCCGTGGATCGATCCCTTTATTTTGACCGGATCGACGTACAGGCTGACCTTCTTGCCGTTCACGTCTTTCGTCAGCGTCGCATCCGAGTGGCAGGCGAGACAATCCGCATCCTTCGGCTTTTGCCCCGCTTGGGCCCCGCAAGCCCAGGAAAGCAGAAAGATACTAAGCAGCCATGCGCAGATCTTGCCTTTTGTCTGCATACTAGTCAGGAGACTCTCGTTGCCGCATTATGGCTGTGACTCGTGTCACGACGCCCGGTGCGCCGCCAAACTTCGGTGACACCGGCGCCATGTACCGTGACGGATTCCCTTCGTTGGGCCGGCCGGAACGCATTCGCGCAACGATAGAATCGAACCCAGAGAATCCATGTCAGAGGACACGCACCTGAATCCCGGACCCATCAAGACTGCCGTGGATTCCACGCTCGCACGAACCAGCCGTCGTCCAAACTGGCTGCGTCTCTCGCATGAGCACACGGCATTCTCGGCCATGCTGCTGCTGATGGTCTCTACTCTGCTGTCCCGCGTCATCGGTTTGGTGCGCATCAAGGTCATCGCCTATTTATTCGGCGCAGGCTCGCTCACCGACGCCTATACGGCAGCATTTCAGTTGCCCGATATGCTCACCTACCTGCTGGCCGGCGGCACCGCGTCCATCACCTTCATCACCATCTTGAGCCGTTATCGGGAACAAGGGCGCGAGCACGAAGGCGAGCAGGCGCTCTCCGTGATCCTCAGCTCCATGCTGCTGGTGCTGGGTACCGCAATCGTTCTGGGCGAAATTTTCGCGCCTCTATATATACATATTTTCCTCAACAAGTTCGACCCAGCGACCGCTGCGCTCTGCGTCCACATGACCCGCATTGTGCTGCCCGCGCAATTGTGCTTCGTCGCCGGCGGCGTTCTCAGCGCCGTGCTGCTTGTGCGGAAGCAATTTGCATGGCAAGCGGTCACGCCGCTCATCTATAGCCTCGGCATCATCCTTGGCGGGATTCTGCTCCACAAGGCTCTTGGCGTTTCTTCGCTGGCAGTCGGCGCGCTGGTCGGCGCCATCTGCGGCCCCCTGCTGCTGAACTACTTCGCCGCCCACCGCATCGGCTTGCGGCTTCGCTTCTCGCTCAACTGGTCGCATCCCGGCCTGCGCGACTGGATCCGCATGTCCATCCCGCTGATGATTGGCGTTTCCCTGGTCTCGGCGGACACATGGATACTGAATTATTTTGCCTCAGGCGGTCGCGGCGATATCGCCAAGTTGAATTACGCAAAAACGCTGTTCACTACGCCCATGGCTATCTTGGGACAGGCAGCGGGCGCCGCATCGATGCCGTTTTTTGCCGCATTGATCGGCCAGGGCCGTCACCGGGAATTTGCATCCTCAGTCAATCGCATCGTGACTCGCATTTATGCCTTCGCCTTTCTGCTTTCAGGATGGATGATTGGCATGGCCTACCCAGCAGTCGATCTGGTGCTGCGCGGCGGGTCGTTCCATCACTCCGATGTCGGCCAGACCTCTCTCTACTTCGCACTTTTCGCCGGTTCCCTTTGTTTCTGGTCGGCCCAAGCCATTTATGCACGCGCGTTCTATGCTGCCGGCAATACCTTTACCCCCATGGCTGCCAGTACCGTAATCACCGCAGCATCCATCCCCATCTATTGGTTCCTGTTTCATCACATGGGCGTCATGGGTCTCGCCATCGCTTCCGACTGCGGCATCCTGGTGCAAACCATAGGGCTGGCGTTTCTGCTGCACTCCAAACGCCTTGTCTCCTTGTGTGGCCTGGAGTATGCGGAGATGGCCCGGTCTCTGGCGGCTGCGATCGTTTCCTTCGCCCTGCTGTTTGCCGTCCTGCGCGTTTTGCCTCGGCCTGACTCATTTCCCCACGATCTACTGCAACTGGCATGCGGCACCACCGTTTGGCTGCTCTCCGCGTGGGCCATCCTTCACCTGACCGGTTCCAACCTGCCGAATCAACTGATCAGCCGCTTTCGCGGCCGCAGTGCGCGGATGGGCCTCGCCCCACTGGAACCGGCAACACAGCCCATATCGAAGATTTAGTCGATTCCGCGGACATTTTCCCAGTCCGGCCACGCCCCCCAACCCGGTACAATCCAAATATGCCGGAGCCGTCCGATCCGCCTCAGACTGAAGGGGATGACACCTATTTCGATGGCCCGTATCTGGTTTTCACCGAGGCGTACCACCGAAAACGCGGCTATTGCTGCCAGTCCGGCTGCCGCCATTGCCCGTACGGTTTCTTGAGAGATGGCAACCAGACACTCGCTGTTGCAGAAAATGGACCCAAATAGCTGGACCGTCCATCCAAACTGATCCTGCCGGTCTTGCCGTACGTTTCAGCAACGAACGTTCAATCGGATGAGGTAAACTGCGCCGCATGCACTATGTCGCCGATTCTGACCACGTAGAAGACCATTTTGAATCCACCGCGCTGGTGCGCGACGTCGTCATTGGCATGTCCGACGGCCTGACCGTCCCCTTCGCTCTGGCTGCCGGACTTTCCGGCGCAGTAGGCTCCTCCCACATCGTTGTATTGGCTGGCCTTGCGGAAATCGCAGCCGGCTCCATCGCCATGGGATTGGGCGGCTATCTCGCGGCCCGCAGCGATGTGGAGCACTACGCCAGCGAGCGCCAGCGCGAAGAAAAAGAGATCGTCGAGCGGACCCGCGACGAGGAGGAAGAGATTTACCAGATCTTCGAGGAATATGGCGTCACTCGCCCGGAGAGCGATTCAGTTTTGCTGGCATTGAAGCGAAATCCCAAGGCATGGGTCGACTTCATGATGCGTTTCGAGCTTGGCCTGGAAAAACCGGCCAGCCATCGCGCCCGGCAAAGTGCCGCAGTCATCGCTTTTTCTTATATTGCTGGTGGATTTATCCCCTTAGTCCCGTATATGGTTCTGCTACACGCCTCCTCCGCATTGCGTGCCTCCGTCGTCATCACCTTAATCGCGCTCTTCGTCTTCGGCGCCGTCAAAGGACGACTCACTGGCGGCGGTACTTGGAAGTCCGCATTGCAAACTGTTTTCATCGGCGGTCTGGCTGCGGGCGCTGCCTACACCCTTGCCCGGCTGCTCAGCCTGCATCCTAGCTTCTAGTTCGGGATAGGAGTTCATCGCGTGGGCGTTTTGGAGGTCACACCTTTGGACGTAGGCAACCCCTCATTGGCACACCGCTTTCAAGCGGTGCGCGCCATGACAGACACGCTGGTCCGGCCATTGACCGCAGAGGACATGATGGTCCAGTCCTGTCCCGAAGCAAGCCCGGTGAAATGGCACCTGGCGCACACCGCCTGGTTTTTCGAGACGTTTGTCCTGCACCCGTATTTGCCCGGTCATCGACAATTTCATCCAGATTTTCTGTGGCTCTTTAACAGCTATTACAAATCCCTCGGCGGTCATCCGGAAAAGCAGTTGCGCGCCTCCTTCTCGCGTCCATCTCTGGATCAAATTCGGGCCTATCGTCGGCACGTCGAAGACGGCATCGCGCAATTGTTTGCCCATGGTGCATCCGCGGAGATGCGCGACCGCATCGAATTGGGAATGCATCACGAACAGCAGCACCAGGAGCTGATTGCGACCGACATCAAGCACGCTTTCTGGTCCAATCCCTTGCAGCCGGTCTACACCGAACCTCGTCCTGCGTGCGCCGGCGTCTCTTCGCCGCATCGCTGGCTGGATTATTCCGGCGGCCTGGTGGAGATCGGCAATCGTGGCGACACCTTCGGCTTCGACAACGAATTCTCTCGCCATCCGGTTTTTCTTCAGCCCTTTCGCCTCGCTTCCCGGCCCGTGACCTGCGCCGAATATCTCCGCTTTATTGAAGAGGACGGCTATCATCGGCCGGAATTTTGGCTGTCCGACGGCTGGGACACCGTCCAGACCATGGGCTGGCAGGCGCCTCTCTATTGGCGAAAGAATCCGGCTGGCGACTGGGCTGTCTTCACGCTCCACGGGCAGGTTTCGCTCGACGACTTGCGTTCCACGCCGGTCTGCCACATCAGCTACTACGAAGCCGATGCTTACGCCCATTGGGCCGGTTGTCGACTGCCTACGGAATTTGAGTGGGAACACGCTGCCCACAAACTCCCGGTCGCTGGAAATCTGCTCGACAGCGGAACCCTGCATCCGCAAGCGTTGCCCAGCGACGCCGACTCGCACCAGCCCGCCCAACTCTTCGGCGATGTTTGGGAGTGGACCCGCAGCCCCTATGTTGCCTATCCCGGATATACTCCCGCGCCGGGCGCGCTCGGCGAATATAACGGAAAATTCATGTGCAACCAGTTCGTATTGCGCGGAGGATCGGTGGCGACTCCCGCCTCTCACATTCGCGCCAGTTATCGAAACTTCTTCGCTCCCGCCACGCGCTGGCAGTTCTCCGGTGTGCGATTGGCTGCGGATGGAGGAACTGCATGAACCTTTCTTCTCTCCTTGATGGCGTGATAGCTCCGTCGATAGCCCGCTGCGGCGGGCTGCCCAAGGAAAGTTTGGCAGTGGCGAAGGCTGCCGCCAAAGGGCTGTCTGCAAAACAGAAATATCTGCCACCGTGGCTGTTCTACGATGCGGCGGGGTCGCGTCTTTTTGAGAAAATTACGCGGCTGCCGGAGTACTATCTGACCTCGATCGAGCAATCCATCTTCTCCCGTCATGGGGCCGATATGGTGACAGCGGCGGCAGGACCCGGCGAGCAGCCGCTGTCCGTGGTCGAACTGGGGGCTGGGAGTGCCAACAAAACTCTGACTCTGTTGCGGGCCGTCATCGCTCGCCAGGGCCATACTCTTTATCTTCCCGTCGACGTGTCGGAAGCTGCGTTGGAACTGGCCTCGCGCAATGTTCATGCCGCTCTGCCGCAGGTTGAAGTTCAGCCGGTCTGCGCTGAATTCACCCGCGAGAAAAATCTGAACCTTCCGGCAAATGGCCGCAGGCTGGCCCTCTACATTGGCTCCAGCATTGGCAATTTCGATCCCGGGGATGCGGTGGATCTGCTGCGCTGGCTGCGTGCGCAACTGCAACCGGGCGACGCTTTGCTGTTGGGCACTGACATGGTGAAGGACGTTGCGCCCTTGCTGGCAGCCTACAACGACCGCGCCGGCGTTACCGCCGATTTCAATAAAAATATATTGGCCCGATTGAATCGCGAGCTGGGAGCGAATTTTGCGCTGGAGGCGTTTGGACATCGCGCCATTTGGAATGCCTCAACGGGCCGCATCGAAATGCATCTCGACAGCAAGTGGAACCAAATGGTCCAGGTGGAACGGATCCATCGCAACTTTGGGTTCAGGCGCGGAGAATCCATCCATACCGAGAACAGCTATAAATTCAGCCCGGAACAGATTGAAGACATGCTGCTCAAAAGCGGCTACGTTCTCCGGCAAAGCTGGTACGACGACAAGCGCTGGTTCGGCGTACACCTGGCCCGCGTCGTGGACTCAGAAATCATGCATAGCGATGAAGACGCCGCCGCCTGAATCTGCGACTATGGCGGATTTATGGATGCTGCATCCAAAAATGAAATGAGTCATTCTTCGGTCGCCGCGGCGACCGAAGAATCCAGAGGGTGATCGCCTGTGTGGCCCTCAATTCATGCCGTTTGTTGGCTTGAGTGGGGCAAATTCGGCAGACAGTCCACATCCAAAATCGGGGCGCCCCCAAATCTCGCCTTTGAGATATGGGAAATTCGTGAGCGGGGGCTGCGGGATTCACAGTTTTTCGCGTGGAAGAAGCGGCTGCGCAATGCCGAGGCGGCGCAGTTCGTGGAAGCAAGACCAGCTGCGGAGCCGGTGCAGTCGTCAGCGGCAGGCAATCATGCGATCGAGGTACGGCTGGCTGGAGGGCGCAGCCTTGTGGTTGCTCCTGGATTCGACGCGGGCCATTTGCGCGCATTGCTTTTCGTGCTGGAGCCTGGTGCGTGATCGGGCTGCCGAGTTTGCGTGCGCTGGACCAGGCACAAGCAACGCGGATCTGGCTGGCGGTGGAGGCGACCGACATGCGCTGCGGCTTTGACCGTTTGGCAGAGCGGGTAAAAGCGGTCATTGGCCAGGAGCCGCTCAGCGGGCATTATTTTTTATTCCGCTCGCGCCGAGGAGACCGGCTGAAGATTCTTGTCTGGGACCGCGACGGATTCGTGCTGTGGTACAAGC
>JAJYUB010000086.1 GCA_021792795.1 Acidobacteriota bacterium | reverse complement strand
CCACTTGCCATCCGTGCCCATGATTTGGCCGCGAGTTAACACTGGTCTGCGGGGCCGAATCGCCGCTGTAAAACCACCCCGGATGCCAAACGACCATTGCGTTTGGCTGTCCCCTACCTTATCCACGAATTAGGGGGTCGAAGCCGCCACGGCGTTCTCCCAAGTCGTGGCCTTCGCATGTCCACTGCATTCTGGCCGAGGACGGGGTATTCTCCGGCGAACGGCATCGCGGCACCCAGCAATATGCCCCAACCTGTCGGCAGAGACCTTTTGCGATGCAACGACGCATGCACCCTCATTTCCCTTGGCGCAGTGCAATTGTGCGTTTCCAGTGGGCATCGGCAACGTACTTATCGACGTCATACCCATCGCCATGAACTCCAATTGCGGAATAAATGGTTCATAATTTTCTGAAATAGTGAATCGAAAAGTTTACGATATGCCAGTTTTCTATTGACTTTTCTTCTCTCCAGGGATAGTGATTTATATGGGGCAGGCGATTGGATGCAGCCGTACCAGGCTGGCAGCTAACATTTGCTCTCATTTGGGCTCGGCACGAATGGTTCAAATATCTCTACAATAGCCCATTCCATAAACGAGCTTTACACCCATTAGATGTGGCAGCATTCTTATTCTGGAGGTTCAAGATGAACGATTGCAAATCACTTATATTCAAATTGCGTCATCTATGGCTCTTGCTCATCTGTAGTCTGGGAGCAACCGCAGTTTACGGACAAGTCGACCAAGGTACGATCACAGGAATTGTTCTCGACACGCAGAACAGCGTGATTGTCGGGGCAACAGTCACACTCGTAAACAACGACACAAATCTTACGCTCTCGAGACAGACGGGCAGTTCGGGCGCATACGTCTTTGCTCCCATCAAGATCGGCAATTACACCTTAACGGTTGCGGCCCCAGGCTTCGAAACGACTGTGCGAAAAAATATCCGAGTCAATGTCAGCGAGACAGTCGGGCTGAATTTTACGCTGAAACCTGGAAGCACCAGCCAGACGGTCACCGTAACATCAGGGACTCAGCTCCAGACCGAAACGGCTTCAACTGGGCAAGTCTTTACTGCGAAAGTCATCAACGACATTCCCCTGCCGGATCGTAACTATGTGTTCGCGGCCCAATTGACTACGGGTGTCGCACCTCCGAACCAGGGTTTCCGCCAAGTGGCAGGTGCCGGCGACTTCACGTCGAACGGGAGCCGAGTTTCGCAAAACGATTTTATCCTCGACGGTGTCGATAACAATTCGAACATGCAGGACTTTCTGAACGGCGCAACGTACGCAGTGCGACCGCCGCCGGATGCACTTGCAGAGTTCAAGGTGGAAAGCAGCGATTACAGCGCGGAGCTCGGTCACTCGACCGGGGCAGCTGTCAATGCCTCAATCAAGAGCGGCACCAATCACTTTCACGGCAGCTTGTGGGAGTATCTTCGAAATGATCGTATGGCCGCAGTCGACTACTTCAATACCTCACGCACCGCGTACCATCTGAATCAATTCGGCGCGACCATTGGCGGCCCTATCTGGAGGAACAAGATCTTCTTCTTCGCGGACAGTCAGGGAACGCGAATTTCTGCTTACGTACCCCCACAGCCCAACAATACGGTGCCCACGGCGGCAATCCGTGCGGGGGATTTCAGCGAAATGCTGAGTCCCGGGAACACCAACGGCAATGGGTCGATCGCCCTTTACCAGGTTGGCGGAAATCCAACGGCCACGATCGGAGGAACTGACGCTCCAGGATTTCCCCAAAGGTATCTGACCTGTAATGGAGTCCAAAACGTCATTTGTCCGACTCAGGTCAACGCTGTGGCCAAGGGCATTCTGAACCTGTTTCCTCTGCCGAACCAGGGTGGTCCCCATCAGGTCTTCGCCAACTATACCGTGCCCGCGACAGCCACCACCAACAATACGACGCAGTACGATGCCCGCCTGGACTACAACTTCTCATCGAAGGACCAGATGTTCGGTCGATATAGTTATTCCAATAATCCCACCACATTCACGGCCCCGCTAGGCGTGCTCGATGGCGGGTCGTTCGGAAGCGACGGGCAAGATTCCAATTACTCGAAGAGCGGTATGTTCAGCGAAACGCACTTCTTCAGTCCAACCCTCTCCAATGAATTTCGCCTGGGATTCAACTGGCTCCTTGCCGCGTACCTGCAGCCAGATAGCGCCACGAACATTGCCGCAAAGTACGGGCTTGGTGGAATCCCTTCCGGTCCGAACCTGGGCGGTTTCCCTAGCACAAGCTTCGGGGGATATATAAACGGGATAGGCGTTCCGTCCTATGAGCCTTCTGTCGAAAATCAAAATGTTTTTGAGGTCATCGAAAATATTTCAAAGATCCTTGGGCGCCATTCGCTGAAAGCCGGTATCAATTTTCAGCATATCCGGTTTTACGGATTGCAGCCTCCGGATGGTATTGGCTCCCAGGCATTCCCGGGCATCTATACCGGCGATCCCGGACAGCCGACTACCGTCACGGGCTCGGGCGTCGCCGATTACGAGCAGGACCTGATGAACTCCTCCAGCTTGAATACCATCACCCCGCTCACCGATCTCCGCTGGTACTATGCTGCGTACGTGCAGGACGACTGGAAAGTGTCTTCTCGCTTGACGTTGAATCTGGGACTTCGCTGGGAGTATCCGGAGTGGTTCCGGGAATTAAACAACCACCAGGCAAACTTCTATGGCGACTATAAAGGGATGAATCAAGGAACCGGGACGTATCTCATTCCGGAATCTCAGCGCAACTTCCCGAAGTCGACAACATGGCTCAACTACCTTGCAGCCGACAACATCACAGTTCAATACAGCTCAAACGATTACCTGATGAATCCGCAGAGGTTTAATTTTGCTCCGCGGCTCGGGATAGCCTATATGCTCGACCCAAAGACGGTGATACGGGCTGGAGCGGGAATATTCTACGGTGGGTTGGAGAATATTGGTCTCGGCTTGAACCTTGGCAACAACGCTCCATTTTTTGTGAGTAGTTCGTTTATTCCAAATCCAAACGTCTGCTATAACCTGCTGGGAGCAGTTAACTGTCCCACCAACGGGCAGACCCTGGAAACCGGATTCGGAGCTGCAGCGACCAGCCCACAGGCCCTGGCGGACGCCGCCGGCATCGGCACAATCTACGCCCAAGCCCAGAACGCGAAGCCTGCTTTTACAGAAGCCTATAACGTCACCTTGGAGCATGCACTTACGAACTCAATCAACTTTACGATTGGTTATCAGGGAAACCAGAGCAAACATCTTCGCTCCAGCTACAACGCAAATACCTTCCCCGGCTACGTTCCACGCGGGGAAAACCCACAGGATTATCAGCCTTTCCATGACTTCTCCGTTGTAAATGTCATGGACGAGGGAATGGGTCGCTACGATTCGCTGCAGGTGAAGATCGAGAAGCAGTACATCAATGGCTTGTACTTCCTGGGTGGCTACACCTGGGCGCACTGCCTGGACGATGCCTTCGGCCCGATTGGGCAGAGCGCCTATGGCGGTTATCGCAATCCCAACCTGCTTGGTTTTCGCTATGACTATGGAAGCTGCACCCAGGATGTGCGCAACCGCGTAACCCTGAATGCGGAATACGAACTTCCGTTCGGCGCGGGTAAGCGCTTTGCCAACGTGGGCGGCGTTACAAATGCTGTGATCGGCGAATGGAAGGCAAGTCTCGTCTTTCAGGCGCAGACTGGCAATCCCGTCTTTCTTACATCGAGCAACCAGGGCGGAAGCTATCCCGACCGCATTGGAGATCCCTTTGCTGCGGGCGGTACTGCCAATCCGGCAACTCAGCCTCAGTTCAATTGCGCAACGAAGACCAAGACGCTGGCACAGTGGTTCAACCCATGCGCCTTCAAGAACCCACCGCAAGCCGTTATTGGCCCATCAGATCCGTCTCAGAATTTAATTAATGTGGCTGCTGCCGGACTGCTGCCATCCGGCCCTCCAGGGCGCGTCTCGGTTCCGGGGCCAGGTTATTACGATGTTGACATGTCGCTCTTCAAGGACTTCGGGATCCCGATCCACGGGTTGGGTTCTACACTGCAACTACGCGTCGACGCCTTCAATGTGCTCAATCATCCTTCGTTCGGTAATCCGGGGACCAGTCTAACCGGAGCCACCGGACAAGCAATCACATCGACCCGCTTCAGCGCCCTGATCCCAGATGCACGTGTGATTCAGGTTGCGGGCCGCTTCACGTTCTGATCGTCACTCTATCGGCATCTCCGTTCATTCTTTGAACGGAGGTGCCTTTTTCTTTGCCCGTCAGACACGTGGTGCATCGTTCCGCTGAAGCAGTGATGACAATCACGGAATCGGCAAGCGGACTGGGGTAGTATTCATTACTCAGGAGGATCACGCAGGTATGGAAGTTTCACGTCGCAGCGTCCTCCGGTTTCTTGCAGGTCTGGTGGTCACGCAGTGGAGCGCGAGTCGCGGGAGCGCCTTGAGTGGTCGGACTGCGCATAAAGATGGACTGAAGGTGATCGTGTTGGCCTGTGGGGGAGTGCGGCGGGAAGAGACCTTCGCTGCGAACGGGTTCGCGAACATACCGCATCTTTCTCGGGAGATTCTGCTGCAGAGCACCTTTTTCCCGGCGATAAGAAACGCCGGAGTGACCTCGCACTACAACACCACTTCGAGCATCCTGACCGGGAACTGGCAGCGGGTCGATGATTGGGGCAAGACGCGTCCCGAGAGTCCCACCATTTTTGAATATGCTCGCAAACATCTGAAGATGCCGCAGGCCGATACTTGGTTCATCTCCAGCAATAAGGCGCTGACCAGCCAGATCGGGGCCAGTTCGGTTCGCGACTATGGGCAGCCGTATGGCGCCAATGTGGTCTTTCCAAAACAACTGCTGATCGATGCGGTGGTAAATGCGGCGTCGCATGGCCGGTCGGCTCATAGTGCCAATCGCATCGCCATGCAACCGGAGCTTTCCGCCATGCTGGGGGCCAGCAATTACGAAGGGCTTGGATGGTCGGTCGAAGGAGACGCTTCTGTTCTAGGCTCCGACACGCGCGACTCGGTACTGGACGCGATTGAAGAACTGGTCCGCAGCAACGTTCCGGTCACAGGCGACGAATTTACGTTCCTGGTGGCAAAGGAAATCATGCGGCGCTTTGCGCCTTCGCTGCTGGTAATGAGTTTTTCCGATGTCGAGGTAGCGCACTTCGGATCCTACTCGATGCACTTGGCAGGGATTCGGACAACTGACCGCCTGGTGCATGAGCTGTGGAGCGAAGTGCAGTCGAATCCTGACTACCGCAGAAAGACAACACTGTTCGTCTTGCCTGAGTTCGGGCGCGACATCGATGGCTCAGCGACGAATGGCTTTTTCAATCACAGGTTGGATAATGATTCGACCCGGCTGACATGGATGATGTGTCTCGGCGCGGCAGCACAGTCAGGCCAGGTGGTGGAGCGCCCAGTGCAGCATGTGGACCTATGTCCGACGATTGCCGCCCTGTTTGGCCTGAAAACGAAGATGATGACGATGCATGGAACCTCCCTGCCGGAGATACACCTGTGAGCGCCAAAGGAACGCAACCGCAGCAGCGGAGCGTAGACCTTCTGGCATGGCGGCGCACTGCGGCCCGGTTGCCCTTGACGCTGCGGCCCAGTGTGAATGAGCAACTGGACGAGTGGGAGATGTTGTTTCCGTTCGAGCAGAACAGGCTCAGGAATTTTCTGGGCGGAGTGGATAGCTTCAGCACAGCCGACCTGAATGCTCTAACGGCACAGTTGCGCGACTTGGAAGCGAAGATGGGTGTCGCGCGTTGGGACTTTTCCGAAAACAGCAACACTCTGGAAAACTCCGAACTGCTGGCACGATCGGCATATTACGCGGAGTGGAGGCGCGCGGTTGAGCGACTGTTCGCAGCCATCGAAGCTCGGGCAAGCTCGACTGCTGTAGCGGAGCCGGAACACGGCCGAGTTATCGTCGCCGTGCTTCCCGCCAGTCTCCTGGTGGATGAGCAGACTGCGTGGAACCTGTGGAAGGCGCAAGGGCGGGAGGTGGCAATTCAGGGCGATGCGCGTCAAATATTCGACTTGCTGCTGACGGGAAGTCCCGGGATTGGCGAGTTGCTGGCCGAACGACACAGCAACGACCCTGCGGACGCGTGGCTAATCGATGCAGCAGCGAAGCCGGGAAATGCCATCGCGCCGGCTGGGTTTCTCGCCGCCTCCTGTCTCAACTTTTCCCTGCTGAATCCGCTTAGGGAGAGATTTCTCGCCGAACTTAATACGATTCCGAGAGACACAGACACTGCCTCCCAAACCATGCTCGAGATGCGGCAAAAGGACTGGTCGAGGTGGTGGCCGACGGAACTCGCCGGGCAGGATCGTCTAAGAAACTTTGTCGTGGATCTGTATTTGAGCGGCAATGGCGCCCTTATTTTTTCAGATGCCTTCGTGGAATGGGCAGCCTCGGAGGTGTTGCGGCGGGCGCGCCCGCACGTGTTGGTGGCGCGATTTGGCGTGCGAAGCAGACCCAAGCCTTTTACCAGCATTGCCATCTTTGAGGACCAGACGAAGGTGAGTACGATTCCGGATACAGACGATCCAGTGAACAGCGCGGTGGACGCAGCGATTCTTGCGCCCTATATATGGCTGAGTGCTCTCCGGTATGCGGAATATGAGCGAGCACTGTGTCTCTGCATCTCAGAGCACCTGAATTCCGCGTGGGTGGTGGCGCCTTCAGGATCGGACCTGGAGAGAACTTCCGGCCCACTCTCCCCGGCGAAACTTCACGGGGCGATCCTGCATTGGCTGATGACCTGAGAGCCAGCAACTTCCTTCTACCGCTATATCCCCTGCGCCATAGCCGCCAAGGCTGGAAGGCGGCAATGGCGGACGCGGCTACGCCAGGGTGCAGTCAAGATGGTACGCTTCGAGCATGCGCTGAAATTCTGGAGAGAGTTTTTCGTCTGAAACAACGTGATGAATCTCCTTCAACCCGGCCACCGGGGCCAGTGCTTCACGTCCGAATTTCGTGTGGTCCGCCACAATGACCACTTTACGCACCGCTCGGATCATGGCGCGCAGAGATTCCACGATGAGGCTGTTGGAATCGCTGATGCCGGCCTCGGTGATCCCGCGGATGCCCATGATGAGGATGTCCGCCTTGACGCTGTGCAGCATCTTTTCGCAGATTGGGCCGAGTTGCACGCCCAGGCGCGGATAGAGATACCCTCCTGTGAGGGTGACTTCAGCCAGTTTGCTGTCCCAGAAGACCTGTGCAACGGGTATGGAATTGGTTACGATTTGGATGGGTCGCTCGCTCAAATGCCGAGCGACTTCGACGACCGTGGAACCGCCACCCAGAATCACCGTTTGTTCGTTCTCGACCAGCGCTGCGGCCGCTTTGCCAATCCGGATCTTCTCTTCGTGACAGATGACCGCGAGATGGCCATAATCCATGATCTCATCGCGCGTCTTCAACGAGATCGCTCCGCCATGAACCCGGCGTAGGACGCCTAGCCTCTCCAATTCTAGCAAGTCGCGGCGAATGCTGGATTTAGAAGCCCCAAACCGGTCAGCCAGGTCTCTATAATTCACAAATTCCTGTTTTGTGAAGAGATCCTGAACCTGACGAAGTCGCTGGGTCTGTTTCAAGAGATCCATCATACGAGAATCATCATACGTCAGATATATCGAGTCCGATCTAAAAAAAGAGACATTATGACGTGCTTCGCAATATAGTGGAGTTATTATGTCAGAACTCATCGAAGCAACGCTGCATGAGTCCGACCGCGCCAAGATTCTCCCCATTGTGCGGCGGGCAGTGCTGGAGTGTGCTATTCAGCATCCCCATTCCGCCCATCCGGTGGGTGGCGCGGAGGAATTATTTCACTCCCCCTCGGCCCAGGCCATCAAGGAAGAAATTGTGCGCACTGGCAGAAAGTTGTGGCAGCGGCAGTATGTTGACGGGAATGGCGGAAATATATCGGTGCGCGTCTCTGAAGAATACGTAATCTGTACCCCTACGCTGCTCAGCAAGGGCGACCTGCAAGTGGGGGACCTGGCGCTGGTAGACATGCAGAATCGGCAGGTCTTTGGGCCAGGTCCACATACCAGCGAGATCCTGCTGCACTTGGAGGTTTATAAAGCGGTACCGCAGGCCAAGGCCGTGATTCACTGCCACCCGCCATATGCCACTGCCCATGCGATCGCCGGAGTCGTCCCACAGGGAAATCTGGTGCCCGAACAGGAGGTTTTCGTAGGCCCTGTGGCGCTTTCGCCGTATGAGACGCCGGGAACCGTGGCTTTCGCCCGGACGATTCTCCCGTTCGTGAAAGATCACAACACGATACTGCTGGCAAATCATGGAGTAGTTTGTTGGGCGGACACGGTAACCCACGCGGAGTGGTATGTCGAGATCGTGGATACTTACTGCAAGACCATTCTGATCGCCTCCCAGCTGCAACCAATCCTCCGGGAAATACCTCCCGGCAAGATCGCAGACCTACTGGCAATCAAGAAAGGGCTTGGATTGTCCGACCCAAGACTCGGCGTCAACCTAGTTGCGGAGCCTGAGAAGTCTGCGGCCCGGCTCGACCGGCACGCCGAAGAGTCGGCGTATGCTCGTCTTGCTGCGGACGATGGTCAGAACGCTGCAAAGATTGACCCGCTGGTCAACCTTCTGGTCGACCAAGTGATGGAGTTTCTCCGGAAAAACAACTGAAATCAGGCAATCCACTGCAGCAGTTGAGCGAGGTCGGCGCGACTATCGGACTGTGTTCCGCGCGGTAACGATGGCCCAATCCCAACCGCTTGGCTGTGCCCCTCGAACCAGACAAGAAATGACGACTGGTCTGCATTTGCAAGGCGCTGCTGATCGAGCCAGATGTAGTACGCCCCCATATCGGCGTCGACCAGCGAGCCATGCGGATCCATTTCAACGCCGGTCGACGGGCCTTGAAGCATCTCATTCATGGGTCGCTGGCGCTGCCGTTGCGTAAAGTGCGCCAGCAATGTGTCGGGTTGGGCGCGCCGAAGCGCCTCTCGCGCAGCCCACTGCACAAAGGTAGTACTGAATATCTGCGTGCCCGACCCTCGCGTCAGCAGACTTACCTGAAAGCGGTCGAGCACGCCATTCAGCGCCGCACCCCTCATCCCCAGTTCGTCCGGGCTCAACCTCGCCAGCGTGGTCTCCATCATCTCCGGACCTCCACTGCCCGACTGGACGATCTGTTGCATTTTGTGGAGCAACGCAGCGCGAACAGGTTGGAGCGCGTCGTAGGAAACAGCGCTCACTTGCGAACCAGCCGCCACCGCCGTACTGCCGTCGATATACCAATGGCGATAGGATACCGGGTGCGCGGCCGCACGCGTGGATACCGCATCGGCGAGTATTTGCAGTCCGTTCGCAGGCTTCACCTGAGTAAAGAACACTCCATGCGGACGCAGTTTGCGAAATAGCGGAAAATCGCTCTCCGCAACACCCTGGCCGATGACAGCAATTCCCAGCCCAGGCATTCGCGACGGCCCCGCTGGGGCCGCCTTTTGCACCGCCGCCGCATACTCAGTAGCTGCTACGCGAAAGGCGTCGATCTGGTGCGTGCTCCATAGAAAGGCGGTCAGCCTCTCGGAAAACAGGCTCGGTTCTTTTACCCAATCCAGATGTTCCAGCTTCGGTTCCAGTTTGATTCCCGCAAAATTTGCGAACAGTGTTCGCATTTGCTGCTGCCGCAACGATCCCATGTAATTCAATTGCCCATCTAATTCCTCGCGTTCGGCTGGAAACTTCCAGTCGTAGCCAATGACCTCTCGCAGAAGAATCGCCACAAAGATCGTCGGCATCTGTCGTAGCAATCCGAGGGAACGAACAGCCAGTTCCCTGGCTTGCGGCGGGTAGCTTTTGAACTGCTCGGGTTGAAGCTGGCTGGCGCGCATGGCCTAACTCACCTCTGGCAACGGCTTGCCGCGCGCCATCATTGGAGAAAATCCAAGCAGCGCGCCAAGTGTCGGAACAAGATCGAGCGATTGGACCGGCCGATTGATAAAAATATTCTCACGGACACGCGGCCCCACAGCCATCATCCAGGTGGTACGGGAGAGCGGATCCCCGGTGCGATGATGTTGAAAACCGTTGCCGCCGGGGTCGCTATCGGAGTCGCGGCCAAAGTCGGGCAGCACGAACATGGTCGTTTTTCCGGCATATTCGGGCTCGCTCTGTGCTGCCTTCCATATCTCCCCGCACAAACGGTCCGTCCTTCGGATGCCGTCCACATAAAGCGAATAGGCACCGGCGTGCGCGATGTCCATGTCGTGCAGCGTCACCCATAGCAAGCCAGGAGCAAGTTGATGCATCAGTTGGCGCACAATATAGACCGAGAGTTCATCCGGGCTGGCCAGACTTCGTGCGTGCGCGGTGAACTCCGCGACTGAAAGCTTCAATATCTCGTTCAGTTGGCGTAGCTGAAATTCGTTTCCGCTCAGTTGAGGAGTGTAGAACGGCGTTTCATAGTTGTCTCTCAGTAAGTGGGTGTAGTTGCTTCCATCTTCCTTGGAAAGCGCGGCGGCAAGTAAGTGCTTGGGCAAGATGACGCCGGCTCCCAAGTCCGGGCCATAGAGTCGAGAGTTGCTGGCGCCGATGCGGTTAAATCCATTGCTTGGCGCCACCACCCAGGCATCGGTCGCAGGCCGGTGCAGGTTCTTGCGATAATACTCAAAGACGGTAGGATTTTCGGGTGGAACAGTGGCAAAATTGTCGAACGTCTCATAGACGCCTGTGGCAAGGCTGGCCGTCGCCACATAGTGCCCCAGGATGCCGTGGTTCACTACTTGCGTAAAAAAGGTCGCGCGAGGAATCAGGTCGTTCATCAGGTGAGGGATATTTTCTTGACCGTCCGGCGCGAATGTCTCCTCGTCGCGCGCTCCGCCGCCGAAGGTCACGACGATCACCTTCTGTTCGCGCGGTATCGCCAGTGCATGCAAAGACGAAAAGCCAAAAAGCGCACTGCCCGCGCTCATCCCAATTGCGGATCGTAGAAAATCCCGTCGGCTCAACGCAACTCTGTTTGCAACCTCACGAGGGTTGTCGCTATTTCCACGGAATGACCTGCTGCAAGAAATGCCTGACTCCTTTCGATCGACGACATAGTCTACTTACTCTGATTATAAGACGGCCGGACTCGACGTGACAGACGTTCAAGCACATCCGGAAAAGAACGCTGCCTAGGTGTGTGTCGGGCATAGATTTGCGACGGAGGGTATAGCGTGGGCAGCAGGTTCTGTTTTAAGTTCGAAGCATGGGCCAGAACTTCATTGCTGACACGGTCAACCAGACGCTGCTGTTTCCCC
>JAJYUB010000085.1 GCA_021792795.1 Acidobacteriota bacterium | reverse complement strand
GGGAAACAGCAGCGTCTGGTTGACCGTGTCAGCAATGAAGTTCTGGCCCATGCTTCGAACTTAAAACAGAACCTGCTGCCCACGCTATACCCTCCGTCGCAAATCTATGCCCGACACACACCTAGAAGCGCACCAATTCCTTTTGCACACGACCTGTCACTTTCGCTTCACCAGGGCGCGTCATCATATCGATTTCGCTGCGCGCGCCAAACTCTGACAGATAAATTCCTGGCTCAACAGAAAAACATGTGTTTGGCAGGATGAGCCGGTCATCGTGCGTTTCAAAATTGTCAAGATTCGCGCCGTTGCCGTGAATTTCAGTTGCAATGTTATGGCCGGTGCGATGCGTAAAATATTTCTCGAACCCGGCGGCACGGATCACGTCGCGAGCGGCATCATCTGCCTGCCAACCGGCGATCGGTTGGTTGTCCGCAAAAGCCCGCTGTACCCGTTGGATCGCGGCATCGCGGGCGGCAGCGACAATATCAAACACCTGCTGCTCGCGCGTTGTAGGTTTTCTGCCCACCACGCCGGTCCAGGTAATGTCGTAGAAAACGGTGTCGGGGGCATTCTTGCGCGCCCAGATGTCGATGAGGAGAAAATCTCCAGCAACAATGGGCTGCGTCTTCTCCGCCGTCGGCTCATAGTGAGAATCGGAACTGTTGCGGTTGACGGAAACATTGGGCCCGTTGTCCCAGACCAGGTTCTCTCGCCGCATGGCTTCCTGCAGCCAGGCGACCATGGCAAACTCCGTTGTGCCGCCGGCGCGGACGCGGCGGCCAATTTCGCGGAAGCCTTCCGCCAGAATTGCATCGAGAGATTGTTGCGCGGCGTAGTGGCTGGCAATCTGCGGCTCGCTCAAGACGGCTTCAAAATGGCTGACCAGATCCGCGGAGCTGACAATCTCCTTGCCAAACGAGCGCACCACCTCCACTGTGCCGGCGTCGACCATCGACACATACATGATTGCGTTGCGCGGAGAGTATTGCATGGCCACGCGCGTCTGGTTCTCCAGCATCGCGGCCAGTTGCGTCTCCAGTTCCTGCCAGGTGGAATAGACTGCCTTCATGCCGGGCAGCGGATCGAGCCTTCCCTGCTCAATGCGGTGCACCAGCTTTTTCGGCTCGCCGTGCGCGGGAACCAGATAGAACCAGCGCCGCGTAACATGCAGTGAATCGCTCAAGCCCAGGATGCGATAGGCGATGGGATCGCGGTGGTGATGATCGTAGAAAAGCCAGCCGTCGAGGCCGGCCGCTTGCAGCGCAGATTGAATGGCTTCAAGATTCATAATGGAAATCCGTTGAAACTTCGATTTTAATCTCTCGAGTCCTTCCAGGCAGCCTTCGCGCATGCAATGGAGTCGCACTGACCCGATTCGCATTTTGCGAGAACGCGATGGAATGCGACACTAAAGCTGTTGTGTCGCAGGTTTTCGATCGCGCGAGAAACCCCTTCTGAGGTATCCAGTCAATGACTCATCGAACGCTGCGCTTTCTGTTCGCGCCAATCCTCCTGGCAGGCTTCTGCTGCTCGACTTCGAATGCCCAGGAATTTCAGACCATCGAAAAGAATTTTGCCCAGCATGTCACCGTGAAGAAGCTGCCCAATGGTCTGACGTTGATCGTGTGCGACCGGCCGGAAGCGCCCGTGTTCAGCTTCTTCACCATTGTGAATGCGGGCAGCGTACAGGACCCCAAGGGAGAAACCGGGCTGGCGCACATGTTTGAGCATTTGGCATTCAAGGGAACAAAAGACATTGGCACCACCGACTACCCCGCCGAGAAAATTGCGCTTGCCAGTGTGGAGAAATCCTACGCCGCCTACGACGCGGAGTATCGCAAGCGCGTGGGGCAAGATCCGGCCAGGCTGAAACAGTTGAAAGCGCAGTTCGACGCCGCCACAGCGGCTGCGGACAAATATGTCATCCCCAACCAATTCACTCAGATTGCGGAGATGAACGGCGCTGTCGGGGTGAACGCCGAGACCGCCAGCGACGCAACGGAATACTTCTGGAGTATGCCTGCGAATCGGCTGCAACTGTGGGCCTATATGGAGAGCGACCGCATTGCCAACCCGGTGCCGCGCCAGTTCTACAAGGAACGCAGCGTGGTGATGGAAGAACGCCGCATGCGCGTCGATTCCGATCCCATCGGCTTTATGATTGAGCAATTTTTGGCCACGGCCTACGTCGCCCATCCCTACCGAAATCCCGGCACGGGATGGATGTCCGACATCAGTCAGGTTTCCGCCACCGAGGCCAACGCATTTCACAGGGAATACTACGTGCCATCGAACATTGTGGTCACTGTGGTGGGAGATGTGACGGCAACGAAGGCGATGCCGATGCTGGAAAAATACTTCGGCAGCATTCCAGCGGGGACGAAGCCGATGCCCCTGGCGACCGTGGAACCGCCGCAAGAAGCCGAAAAGTCAGTCACGCTGGAAGAGCCGACGCAGCCATTTTACCTCGAGGGCTATCATCGTCCGGACTACCTGAACAAAGACGATGCGGTGTACGACGCGATCGGCGACATCATGTCGAATGGACGAACGTCCATCCTGTATCGCAGCCTGGTGCGCGACCAGAAGATTGCGGCGGAGGCGGCAGGATTCAGCGGATTTCCCGGCAATAAATATCCCAATCTGTTCGCGTTCTACGCAGTACCCACGCCAGGGCATACGCCGGAGCAGATGCGGACCGCGATCCATGCGGAAATCGACAAGTTGAAGACGCAGGATGTGACGGATGACCAACTGGCCATGTTTAAAACACGGGCCCGCGCCAATATCCTTCGCGGCCTGGACAACAATCAAGGGCTGGCGGAAGAACTGGGGACCTATCAGTTGCGTTATGGCGACTGGCGCATGCTGTTCGAACAACTGAGCAAGATTGACGCAGTCAGCAAGGCCGATATTCGGCGCGTCTCCAACCAGGTATTCACCGCAAAAAATCGAACCTATGCCATGATCGAATACGCGCCGCCAAAGCCGCCGACTCCGGCCCCCGGGGCGCTCGCGCAACCGGCATCGAAGCCGGGGCATTCGCAACCGGAAGCGCAATCGTCGCCAAAATCCAAACAAGGAGGCCTCTAATGGGCGCTCGCATCGGACTTTTTGCGGCAATTTTCGGGATCGCGCTTGCATCTTTTTCAGGCCCTGCTTCCGGCCAGGCCGGCCTGCCAGCTACGTCAGCGGCACCCGGATCGCCAGCACCGTGGACTTCCTGGAAAAGGGTCCCCATTCCACCGCTCCCCGCATTCCATCCACAGCAACCGACGCGGATCACGCTGAAAAACGGCATGATGATCTTCCTGCAGGAAGACCACGAGTTGCCTTTCATCCATGGGTTTGTGATGATTCACGGCGGCTCGCGGGATGAGCCGGCGGACAAAACAGGGCTGACCGATCTGTATGCGGAAGCCTGGCGCACCAGCGGCACCGCGAAAATCAGCGGCGACCGGATGGACGACATTCTAGAAGCGAAGGCGGCCAAGATAGAAACGGACGGCGATCTCGAATCCACGTCTCTGGCCTGGAGAAGTTTCACGCAGGACTTTGACCAGGTCTTCGGGATGGCGACGGACCTGCTGCTGCACCCTGAATTCCGCGCTGACAAACTCGCGCTCGCCAGACAACAGGAAGACACCGGCATCGTTCGCCGCAATGACGATCCTGACCAGATTGCGGTGCGCGAGGCGGAGATTCTCGCCTATGGCAAGAACAGTCCGTATGCGCGCGTGCCGGAATTCGCTACCGTGCACGCGGTCACGCTGGCAGACCTGACCGCATGGCATGACCGCACCGTGACGCCCAACAATATGATCGTGGGCATCAGCGGCGACTTCAATACGGCGGAGATGGAAGCAAAATTACGGGCCGCATTTGAGCCGTTGCCGCGCGGGCCGAAATTTGTAACAGTCAAGGCTACATTTCCAGGACCCACGCCCGGCGTGTATCTGGCGCAGAAGAGCGACGTGAACCAGAGCAATGTGTGGATCGTCGGACTGGGCACGGAGCGCAGCAATCCGGATTATTACGCGCTGAGCGTCATGAACACGGTTTTTAGCGGCGGTTTTGGTTCACGCCTGTTTCAGGATGTTCGCACCCGGCTTGGACTGGCTTATGCCGTGGAAGGTGCCTATGGAGCAAGCTACGATCATCCGGGACTTTTCTACGTGGCGGCGGGAACGAAAAGCGCCAGCACTGTGGCTGCGACGCAAGCCATGCTGCAACAGATTGGCGAGTTGAAAACTGTCCCGCCGACGACGGCGGAACTAAGGAATGCGAAGGACCAGGTACTGAACTCCTGGATCTTCCACTTCGATTCGCCGGAAAAAATCTTGCGGCAGCAGGCGACGCTTGCCTTCTTCGGCTATCCGTCGGACTTTATTGAAAAGTATCGCGATGGCATCGAGAAGGTCACCGCAGCCGATGTGACGCGCGTGGCCAACCAGTACGTTCATCCGTCAAAGCTGGCGATTTTGGTGGTGGGCAATGCGGCGCAATTCGGCACGCCACTCTCAACATTGGGACCGGTGAAAACGCTCGACATTTCCATCCCGATGCCGCCTGGAATGCAACAGCGGATGGGCCAGCCCTAGGATTGAAGGACCGCCTAGTGGACTTACAATCGGAAGCCATTCTGAGCGCAGCGAAGAATCCAGAGAATATCCGCTTGGACCACACCGCGATAACCCGCTGGACTCTTCGCTTCGCTCAGGATGACAATTATATTGTAAATAAATATAAATAAACAAGATAATTTTATGGTAATCTCTGTACAAGTCCTGCACAGATACGAGGATTCAAGCACTTACGAAAAAATCCTACACGAAATCTGCACAGAACGAGTCAAACAGCAGGAGGCGAATTATGGCATTCGTCACCGAAAAAGAGGAACTGAAACCCGGCCTGATCCTCTTCCGGCGCGGCGACGTGGAGCATCGCATGTGGTATTGCCGCATGAAGATGCCGAAGGCCGACCGTTATAAGACGGTTTCGCTGAAAACCTCCGATAAAGAAGCGGCGCGGGAACGCGCCTTCGATCAAGACGCAGATGTGCGGTTCCGCATCAAGCATGATGTTCCCGTATTCAACCGCCCCTTCCGCGAAGTAGGCAGAGAATACCTGCTGACCCAGGAGGCGCGGGCGCAACGAGGGGAAATCAGCAAGGCGCGTCCTAAGAAGGTTCGCGCCATCATCGAAGGCGCTTTAGACCGATATGTAGGCTCGACGCAAGTACACCTTATCGGGGATGAGCTTTGGGGCGGCTATCCGGCATGGCGACGGGTGAACGGCGCAGGACGCAACAAGCGCAACGGCGTTCGGGAGGTCAGCGAAGAGATGGCCCAAGCCTTCGCAGACAACGAAGCCGAGCGCCGCACGAAGGTTCAGCACACGCTTGGCATCCGGGTTTTGAAACCGATTAAAGTCAAACCTTCCGATGAACGGGTGGTTCCTTTCATCAGCGATTCCACCATCCGCTTTGAGATGTCCATCTTCGGCGCGGTGATGAATTACGCCATCAAGAAACGCTACGTTCCCGCAAGCCAGCGTTTCGATGAGCGCCCGAAGCTCAAGACGATGCGGCGTGACGAGTTCACGCTGGAGGAATACCGCAAGCTCCACACCGTAGGCCGCAGGTGGATTGGTGAGGCTGACAAGCCATCGAGCACTTGGTATCGCACCGTTACCTACAACATGATTTTGATTGCCTGCAATACCGGCATGAGGCCAGCGGAGATGAAGAACCTGCGCTGGCGCGACATCATGCCCGCAAAAGACCGTGAAGGCCGTGAGATTGTCGTCCTATTCGTGCAGGGTAAAGGCAAGTCGCGCAAGCTGGTAGCTCCCAAGAGTGTTGGAGATTATCTGGAACGTATCCGCGCTATCTCCAAAGCTACGGAACTGGAGGATAGAGTCTTTACCAACATCGCGGGCAAGCCCGCTAAGACTCTCTACAACTCACTGATTGCCGATCTTCTGAACGAAGCGAATTTGCGCGAAGGAACGCAGGGCGTGCCTCGCTCGACGTATTGCTTCCGGCACACCTATGCCACGCTCCGCTTGCAGGAAGGCGTGGACGTGTATTTCCTTGCCGAGCAGATGGGCACTTCTGTCCACATGATCGAGGAACACTACGGGCATGTAAACACCATCAAGCACGCCGACCGCGTGTTGCAGGGCATGGCGGGATGGGAACTGCCGCACCCGGAAGTGGACGTTACCAGGGCTAAAGCGTCGAAAGCGGCGGAGACGCACGATAAGTCCAAACGAGGTCAGCACCGCAGGGTAGGCTGACCGTGGAACCCTCCCGAAGCCGTCTTTGGCCGGAGCCGTGGCGGAGGCTGGCGCAGGGAGTTCAATATCTAATTCATCTCTTCGGATATTGGTTCTGATTTGCCGCTGCCCCGCCGGGGCGCTTTTAGCGGCAAATCTCCGCGCACGAGCCGCCGCTGGCGGCTGTTCTTCGTGCGCTTTTTGCCGGGAAGTATGCAGCGCCCATGATGCGAGACCGACTATACATGCAGTTCGTTAATATCGAAAGCTATGTGAATTCGGCTACAGATCATGTGCAGAACGTCCCCAATGGGTGCTGGTGTAGGAATAGACAACTCCGAGGTGCCCGCGTGAACGAATGTAGGCCAGATTTGAGCACTGCAACTCTCGCGCAGGTCATATCGAACACCGACGAGAATGGGGGGAAAGTCAACCGTAAAACAATGGTTGAAAAGACACAGCGTAAAACGATACCCCGAACCTCCTTCACTGCCCAGCACAGGGATTTCCGCTCCATAACGCAGTTGCAGGTAGCCGCCTTCAAGCGTCTGGTCGGCCTTTTCGATGAAGGCATAGAACAAGCGCATGTGCGGCGGCGTCGGACTGTCGGCATGGAATGTCTTGCGGATACACTCAGGAACAATGGCCGGAATAGGTGTCACATAACCCAGCACAATCGCTGTTTTACCTGTCCAGCGCGCAAGTATCTCCACTTCCTCCCGGCTTAGGAGACTTATGTCCGTGCCGCTCTTCAGCTTCTCAAAGATAGGATCAACCTGCGTCTCCAGGGTGGACATCCAACCGTTATTGCACTCCGCACAGACGGAGCTATTCACCAGCGCCTCAAGATGCGGCTGCCTTTCCATCGTGGCGGTAGTGCCGTCGGAGGTGAACATCTTAATCTTCTGATTCACCACGTTGTCCCGAAACCAGCGCGCATAGACGTGTTCTTTGGTACGTGAATCTGGCTGCTGAGCGCCAGGCGAGGTCAGCGCGACACCGCAAAAAATACAATTTGTCGGTCGCATAAAAATCTTTCTCTCCAAATCGGAGGACTGCCACATCAGAGGTGGAGGTGCTGCATGACTTCCGACTTCAGTAGAGCAACCGCCGCTTGCTGTAATGTGCTGATGCTTGCCCCGACGAAGTTCTTCTTAATCGTCGCCAGAATTTTGCTGTTGCCCAGCGCCTCCGCAAACTGCTGGCCGGACGCCGTGAGCCGCAACGGAATAACTGACCATTGAATTGTGCCATCCGCGCCACGGTCCATGCCCAAGCTGCCATCCCCATCGTCCGTGATAAAGCCCTGATCGTGCAGAAGGAATAAGTGGAATTCAAACTTCGGATCGTCGTAGGACAGTCCTGCGGCTGCCAATTCTCGGATGTCCGTCGTTGGCGCAGGTGCGTCCTGAAATGCTGTGAGCAATTCTTTGAGGTAATCGGGGTCAGGTCTCATCGTCTTCATGCTCTCCCTATTGCCTATCGTACAAAGACTATGCGGAATCGCTCTGTCCAATAATTCCCTGTAAGGGAAGGGTGCTCCGCCCTTCCCTCGCTGCAACCGCCAAATTGCAGCGCTTTCCGCTTCCCATCCATGCGGGGCCGTTCCTTCCCCGCAACGCCCCTCCCTAAAGCCATGCGGAAGTAGACCGAAATTTCTTCTTTTATCCAGTGCCCCGCTTCATGCGGCTTTATGGCAGAGCCGGTCGGAACCCGTCAAGGGTGTTCGCTGACGCTCCATAAACGGGCACAGAACGCCCGCCCTTGACTGAACCCGCCTCGCCTCTGCCCGCCGCACAAAGACATGAAGCGGGGGCACTCAACAAAAGAAATTTGGTTGAGAGCTAAAGGCGAAAAGCCCTCCTTCGGAATCTCGCCCCACGCGGGCAGCACAGGAGAGCAAACGTCATGGCATACCGCAACCATCGCAATGCAGCCAGCAGGCCAAGCATCTACCAGACCGTCACCGACCGTATTATTGCCAGTCTCAAGGCTGGCGTAATTCCGTGGGAAAAGCCGTGGAAGGCTCCGCGCTATGCAGGCGGCCCATTCCCGCGCAACTTCTACACCGGCAAACCCTACCGTGGCATCAATGTCCTGTTGCTTTGGTCGAGCGAGTACAGCTCCCCATTTTGGCTTACATTCAAGCAGGCCCAGGCATTGAAAGGCACGGTTCGCAAGGGTGAGCACGGAACGCAGATTATCTTTTACAAGCAGCTTCCCGAATATGCGAAGAAAGACGACGCAGCAACGGGCGAAGATGAGCGCGTTCCCTTTGTTCTCTGCCACTACACGGTTTTCAACGTGGAGCAGTGCGACGGCCTCGCGCTGCCTGAAATCTCACAACCTGCCATTGCGCCGGAAGTTGACGAGGACGAGCTTTGCGAGAGCATCGTCACCGGATGGGAGAATCGGCCCTCGCTCCATCTCAACAGCCCCACCGAGTACCGCGCTTATTACCGGCCATCTATCGATTCCGTCCACATGCCCGCCCGCTCCCGGTTCGTGGATGCGCCGCTCTATTACAGCACCTTATTCCATGAGCTGATTCATAGCACAGGACACGAAAGCCGCCTGAATCGCACCTTTGGCGACCGTTTCGGAGATGAGCTTTACAGCAAAGAGGAATTAGTCGCAGAGATGGGAGCCGCTTTTCTTTGCGCTATTGCTGGTATTGCCAATGAGCACACCGACCGCAATACCACCGCATACCTCCAGAACTGGATTGAAAAGCTGGAAGAAGATAACCGGCTCATCGTTCACGCAGCCGCCAACGCGCAGAGAGCCGTGGACCTGATTCTCGGCAGCACGTTTGAGGAAGAGAACGAGACAATCGAAAACGCCGGGGAAGCCGCTGTCAGCGGCATCCCCGCAGCCGTCGCTATGAATATCGCTCCGGCGATCTACGGTCATGCTCATCTTTGAGCAATGACCGGACGCTTCTATCCGGCCCGCAGATATTCCGAAGGAGTGATAATGCGCGTTCCCTTGTATATGCCGAGAGTCAACAAATCCTTGTCGCCTGCAACCAGCAAATCCGCTTTCGCAAGGGCGGCGCACTCCAGAAACATATCGTCGTTCGGATCACGGCAGACCTTTACCGCGCCTCGAATCTTTACACGGATGCCGCGCGCGAGAATCGCTTGCAGCGCCGATATTGCGCGGTGTTGTTTCCAGGAGAACTTCTCCGTCAAGACGCGCACAATCTCCGCGTCAATCTCATCGCAGGTAGCAATCACGTCTTCGCTCATTGCTTTTTCAAGCGCCAGCGTCGGCGTGCCGCGACGTTTCGCAAATTGAAGCGCGGAAATCCAGACGTTTGTGTCTACGACGACGATCACCCGTTAGACCGTACCTTGCGGCGGCGCGGCTTCTCGGCGCGCACTTCTTTGATGAGGCGGGGTACATCGGCCTCGGTGTAGCCCTTGGGATTGCGGCCTGCCGCATACTCGCCCAGTTCAGCCAGCGTTGCTCGCGCCTGCTGCGCGGAATAGGTGCGGAAGGCTTCGCGGAATAGCTCGCTCATGGTGCGGCTGTCCCGCTGTGCCAGTGCCTCCGCCTTTTGCGCCAGTTCGGGCGGCAGGCTGATCGTATAGACCTTCGATTTCCTTGCAGTAGCAGTAGCCATAATCTCATATTACATTGCAATGGATTCCATTACAATGACAGTAGCTCCGCAAGGTGCGCCTGGTTTGCGGTATGGTCTGATTGCCGAGGCATGGACTACCCGGAATTAGGCTACGTGTCGCTTCCAAAACTTCGCGCCTTCTGTGCCATTGACGGGGCGGGCCGCCCGCGGTACTAAGGCTAGTCCCTTCCTGCGCTTACCCCTGTGAGTCAGCAAGATAGATATGCGATTATGGGAGGTACAAATAAAAGGTCGAAACAAGCAGTGCCTTCGGCAACGGTGAACCAGAACCCGGAACAGATTGCCCGCGACCAGATCGACGCGAAGCTGGCCGATGAGCACTTTCGTGCCGCGCACGGGGGCACGAAGTGAATACAGAAGCCGATACCTGCCGGAAGTACGTCGTCCCCAAATTGCTCGCCCTTGGTTGGGACAGCCACCCCCATTCGATTGCCGAACAGCGCACCATCACCGACGGGCGCGTGATTCCCGTGGGCAAGGAAGGCTTCATCCGCAAGCCGCCCAAGCGGGTTGATTATTTGTTGCGCTACACGCGGGATTTTCCGCTTGCCGTCGTCGAAGCAAAGGCCAGCTACAAGACCGCAACCGACGCCGTTCAACAGGCGCGCCTCTACGCAGAAATGCTTGACCTCAAATTCGCCTATGCGACCAACGGCACGGACATCATCGAGATTGATTACTTCACCGGCACGGAGACGCCCGTTTCTGACTTTGCCAAGCCGGAGGAGCTATGGCACCGCTATCAGACCGGCAGTGGAATTACCAAACTCCAACAGGCCGACCAACTCATAGCCCCTTACAACATGATTGGCGGCAAACCGCCCAGGTATTACCAGCAAATTGCGATCAACCGCACGGTCGAAGCCATCCTTGCCGGAAAACCACGGCTTCTCCTTACTATGGCGACGGGCACAGGCAAAACCATCGTCGCCTTTCAAATCTGCTGGAAGCTGTGGTCGAGCCGCTGGAACAGGACAGGCGAGTACCGCAAGCCGCGCATCCTTTATCTTGCCGACCGCAACATTCTTGTGGATGACCCGAAGGACAAGACGTTCACTCCGTTCGGCGACGCGCGCTACAAGATCGAGTCCGGGGAGGTCGTCAAAAGCCGCGAAATGTACTTCGCCATCTATCAGGCGCTTGCGGAAGACGAGCGGCGCGCCGGACTCTTCCGCGACTACCCGCCCGATTTCTTCGACCTGATTATTGTGGATGAGTGCCATCGGGGCAGCGCCCGCGACGACAGTTCATGGCGCGTTATTCTTGAGCATTTCAAACCTGCCTTCCAGCTTGTGCGTATTCCGGTGAAGTGGGCCGGTGATTCCGGTGAAGTGGGCCAGAGTCGGAGCGAAGCGACGCTGGTTGTCTTTTTACATTAGCTACGTGGCCCACATGAGTCAAGAAAAGGGTAAAGA
>JAJYUB010000021.1 GCA_021792795.1 Acidobacteriota bacterium | reverse complement strand
CCGACCAAAGCATCCGCCCCAACCCACCGCGGCCTGGATCAACCCACCAACTCCGACAACAGCGACAGAAGAGATTCGACACTAAACTCTCATGCCACATGTCTCAAACTCGTTGACACGCTCCGCGGTCATTTCCACCGCTCACTCACCCACAAATTTCGCTATAGAACCACAAATCCCTCGTCAAATGTCCGGCGGAGCAGCGTTTTCTAAAACCACAAGATGTTGGGGTCACCTGAGTCAAGTAAATACCCAGTAAAGGCAAAATAAAGAATTGCTCACCTACGAGCGCTTCATTTTTGGGTTCATAACCCAAAGGTCGAGCGCAAGGCCCTTAACTCGTGCAAACAGCGCCTCGATGAACCGTAATTCGCCAACTTCCGTATGCCCGGTCATTTTGAAGCCGGTTCACGGCAAAACCGTTGGCGGAAAAGTTTCCGCTCACGGCTCCAGCCGATACGTGTACTCTTCAATCACGGGGTTGACGAGCACTTCGCGGGCAATACGCTCCACCTCCAGCTGCGCTTCCGGCAATGCCAGCGCATCGCTGAGGGTCAGCACAAAATACTTGCCCTGGCGGACATCTTCGACACCGCGATATTGCATCTTTCGTAGAGCTCCGTGGATGGTCTGCCCCTGGGGGTCCAGCACGGTCTTGCGAAGCATCACGTACACATGGGCCTTCATCGTGACTGAATTATACGTAGACGGCCAGCCGATTTCCCACAGGCAACCCACAGTCAAGGAAAATGAATGACGAATTATCTGGAACTTCCCGCCGGAGCAAAAGCTCCGGAAGTAATCAACGCGGTCATTGAAATCCCCTATGAAGGGGTGAACAAATACGAGTACGACAAGAAACTCCACGTCTTCCGCCTGGATCGGAACCTATATTCCCCGGTGCATTATCCCGGAGACTACGGATTTATCCCCAGCACCCTCAGCGAGGACGGCGACCCGCTGGATGTGCTGGTGCTGGTCGATTCCCCCAGCTTTTCCGGATGCGTGATGGATGTTCGCCCCATCGGTCTGCTGCTCATGATGGACCAGGGCGTTCCGGACGAGAAAGTGCTGTCCGTAGGCCGCAGCAATCCTCGCTATGCGGACGTCTGGAATTACACCGAGATTTATCCGCACATGCTGCGCGAAATCACCCACTTTTTCGCGATTTATAAAGATCTGGAAGGCAAGCGCGTCGAGGTGAAAGGTTGGCACGACGCTTCCCGCGCGCGCGAAGCCATCACCGCTTCCATGAAGCGTTATGAGGATGCCAAAGTGGCAAAGGCCGCTGCCGAAGTAGAAGACAAGAAATACATTCTGGTTCCGCGATAGCCGCCAAAGCGGATCCGCCTGAATGTACTCCGCCAAATAACAAGAGACCCGCCTGAATGCGCGGGTCTCATTATCTTTTGCGGATCGCCTGTCGGCACGTCGATGAAATTTCGTCCTAGTCCTTCGCGGCCGTCTGCTGGGCCGCGCTCGTTTCGGCGAGCGTACTCGCCGTGGGACCTGCACTGGCTGTCTGCGGTCCGCCGGACGCGCCATTCACCGGCAAAGCAGCCGGCAGGCCCGTCGGCCGCTCCAATCCTTCAAACGTAATCCGGACAGAGGAGCCAAACCGTTTGTAGTCCCCGTACTTCACGATTTCTCTCAGGCGAACGTCGCTAGGCAGGCACGCCTTGCAGTTCTTGAAGTGCAGCACGCCTTCCGCCCGCGTGTAAACCGGAAACCAATACTTCCCGTCGATCTGCTGGCGGTACGTCGTGAACGGGATGGAAAGATCTTCCCGTCCGCGCCGCGTATCGTCTGGAATACTCTTTCCGTTGGTCACGACAATCTGAAAGTCCTTGGCGTCGACCCAGATGCGCCCTTCAAAATAGCGCTCGTCCTTCTCCATCCGCCGCGGCGTCACGTCGAACACAAACGTTCCCACCTGGTCGACCCGCTCCATGCCCACGTAGGTCACCCGGTATTGCGCCACATCTTCCGTGGTCAGCGTAAACGGCAGCCGATGTTCAATGTCGTCGAAATCCGCCGGACTCAGCAACGCCCGCGTCAGCGTGTTGTCCGGCGCGTATACGACCCTCTCCTGCTTGCGCCCCGACGGACTCAACACAATGTCGTCCACCTGCAGATATTCTCCGTCGATGCTGCCATTGTCCCCAATCGAGTCCAGCTTGACGGTGCGACGGTACGTGTAATTCTCCAGCGCGCGCTTGAACTGCGTTTCTTTCTCCGCGAATCGCTGAATGATCTCCTGCGGCGTGATGCCCTTGGGTTGCGACGGATCCAGCGCGCCAAAGCCGGAGTCCAGCGGCGCGGGCGTAAATCCTTGCAGGCCGCTTGGCGAGGGGGCCGCCGTCTGCAGCCCAGATTGCGCCATCGCCAGTCGAGCAGTCCCGACCGACAGGCAAAGCAACCCAATTCCCAGAAATGTAGACCAGCACTCGCGCAGACCTGTCGCCAACAACGGGCGACGCACTTGAGTGCCCCGCGGGAATGATCCACCAGACGAACGAAGAGAAAGCACACCAGACCTCGGGATGCGGGGCGACTCGATGGACGCCGCGTCCTCCCTTTTTTACAGTAGACGACCCAGGCGAGGGATTAAGTTGCTTAGTGTCACTTTTGTGTTACCAAGGTTACCGGATAGTTAACACCAAGGAGGAACCAGCCTGACTCCTGAAATCCACGGTCGCGTTTCCACGGCGCAAGCAATCGCCTTGCGAGTCGGCGTAGGATGCGGGCAGGAGCAAGCGCGTGGCGTTCGGCACTTTCAATCGCTCAAAAAACCCGGGTAAGCAGCCGCGCGGGCCGCTCGATGCCGCTGCCCTCTACGACTATGCCGTGCGCAGCTTGGGCCGCAAAATGCGCACCGTCGCCGAGCTCAAGCGACTGATGCGCCGCCGCGTGGAGCCCGACGAAACCGGCGAAGCCAAGGTGGAAGCCGTCGTCCTTCGGCTCAAGGAACTCCATTATCTCGACGACACCCGTTACGCCTCCGACTACACCCGGCTGCGGGTGGAGAATGAGAAATTTGGCCGCCGCCGCGTGCAGCAGGATCTGGTCCAGCGTGGCGTGCATGGCGACGTCATCGGCAAGACGCTCGACGCCGCCTACTCTGAACTGCCCGAAGCCGAACTCGCCCGCCGCTACATTCAGCGCAAACGCCTGCGCAAGCCCGCTAACGAGAAAGAGACCGCCCGCATCGTTCGCAGCCTGGTGCGCGCCGGCTTCTCCATGGGGACCATCTTCCCGCTGCTGAAGGCCTGGAACGTGGAAGAAGCGACCCTCGAAGCCGTCGCCGAAATCGATCTCGACCGCCCGGAATAGCGCAGTCCCATCGAATTCCAACAAATGGAAGCGAGTCATTCTTCTATGAAAGAAGGCGCACCTGTCCAGAGGGGTCTGCGAATAGTTGCCGGCAGGCTTCTATTCGCGCTCGTGGCACACAAGGGAAATTCGTGTGGCGCGCCGGGAACGTATTTGACGTGGAAATTGTCGGCTACCACTGACGGGGGACATGTATGGCAAAGCCGTTTGCAATCCATCCAGGAGAAATCCTTCTTACCGAATTTATGGGGCCCCACGGGCTTACAGCCTACCGTCTGGCCAAGGAGCTATGCGTACCGGTTCCGCGTGTGAACGGCCTTGTGCGTGGCAACGTGCCATTTCCGCGGACTCGGCGCTGCGCCTTGGAATCTATTTTGGACTTCCCGCGCAGTTTTGGTTGAATCTGCAGAATGACTACGCCCTGCGCCTCGCAGCCAAGGCCAGTGCGTTACAAAAGATCAAGCCGCGTACCAGGGCCGCATAAAAAGTAGCCAACAGAAAGCTCGAACTTACCATCCATTTTGCCACCCGCGCCACCCCATTGTTTCTTCCATCTGCGGTAGGAATATGAGTTGTTCCCAATCGCTGTCAGCGTGGTGTATAGTCCCCGCTTGATGGCGTCGTGCGTTCTCGAACACAAGAAGTTTAGCGAGGGGCGACCGGATGTCTTTTTCCAGACTTGGCATTTTTCTTTTGCTGTTGCCCTCGGCTTTCGCTGTGTCCCAGGCCCAAACCGGCAACACGGCCTCCAGGAACGGTTTGGAGGTGTTCGGCGGCTACTCCTATCTGCTCAGCAACCCTAGATTCGGGGCTACCTCTGACCTTCCCTCAGGGTCGGGTTTTAACGTCGGCGTGGATGGCCGTATTCACCGTCCGTTTTCACTGGTGGGTGAGATCAGCGTGTTCCCTCTCAATTGCAACTGCGCCTACTACAGCACACCGATGGAAACGACGTTCCTGTTTGGGCCGCGATATTCCTTTCCAGTTCCTGATTCGTCCAAGCTCAGACCATTTGTGGGCCTGCTGATCGGCGGGTCTACTTACAGCAATACTTCCAACCGCTACGGTGAGGCCTACAGGAACAATTCTTCATTCGCATATGAAATCAACGGTGGCCTGGACTACCGGCTGACTCCTAAATTTGCGTTACGCGGCGCAGTAGGATATGTGCATAGCACGCTGACCCCCTATGATCCTCAGTTCACATCTTCTGGATATGGGCGCGCACAGTTCGATGTCGATCTGGTCTACCGATTCTAAGGCTGTTCCGGTGAAGGCTTAATGCCCTCCCGTCACGCTTCATAGTCCAGTTCCGCGGCCACAGCCAGCAGCGGCATCAGCCAATCGACCAATTCTTGATGCACCGGATGAGTGAAGTAGGCTTTCAGCGCCGCTTCATCGCGGAACTTCATCACGCCGCCATGGGTAAACCCCTGCGAACGCGGCGAAGTGTTCGCGTTGTAGCTGGTCTCGATCAGCCCGGGAATCTGTCCTTGCAAGGCGCGAATTTTTTCTGCCGCCTGCTGCTTGTCTTGCGCGGTGGCCTGCGGTTTCCATTGAAATAAGAACGCGTGAACGATCATCGTGAACTCCTCAACTTTCTCCGGCGTGTGTCCCACATCTGTTTAGTCCCCGCATCCAACCCTTTGCAGTTTCATCGCAAAGGGTGGGATGCGGTTGCAGCAGCCATCCGTATCTGGGACGGGTCAATCCGATGGGCTCTGGTTATTGACGCTCTGGCGGGATTCGGCGAGAAACCTACGCGTTGCGCCCAGCATATCCGTAAGGGCCCCACGGGGGATACTTCGTAGCAGCGGATTCACCAGCCAAGCGAACACTGCCGGGACGCCGCGGCTGAGCCCGATCGATTCAAGCTGGACATACACGCCGCCATCCTTTGCCTCCAGCCGCCAGTAGCTGTCAAGCCGCCAAAGGTAGCCGTGCCCGCCATCGACCGGCAATTCCCGCTCGTCCGCTTGTCCAGCGTTTTCCAGCTCTACGATCCGCGTGGAATAGGAATCGCTCACCACGCGATCCGGTCCGAGACGATTGTAATGGATGTCGAAATCCGCGTTGAGGACGACCGTGGCCAGAGATTTTTTGTAGAACTGGAGGAACACTTTGAAATTGTCGCCGCTACGCTGCACAAGCCTGGAACGGCGCACCTCCGGCCGGTAGATGCTTTGGTAATGGTCATAGTCCTGGGCGACTGCGAGCGTTTGCGCCAAGGACACGTTTGGAATGAAGACCACGCCAACCCAATCGTGAATCAGGCCGCCAGGGACTTTCATGGGAGAGCCCCCCACTTTTGCGTTCACCGGGTTTACCAGAATTTGTCCTTCGCGAAGATGGGCGTAGGCTTCCCCCCGGCGCTCCTCCGGCAGACCGTCAACAACGAGGAAGGGGCCATTCTGGAGTTCCGCCTCCATGCGCGCTTCGGAGGCGCCGACATAGCGGCCAAAGGCCGCCGCAGTTTGCTTCTTCAACTCGGCCGCTTCAACCGTTTGCGCAACAAGGCAAATCAGCATTCCGCAGAGAAGCACAGATCGCGCTTTCTTCGAGACCGATCGATAGAGTATCTTTTCGATGTTCACCTGCGCTCACTGTAAACAAGCAACAGCCTGTTTCAAAAAAATCTTCGACGACCGACCAATACCCTCCCCACGTTCGAGGGGAGTTGTCCGTCGCGCCCGGCTCTACCGCTTGCGCGCCATCACGACCCGAGGAATGCCCTGCAAATCCGGGAGAAACTCCACTCCATCCCAATCCGCGTCATTCAGCAGCGCGCCAACCGAATCGCGCTGGCCGTGGCCAATTTCCATCATCAGCCATCCATCGGAGACCAGCATTGGAAGCGCGGCAGGAATCAGCCGTCGATACACTTCCAACCCCGTGTGTCCGGCAAACAGCGCCTGCGCCGGTTCATGCTCGCGCACTTCCACCGGCAACGACATTCGCTCCGATTCGGCAATGTACGGCGGGTTCGATACGATGGCATTGAAGCGCTCGCCCACAACCGCGCTCAACAAATCCGACTCAACAAATCGAATGCGCGCGACCACTCCGTTCTGTTTCGCATTCTCCGAGGCAACCGCCAGGGCCGCCGGGCTGATATCGAGCGCAACGATTTCAGCCGTCAACAGCGAATGTGCCAGGGCCACCGCAATTGCGCCGGATCCGGTGCCGACATCCGCAACCTGCGCGCCCTTCACCCCCTGCAACCGCGCGATCGCAGCTTCCACCAGGTGCTCCGTCTCGGGCCGCGGGATCAACACATCCGGCGTGACACGAAACGGCAGGCCGAAAAATTCCTGTTCCCCGGTAATGTACTGGATAGGTACGCCGCGCAAACGCTGCTGAAGCTGCGCGTTGAATGCCTCTGTCTGCAGCGCCGTCAGCGGCCGTTCGCGATAGGCATACATTTCCGCGTGCGGAATGCCGAGGACATGGCGCAGCAGCAGGATCGCATCCGAACGACTGCGCGCCGCAGGGATGGAGTCGGTCTCGTCCAACAGGGAAGTCCCCCACGCGATCGCGTCGCCGATAGTCATCGACTCCGCAAACATGCCTCTCATACAGCCGCGCCGTCGTGCTTCAGCCGCTCCGCTTGATCATGCGCGATAAGCGCGTCGACGATGGACTGCAATTTGCCTTCCATCACCTCAGCCAGTTGGTGAATGGTGAGGCCGATGCGATGGTCGGTGAGCCGGTTCTGCGGGAAATTGTAGGTGCGGATTTTTTCGCTGCGGTCGCCCGTGCCCACCATCTGCTTGCGTTCCTTGGCCAGCGCCTGCTGCTGCTTCTCCATCTCCACTTCATACAGCCGCGATCGCAGCACGCGCATTCCTTTTTCGCGGTTTTTGATCTGCGATTTTTCATCCTGGCAACTGACCACGGTGCCGGTCGGCAAATGCGTGATGCGCACCGCGGAATACGTGGTGTTGACGGACTGTCCGCCGGGGCCCGAGGAGCAGAAGGTGTCGATGCGCAGGTCTTTCGCTTCAATCTTGATGTCCACATCCTCCGCCTCCGGCAACACGGCCACGGTGACGGCGGAAGTATGGACGCGGCCTTGCGTTTCCGTTTGCGGAACGCGCTGCACGCGGTGTACGCCGCCTTCGTATTTCATCTGCGAAAAGACGCGCTCGCCTTCAATAATGGCGATCACTTCCTTCATGCCGCGCACGCCCGACTCCGACATGGAAAGCACCTCGACGCGCCAGCGATGCAGTTCCGCAAAGCGCGTGTACATGCGAAACAACTCCGCCGCAAAGAGCGAGGCTTCATCGCCGCCGGTCCCAGCGCGGATTTCAAGAATCACGTTCTTCTCGTCGTTGGGATCTTTCGGCAGCAGAAGGACGCGGATGCGTTCTTCGACGGCGGGCCGCTCGGATTCCAATTGCGCCAGCTCTTCTTCCGCCATGGCGCGCATGTCCGGGTCGGGCTCGCTGGCCATGGCCTTGGCATCGGCGATGCCCTTCACAATGCGCTTCAACTCGCGAATGTTTTCCACCACCGCTTGCAGATCGCGATGCTGCTTGGTGATCTTCTGATACTGCTGCTGATCGGAGACCAGGGCGGGATCGGCCATCTGGGCAGAAAGATCGTCGTAGCGCGCTTCGATTTGTGTCAGTCGTTCAAGCATGTTCCGTGTCCATGGCCGGATTTGAATGTCGCCGAAGCCGGCGGGTTCGGCGGAAATTTAGTGGCGAATTTCGAGCGTTTCACTACGCTGTGCTACGGCGAAAGCGCCGCGATCGCCCTCTGGATTCTTCACTCCACTGCGTTTCGTTCAGAATGACTTTTCTCTCTTCCCGCGTTCTCGGTTTCCACAGAAAATCGACAGTCTAATGCGAGTGGGAATGCGAATGGCTGTGGGCGGCGGCGAAGGAGTCGTCTGTTGGCAGGCAGCCGTCTTCCACGGCGCAGCCGGCATCGTCGCTCATTTCAAATTGGATGGTGGTGTGGTGGATGTTGAAGCGCTCGCCCAGTTCCCGATTGATGTCGGCGAGAATGCGGCGGCTTTCCGACGGAGGGATATCCAGGATCGTCACGTGGCAGGCCAGCGCGTTCAGGTGCGGGCAGACGCACCAGACATGCAGGTCGTGGACGCCGCAGACGCCGGGGACAACCTGCATGGCATCGCGAATGTCGGTGAGGGAAAGGTCCTGCGGCGTGCCTTCCAGCAGAATGTTCAGCGTCTCGCGCACGATGGACAGCGAAGACCAGAAAATGAGCGCGGCAATCATCAGGGACAACAGGGGGTCGACCCATTGGATGCCAGTCAGGGCGATGGCCAGACCGCCGGCAATGACGGCGGCGGTGGAAAGCGTATCGCCCAGCATGTGGATGAAGGCGCCGCGGATGTTGACGTCGTTGCCGACGCGGGAGAGCATCCAGGCAAGGAAGCCGTTCATGACCACGCCGACAGCAGCGGTCGCCATCATCAGTCTGGGCTCGACGATTTGCGGATGCAGGAAACGTGCGACCGCCTCGACGGCCAGCCACGCGGCAATTCCGATGAGCGCAATGGCATTGACGAAGGCAGCCAAAACGCCGGCCCGGCGATAGCCAAAAGTTTTTTTGTCAGTGGCCGGGCGGGCATGGAAATAGACGGCGACAAACGACAGCAACAGAGCAAGAAAGTCGGATGTATTGTGGCCGGCTTCGGAGATCAGCGCCAGGCTATGGGCGCGAACGCCGACGAACAGCGTGAGCAAAATGTAGGCGAAGGTGAGCGCCAGCGAAATGCGCAGGATACGCTTGGTCTGGTCGTTGGCTGGCGCATGCGCGTGCATAGATTCATTTTACCGCTGGAGGCGCCGGAGATAGTGTGCTGGTAGGATCCTCGGCATTCGGGACGAGGACGCGATTGGGGTGCTGCAGCCCGCTCCAGCCTTCGGCGAGGATGATGCTGTTGGCGGGATTTTTGGGGTCGTAGCGCACGGAAGCAGGGCGGCCGAGACAGGTGGCGTCGACCAGAGCGGCGCCCTTGAGGAAGGCCAGGTCTTGGGCGCATTCATAACTGACGCCGGCAATGTAGTAGCGATAATGCAGCGTGCCCAGGTCGGTGGAGTTGGGCTGCTCCGACCAGTCGAGGACGGAACCGTCGATGATGCGACCGTGGAGCACCAGGTGTTGGCGGCGCTCACGCTCCTTTTCCTCCGCGGACTTGCGATGCGTCAGGACCCACCAGACAACAACGCCGCCGATGGCAGCGACAGAGGCCGCGGTGGTGGCCAGGACAGGAACGTGGTACGTCAACCAGGATTGCATGCGATGCTCGTCGAATGTATTTGTGCTGGCGCGAGCTACTCTTGAGGATAGCGGAATTGCAGGGTACGCGGGTAGAGGCTTCGACGGAAAGAGGAAAACAATTGCCTTATAATCGTAGTTGACGATGTTTGAACCTAATTTGCACCCGGACGTGCGCCCTGACGCAGCCGGTTCTTCCGTTTCCCGCCGCAGAAGCGCTATCAGCCAGCGACCTGGACCTGAACGAACGAGGGTCCGTTCGACGACGGTATTGTGCGTTCGCCGCAACGATCGCGTGGTGATGGCAGCCGATGGTCAGGTGACCCTGGGCGAGAGTGTCATTAAACATACGGCGCGGAAAATTCGACGCCTGTATCAGGACAAAGTCCTGGCCGGGTTTGCCGGATCGACCGCCGATGCGTTCTCCTTATTCAGCCGGTTTGAGGCCAAGCTGGAACAGTATGCGGGCAATCTGGGCCGGTCTGCGGTGGAGCTGGCGAAGGATTGGCGCACGGACAAGATGCTGCGCAATCTGGAAGCGCTGCTGCTGGTCGCCGATCTGCACCAGACGTATTTGATCAGCGGCGCGGGCGATGTGATCGAGCCGGACGAAGGCATCACGGCGATCGGCAGCGGCGGCTCGTATGCGCTGGCGGCGGCCCGCGCGTTGGTCCAGAACACCGAGCTTTCGGCGCGCGAGATCGCGGAAAAATCCTTGCGCATCGCCGGCCAGATCTGCATCTACACCAACGATCAAATCACCATCGAAGAACTATAGGCCTGTCTGACCGCGCCCAGCAGGCGACGGCGCAGAACAAGGAGTGGATATGGCCATTTATTTACCTGGAGTGGAAGAAGACCAGGCGCTGTCGCTGGACGAAATGACGCCGCGCGAGATTGTGTCGGAGCTGGACAAGTATGTAGTGGGCCAGCACGCTGCCAAGCGCGCGGTGGCCATTGCCTTGCGCAATCGCATGCGTCGCCAGAAGCTGGCCCCGGAGCTGGCCGACGACATCATGCCCAAAAACATCATTATGATTGGGCCGACCGGCGTGGGCAAAACGGAGATTGCCCGGCGGCTGGCAAGGCTGACCAACTCCCCATTTCTGAAAGTGGAGGCGTCGAAGTTTACCGAGGTGGGCTACGTCGGCCGCGATGTGGAATCGATGATTCGCGACCTGGTTGAGATTGCCGTGGACATGCTGCGCGAAGAAAAGCTGGAAGAGGTGGAAGACAAGGCTGAACTGAACGCCGAGGAGCGGCTGCTGGATCTGCTGCTGCCGCCAGCCGCTGTGCCCGTTCCTATACCTGGACCTGCGCCGACGCCGATTTCGGGAGTGGATGAAATCGGCGATAACACCATAGTGTTTCCCAGCCCTTTGCAACCAGTCGCCACCGATTCGCACCAGCGCACGCGAGAAAAACTGCGGGTACAGTTTCGCGAAGGCAAGCTGGATGAGCGCATGGTCGAAATCGATGTGCGCGAGCGCAACACGCCATCGCTGGAAATCATCTCCAACCAGGGCATGGAGGAGATGGACATCAACCTGAAGGACATTCTGCCCAACATCTTTGGCCAGCGCACCAAGAAGCGCAAGATGAAGGTGGGCGAGGCGTTCGAATACCTGGTGCAGGAAGAAGAGCAGCGGCTGATCGATATGGACCAGGTGACGCGGATTGCGGTCGAGCGGGTGGAGAATTCCGGCATTATTTTTCTGGATGAGATCGACAAGATCGCCGGCCGCGAAGGCGGACACGGCCCCGATGTTTCTCGCGAAGGCGTGCAGCGCGACATTCTGCCCATTGTCGAAGGCACCACCGTGAACACGCGCTACGGCATGGTGAGCACCGACCATATTCTGTTCATCGCCGCCGGAGCGTTTCATGTGTCGAAGCCGAGCGACTTGATTCCGGAGCTGCAGGGACGTTTCCCGATTCGCGTCGAGCTGCAATCGCTGACGGTCGAAGACTTTATCAAAATTCTTACCGAGCCCAAGTCTTCCCTGGTGAAGCAGGCAACGGCGCTGCTGGAGACGGAGGGACTGAAGCTGGAATTTTCGCCGGAGTCGCTGGCGGAAATCGCGAACTTTGCCTTCCGCGTGAATGAAGCGACGGAAAATATTGGCGCCCGCCGTCTGCATACCATCATGGAGCGGGTGCTGGACGAGATCAGCTTCGATGCGCCGGACCTGGCAGGGCACACTCGTCCCGCTGGCCAGGCCAAAGGCGAAGCGCCACTTGCGGATGCGACCTTGACGCTGGCTGCCAGCGCGGAGAAAACACCCGGTCGCACAACCTCCACCAGCATTCCGCTGGTGGAACGCGAAGGGGCCGGCGGCCCTGAAAAAGTGATCGCCATCGACGCCGCCTACGTGCAGCACATGGTCGCCTCCATCGTGAAGGACCAGGACCTGTCGCGCTACATTCTGTAGTTTTCGTTTATCGCGGATTCATAGATACTGCGGTTGAAACAAGAGTTCGTCATTCTGAGCGCAGCGAAAAATCCAGAGGGCGATAGTGGCGCTTGCGAGGCGCGAATTCTCTGGATTCTTCACTCCGCTGCGCGGAGCCTGCCCCGAGCGAAGTCGAAGGGTTCAGAATCACTCCCTTTTAATATCCAATTGCACAAACTGTCAATCCGCTTTCACAGCCGCAGATAGGCGAAGCGTCCATGCGTCTCCAGCAACGGAATGGCGGAAACCATGCTGGGAACAACCAGTACGCCGGGCAACAGATGGGCCAGCAAATCCTGCGCCACTGTTTCCTGGCTCGCCTGCAACTTGAGCCGCTCCACTGCGTAGTGGGCTGTGCCTTCAATGGCCACATGGCAGCACAACAGTTGAACGCCGCGGCGCTGGATGGCCTGGAGCGATGTGTCCGACTCGATGGAGCGCGGATCGTTGGGATTGTCCGACGCATACCTGCCATCCGGCGCCAGGATGGAGGCGAAATATATGTTGCGTTCCGCCGGTTTGCCTGTGGCTGGATCTTTGACCTTATACCCGGCCCCGAGTTGATATTTCTTCCAGGCATAGTCGTCGAGATTGAGAAGAGTGGCGTGCGAGCGTAGTGCGACGACCACAAGAATCATTTCCTTTGGAATGCCGAAACCGCGTTCCAGCCCAGTGAGAGCGTTGTGGACATGAGCCGTCAGCATTTCTCCATCCGGCGTTGTCGCGTCGAAGAGCTGCTTGACGGTCCGGCGAGCGCGCAGCAGACGGTTGAAGGGCGCCGCGTCCCATTCGGTCTGGCTTGCATGCCAGTCGGCCTGGCTCGTGGAAACGGCGGCCGCTTCCGCTGATGCGTTGCGCGGCAGCCAACCCAGCGCGGCAGAGCCAAGCGCGGCGGTGGATAGGAAATTTCTGCGGGTAAATGGTGGAATGGGCATGGAAATAGATGTATCAGATGGAAGGGCGGCTGGGACAGACCCGGCGATTCCTGACGGCTACAGCGGTTTCGCTTCTGCTGCTTACAGAAGCCATGCAGCCGAGCGGCTTTTTCCCCAAGAAAAAGCCGCCTTGCACGCTGCCCCGGTGTTGATATGTGAAGCGAAACCGCTCTAGAAATGGCGGCCCGCCCCCACAGGTTGGTAAAGGCTGCCACGCGATTGTCTGTATCCGTTGCGCAAAAAATATTGGATGAAAAGCCATCGGTGAACTCGTCGAACGGCACGGTTCACGCCAATTTCATGGCGATGGTCTCGTCCAGGATTTCTCGAACTGTAAGCGGAATAATCATGCGGTGCTCACGCCGAAAGAATGCGTCGATCTCGCGCAGAGCGTCGGACGAAAACTCAAACGAGACGAAGAAACCCTTGCTGCGCTTTTCGCGCAACATGGCGGCCTCAAACATATCGATGTCCGGCCTGCCCGCTTTGTCTTTTTGCTTCACCTGGACCGGATACCAGGCATCCATGAAGTCGAGTTCGCCTGCGCTCTTCCCGCTGGTGCTGGGCATGGAAGACACTGGATAAATGCGCCCGTCGATGCCCATGTCGCCGACTTGCGCCTTGTTGGGAATACCGCCGAGCGCGATGACAGCCCAGTTTTCAAACTCAAACGGTGGGATGGCGCGAAGCTGCTTTTCTGACCACGGCAGGTCGCGCACAACAAAACCGCGGCCAACGCGCCACAGTTTTTCATCTTCCGGGAGTCGGCACACGTCCCGTAACCGCTTCGCCATGACGCGGCACGCTGTTGGAGAAATATCGATTCCAATCCATTGTCGCCCCAAACCTTGGGCCGCGACCAAAGCCGTACCACAGCCGCAGAAGGCATCGAGAACGATGTCGTTTTCGTTGCTGCTTGCCGTGATAATCCTATCGAGGAGGGCGACCGGTTTCTGGGTTGGATAGCCGAGAGACTCATGTGCGGACTTCGATAATCCGCCGAGGGAGGGTATATCTTCCCAGATTGAATCAATGGGAATTCCAGTCAGTTCTTTTTCATACCGTTTCCACTTTGGTATGCCGTTGCCAGGAGGAATATAAATACGCCCGTCTTCCAATAGCCTCTCAAGCTCGTATGGCGGTCGCATCCAATGCCGGCCCTGGCCGATCTTGGCTGGGTTAAAGCCGCGCCAGACTTCCCCGGTTTCCCCATTGCGAAGGCCGGCACCTGTGATGTCCGCTCGCCAATGCTTGCCACGTTCCGCGACATACTCATCTTCGAAAATGAAGTATTTGTCGATGTATGCCTGTGGGTACGGTTTCAACTCCACATTGAAGGTTGGCTTTCCGCCGTTCGAGTAACGAAACAAGATGTCGTGTACATGACCGAATCCGTGTGTATCGCCATGCGCCGTAGTCCGGCGCCAGACGATTTCGTTTTGGAACAGGTTCTCGCCGAAAATCTGGTCGAGCATTACCTTGACGTAATGGCTGGCGTGCCAATCGCAGTGGTAATAGAAGCTGCCCGTCTTTTTGAGCACTCGCGCCAGTTCAACGCAGCGCGGGCGCATGAATTCGATATAGGCCTGGGTGGACTCATGCCGGTCCTCGAACGAGCGCTTCTCTTTCGTCTCGCCCCAAAACACCTCATAGTTCCGGTTGGAGTTGAATGGAGGATCGATGTAAATCAAATCCACGCAGGCGTCCGGAAGTTTCCTGAGTTGGTCGAGATTGTCCCCGCAGTAGATGACGCGGGTATCGAGCAGCGAGGAAGGCTTGCTGGACAAAGCACGCATGGCGCAAATTATCTCATGCCAGCCGCTCATGTCAGACATGTGCGCCCCCCTTTGAAAGCAAGGGTGGGCGGGCAGCCAGGTTAGAGGACTTGCTTTCTCTTGGCCTTTTTTACATAAGCAACTTCGGCGGCGGTGTCGCATTGTGCGGCAGCAGGCGGCGGCGGTCCAGTTCTTTTCGCACCTGCGTCAGTCCGTCGGCGCAGGCATCGAAGGCGTCGGCCAGGCGCGCGAACAGCGGGGCTTCCTGTTCAAACTCGAAAATGTTGAATTGCGAGACGATGTAGTAGCTTTCCTTGCCGGCGCGGCGAAGCGCCTGCAAACTTTCATGCTGGTTGCGCCGCAACCACTGGGCGGATTCCGGAAACATGCCGGCAAAGAACAGGCTGAAGTCGCCAATGTGCTTGCGCACCTCGCGTTCGCGCGGGAAGGAGTACGCATCTCCATAGACCGGATCGGAGGCGACCAGCATGTCGCTGACTTCGCGCAGGGGGCGGCCGCGGCGGTCGCGGATGCGATAGAGTTGCTCGGTTTCGGCAAAATCGGTGAGGATGCCGGCGACGTAGCTGGAAATTTCGGCGTCGTTCACCTCGGAGGATTGGCTGTAGCAGCCGTACACGATTTCCTCAAACAAATTCCGCAGCGGATTTTCCGCTGGGACCGCATTTGTAGACATAGCATGCTCCTATCCGTAAAGCATCAGATGTAGCCGTGCAAGTCGTTGGACTTCGTGCTGTGTTGCGCCTTGTATCGCTTTTCGCGCCACGTTCCTTGTAGATTCTTCGACAATTTAGACAGTACTGTACAAATTTTCACCGAGAATTCAAAGAAAATTCGCATGTGGGAACGCATTTGGTTAGCAGTCCCGGTACGCGGGTGCGATGGGAACACTGCCGGCGAGCGAGGGAAAAATGAAAAGCCGAATCTCGCGAGCGGCGCATCGCTCAAAGGGATTCGGCTTTTCGTTCGTATGACGAGTTTGCGAAAGAACGGTTCTTAGTTGGCTGCGCCGACGGTCTGCTGCTGATTGGCGCCCAATTCTGCGAGTCGCTTCGCCAGCAACTGCTCCAGATTTTCCAGCGCCTTGCTGAAGCCTTCGATGCCTTCCTTCAACTTGTCGTGGGCCATGCGGTTCTCCGCATGCATCTTGTCGAAGGTCTGCTTGTCGATGGTCAACTTTTCAATCTGCAGGTCCCTGGCCTTGGCTGGGTTGAGCTTGCGCGGAAGGTCTTCGAACCTGGCGTCTAGTTCTTCAATCAGTTTCGGCGCAATGGTCAGCAGATCGCATCCAGCCAACTCTTGTATTTCTCCCAGGTTGCGGAAGCTGGCGCCCATGACGACGGTCTTATATCCAAACTTTTTGAAGTAGTTGTAGATATTGGTCACCGACTGCACGCCAGGATCGTCCGCTCCCCGATAGTCCTTGCCGGTATCTTTCTTGTACCAATCGAGAATGCGGCCGACGAACGGAGAGATGAGCGTGGCGCGCGCCTCGGCGGCGGCAATGGCCTGGTGCATGCCAAACAGCAACGTCATGTTGCAGTGGATGCCTTCTTTTTCCAGCACCTCTGCCGCGCGCATTCCTTCCCACGTGGAGGCGATCTTGATCAGCACCCGCTCCCGCGAGACGCCGCCGGCTTCGTACTGCTGGATAATTTCTCGCGCCAGCCGCAGCGTGGCGTCGGTGTCGTAGGACAGGCGCGCATCCACTTCCGTCGAGACGCGACCGGGAATGATTTTCAAAATGCGCTTGCCGAACTCCACGGCGAGACCTTTGAAGGCGAGATTGGCAACGTCCTTGTCCTTGGCCCCGCTGCCGAGCTTCTTCTTGGCGGCCAGCAGCACCTCATCCATGATGGGCTGATACTGCGGCATCTGCACGGCGGCGGTAATCAGCGAGGGATTGGTGGTGGAATCCTGCGGCTTCACCTTTTCAATCTCTTCAATCTCGCCGGAATCCGACACAATCACGGTCATGGCGCGTAGTTGTTCAAGCTGGGACTTTGGCATTGTTTCCTCCTGGCTGCGTATGGATCGTCCTAGTGTATTCGATGCGGCAAATCGCGGATGGAATCCGGCCCCCCGGCGATTCAAAGAAAAATTATCGGCATCGGCGAACCGGGTTCGATGCTGTCGCGTGTCCCTGTCCCCAGTGTAGACCGTCCTCTAGTTGGACGTGGAGGCGTTGCAATGGTCTGCCAGCGCCTGCAAAAAAGTTCGCGGCATTCAGTCGCTTTCCGCAAGGACGGGATTGCGCAGCACTCCGAGGCCGTCGATTTCGACCTCGACCACATCGCCGGACTGCATCGGTCCGACTCCGGCGGGGGTCCCGGTGGGGATCAAATCGCCTGGATATAGGGTCATGGCGGCGGAAATATAGCGCAAAAGCGTGGCGATGTTGAAGATGAAATCATTGGTGGTGCCGTGCTGTTTGACGGCGCCGTTCAGCCGCGTCGTGACGATAACGCCAACCTCCGGATCGACCGCATCGGAAACGATGGGGCCAACCGGGCAGAAGGTGTCGAAGCCCTTGGCGCGCGACCATTGCCCATCGGTCTTCTGCAAATCGCGAGCAGTCACGTCGTTCACAATCACGTAGCCGCGGATGTAGGAGCGAATGTCCTCCTCGGGTTTGAGCTTGTAGCAGGCGCGGCCGAGGACGATGCCAAGTTCGCCCTCGTAATCCACGCGCTGCGATACGGCGGGCAGACGAATGATGCCGCCCGGCGGCAGCAGCGACGAAGGCGCTTTGAGAAACAGCAGCGGCTCTTTCGGGGCTTCATTGCCCAGCTCAGCGGCGTGGTCGCGATAATTGCGTCCGATGCAGACAATCTTCGACGGCGTCACAGGAGCCAGCAGCGTGAGCGCGGACAGCGGCTGCGCCGGGAAAATTTCGACGGCGTAGGAGACGCTGCGGTCTTCCGGCGGCGGCGCGATGACGCGCTCCATCCACCACTCGCCCTGGCGCTGGCTGACTTCGCCGTACTGCGGACCTTCTTCAGTTTGAAAACGGCAATACTGCACGATGCTTCTCCTTCAATTGGCACAACAGATTGGTTAGGAGGTAGGGACGGTGACAGAAACCTCCGCGGATTGAGGGCCCTCGTTGCCGGATGCATCGACGGCCGTGACCGCATAAGTGTAGGTCTGGCCAGCCTGTACGTGGACGTCGCGATAGGCTGGGGCAACAATGGCGTCGGTCGCGGAAGCGCTGCTGCCTTGCGGAGCGATGCGGTGCATGGGCTGGTTGGCCGTGACATCGAGACGATACACGCGGTACTGCGCCAGGTCGGGTTCCGTATTCGCGGACCAGGAAAGATCGACTTCCGGCGTGCCGTTGTTCATGCCAGCCGACACCGGGACAGCGACCAGGCCAAGAGGAGCTGCGGGCGGAAACGTGTCGCGCGTGGCCACTTGGACAACGGGACTTTGAGAGCTGTCGAGCTGCAACACCTGCTGGCCGACCTGCTGCTGAACAACGCGGCTGGCGCTGTAGGTATATTGACGGCCAAACTGGGCGGTGGGATCGAGAGCGATTCCAGGGTCAGTCGGTGCTGCGTGTTGCGCGTCCGCAGGGATGAGGCTGACACGCAGTTTTTGCTGCGCCGGCTCCTTGGAGCGCGGCAGAGGGTTGAGGCTTTTTGTCTTGGCTGGCTTGGCGGAGACGGGCGGCGTCACCAAGGTGCGGTCGATCTGAATGCTGGTTCCCGGAGGCAGGTCAGAAACTGGCTGCCAGCGCAGGACGACGCCGCGTTCGACGACCTGAACTGAAAGATTACGCACCTCGGGCGGCGCTTCCCCGGCGAGCACCGTGACAACATTCGACGGGCCCGCGGACCTGCCGTGTTTGTTGATGCCGAAGATGCGATAGGTGATGGGGCGAACTGGATCCGACGCGAGCGCTGGCGGCAGCGCGTCGCTGTATTGCGCGGGTTTGCCCGGCGCGGCGGAAACGGTCGCAACGGTTTCGCAGGAAGTGGCTGCCTGCTGTTGGCGGCAGACGCGCATCTGCACCGTCCCTTGCAGCTTCAGGTGATCGGTATTTTCCTTGGGCGTGTTCCAAGCCAGATGAACCTGGTTGCCGGTGCGGGCCGCGGTCAGATCGGAGATGGGTTTGGGCAACTGAAGCGATGGGGGCTGCGGGGCGGCTTCCATGCCGCAGCCGACAAGCGAAACCTGCAAAGCAAACGCGCAGGCAATCGCGAGGGTCGCGACCGCGCCGAGACGAACAAGGGGCGGTAGGTTGCGAACCGTTCCGTGCAGGTGACCAAACGGATTGCTGCGCGGCGGGATTTGGGACGCCCTCCAATGCTGGGAAAAACGCTTGCGATTTTCAGCCTAGCAGAGTTGGGACGGCCATGAGGGGGGCGCGGCTCAGGCTGGCAGAATTTGCTGAAAAGCTTCCTGCAGGGTGGGGAGTCGGAAGACAAAACCCGCTTGCAGCAGCTTGGCCGGAATGGCGCGCGCGCTGGACAACAATGCGGCGTCTGCCATTTCTCCGAAGGCGATTCGGAGGGCAAATGCCGGCACGGGCACGGCGGCCAAGCGGTGCAGATGGTGCGCCAGCGACAGGGTAAATTCCGCATTGGTCACGGGATTGGCGACGACGTTGACCGGGCCCTGAATCTGATGCCGATTCATGCAGAACTCGACGATTTCAAGCAGAGTTGGAAGCGCAATCCAACTCATCCACTGGCGGCCGCTACCCAGATTGCCGCCCAATCTCAAGCGAAACAGCGGAAGCATTTTGGCCAGCGCACCCCCCTCGCGGGCGAGGACCACGCCGAGGCGGAGGTGGACAACGCGGATGCCAAGATCGCTGGCTGCCTCGGCTGCCGCCTCCCACTCGCGGCAAACCTCGGGCAGGAACCCGCCGCCGGAAGAAGAATCTTCGCTTAGTATCTCGTCTCCCCGGTCGCCGTAGAAACCGACGGCGGAAGCGCAGAGCAATACTTCTGGGCGCTGTTCCAGGCGCGACAGCAACTCGACCAGGGACTGAGTGGTGCGGACGCGGCTTTCACGGATTCGCTGCTTCTTGGCGGCCGTCCATCGGCCTGCTGTCAGATTGTCGCCAGACAGATGAATGGCGGCGCGAATGCCGCTCAACCGGCGCATGCCTTCGCGAAATTGAAAGTGGTACGGGTCCCAGAAATATGCGGAACTTCCAGGTTGGGCGGTATGCCTTGTCAGGGTCGCGCAGGAAACCGCGCTGGCGGTGAAATGATTGTGCAACGCATGACCGACAAGACCCGATGCACCCGAAACAAGGACCTGAGGAAAGATTTCCAACGACTCACCCGAACATTGCAATTGAACCAATGCACCGTTGGATGCCGAAAAACCGGGAACGGAAATATGGTTGTACGACCGGAAGCCAACAGGTCAATGGTCCCATGGATTGAGTCAGGATCGTTTGCCGCGATGCGGACAAATCCCAACCGTGGCACGGGGAGGTTCCGGGGAATTTGAGTCTGGAGAATATATATTTTTACAACGTTAACATATATTTTTATGGGATGAATAGAAACGCGCGAACAAGGTGAGGCATCTAACGGAAATAGAGCTTCTGAAATAGAGCTTCTGAGATGGAAAAATCGCCCTCATCCACGAGCCCCGCGCAACAGATCGATCCAGAAACCGCCGAGTCCTTTATTGGGGAAAAGAAAATCGGCGAACGGATCAAGCGGCTTCGCCTGAAAAAATCCATGGGCCTGGTGGAATTGGGAAAGCATACCGGGCTTTCCGCCAGCTTTTTGTCGCAACTGGAAACCGGCCGGGTGGTCCCAACACTGCGCAACCTGGCGCGAATCGCCATGGTGTTCAGCAAGGACCTTTCCTATTTCTTCGATCCGGAGCCGCGTACCCTGTTTCGAGTGCATCGGCAATCGGAACGGGTGCGGCTGCCGCAGAGCGGAGTAGACGATCCAACCTATTTTTTTGAAAGCCTGGGATACCTGGTACCGGACCGCACACTGGACCCCTACCTGGCCGAATTTATTCCGCTGAAGAAAGCCGCCGAGGTGCGCTCGCATGTCCATCCGGGCTTTGAATTTTTGTATGTGTTGAGCGGTGAAATGGAGATTCGGCACGGGTCGCAGAACTATATTTTGTCGCCCGGGGACTCGGTGTACTTCGACGCCAGCACGCCCCACAGCTATCACTGTTCCGGCACGGAACATGCCAGGGTGATCATCGTGACGCAGCACCAGGCGGCGATGGCGCAGCCTTCGATGAATCTGCGGCCGATAGGATCGTCGCTGGCCGGAGCGTACCGCAGCGGCGCTTCCGCTCCCCAGGAAAAACGCGGGTCTGGAAAACGAGGGCCCGCGAATCGGCAACGCTCGTCGATCATACGGGGAAAGCCGTTGCAGAATGCGGAGATGGAATCGCCGATCTAGCCGGATGCGCCGGTTTCTTCGTGCAACCTGCCCTGGGTCCTTCGGCTCTGCTCAGGATAAACTCCGTCCAAGGGACCGGGATGCCACGGAGTTGCGGAAATTGAGTCCCGCACCCACAACCTTCCGCTCGCCAACGACTTTGTGAAGATGGTCGTTGCCTCCCGCCTGCCGCAGCCACCCAAAGAAGCAGCGCGGTGCCGTTCTCGCTTAGTCTTGTGACCTTCAGAGCGAATAAGTGTATGATGCCCAGAGAATTGCGCTGACAACGCGCGACGCTGTTGCTACAGTTAGTGGAAGCACCCAATCAACCGGAACTTGTTCGAGACGGCACGGGTGAGGCCGGAACCGGAAAGCCGGGGCCCAAGACCGACTGGCAACCCAGCAACACAGGAGACCGCTTCCAGATATGTCCACTGCGATCGACCCGCGAGCGTCCTCCGCTTTGCCTGCCACCCGCCTGGTTTCTCTGGATGTGCTGCGCGGCATCACGATCGCGTTCATGATCCTGGTGAATAACGGCATTCGGAGTTACGCATATCCGGCGCTGGAACATGCCGAATGGAACGGATGGACCCCCACCGATCTGGTATTTCCGACGTTCTTATTTCTGGTCGGCGTGTCGATCGTTTTTTCCTTTGAGTCGCGGCTTGGCCGCGGAGCGTCAAAGTCCTCGCTTCTCATCCATACGTTCCGGCGCGCCTCGGTCCTGTTTGCGCTTGGGCTGATCGTCAACGGCTTCCCGCATTTTCCGCGGGCAACATGGCGCATTTACGGAGTGCTGCAAAGGATTGCAATCTGCTTTCTGATCGCCGGCATTTTGTATCTGCTGGATCGGCGGCCGGGCAGCAAAATTGCGATCGTTGTGGCGGCCTTGCTCGGCTACTGGGTCCTTCTGCGGTGGGTACCGGTGCCAGGCTTTGGAATGCCGGGCCGAGACAATCCGTTGTTCGATCCTACCCGCAATCTGGGGGCCTACATCGATCGACATGTCTTTCCCGGACGGCTCTATGTGGGAGTACGCGATCCCGAAGGGCTGTTGAGCACTATACCCGCCCTGGGCACCACGTTGCTCGGCATGTTGACAGCGATGTGGCTGCGTTCCAAACGCAGCGCCGCCAGCAAGGCATGGGGCATGTTGGCGGCCGGTGTGCTTGGAATTTTGCTGGGGCTGGTATGGGGTCGCTGGTTCCCCATCAACAAAAATCTATGGAGCAGCTCCTTTGTGCTGTTCGCGGCCGGCGTGGCCCTGGTCGCATTTTCGATTTGCTATTGGGCGGTCGATATCGGGAACTGGAAAAAAGGCTGGACCTATGTCTGGCTTGTTTTTGGAACGAATGCCATTACGGCCTACGTGTTCTCTGAACTTCTTTCGTCCACCCTGCACGCGATCCACGTACGCATGGGGCCGAAAACAGTGGGCCTGAGTTGGTATTGCTTTGCCCACTGTTTCGCGGCCATCCCCTCGCGTCCCATGGAGTCGTTGGCCTACTCCATCAGTATCGTAGCTATATGTTTTGTTCCTGTCGCCATCCTTTATCGCAAAAAAATATTTCTTAAAGTCTGAAGAGGTCGCGCATTTTCTCTAGCATTTCTCCTGAAGGTGTATAGCGTGGAAAAAAAGCTCCTCGCAGCCTTTCCTTATTTCCACTGCCTCAACGCAGTTTCAGCGTAGTCAGGGCAAACAGGGCGAACACCAGGGCCGCAATCCAGAAACGAACAATCACCTTCGACTCCGACCATCCCATCAGCTCAAAGTGATGATGGATCGGAGCCATCTTGAAGATGCGCTTTTTCCGCAGTTTATAACTTCCTACCTGCAGCATCACACTCAGCGCTTCCAGGACAAAAACGCCGCCGATAAACGGCAGCAGCAACTCCTGCTTGATGATGACGGCCACGGTGCCAATGGCGCCGCCGAGCGCAAGCGATCCAACGTCGCCCATAAACACCTCTGCCGGGTGGGCATTGTACCAAAGAAAGCCGATGCTGGCGCCGACCATCGACCCGCAAAAAATGGTCAACTCGGAAACCATGGACATGCGCTGCAGGCCCAGGTAGTCGGCAAACACCACATTGCCGCTGACGTAGGTCAACGCGGCCAGCGCGCCTGCCGCGATGATGGCGCAGCCGATGGCCAGGCCGTCGAGGCCGTCCGTCAGGTTGACAGCATTGCTGGAGCCGACCAGTACCAGCACCGTGAACAGAACGAACAGAAGGTAGGCCAGCGGTCCCAGGTGCGGGACATGACGAATGGAGTGGAGCACCAAATCGGGTCGGAATCGCTTGATAAATGGGACCATCAGGCGAGTGGAGTATTCTCCTTCGCTGCGCAGCAGCAGGAGAAAAACGGCAATCAATGCGGCGACGCCGATCTGCGCCGTGAATTTGACTCGCGCCGTCAGCCCCAGGTTCCGCCTGTGGACGACCTTCAGGTAGTCGTCGGCAAATCCTATGCCTCCAAAGCCCACCAGCGCCAGGATCGCCAGCCACACCAAAGGGTTTGACAGATCGCTCCACAGCAACGTGGGAACCAGGATCGCGACACAGATCAGCAGTCCGCCCATGGTGGGAGTGCCGGCTTTCTTCTGGTGGTCTTTGGGGCCGTCCTCGCGAATGAACTGGCCGATTTGAAATTCGCGCAGCTTTTCGATCAGGTACGGGCCGATCAGAAGCCCGATCAGAAGCGCGGTAAGAGTGGCAAACGCAGTGCGGATCGTCAGGTAGCGAAAGACGCGGAACGCGTGGATGTACACGAATAACTTCTGGTAAAGAAGCCAATAGAGCAAATGACCTCCGCGCTGTCATGATTCCTGAACGTGATTTGAAGAGCGCTTTCTCAGGCTATAGTAACCGGTGTGCAACTCCAGCACGGACACGAAAAGAAAGAATCTACGGTTTGTTCCACGGGAGACAACGGCACCTGTCTCGGCGCATTCGTCTTGGGTGAAGTTTTCTGTGTTTCTTGCGCGAGTTGGAATCGCTCCTCTATGAGCGTCTTGGCCTGTAGTCGCTAGTTGACTGTCCACATCCGGTTTGCCCGTCATCCAGGAGTTGTCCACTTATTGTTTGACTGCGAAGGCGGATGGCTAACGGACCAACGGACTCTCCCAAACGCGAAAAAGCAATTCCTTGAGTTGAGCGAAATCCTTGGGGCCAAGCTCGACGCGCCATTCGCGCTCGATCTCGCGGAGCACCTCCAGAGCCTTTGCGTACGCGGCGTGTCCGCGCTTCGTAAAGTGGACAATTCGTGCACGGCCCTCATCCGGCGCGTCGGACCGGACCAAATATCCGAGATCCTCCAGGCTCCCCAGCAGCCGGTTCATGGCCTGCTTGCTCATCCCTGCGCGCTCGGCAAGAACGCTGGGGCGAACACCGTCGGGGCCCGGAAACCGGAAGAGCGCCATGTGCGGCAGGCTGAGATCCGTAAAGCCCGCCGCATTCAGATCGTTGATGATACGCCGGTGGATGGCCTCTGCCGGAACGCGCAGCAGCGCGCCGATAAGCATATCCTTGGTATTCACGGGTGGATCTTCTCGCAAAAAGGTCATTGACACTCGGAGTAAACGATGTGTACTATCATCTCACTGTAAACATAGTTTACCAAAGGGAGAAACAAATGACACCGCAAACCGCCGACCCGCTCGTCAATCCCTCTGACCAGACCGTATTGAAAGATTCACAGCACACCACGCCGCAGTCTCCCGCCGGGAGCGGAAATGGAGCCGCGACCGTGGCCCAGCAAAGCCAGATGAAGTACGTGCCCGCGGGAACCGGCGCGGCCTACTGGGGCCCCGGAACTGTGCTGACATTTATTGTCACTGGTAAGGACACAGGCGGCGCTTTCTTTCTGGCCGAGATGTCTGTGCCGCCGGGCGGAGGCCCACCGCCACACATACACCACCGCGAGGACGAATCGTTCCATATGCTCGAAGGCACACTGACGGTTCAGGTCGGCGGGAATACAATCACTGCCTCGGCGGGCGATTTCGCTTATCTCCCCCGCGGAATCGTCCATTCTTTCAAGAACACCGGCGATGGGCTTGCGAAGGTCCTGGTTTTGACCACTCCGGCGGGCCTTGAGAACTACTTTGCTGAAGTGTTCGATCCTGTTACGGATCATTCTGCGGCGCCGCCTCCTCCCAGCAGAGAAATGCTGGCGCGGGCGATGGCAATTTCTCCCCGGTACGGGCTCGTGCTTCTTCCCCCAGCGTAACGGGCCAAATCGGAATCTCCGAAGGGGAGGTCTCCATGACACTGCAAGCCATCGATCTATGCGTCAATCCCGCCGACGAAACGATCCGCCTCGGGCCGCTCGCGGTGCGCTTCCTCGTCACCGGTGAGAACTCGGCTGGCACCATCGCGGCCTTTGAGGTCGTTGTTCCAGGAGCGCAGCGCCTCGCGGCTCCAGCCCACAGCCATAACCACTACGAGGAGACCATCTACGGCATCGACGGCGTGTTGACCTGGACCGTGGAGGGCAAGCCGATCGACGTGGGGCCGGGACAGGCGCTCTGCATTCCGCGAGGCGCTGTTCACCGATTCGACAACAACACCAGCCAGGACGCAAAAGTGCTGTGTATGGTCACTCCCGCTGCAATCAGCCCGCAATATTTCCGCGAGTCGGCCGAGGTGATCAATGCGACGGCCGGTGGTCCGCCGGACAAGGCAAAGATGGTGGAGATCATGCGCCGCCACGGCCTGACTCCAGCTCCCACTCCGCCTCAGGCGTAGGGGCTGCGACGCGCGAAAGGATGCGATCACCGCCGCTACAATTGATGTGGAACCTGTACAACCCGACGATCACAACGTCCAATTGATGGGCACCCGACGTTGCGTGTTTTTCATGCGCGTTTTTATGGATGGGAAGTTTTCCTGGGGTACTGCGTGTGGGGCGAAACCTTCTTCCATACGGCCGGAAGACTCTCCGCTAGCAGCAGCTTCCCTTCGTCTGGATTGACGGTGTCCAAGTTGACAGCACAGTAATATCCATCATCTTCGATCTTGTACGCACGTGCGCGGACATAGTAGGTCTGTCCAGCAACAGCATGCAATTGCAAAAGCGCAATATTTCGAACCAGGAAACAGCTCGCTGGCCACGTCTTTGACAGCTGGACTCGTCCGCAAAAGTGGTTCGCGCCAGCCTGCACGGGCAGTGCGATGTAGGATCGCCCCTTTGTGGCCCCAATCCATTGGCCATTCAGGCCCACCAGTACTGTTGCGGCGCCAAATAGACGTTGCCCCGGAGTGAACGGAATGACAGTATCGTCAAGGATGTAGACACGGGCCTCATCTTTTCCAATCGACACGGTTGGCTGGATCAATGCACCCGGTTGCACCGTGAACTTCGCCGATGGGTCGCCGCAAGCGGCTTCTGCCTGCTGGATGCGCTGCTTGGTTGCGAGTTTTTCTTGATGATTCCGCGAAAACGCTGATTGGGACATCAGCAAACTGAGGCCAACTGCGAACGCATTTCGCAAGGTTCTGCTGCAACGCATTGTTTCTCCTAATGAAGCATCCTGCCATCATGGATTTTTGGATACTAAAGCTGTGTTTGGAATCGTTGAAAAAACTACAGGGGAAGATCGCGACAAAATCAATCGGCCTGGATACTCTGGCAATGGCTGCAATTCCAACCCCCACCTGTCAAGATTGTTGATCATCATGTACAAGATTTGAAAATAGTACGTCTGCCCGGCATCGGCCTTCATACCGGAAAGAAAGGCCATTGGCAGTGTCGAGCTTGTACCGGCGTTCCCTGGATTCTGAAACTGCACGCACAGATGGTGTTCTCCGGGCGAAACTGTAAAGGTGATGAAATCATTGCCCCGGAGCGCCCCCATCCACTGTCCATCCATCCCCATGCGTACCGTCGGAGTCAATCTCTGTGGCAGCTTCTTATAGTTCCTGGGCCTGGAATTTCCTTTTGGCACAAAATATTCATCTGCATACCCCAGCCCGCTTTCGAGCACCACCACGCGCGCGGAACCTGCCGAAGGCGCAGGCACCTCTGACGGCCCCTCGATGCGCTTTACCTTGAAGCGCACCGTGGGGTCTCCGCACGCCGCCTCGGCTATGCGGACATTCTGTTGCATCTGGGCAATCTCGACTTGAGATAATTTTTGGGCCGATGCCGGAAAAGGGAGCATCAGAGCTACCAACATCCAGGCAGAGCAAGCGAATTGAGTTTTCTTATCCATGACTTTTCACTTTATTTCCGCGCCGTGGATGTCGCGGGCACAGACCGGGCAAGCTGGAGATGTGCCTCATCTGGGTCGACCTGGCTAAGGGTTATGGTGAAGTAGTAGGTAGCATCAGCTCTTGCGTTCAATTGCGTCATGGAAACCAGGTTGACGGTGCCAAAAAACCAAGATTGACCGCGTGTACAAAGGCGGTGGACCCCTACGGAAACTGGAAACGCAAGATAAGCTCCCTGTACGACGGCCCCAATCCACTTCCCATCGAGTCCAATCCGATGAGTAAATCCATAGATTGGCGTCCCCACCTTCGCATGATTCACAGACATTCCCGGTTCGAGAATGTATACAACCGCCGTGTTCTTGGTTGGAGTCGGGAGGGGATGACCGGGAGCACGCTGCACATCGAACTTGACGCTGGGGTCGCCGCAGGCCAACTGCGCCTGCTGTGTAATGTAGGCGCTTTGCGCGGGGGCAAAAGCGGAAATCAGCAGACAGGCGGACAACATGAGCGTCGTTCTCATTTGGGTCTGCCTTGTTATCGCACATGCAGGGCATTGCGGAATAGCCCAACGTTGAGTGGATGCAACCGCGCTGCAAAGGTCTGCATTGCGTCGCGGCGACGCTTGAGCGGAGCGAAAAGAAAAAACAACCGCAGGCCCTTCGACTCCGTTCGGCGCGAAAAGCGCATCGACCTCCGCTCAGGGATGACAGCTTTGGGTCGGCGCGATCCTTTAAGGCCAGATCAAGGGCGAGTGGGGGTGGATGGGGGAGTGCCCGATTGCGTCTGCGGCTGGGCGAAATAGCCCTGGCGGGTGCGGACTGTGAGCCTGCCCATACCTTTGGCTTTGGCCTCGACGCGGATGGCGCGATAGCCGCCCTGGTTGATGGGCTGGGTGGGATGGTACCCCAGAATATATTGATGACGAATGTCCTGCGCCACTTCGGCGGCGATGGAATCGACCTGATCGAGAGACTTGGGAAAGAACGCGAGTCCGCCGGTCTGGTCGCTGAGGGTCTGCAGGGCCTTGCGTGCCTGGCGCCCCTTACCATGGTCCGGCTCATCGTAGAGCAAGCCGATGGAGTAGACGATGGGGCCGTTCAGGGCCTGGATGCGCCGCACGGTCTCCGCCAGGGTGGCGCTGGAACTGTTGTCCTCTCCGTCCGTGATGATCAAGATGACCTGCTTGGGGTGGTGGGCTTGTTTCGCCAGGTGGTCGGCCCCGGCGATGATCGCATCGTAGAGCGCGGTGCCGCCCTGGGAGTCGATGTGCGACAGGCCTTTTCTGAGAAGACCGATGTCGGAGGTGAAGTCCTGATCGAGGAACGCCTCGTCGGAGAAATTCACGATAAAGGCCTCGTCCTGCGGATTGGAAGCCTGGATCAGGTCGATGGCGGCGCGATTGACCGCAGCCCGTTTTTGCGCCATGGAGCCTGAGTTGTCGACCAGAATGGCCAGCGACACGGGAACGTCTTCCTGGCCAAATGAGGAAATTGTCTGCTGGACGTTGTTTTCAAAGACGGTGAAGTCCTGCTTCTGCAGGTTGGTGGCCAGGCGTTGGTGGCTGTCGACGACGGTGGCGTAGAGGACCACTTCGCTGACCGAGGTCCGGTAGGTAAATGGCGTGCTCGACCCGGCGCGGGCCGCGGGTTGCGCGGGAGTGCTGGGATTGGGCGGATTTTGCGCGGGCGACGCAGGTTGCGCAGTGGGGGCCGAGGCTTGCTGGGCAATGGCAGGCGTTGAGACCCAAGATATCGAGGCGCCGATCGCCAGCAGCAACGCCAGGAAGAACGGCTTTGAATTGCGAACGTGTACCGCGACCGTATGAATCACTGTACCAACCCAGGTCTCAAAAGCGAGACCGGGGGCACCCATGATCTTAGATTGCATTCCAGAACCACCATGTCGCGGTGTGAGCATACGGTCCCTCTTGCAGAGAAGCGGCCCCCTTGCGGGATGCAAGTTTAAGATGCACTGAAACCGGCGCTAGCGCGCGGTTTCGCTCGCAAGACTGCTTTCACCATAGTCTTACGTCCGCAGCCGGCGGGCAAGTGGACAATGGGCCTGATTGGCTCTTTCTTTTCACGCGCTCGGCGGGTCGTTCGCGAAGGGGCCGGCCATGCGCTGCGATAGAATCGGGGATAACAGAGTCGCACATCATTCGCCTGATTGCAGGTTGCGCCTGAACTGACAGGAGTTCGCCACCACCATGGCCCGCATTTATCCGTTTCGCGCTTTTCGCTACAATCCAGGACTGGTCCGCGCTGAAGACGTAGTGACCCAGCCGTACGACAAAATTTCGCCTGCCATGCAGCAGTCGTATTACCAGCGCAGCCCTTACAACCTGGTCCGCGTGGTCCTCGGGCTGCCGGAATTGTTCGATTCCGAAGACAACAATGTGTATACGCGGGCGGCGGAGAACCTGATCGAGTGGCGCAAAGAAGGCGTGTTGAGCCAGGACAATGAGGCGGCGATTTATGCCTACTCGCAACGCTATGAGGTCCCCGGCGCGCCCGGCTCGATACAGGAGCGGCGCGGTTTTATTGCCCTCGGCGAGTTGGTCGACTACAGCCAGGGCATTGTGTTCCGGCATGAGCGCACGCTGGCCAAGCCGAAGTCCGACCGGCTGAACCTGCTGCGCGCCACGCGGGCCCATTTTGGCCAGATTTTCATGCTGTATTCCGACCCCGGCCTGACGGCGGAGCAGCTTCTCTTCGCCAATCCGCCCACTCCCGATATTGAAGTGACCGATGAATACGGAGTGCTGCATCGCGTCTGGAAGGTCTCCGAACCGGGGACCATCAATCTGCTGCTGAGCGCCATGCAGAACAAGAAGCTGATCATCGCCGATGGCCATCATCGATACGAGACCGCGCTGAATTACAGCCGCGAACGCGCGGCGCAGGCAACCGGCGCTCCACTGGAGCGTCCGGCGGGAAACCTGCCGCAGCCTCCCTATCCGGAGGCGGCCGCCATGATGACGTTCGTCAATATGGATGCCAAGGGACTCACAATTCTGCCCACGCACAGGGTCGTGCATGGATTGAAGGGATTCGACGCAGCAAAATTTCTGAAGCGGGCTGGAGAGTATTTTGACGTTCTCCCCGTGTCGCCTGCGCTCGATGTAGCAGGGATTTTGCGACAGCTTGCGGAAGCGGGCAAAACCGGCGCCAGCTTCGTTGCGGTCACGCGAACGGGCAACCATCTGTTGACGGCGAACAAGACGGCCGTCGAAGCTCGTCTGCGAGACCAACCGGAGCGCCAACGACGCCTGGACGTGGTGCAATTGCACTCGGTGGTGCTGGAGGACGTGCTTGGAATTTCAGCGCAGGCGGTGCTCGATCAGAGTCATCTGCGCTATGTGCGCGAAGCCGCGGACGCCATGCAACAGGTGCGCGCCGGGGATGCCGAGGTTGCGTTCCTGATGAATCCTGTGACGCTGGACCAGTTGCGGGAAGTGGCGTTTGCAGGCGATGTGATGCCGCAGAAGTCGACCGACTTTTATCCCAAACTGTTGAGCGGCCTGACCATCTATGCGTTGGAATAGAGCAGTTTCAGCGCTGCCGCGGCGCCAACGAAATCGCCTTCCATCCGTTGCGCAAAAAAACGCGCAAAGGGTGGGGCGCCCTGATTTCGCTTGCCTAAAATCCCAGGCCACAAAGTCGAGACCTGGGCCACCCGCATTCCACCAGGGATGGAAATGCTGTCGCCAGTGGGCACGGCGATCCGGTTTGCCGATGGCTGGAATGTTCTGCCTGTGTTTTTTCTCTGTCGCCCACGCGCAGCAGTCGCCAACCCGGCCTGCCGCCGCCCTGCCTTCCGCGACCTCTCAGCCGCCGTCTCCTGGTCCGCAATCCAATACGACTGTATCGGGAATTCCAGTTGCGGCACAACCGCGACCGACGGAGTTGCGATTTGTCGTGTTGCTGGATCCGGCCCACGGTGGCGCGGACACGGGCGCGATGCTGGATCCGGCAACTCCGGAAAAAACATATACGCTTGCGCTTGCAAACCAATTGCGCGCGGCATTGGGCTCGCGCGGCATTCGGTCCATCTTCACGCGCGATTCCGATGTCGCGCTCGACAGCACCGCGCGCGCCACAATTGCCAATCGTTCCCATGCATCCGCCTGCATCGTGCTGCACGCAACATCCACGGGAAACGGCATGCACCTGTTTACTTCTTCCCTGCCAGCGGTGAAGGAAGCCGATCCCCGGCGCGCATTTTTGCCCTGGCAAACAGCCCAGGCCTCCTATGAAACGTCAAGTTTGCGACTGGAGTCGGACGTGGACGCGGCCCTGACGCAACAACACATCCCAGCGCTGGTCGCGAGAACTTCTCTGATGCCGCTGGACAGTATGGCCTGCCCCGCGGTGGCCATCGAGGTTGCTCCGCTGGACGCGAATACGCCGTTGAGCAACCCCGGCTACCAACAGAAGATTGTCGACGCCCTGGATGCCGCGTTGACCGCATGGCGCAGCGATTGGAGGCAGCAGCCTTGATTCCGCGTTATCAGAAAATCGTTTTGTGGGTGCTGCTGGTCGCCTCTGTCCTGATGGCTGCCTATTTGATCCGCCTGCGCGCCCGCGCGCAGGACCAGCTTGCGGCCGTTCCAGATTCCGCGCCCATGCCCGTTCCAGTGGAAGCTGCGCCGGTGCAAGTAACCCTCCTGATCGCAAATGACGAGGACGGCTCGCTGGCGCCCGTCGAGCGGCAGTTTGCGTTGCCGGACGAAACCACCACGCGCGCGCGGACTTTGCTGAACGACCTCTTCGCTGAATATGCCGGGCCCGATTCTCCCCATCCGCTCGCGCCCGTCTCCGCTGTCGGCGATGTTTTTCTGTTGCCGGTTCCGGAGTCAAATGCAGCGCATCCGCAACAGATGGCCGTGATCAACCTGGATGGAAGTTTTGTCGACCATCATCCTTCGGGCATTCTGGTGGAGAACCTGACCTTGCTTTCCATCCTGGGAACGCTGCATGCGAATTTTCCGCAGATTGCGCAGGTAAGATTTCTGGTCGATGGACATGCGAGAGAAACGCTCGCCGGCCACGCCGACCTGGGCCGAACGTATCTCACCGCGAACGACGTTCCGAGGGGCGTGGCTTCCGACGCAGCCGCTCCGCCGGGCACGGACTCGTCCGAGAAAACACCCGCGGAGGGCCAACCATGACGACTCCAGGCAAGGTTCGCATTGGCGTGTTCGATTCTGGATTTGGCGGCCTGACGGTGCTGCGCGCCCTGCTGCCGCAAATTCCCTCGGCGGAATTCTTCTATCTTGGCGATACCGCGCGACTGCCATACGGCTCGAAGTCGCAGGCAACGGTGGCCCGCTACGCGGTGGAGAGCGCGCAACTGCTGGAATCCTATGGCGCGGATTATTTGGTGATTGCGTGCAACACCGCCAGTGCGTTGGCGCTCGATGCAATTAAGTCGGCAGCGCATGTCCCTGTGCTTGGAGTGATCGAGACGGGCGCCGGCAGCGCGGCCGCCGCCAGCGCAACCCGCGACGTGCTGGTGCTGGCCACCCAGGCCACCGTCGACAGCCATGCCTACGCGCGCGCCTGTGCCGCGCATGGTCTGCGGAGTATTGAAAAAGCCTGCCCGCTGCTGGTGCCGCTGATTGAAGAAGGATGGACCGACCAGCCCGTAACGCGTGAGGTGCTGCGCATCTATTTGCAACAAGCGCAGACGGAATCGAAGGCCGCTGGACTGGCGTTCGACACGGTGCTGCTGGGCTGCACGCATTATCCCTTGCTGCGCGGCCTGCTGCGCGAAGCCTTGCCGGAGGACGTCACAATTCTGGATTCGGCGGAGAGCACGGCGCAACGGGTCCGCGCGCAATTGGAGAGTTTGAAGTCCTTGGCTACGAATCACTCTCGCCCAGGCGACGCAAATGTTGCTGTCTGCCACTTTTTCGCGACAGATTCCGTCGACAAGTTTCGCACCCTGGGAAGCCGGTTTCTGGGCCAGCCCATTGAGAAGGTCGAGCTGATCGATCTCGGCGGCTAGCGTTCTGGCTGGTATTCTGCGTAAGGCAGTCGCCTCGGCGACCTAACAAGCAATCACGGAGGAAGCATGTTGCAACTGAACGGTCGCATCGCGGTGGTTTTCGGTCTCGCGAACAAACGCTCCATCGCGTGGGCCATTGCGCAAAAGCTGCACGAGTCCGGCTGCAAGCTCATCATCAGCTATCAAAATGACCGCATGAAACAGGAAGCGGAGGGCCTGCTGGCCGACCTGCCCGGCGCCGAGGCCGTCCAGTGCGACGTGTCCAACGATGCCGAAATTGCCAGCGTCTTTGCCGATCTGAAGCAGCGCCATGGCAAGCTGCACGTTCTGGTGCATTCCGTCGCCTATGCGCCTGCGGAAGAACTGAGGAACGACTTCGTGCAGACGACCCGCGAAGGCTTTCGCATCGCGCACGATGTCAGCGTCTACTCTTTGATTGCCTTGTCGCGCGCCGCCGCGCCGCTGATGACGGACGGCGGCAGCATCCTGACCATGACCTACTATGGCGCGGAGAAAGTGGTGCCGCACTACAACGTGATGGGCGTGGCCAAGGCGGCGCTGGAAGCCACAGTGCGGTATCTGGCCTCCGACCTGGGCAAACAGAACATTCGCGTCAATGCCATCTCCGCCGGGCCCATTAAAACGCTTGCGGCGCGCGGCATCGGCGGCTTGGGAGATTTGCTGAAGCTGCACGCCGACCGTTCTCCGCTGCATCGCAATACGGAGCAGGCGGAAGTCGGCGGGGCGGCCGTATTTCTGGCCTCGGACCTCGCTTCCGGCATCACCGGCGAGGTGGTCCACGTCGACAGCGGCTACAACATTATGGGATTTTAAAGCAGATTTACAGTTGGTGTAGTCGAATCTGAACGGGAGTCATTCTGAGCGCAGCGAAGAATCCAGAGAATATCTGCCTCGTCCACGCTGCTGTCACACTCTGGATTTTTCGCTACGCTCAGAGTGACCAACTCTCCTTCAAACTACGGAATCTGTAAATCCGGTCTAGCCGGAAGTTTTCGGGGGATGTAGCGCCAGCGCGATTCTTCGTTCGTCCCCGTGCAGTGTTTCAATGACAATCTCTCCGTCGCTGCGTTCGACGACGGAGGGGAATTTTTCTCCCCACTCAATCAGCAGCACGCTCTGTGGCGTCATCAGTTCTTCCATGCCAAGCGTATCCAACTGGCGCTGATTTTCGATTCGATACAGGTCCAGGTGGTACAGCAGAATGGTCTCGCCCAGCTTCGCGTGCTCCACGCTGCGACCCGCATATTCATGGATCAAAGTAAAGGTCGGGCTAGTGACTTCGTCCGGCTCCGCCGCGCCCAGGGCGGCGGCAATTCCCTTCACCAGCGTGGTTTTGCCCGCGCCTAAATCTCCGCGCAACAGCACCACTTTTGGAGGATCGAGGAACTTCGCCAGCTCGCGGCCCGCTTCGATGGTCTCCTCCGCCGAGTGAGTGGTGAAGACGCGAACTTTGTCGTCCATGGGTATCGCTTCGCTCACCGATTTCCCTCACGCAGCCAGGTAAAGTTGTCGCGCTCCACAGGCGTTTGCATGGCCCGCGAAAGATGCTGCAACATCTCCGTCGCCAGCATCGTGTGCTCGTCGTGTTCGCGCGCGAACAGGTCCGCCGCCGCGCCATGCAACCACACTGCGCACTCCACGGCTTGTTGGATGCGGTTTGGAAATTGCGCGACCAGCGCCGCCGCCATGCCGGTAAGAATGTCGCCGCTGCCGCCCTTGGCCATCGCAGGATTGCCGCTGGTATTCGCCGCGATGCTGCCGTCCGGATGCGCGACCAGCGTGCGCCAGCCTTTCAGCACCAGGGTCACATGATGTTCTGTGGCAAAGTTGCGTGCCGTCGTCACCCGATCGCGCTCAACATCGGCGATGGTCGAGCCCAGCAACCGCGCCATTTCTCCCGGATGCGGCGTCAGCACCAGCGGACGCTTCGATCCGTCCAGCAATTCGGCGCGGCCTTCAAACGCATTCAGGCCATCGGCGTCGAGCACGGTGGGCAACTCGGTCCGAAGCACTAGTTCGCGGATGAATTCCGCCGTCTCCGGTTCGCGGCCAAGGCCGGGTCCGATGGCAAGCGTAGTGATGCCGCGCAGCATCTTGTCCATTCTCGTGGTGTCGAGATTGTTGAGCGAAATGTTTCCGCTGGGAGATTCTTCCAGCAACAACGTCATCATCTCGGGAGCGAAGCCGGCGACAATGCCGGCAACGCTGCGAGGAATGGCCGCAGTGGTGAGGCCCGCCCCCGCCCGCATCGCAGCCAGCGATGCCATCGCCGCCGCGCCTGCTTTGCCGAGCGATCCGCCGACCACCAGCACGTGGCCGAAGCGGCCCTTGTTGGCATCGAGCGCCCGCGGCTGCTCGATGATCGCTTTGGACGCGCCGGTCCAGCGCAGGCCGGCACGCGACACGGCGAGTTCCGCAGGCGAGCCGATCTGCGCAACCGCCACTGGGCCGCGCGTCAATGCGCCAAAGACGTGCGCCAGCTTGGGCGCGGTAAAGGTGACAACTGCATCGGAGCGGAAGGCATCCGGCGCGAACATGGCGGTGGAGTCGGCATCCCACCCCGTGGGAAGATCGACGGAAACCACGGGAGCAGGATGATCGGCAAGCTTGCTTTTCAGCGCCGTGGCCACGCCGCGCAATGGCGGATGAAAACCGGTGCCCAGGACCGCGTCGAGAAATAATTCCGTCTCGCTGAAACAGTCCTCGAAGGGAACGCGGCGCAGATCTTCTTCGGTCGCCAGCAGCATGCTGGATTTTTTTAGCGCCTGTGGCAGCTTCTCAAACATTGCGCGAGCGTCGTCGCTCAATTGTTCAAACGGCGACAGCAGGATGAGGCGCGCCTGCTTGCCGCCCGCCTCCAGATTCCGCGCAGCCACTAGGCCATCGCCGCCATTATTGCCTTTTCCGCAGAGCACCAGGATGTGCTGCGCCGCGGGAAACTGCTGCGCGACAAACTCGGCGACCCGGGAACCTGCATTCTCCATCAGAGCTTGCCAGGACGCGTGGCCCTGCTCAACGGTGCGTTCATCGCACTGGCGCATTTCGGCTGCGGTCAAAACATCCATGTTGCCGTTGTACGCGAAGCGCCGTGAATTATGCAATCGGCGAGTTGGGGGGGGGCTGGTGGGCAACGCGAATCGACCTCAGACATCATTTTTCGGGTGGAACGTGACCAAGGAGGAGCCCAGGGACATAACGTAGAGGCCGGGTCTTCACCACCGGCGTGAAGGCCTGATGGATCGAGGCTCACTTTTCGCAGTTCCCTGAGAACTAGGCCATCCGCCGGTGGCTATTGGGGGGGCGTCCGGGTTGGACCTGGCATGGCCGCTGCCTGCTGCATAATCATCGCTTGCACAATGAATGAGACGGAGTTTTGGTTTTCAATAATTTTTACAGCAGGGGTCTGCATCAGCGTGTTGATACAGGCGTGATGGATCGTCAATACCGCGTCCTGTAAATCCTGGCTGTCTTCAAGAGGCGTTACTTTAACTCCCGAGGCCCTCAGCTGGTCGAAGTGAATGTGCCTGGCGTGTGTTTTTGTTTGCTCGTGACTGCTAAGCTCCGCCACAATCTTCCGAGCGATCTCGTTTGCTCTCGGGTCTCCTTCAAACATTCCAGTCGTGAGCCACTCCCTAACCATATTTGAGGACCAATTGATTGCATTTTCACATTCCCCAATCAGGGCGGGCGTGTATTTAGCAATGATAGGCTGCCACGATGCAACTCTGGCCATTTGCTCTTGAGGATTTCGGGCTGAACTGATTTCGCTTTGTGCCCGCTTAAATTCTTCGATAATACCGTGAGCCGGAACTGTCCCGATTTGAGGATCGATTGGGCCAAGATTTGAATGCTTACCCATAATTATTTCGTTGCAGGAAAGTGCGATCATCGTGCCAGCAGACATCGCAAGTTGTGGTACAAACGCTCGAATATTTGTTCCGAACATCTGACGTAAATAGTGGACCACGGACTCTGTTGCGGCTGCATCGCCGCCCGGGGTGTGAAGAATAAGATCAAGACCGAGGTTCCGATCCAGCTGATGGATCGTTGCCATAAACCCATTTTTGTCGTTGTCGTTGACTTGTAGAAGGGGCTGCAATTCAGGTACTGGCGGTTTTTGTAGCCAACCAGAGTAGTAGACGATGACGTTGCGCCCGGTTATCTTGCTCAGTTCAGCAATATATTTCCGTCGAACAATGTCGTGCCCGCTGCCGACTGCCATCGTCTCTTTGAGGATCTCATTCAAACTCGGCACGTTCGCGACTCTCCTCGCAAGTCACTTGAGGGAAGGTGCTATCGGTAGTGATCACTTGAATAGGTATGCTCCGTTGATTTGCGAGCGAATCGAAGCGCATTGACCTTCGCTTTTCTTCTGTCTCCAATTGTAGAAACTGGAAAACCTCAGTGATTTCAGCTTCAGTCATATCCCCGCTCCCGCTATTGCGACAACTCGACTCTTGACAACGTCTACAACCATACACGTTTATCGGTAAGAATGTGAGATTCATTAGTCCATAAATGGAGCAGGTCAATGTCCCCATGCACCTTCTTTAACGGTGTCGCTTAAAATCTTGAGCGGAATTGGTTGGCGCGGAGGAATTCGTCGCGGAGCTCGGGCTGCTTGATGTTTTCGCGGATTGCGGCGAGGCGCTGTTCCAGCGCCAGCAGCGCGGCGGCGATGGCCTCGTCGTTGGTCTGGGCAATGTCCCGCCACATGGAATAGGGGCTTGCGCCGAGGCGCGTCATCTCGTGCATTGCGCGGCCGCCGATGGCGCGCAGTTGCGCGGAAGCGCTATCGAGATTTCCCTTTTCCTTGCCATCTTCGGGGAAAGTATCTTCAAGCAGCGCGGCCAGCGCCGTCCCCAGCATCTGCGGCAGATGGCTGGCCCAGGCGCAGATTTCATCGTGGCGAACGGGATCGAGGTCCAACATGCGACAACCCATGCGCGCCACCCAATGACGCCATTTGTCGGCGCGTTGCCGGCCGAGGGTCGGATTCTTCGCCTCGTCTGGGTTCGGCTCCGGCGAGGTAAAGAGCCAGACCGCGCCCTGGAATAAATTCGCGTCGGCGTTGGCCGCGCCGAAGACTTCCTTGCCCGCCATCGGATGGCCGGGAAGAAAGTACGCAGCGCCGGGAGAAGAAAAATCCTCCGCCGCAAGCGCGCAGATTTTGCGCTTGGTGCTGCCGACATCCGTCACCAATTGGTGCGGGTGAAGGACGGGCGCCAGCCGCTCGATCCATTCCAGAATGCCAAAGACGGGAGTGGCCAGCAGAATGGTATCGCTTGCGCGGGCGGCGGCCAGCGGATCGGCGGCGACGGAATCGATCGCGCCTTTTTCACGGGCAATTTCGGCTTCCTCTGGAGCGCGGTCCCAACCAACGATGCCGCCGGCGAATCCGTTAGCGCGCAGCGCCAGCCCCACGGAAGAACCGATGAGGCCGGTGCCAAGGATTGCGATGCTCTGGATGGATTCTGGCACGGTCTGTCTACACTTTGGCGTGCAGCGCAGCTTCGCGGGCGCGCGGGCCGATGTTGCGTCCGACCGCAGTGGCGATAATGCGCAACTCGTCCATCAATTTTTCAAACTGCTGCGGGAACAGCGATTGCGCGCCGTCGGAAACTGCCTTGTCGGGGTTGGGATGGACTTCAATCAGAAGACCATCGCAACCGGCGGCGACCGAAGCGCGCGCCATGGCCGCGACCATATCGCGTCGACCGGTGCCGTGCGACGGATCGCCCAGCACCGGCAGATGAGACAGGTGCTTCAAGACTGGGACAGCGGAAATGTCCATGGTGTTGCGCGTATAGGTCTCAAAGGTGCGAATGCCGCGCTCGCACAGCATCACGTCGTAATTTCCGCCCGACAAAATGTATTCGGCGGAGAGCAGCAGTTCTTCAATGGTGGCCGCGATGCCGCGCTTCAACAACACAGGTTTGCGGATCAGGCCAAGCTCGCGCAGCAGGTTGAAGTTCTGCATGTTGCGCGCGCCGACTTGCAGGCAATCGACGTAAGGCAGCATCAATTCAATCTGAGAAATTTCCATGACCTCGCTGACGATCAGCAGGCCGGTGGCATCGCCAACCTCGCGCAGGAGACGGAGGCCATCGAGACCCATGCCTTGAAAGGAATAGGGCGAGCTGCGCGGTTTGAACGCCCCGCCGCGCAGAAATTTTGCGCCCGCGCCGCCAACCTGCCGCGCGATCGCGAACATCTGCTCCCGCGATTCGACCGAGCATGGACCGGCCATGACCATGACCTCGTCGCCGCCAACAGTGACTCCGTTGGGGAAGCGAATGACAGTGCCGGACGGTCGAAACCCCCGGCCCGCGAGTTTGTACGGCGAGGTGATGCGGTGCGCTTCGGCGACCCCAGCCATCACCTGAAAATCCTGCACATCGAAGCTGGCCGGCTGCCCCACGCCCGCCAAAACGGTTTGCTGGGTGCCGGTGGTGCGATGGACGTTGAAACCAATCTCGACCATCCGCGCCAGCACGTGCTGGATCTCTTCCTCGGTGGCGTCATGCAACATAGCGACAATCATTTCAGGTCTCGTTTCGTCGGGTTTTCCACTTTGCTGTCTTTCAGCGGATCGTCGGCCTGCGCCGCTGCCAATTCATCTTTTTGCAGGGTCCGCATCACATCGATAATGCGCTCGTAGATGTGAGTCAGCTCCATATCGGGCAAAGGACCTGGATTGTTTTTGCGCACGTTCTCGAAAATCGTCATTTCCCGTGTCGGCTCATAAATCGGCAATTCGGTTGCGCGTTTCAGACGACCGATCGCCTGCGCCGCCATGGCACGTTCGCTGATCAATTTCACGATCTGGCGGTCGAGCTCATCGATCTTCCGACGCCATTCTGCAATGTCCATGGACCACCCTCAAGACAGGTTCACAGCGTGGCTTGCGAATGCTCGGTGAGGTTGCCTGCCTGAAAAAAAGATAATGATGTTCATCCTAATCGACTGCGAAGAATTTTTCAGGGGACTGCAGTCTCGCGGGCAACAGGAGTACGCAGCGCGGCGATAAATTTTCCGACCTCCGCGGGCGCTTCCTCGACGCTGGACTGTTCGATAAGGGCCACAATCGCGCTGCCAACCACGGCGGCATCGGCGTACTCCGCGACGACAGCGACGTGCGCGGCGTTCGAAATTCCAAAGCCCAGCGCGATCGGCAATTTGGTATAGCGGCGCAATCGTGTGACCAACTCGCGGGCATCGCTGGCCACTTGCTGCTGCGTTCCGGTAATTCCGACGCGGGAAATGGCGTAGATAAATCCTTCGGAAACCTCTGCAATGCGGGCCAGGCGATGGTCGGAGCTGGTGGGAGCGGCAAGAAAAATCGGCTGTAGACGATGTTTCCGTAGGACGGCGCGATATTCCTCCGACTCTTCCGCAATCAAGTCGGTCGCCAGAACGGCGTCAACGCCGACATTTTCTGCGGCAGCCGCAAATCGCTCAAGGCCGAGCTGGAGAATGGGATTGAGATAGGAAAAGATGACCAGGCCGACGGACGGGCGCTCTTTTCGCAGGGCGCTCGCCAGGGCAAGAACATCTTCCAGACGGGTCCCATTTTGTACGGCGCGTTCGCTGGCGCGCTGAATGACGGGACCGTCGGCGAGCGGATCGCTGAAAGGGACACCCAGTTCCAGAACATCGGCGCCGGCATCGATGGCCGCAAGCGCAATTCGTTTGCTGGTGGCAAGGTCAGGATCGCCGATGGTCAAATACACCACCAGGCCGGGATGATTGTGAAAATGAATGGCCATCGATTACGCTCCCTGCAAGTTCAGCTCGCGCGCCAGGATGCCCATGTCCTTGTCGCCGCGACCGGAAACGTTGATCAGCAAAATATCGTTGCGGTCCATGGCAGGCGCGATACGGATGGCCTCCGCGACGGCGTGCGCACTTTCCAGCGCGGGCAGAATTCCCTCCGTGCGGGCCAGCCGAACAGTGGCCTGCAAGGCTGCTTCATCGGAGGCGGAGACGTATTCGGCGCGACCTGAATCGTGCAACGCGGCGTGTTCCGGGCCGATGGAAGCGTAATCAAGACCGGCGGAAACGGAATGCGTGTTGGAAATTTGACCCGCGTCATCCTGCAGTACGTAGGAGTAGGTGCCCTGCAGCACGCCGGGCGAGCCGCCTTGAAACCGCGCTGCATGTTCGCCGAGCCCGGGGCCGCGACCGCCGGCTTCTACACCGATCAATCGCACATTTTTATCGGGGATAAATTCATAGAACGCGCCGATGGCATTGGAGCCGCCGCCTACGCAGGCCAGCACAGCATTCGGCAAGCGGCCTTCCGCTTCGAGGATTTGCTGACGCGCTTCGATGCCGATGACTCGTTGAAAATCGCGCACCATGGTGGGATAGGGATGCGCGCCCAGTACGCTGCCGAGAAGATAATGCGTGGTGCGTACATTCACCACCCAATCGCGCATCGCCTCATTGATGGCGTCTTTCAGGGTCGCGGAACCGGCGCTGACACTGCGCACCTCTGCCCCGAGCAGCCGCATGCGGTAGACGTTCAGCTCCTGCCGCCGCATGTCCTCCTGCCCCATGTAGACGATGCATTCCATGCCGAAGAGGGCGCACACGGTTGCCGTGGCCACGCCATGCTGGCCGGCGCCGGTTTCCGCAATGATGCGACGCTTGCCCATGCGACGGGCAAGCAATCCCTGACCCAGGCAATTGTTGATCTTGTGCGCGCCGGTGTGCAGCAGGTCTTCGCGCTTCAAGTAAATTTTTGCGCCGCCCAGGGATTCTGTGAGTCGAGACGCGTAGTAGAGCGGCGTTGGCCGGCCCGCATAGCGATGCAGCAGATAGGCAAGCTCGCTTGAAAATGCGGGGTCGCGCTGCGCTTCGGCGTAGGCAGCCTCTAGTTCCTGCAAGGCGGCCATCAATGTTTCCGGCACATAACGGCCGCCATAGGCGTCGAAGCGTCCGGGCGCCCTTGCAACCGGGGGCATTTCAAGCTGGGTCCGACTTTTTTCTGCCATTCGATCCTTCTATCGTTGTGTCGCTTCTGCAAATTCGACGGCTGCTGCTCGTGCGGAACGGATAAATTCCGTCACCCGCCGGCGATCTTTTCGGCCCGGAACACTTTCAACTCCACTGCAAACGTCCACTCCCCATGGCTGCATGGTTTTGATGGCCTGGCGGACGGTTTCCGGCTGCAAGCCGCCGGCGGCAATCAAACGAAGATTTGCGGCATGTTGATGGAAAGCATTTTGTGCCGCGTCCCAATCGAACGCAATGCCCGTCCCGCCAACCTTGTCGCCCACGCGCGTGTCGACGAGCACGACAGTTGGATCGCCATCGGCGACTGGCAGCGCAGCGAGCGATTGCAACCGGCGCGCGAAGCCGGCAAAGTCTCCATCGTAGGACGCCACGCGCACGACGCGCAAAGATTCGGTCGACTTCCTCAGCCGCTGGCGCATATTTGAGCCGTCGGAGTCGGGATATTCGCGGTGGAGTTGCACTCCCGTCAATCCAGCGGCCTCAACGGTGGCGACAATGTCATCGGCGGAAGCGTCGACGAAGACCCCAATCTTCTCGACGCTGGAAGGAAGCGCGTGGATAATTTCGCGGACAATCTCCGGTGTGACACGGCGCGGGCTGGCGGCAAACACGAATCCAACGGCATCCGCCCCGGCGTCGACCGCGACCTTTGCATCTTCCAGCGATGTGGTCCCGCAGATTTTTATCCACATGGCGGCCGCGTCAAGCGGGAACCTCAGTGTGCGCGGCGGATTGAGCCAGTAAATCCATCAAAGCCTGCGCTGAATCGGGTTGCCTCATCAACGATTCGCCCACCAAAAATGCGTTGAATCCAGCGGCCCGAAGACGCGCGATATCGGACGCTGCGTAAATCCCGCTTTCCGCGACGCGGACAATGCCCAGCGGCAGACTGGAGGCCAGTTCGAGAGACGTTTCCAGGCGCACTTGAAACGTATGCAGGTTGCGGTTATTCACGCCGATGGCATCGCAGCCCAGATCGAGGACACGCGCCAGTTCCTCGGCATTGTGAACTTCGCACAGCACATCCAATTGCTGCGCGTGGGCGGCGTTCGTCAGCCGTTGCAGCGCGGAGTCGTCGAGTGCGGCGGCTATCAGCAGAATTGCGTCGGCAGCGAAGGCGCGTGCCTCCAGAATCTGAAATTCCTCCACGATAAAGTCTTTGCGCAGGCAAGGAATCGTGACCGACTGCGACGCTTGTTCCAGATTCGCAAGGCTGCCTTGAAAAAAATGTTCTTCCGTCAAGACCGAGAGCGCGGCGGCTCCGGCATTTGCAAGGCTGGCGGCAAGAGCTGCCACATGAAAATCCGCCCGGATCAGTCCCCGGGACGGCGATGCCTTTTTCAGTTCCGCGATGATCGCCGGTTGCTCGGTCGCGCCACGACGCAATGCCTCGGCAAACCCTCGTGGAGCGTGCGCGGCGGCGCGCTTTTCCAGGGCAGCAAGGCTTGCGGACTGTTTGCGCAGTCCAACATCGCGCCGTGTGACTGCTAGAATTTCATCCAAATGCGTGGCCATAGGCAATCGCCGACTGAGCCTCTAGTATAGCGAGCCGCTGAGGAGTTTCCCTATCCTGCAGCCATCTTCAACGCGCCTGGATGGGTTCTGTTTGCCGGCGCGAATTTTTGCCGGCGTTATTTTTCGGCCCCGAGTGCCCAGTCTGAATCTTATTGGGCAGGAATCCCGTCTATGATTCATCGCCGAAAAACTGTCTCGTACACTAGGGTTGGCTGCGAAGTCGTCGCAGCGGCATGAAAAACAAGCTTGAAAGCGAAAGTTGTTTCAATGGAAAAGGACGAATTGGCACAAGAAGCTCCTGCTTCGCACGTTGGGCCGGACCGCCAACTGCCCCCGCCTGGATCCGAACCGCACCGCCCCCATACCCTTCGCATCCTGATCTGGGTCTTGATTTTGCTGCTGTTCGGCGTTCTTTTCTGGGTGATTCTGCGCCACCAGGCAGCCGCTACAGCGCCCGCTGGGAGAGCGGCGATGACCGGGCCCGTTCCGGTAACGACCGCGACCGCCAGGAAGGGGGACATCGGGGTCTACCTGAATGCCATTGGGACGGTGACGCCGGTCTACACCGACGCGATTACCAGCGAAGTCACGGGACTGGTCTCTGTAGTCCACTACCGCGAAGGCCAGATGGTGCGCCGCGGCGATCCGCTGATCGACATCGATGCGCGCCCGTATCAGGCGCAACTGCTGCAGGCCCAGGGAGCGTTGGAGCGCGACACCAACCTGCTGTCGCAGGCAAAGATGGACCTGGAACGATATCAAGCGGCGTGGGCGCGCAACGCCATTGCCCGGCAAATCCTGGAAGACCAGGAAAAGCTCGTACTCCAAAGCGAAGGCACAGTGAGGTCCGACCAGGGCGCCGTACAGTTTGACCAGGTTCAGGTTGCCTTCTGCCATTTGACGGCGCCGATCTCGGGCCGCGTAGGTTTGCGGCTGGTCGATCCGGGCAACGTGGTGCAGGCGAACAGCACGACGCCACTGGTGGTCATCACGCAGATCGACCCGATTACGGTGGTCTTTACCCTTGCGGAAGACAGCGTTGGCCAGGTGATGGCGCAGATGCGTCATGGAAAGGCGCTTCCCGTCATCGCGTACGACCGCGGAGACGAGAAGAAAATTGCCACCGGGAAATTGCAGACCCTCGACAACCAAATCGACACGACCACGGGGACCGTGAAGCTGCGGGCGCTGTTCGCGAATAAAGACGACGCGTTGTTTCCCAACCTGTTCGTCAACACAAAGCTGCTGGTGAGCACCCTGCGCGGGGTGACGCTGGTTCCGAGTTCCACGATCCAGCAGAATGGCGACGTTTCCTTTGTTTACGTGGTCCGCAACGGCACGGCGCATTTGCAGGACATTAAGCCTGGAGTCTCAGACTCCGGAATGACGGCGGTCGAGGGGGTCAACCCTGGAGATGTCATCGCGAACAGCAGCTTCCAGAGGCTACAGAACAACTCCACGGTCGTGCTGTCAAAGACGCCGGTTCCGGCCAACCATAGCGGGACAAACGCTCCGTGAACCCGTCTCGTCCCTTTATCTTGCGGCCGGTAGCGACGTCGCTGCTGATGGCGGCCATCATGCTGGTGGGCATTGTCGCCTACACTCAGCTTCCGGTCTCCGCCCTGCCGGAAGTGGACTATCCGACGATTCAGGTGGTGACGTTTTATCCCGGCGCCAGCCCGGACGTGATGGCGACCACGGTGACCGCGCCGCTGGAGCGGCAGTTCGGCGAGATGCAGGGCCTCAGCCAGATGACATCCACCAGTTCCGGCGCGACTTCTGTGATTGTCCTGCAATTCAACCTGACCCTGGAGATGGATGTCGCCGAAGAGGAGGTGCAGTCCGCCATCAACGCGGCGCAGAGCTACTTGCCTTCCGACCTGCCCGCGCCGCCCATCTACAACAAGACGAACCCCGCGGACGCTCCCATCCTTACCCTGGCGGTGTCCTCGAACAAGATGCCGTTGTCGCAGGTAGAAGACCTGGTGGACACGCGCCTGGTCCCGAAAATTTCGCAATTGAGCGGCGTCGGTCTGGTCAGCATCGGCGGCGGTCAAAAGCCGGCAGTGCGCATTCAGGCGAATCCGGCGCAATTGGAATCCTATGGCATCGATATGGAAGCCCTGCGCACGGCCCTGACCGAGGCCAGCGTCAATGTTGCCAAAGGCAACTTCGACGGACCCAGGAAGGACTATCAGATTGATGCCAACGACCAGTTGATCGCCAGCGGAGACTATCGGGATATTGTGGTGGCCTACCGGAACAATGCGCCGGTGCTGTTGAGCAATGTTGCGAACGTCATCGACGGGGTCGAGAACTCGAAGCAAGCGGCCTGGATGAACGACACGCCTGCGGTGATTGTCAATATCCAGCGCCAGCCGGGAGCGAACACCATCAGCGTGGTGAAAAGCATTGCGAAGCTGATGCCGCAACTCAAGGCGACCCTTCCGGCCGGAATCGACGTGACCACGCTGACCGATCTGACGACTGGCATCAAGGCGTCCGTGTCCGATGTGGAATTCGAACTGATGCTGACCGTTGTCCTGGTGGTGATGGTCATCTTTTTATTTCTCCGCAATTTGTCGGCGACGATCATCCCCAGCGTGGCCGTGCCTCTGTCGATTGTCGGGACCTTTGCCGCGATGTACGCGCTGGGCTATAGCCTGGACAATCTCTCGCTGATGGCATTGACCATCTCGACCGGATTTGTGGTGGACGATGCCATCGTGATGATTGAAAACATTTCCCGCTTTCTGGAAGAAGGCCACTCACCCATGCAGGCGGCGCTGGAAGGCGCGGAACAAATCGGCTTCACCATCCTTTCGTTGACCGTGTCGCTGATTGCCGTGCTGATCCCGCTGCTGTTTATGGGGGGAATCGTCGGCCGGCTGTTTCGCGAATTCGCCGTCACCCTGGCCGTCACCATCATCATCTCCGCCGCGGTCTCCCTCACCCTGACGCCCATGATGTGCTCGCGCATTCTGCGGCATACTTCCGAATCGCAGCAGGGCCGCTTCTATCTGGCTTCGGAGCGCGTGTTTCAGCGCATGATCGCGTTTTATGGGCGCACCCTCAAAGTGGTCCTGGAATATCAGACAGCCACGCTGCTGGTGGCGGTGGCAACGCTGGTGCTGACCGTATTTCTCTACATCGTCATTCCCAAGGGATTTTTCCCGGTGCAGGACACCGGAGTGATCCAGGGCATTTCGCAAGCGCCTCAGAGCATTTCCTTTTCCGCGATGGCCAAGAAACAGCGGGAAGTGGCGAAGGTCGTGCTGCGGGACCCGGCGGTGCAAAGCCTCTCGTCCTTTATCGGCGCGGACGGAACGAATACGACCCTGAACAGCGGGCGAATGTCGATCAACCTGAGACCGCTCTCCGACCGCAATCTCAGCGCGTCCGACGTGATCCGGCGGCTGAATTCGAAATTGCGGCAGGTGGAAGGAATCAAGCTGTACATGCAGCCGGTGCAGGACATCACGGTGGACGACCGGGTAAGCCGCACCCAGTATCAATACACGCTGGAAGACCCCAACGTCGATGAGTTGAATGTATGGACGGACCGGTTCGTCGCCAAACTGGACCAACTGCCGCAACTGGAAGACGTGGCCACCGATCGGCAGACCGGAGGACTCGCCGTTACCCTGGCCATCGATCGGGTGACGGCTTCGCGCCTGGGCATCACGCCGGCAACCATCGACAACACGCTGTACGACAACTTTGGCCAGCGCCAGTTCAACACCATGTACACCCAGTTGAACCAGTATCACGTGATCCTGGAGGCGCAGCCGCAGTTCCAGAAAGACCCGGAGAAACTGGGCAAAATCTATATTCAGGCCAACGCATCCTCGGGCGCGTCCGGCGTGGGGGCCGCTGCTTCCTACGCATCCTCGGCGTCGGCGTCCGCCGGATCGAACGCAACAACCACGGGCGTGCTCTACACACCGTCGTCCGGCATTCTAAATCCGCCGACAAATGCGTTGACCGCGCCCAGCGCCATCCCCTCCGGGACAAGCTCACCGAACACCGTAAACGGCGCCACACTGAGCAATGCGGTCCCGTTGAGCGCCTTCAGCCACTTTGTGAAGAGCACTGAAGCGCTCTCGATCAACCATCAAGGACAATTCCCTGCCGTCACGGTCTCGTTCAACCTGGCGCCGAATGCGGCCCTGGGCAGCGCCATTGCGGCCATTGAAAAAGAGCAGAACAATCTGCATATGCCACCCACGGTGCAAGCGGCCTTTCAGGGAACGGCGGCCGCGTTTGAGGGTTCGCTTTCCAATGAAGCGCTGCTGATTCTGGCCGCGCTGGTGGCCGTGTACATCGTGCTAGGGGTGCTGTACGAAAGCTTTATCCATCCAATCACCATCCTCTCTACATTGCCGTCGGCGGGCGTGGGCGCGCTGCTGGCGCTCATCCTGTTTCGGCAGGACCTGAGCGTGGTTGCCATCATTGGGATCATTCTTCTCATCGGCATTGTGAAGAAGAACGGCATTATGATGGTCGATTTTGCGCTGGAAGGCGAGCGCCAACACGGAAAGAACGCGACCGACGCCATCTACGATGCTTGCCTGCTGCGGTTCCGGCCCATCATGATGACCACCATGGCGGCCTTGCTGGCGGGAATCCCGTTGGCTTTTGGCGGGGGTTACGGATCGGAAATCCGGCGGCCGCTGGGGATCGCCATGGTCGGCGGCCTGTTGTTGAGCCAGGTGTTGACGCTCTATACCACGCCCGTCATTTACATTTTCTTCGACAACCTGGCGCAGCGTTTTGCGCGCCGCGGAAAACAGCCGAACATCGGCAACCAGCCCCAGGCGGGACCGGCATGAACATCTCCGGACCCTTCATCCGGCGGCCGGTCGCAACCACATTGCTGACGATCGCCATTGCGCTTGCCGGCGCAGTCGCTTTTACTGTGCTGCCTGTTTCTCCGCTGCCGCAAATCGACTTTCCCACAATTTCCGTGCAAGCCGGTCTTCCAGGAGCGAGCGCTCAGATCATGGCCTCGTCGGTGGCAACTCCGCTGGAACGCCAACTGGGCCATATTGCCGGCATCACGGAGATGACTTCGTCCAGCCAGCTTGGAAATACGTCGATCACGCTGCAATTTGACCTCGGCCGGGACATCAATGGCGCGGCGCGGGACGTGGAAGCGGCCATCAACGCGGCGCGAACTTATTTGCCTGCCAATCTTCCTTCGAACCCAACCTACCGTCTGACCAACCCTTCCGATGCGCCCATCATGATCCTCGGGCTGACCTCAGACAAATACGACAAAGAGAAGATGTATGACGAGGCGTCTACCGTGATGATGCAGAAGCTCTCGCAGATCCAGGGAGTGGGGCAGGTCATCGTCGGTGGAGGTTCTTTGCCTTCGGTACGGGTGGACGTCAATCCTGCGCAACTGAACAGTTATGGGCTGACGCTGGGCAATGTTCAGTCGGTCCTGGGCCTGCAGAACTCCGATGCCCCCCGAGGGCAGCTCTCCGACGGCGCGGTGACGGCGGACATCCTGGACAACGATCAGATCTCGAAGGCGAGCCAATATAAGCCGTTGATTATTGGCTACCACAACAACCAGGCGGTCCGCCTGTCCGATGTCGCTCAGGTCGCCGATTCGGCGCAGAACATTCGCAATGCCGGGTATCTGAACGGCATTCCCTCGGTCACGATCATCATTTTCCGCCAGCCGGGCGCCAACATTATTGCGACCAACGAGCTGATTCGCAGTCAGCTTCCGTTCTTGCAGTCCATCCTTCCGCAAGGCATCGACACCACCGTTGTCTTGGACCGGACGACAACAATCAAAGCCTCTGTCACCAATGTGGAGCAGACGTTGGTCATCTCCGTGCTCCTGGTGATCCTTGTGGTCTTTGTGTTTCTCCGCAACTGGCACTCGACCCTGATCCCCACCGTCGCCGTGCCGGTGTCGTTGATTGGCGCCTTTGCGGTGATGTGGGTGTTTGGCTACAGCCTGGACAATCTTTCGCTGATGGCGTTGACCATCTCCACCGGATTTGTAGTGGACGACGCCATTGTCGTGATGGAAAACATTTCTCGCCACCTGGAGCAGGGGATGACCCCGTTTGCCGCTGCGTTGAAGGGTTCCCGAGAGATAGGATCGACCATTTTCACCATCAGCATGTCGCTGATCGCGGTCTTTATTCCCATCTTAATGATGGGCGGGATTGTCGGCCGTCTCTTTCGCGAGTTTGCCGTCACGCTTTCCACCGCAATTATCATCTCCATGGTCATCTCCTTGACCACCACTCCCATGATGTGCGCCTACATCCTGAAAGAGCGCAAAACGGAAAAGCATGGCGCCATGTACCGGACCAGCGAGAAGTTTTTCGATGGGATGCTGGCGACCTACCGTCACTCGCTGACCTGGGTGCTGGACAATCCGTTTTTAACGTTGATTGTGCTTCTATTGGTGATCGCGCTCAACGTTGTCCTGATCGTGAAAATTCCGAAAGGCTTTTTCCCGCAGCAGGACACAGGGGCGCTGATTGGCGGCGTACAAGGCCCGCAAGATGCCTCCTTTGCAGTGATGGACGACTCCATCAAGCGGCTGGTGGGGGTCATTAAAGCGGACCCGGCAGTCGCGAACGTGAATGCCTACGTCGGCAATGGGAATGGCGGGTTTATTTACATCGCCCTCAAGCCGCTCGATGAGCGCAAGGTCGGCGCCGCGCAAATCATCAACCGCTTGCGGCCCAAGTTGAACCGCCTTCCGGTGGCGTCGGCCTTTCTTCAGGCGGCCCAGGACCTGCGCATTGGAGGACGACTGAGTGCGGCCCTGTATCAATACACGCTGCAGTCGGACAACGTCCAGGACTTGACCAAGTGGGGCCCCATCCTGCTGGAAAACATGAAAAAGGTCCCAGGTTTTCAGGATGTCAACACGGACCAGCAAAATGGCGGGTTGGAAGAATATGTGACCTACGACCGTGCCACCGCGGCGCGGCTCGGTCTTACGTCGCAATCGCTGGACTCGAGCCTGTACAGCGCGTTCGGGCAGTCTGAAGTTTCGCTGATCTACACGGAACTGAACCAGTATTACGTGGTGTTGGAGGTAGCTCCGCAATACTGGCAATCGCCGCAAGGACTGAATTTCATCTATCCATCCGCAACTGCCAATGGCGTCGTGCCGCTGAATGCTGTTGCGACAGCGCAGGCCGACAGCACGCCATTGCAAGTGAACCACACCGGCTTGTTCCCTTCGGTCACGGTCTCATTCAATATGGCGCCGGGAATGTCTCTGAGCGACGCGACCCGGCTGGTGGACCGGATGCAACGACGGCTGAACACGCCCTCCAGCCTTCACGGTTTTTTTGCCGGCACCGTCCAGGCGTACCAGCAATCGCTGAAGACGGAACCGGTCCTGGTGCTGACCGCGCTGCTGGCCGTGTATATCGTGCTTGGCATTCTGTATGAAAGCCTGGTCCATCCGCTGACCATCATCTCCACGCTGCCTTCGGCCAGCGTCGGGGCGATGCTGGCTCTGATGCTGTTCAAAATAGATCTGAATGTGATTTCGATTATCGGCATCGTGTTGCTGATCGGCATTGTGAAGAAGAACGCGATCATGATGATTGACTTCGCGCTGGTGGCGGAGCGCGAGGGCATGAGCACCTCGGACGCAATCTTTGAAGCCTGCATGTTGCGCTTCCGTCCCATTCTGATGACCACGATGGCGGCCCTCTTTGGGGCGCTGCCGCTGGCGTTCGGCACTGGCACGGGTTCGGAATTGCGCCGGCCGCTGGGGATCACCATCGTGGGTGGTTTGATCGTCAGCCAGGCGCTGACACTGTACACGACGCCGGTGATTTATCTGTACATGGACCGTTTGCGGCTACGCATGTTGAGAAGGGATCACGATACGTTAGCCGCCCCGATGGGCGAAGCCACGTCGTAAGCAACAGGGATGTAGAACGTGCTTGGCTCGAAGTCGATTGCGAGTCGAGAGAATGAAGCAAGGCAGGAAGTTCCTTATGAGGAAAATCGGTATCGACAGGAATTCGGCAAATCCGCAATCGCGGGCTGCGCAGTACAGGTTCAGGTTCCTCTCCGCGTGGGGGGCGGCATTCCTTAGTTGCGCCGTGACCGGCTGCACGGTTGGACCCAAGTATCACCCGCCTGTCACGCAGGCCCCCGCCGTGTATAAGGAGTCGCCTGCGCAGCCGCACCAAGACGCCGGCCCGTGGACGGTGGCGCAACCGCAGGACGCAATGCTGCGCGGCAACTGGTGGGAGGCGTTCCACGAGCCGGAACTGAATGCGCTGGAAGACCGGTTGAACATCGACAATCAAACCATCAAGCAATACTTTCAGAATTTCATGGAAGCCCGGGCGCTGGTCGGCGAAGCGCGCGCGCTATATTTCCCCACCGCTACGGGTGCCCCGTCCTTTTCCCGCTCGCTCTCCTCAGGCAACCTGACGAACTCCACAACCGCCAACACAGGCAAGCTATTCACCATGTATCAGCTTCCCGCAACCGTCTCCTGGGAGCCGGATGTTTGGGGCAGGATACGGAATACCGTGCATGCGGCTGAATACAACGCGCAGGTCAGTGCAGCCGATCTCGAGAATGAGCGGCTGAGCGAGCAGGTCGCGCTGGCCGAATACTACTTTGAAATCCACGGCCAGGACGCGCTGGTCCGTCTATATGCGGAGACGGTGGAAGCGGACAGGAAAACACTGGCGTTGACGCAAGCCCTGTACGAAACGGGTGTGGACGACAAGGTTTCCGTGGTCGAGGCGCAAAGCACGCTGCAGAGCGCCGAATCCGCAGCCACCAACCTTGGCATCCTGCGGGCGCAATATGAGCATGCGATCGCGGTGCTGGTGGGCAAGCAGGCATCGAGCTTCTCAATTCCCGTCCGGCCCCTCACCGTCGCTCCGCCGCCGGTCCCGATTGGAATACCGTCGCAATTGCTGGAGCGCCGTCCAGACATCGCGGCAGCGGAACGTACCATGGCCGCGGCGAATGCTGAGATCGGCGTGGCCTACGCCGCTTTCTATCCCAACCTGGTTCTTTCCGCCAGTGGAGGCACGCAAAGCTCGGCGTTTTCCCATTTGCTTGACTGGCCCAGTCGCTTCTGGTCGGTCGGGCCTACAATTTCCGTGCCCCTCTTCAATGCCGCTCTGGACCCGACGCTCCACGAGTATGTTGCGATCTACAATGCAGACCTTGCCAACTACCGCCAGACCGTATTGACGGCGTTCCAGCAGGTGGAAGATTATCTGGCCCAGGTCCGTATTTTGTCGCAGCAAATCCAGCAGCAAAGGCAAGCCGTGGCCTCCGCGCAGGACGCCCTGAATCTGGAAATCGGCCGCTATGAAACTGGCCTCGATCCCTATATCGACGTGGTCCTGTTGCAGACGACATTGCTGGGCGATCAACAGACCCTGGCCGATCTGCAAGTGGAACAGATGATGGGCGCGGTGGAGCTGGTGGGTTCTTTGGGTGGAGGCTGGGACACTTCGCAACTGCCAACACCGGCCCAGGTGGCCAAGGGGCCGTCCAAAGCGGAAACAAAGATTCAGAGGTAAAACTCGGCCAGCAGCAGTTACAGTGGAAGGGACACAAAAAAGCTGATTTGCCGTTGGTGCAGTCGTAGATCGAGGAGAGTCATTCTGAATGGAGGCCGCTGCGGCGACCGGAGTAAAGTATCCGGAAAATATTTGCCCGGCAATGGCCGCGATCGCCCTCTGGATTCTTCGCTGCGCTCGGAATCATGTCCTTATTTCTGAACACTGTATTTTTAAATCCGGTTTAAGCAAGGACCATCATGGAGAAGAAAAACAGCGCTTCGGTTGGAAGCGCTGCTGGTTTGCGCCGCAGTCTCACCTTATGGGACCTGGTTCTTTATGGCGTGATTGTGGTGCAGCCCGTCGCCCCCATGTCTGTGTTCGGCGTGTTGAGCGACCGAAGCCATGGGTATGCGGTCACCACCATCCTGATCGCCATGGTCGCCATGCTGTTCACGGCCATCAGCTACGGCCGCATGGCGCGCGTCTATCCCAGCGCCGGCTCCGCGTTCACCTACGTCGGCCAGGAAATCAATCCCGCTCTGGGCTACATCACCGGCTGGGGCATGGTGATGGATTATCTGCTGAATCCCATGATCTGCATTATCTGGTGCAGTCAGCAGGCGCACGTCTTTGCGCCGCACGTTGCCTATTGGGCGTGGGCCGTCTTTTTTGCGGCGGTCTTTACTGGATTGAACGTTCAAGGCGTCAAGAGTTCCGCCCACGTGAACTTCGGTTTAGCGGTGGCGATGGGCGTGGTGATCGCAATTTTTTTCGTGGTTGCCGCGCATTATATTTTTGGCCATCATGGCGGGGCAGGCTTCTTCATGCGCCCTTTTTACGATCCCGCTACCTGGAACACCAAAGCGGTCCTCGGCGGCACATCGATTGCGGTGTTGACATACATTGGCTTCGATGGCATTTCCACGTTGTCGGAAGAAGTCGAGGACCCGCGACGAAATATACTGCTGGCAACGGTGTTGACCTGTCTGGTGATTGGCATTCTTTCCGCCTTCCAGGTGTACGCGGCACAGCTCATCTGGCCGGCGTCGGAAGCCTTCCCTAACGTGGACACGGCCTTCGTCCATGTCGCCGCGCGCGCCTGGCACCCCATGTTCATCATTGTCGGGTTCACCTTGCTGGTGGCCAACTTCGGCTCCGGAATGGGGGCGCAACTGGGCGCGGCAAGACTTTTATACGGAATGGGTCGCAGCGAGGCGCTGCCGAAATCTTTCTTCGGCAAGGTCGACCCGAAACGACATGTGCCGCGCAATAATGTGATTTTTGTCGGCCTGATTGCCCTGGCGGGGGCCTTCATCATGAGCTATCAATTGGGCGCTGAAATGCTGAACTTCGGCGCGCTGATCGCATTTATGGGCGTCAACGCCGCTGCCTTCGTGCACTATTTTCTTCGCGCGTCGGAAAAGAAGATCGCTCACTTTATTCCGCCGGTTGCAGGCTTCTGCATCTGCCTGTTGCTGTGGTTGAACCTGAGCCATACGGCCATTGTTGCAGGCGTCATCTGGATGGCCGCCGGAATCAGTTTCGGCGCATGGAAAACGCATGGGTTCCGCAAGAACCTCATCAATTTTGAGCTACCCGCGGAAGACGCCTAAGATTACTATGCTGTTGGGGCGCTCGTTCGCGAGCGCGCAGTATGGAGACTTTAAAATGCGAAAAAACTTTGGCCGCTCATTCCTTGCCTCGGCCCTTGTGGCAACCACCGTTTGCGTTCTCCCAAGCCTGTTTGCCCAGGACGGAAGCCGCTCCCAAGAAGCGCAGATCGCCAAAAACAACGCGCTGGAAAAAGAGTTGGAATCCGTGGCCATCGTCGATCGCAAGGTCATGGTTCCTATGAGCGATGGCAAGCTGATGGCGGCCGACATCTATCGCCCGAAAGATGAGTCGAAGAAGTATGGGACCATCTTTGTGCGCACGCCTTACAACTTCAACTACTGGAGCATCGCGCTGGGCGCGCCCCGCAACATGAGCGCGGAGTTGAATGCGGTGAAGCGCGGCTATGCCTATGTCGAGATCAACGAGCGCGGGCAATTTTTTTCGCAGGGAAACTACGACATCCTGGGACCGCCGTTGAGCGATGGGTACGACGAATTTTCATGGATCGCAAAGCAGCCATGGTCGAACGGCAAAGTCGGCACCATCGGATGCTCTTCCACCGCGGAATGGCAGCTTGCGGTCACAGCCATGGGAAACCCGGCGGACGCGGCGTTTGTCCCGATGGGATTTGGCGCTGGCGTGGGCCGCGTGGGCCCCTATTACGAGCAGGGAAACTGGTATCGCGGCGGCGCGGTGCAGATGCTGTTTATCGACTGGCTCTATGACGTGCAGAATACAGTGCGGCCGATGTTCCCGGGAGACACATCTCAGGCAGAACTTATAAAAGAGTCGAGAGCTTTCGACCTTGCGCCGCATTTTCCGCCTGTCGATTGGTCGCAAGCGCTGTGGCATCTGCCGGAGATGGACATCATCAAAGCAGTGAACGGGCCGAAAGGAATCTTCGCGGACCACATGCCGGGGATCGCCACAGGTGGCGCCATGATAGAGCGCGCTCCCAACGATCCTGCGTGGTACAAAGGCGGCCTGTGGAACGACAGCATGAAGATCGACGTGCCTGGCTTCTGGTGGATGTCTTGGTACGACGTGTCGATTGGACCCAACCTGGCGGCCTATAACTTTGTGCGCAAAACGGCGCGGCCGGACATTGCCAACGAGCAGTACGCGGTGATTGCGCCGACCGGCCACTGCGGCTATTGGCGCGCCACCGACCATACCGTGATCGGCGAGCGCGACATGGGCGATGCGCATATCAATGTCGACGCCCTCACCTATGGTTGGTTCGACCACTTCCTGAAGGGAGAGGACAATCACGTTCTGGAAACGATGCCCAGGGTCCGCTACTACGTGATGGGAGAGAACCGCTGGGAGACCTCGAACACCTGGCCTCCGGAAGGCTCGCAGCCGATGAGCTTCTATCTTTCCAGCGCCGGCAAAGCCAACAGTCTGTACGGAGACGGTTCCTTGGCTGCGGCCCCTCCAAAGCGCGACTTCGGCGACCAGTTCACCTACGATCCCATGAACCCTGTGCCCACGCACGGAGGCAACGTTTGCTGTGAAGGGAATGCCGTACACCCGGGCGCGTACGACCAGCGCTCGATGGAAACTCGCAATGACATTCTGGTCTATACGACCGGGCCGTTCAAGGAAGGAACGGAGGTCAGCGGGCCGATCGATGTGACGCTCTATGTATCCTCCGACGCGAAAGATACGGACTTTACCGTGAAGCTGATCGATGTCGGTCCCAACGGCCCAGCCTACAACCTGGACGAAAATATCCAGCGCATGCGCTATCGCAATGGATATGACGGACCGCCGGCGTGGATGGAGCCGGACAAGGTCTACAAGGTGACTTTTCAGCCCATGCAGACCAGCGACTATATCGCCGCCGGCCATTCCCTGCGCATTGAGGTGTCAAGCAGCAACTTCCCGCGCTTCGATCGAAACTTGAACACCGGCGGCAACAATTACGACGAGACGAAGAGCGTTGTCGCGCATAATGAGGTGCATCATTCGGCGGAATATCCGTCTGAGATCACCATCACGGTAGTGCCGCATCCTCATCCCATGGACTAAGGCGACAAACGGCAGAAAGGTCCATCGTGAAACGCTTGACTTCCTTTACTGGCTTGAAAACGACGCGGCTTGTGGCCCTCGCAATCCTCGTCTGTTCCATCCCGCTTGCTCGTGCCGAGGTGCGCCTGCCCTCGATTTTCGCCGACCACATGGTGGTGCAACGGGACCTGCCCGTGCATGTATGGGGAATGGCGGCTCCAAATGAAACTGTGTCGGTTACATTTCGCGGAGAAACGCAAAATGCAGTCGCAGACAACCTGGGACGATGGAGCGTATATCTGAAGCCAGGCAAAGCCGGAGGCCCGTTTTCGATGGAGATTCACGGCGCCAACGCGATCACGCTGCAGGATGTGCTGGTCGGCGATGTCTGGATCGCTTCGGGGCAGTCCAACATGGAATTTCCCATGGCGGAGGGAATGAATCGCGGAGTGAACAACGAGAAAGCCGAAATCGCCGCCGCGAATTGTCCTCGGATTCGCCTGCTGGACATTGAGCCGAAGTCGTCCGACTATCCGCTGACGGATGCGGCGGTCCGGCACGCCTGGAGCGTCTGCACGCCGGCGTCGGTGGCCCAGTTTTCCGCTGTCGGTTATTTCTTTGCGAGAGACCTGCAGCAGCACCAGGACGTTCCCATTGGAGTTATCGACGACACCTGGGGCGGGACCGTTGCCGAAGCATGGACCAGCCTCGATGCGCTCTCCGCGAATGCCTCGCTGATGCCTGTCTTTGCATGGCGCGCCAAATTGATGGATGAATTGCCGACCACTATGTTGCAACAGAAGAAGGAGCAGCAGGAAATTGAAGCCGCGAAGGCCGCCGGCAAGCCGGTCCCGGAATTTCCCTGGCATCCGGACCCGGACTCATGGAAACCGGCAGGGTTATATAACGCAATGATTGCGCCCCTGACCCCATTCGCGATCGAAGGAGTGATCTGGTATCAAGGCGAATCGAATGGGGACCCGGAAGCCGTCCCCATTTATGGAGAGCTGTTCAAAACGATGATTCAGGACTGGCGCAATCACTGGGCGCAAGGAGCTTTTCCATTCCTATTTGTGCAGTTGCCCAACTGGAACCCAGGTTCTACGTGGCCTGAACTCCGCGAACAGCAGACTGAGGCGCTTGCGCTTAAGAATACAGGCATGGCTGTGTCGATCGACGTTGGAGATCCGGACAATATTCATCCCAAAGATAAGCAGGATGTCGGCGCGCGGCTGGCACTGGCGGCGCGCGCAATCGCCTATGGAGAGCCTATTGAATATTCCGGTCCAATCTTTCGCCAGGTGACAAGCGAGGGCCACGGCTTGCGCGTGTGGTTCGACCACACGGGAAGCGGCCTGACCAGCAAGAACGGAACGCTTCGCGGATTTGAGGTGGCAGGCGCCGATCGAAAGTACTTCCCTGCCCAGGCGACGATCGATGGCGGGACCGTGCTGGTCTCCAGCGCTTCGGTTGCAGTTCCGGTAGCCGTGCGCTATGGATGGGCCGCCAATCCGGACTGCAATCTGTACAACGACGCAAATCTTCCGGCTTCCCCCTTCCAGGCAACAGCATTCAATGGCAAATAAAAAGCCGCCTTGCACGCTGTCCCGGTGTTGATATGTGAAGTGAAACCGCTTAGGCTGGCGTCATTTCCAAAAGCCTCTTTACGCAGAAAACCACTTCGCCGCCCCATCGTTGAACATTCGATCTACCATGCTCCGCTAGCAACCCACCGCTACCAGGCAGGCCAGAGGGAGAAAATTCATGGACTACAAGTTTCTGACGAATCTACAAGACGCGCTTGCATTGCCCGAAAAAGGGATCTTGAGCCAGGTCCTTCAAAAGGACGACCACGTCAATGTCACCTTGTTCGGCTTTGCTGCCGGGGAGGAACTTTCCTCGCACTCGGCCCCCACGCCCGCCGTCCTCTATTTCCTTGAAGGCGAGGCCAACGTCCAATTGGGTCAGGAGACGGTGGCCGCCCAGGCTGGCTCCTTCGTCTACATGCCTCCCATGTTGCCCCACGGCATCCTCGCAAAAACTCCAGTGCGCATGCTGCTGGTTCAGATGAAGTGCCGGCCCCAATAAACCCGGCCGCACCACCATCCCGCTCGCGCCGGCCACCCTATTCACCCTATTTTAGGCGCAAAAAAACAGGACCCCAATCCCAAACGGGACAGGGTCCATGCGGTTTCAGGCCAAATCAAAAAAACTTGCCGCTAGGTGTGTGTCGGGCATAGATTTGCGACGGAGGGTATAGCGTGGGCAGCAGGTTCTGTTTTAAGTTCGAAGCATGGGCCAGAACTTCATTGCTGACACGGTCAACCAGACGCTGCTGTTTCCCC